>NZ_CP129884.1:3972068-4634080 GCF_030490285.1 Methylomonas montana | reverse complement strand
CGGCATTCAAGAAGGGGGCTTAGAAAGGCCTTGCATGATACCACAGTGGCCGCTTAGGGCTTGACTCTTGGCCGTGAACAGAAAAGAATGACGGCCGCATGGATTACCCTTATAAACACAGATGATTACGGGCAAACTTTATATTATTTCCGCGCCGTCCGGGGCCGGTAAAACCAGTCTGGTCAAAAGGCTGACCGCCGAGCTGGACGGCTTGGCGGTGTCGGTATCCCATACCACTCGTGCGATGCGCAGCGGCGAGCAGGACGGCGTCGATTATTTTTTTGTTTCGGCCGACGACTTTAAAACTATGATCGAACATCAAGCGTTTCTGGAACACGCTCAGGTTTTCGACAATTTCTACGGTACGGCTCAACAAACCGTGGAAGACAATCTGGCGCAAGGTCTGGATGTGATTTTGGAAATCGATTGGCAAGGCGCTCAACAAGTCAGACGCATGTTGCCGGAGAGTTTGTCGATCTTCATCCTGCCGCCGTCGGTCGAAGTATTGCGGCAGCGCCTGCAAAACCGGGGACAGGACGATGCCGAGGTGATCGCCAGACGCATGAGCGATGCCGTTACCGAGATGAGTCATTATCCCGAGTTCGATTATTTGATCGTCAACGACGATTTCGCGACAGCCTTGCATCAACTGAAAAGCGTCATCATCGCTAACCGTCTACTGCAAAGCCAACAACAACAAACCCTGGCGCCCTTGCTTCAGAATTTACTCAACTAAAACTTACGACACTTTATGAAAACTAGAAAAATGCCTAATTTCCTGGCGATGTTGATTATTTCATCTCTGGCTATTGTCAGCAGCGGTTGCTCCAGCGACGAAGCGGAAGCACCCAAAACCAGTGCCGGAACCGCTAAAACCAAAGTGGTGCATCGGGTCGATAGTGGCGAAGCCACCGAACCCGAGAAACGCCAATTCGAAAAAGAATTTTCCGCTAAATGTGTCGCCCGGGAACTGAAAAATTCGAATAATAAAGATGTCGACGAAAAACGCTTTCAAGAAAGCTGCGACTGTATTGCTGAACATATCATGAAAGATCTGTCGGAAATCGATGCCGAGAAATATCTGGAGGATCATGAAGATACCCATACTCTACAGATAAAATTCGATGCTGCCGCCTATTTTTGTTTGCAAAACAAACCGCAACCGAAAGGACCGCATTTATTCGGCAAACCACAATAACAATGTAGGTTGGGTTGGCTAGATAAAGCACAACCTGACATTCAAGGCCGACGTGTTGGGTTACCTTCTATCGAGCGGTAACCCAACCTACCCGATTTATCCAATTCATCATCCCCATGACACTATCTTCCGAATTATTTTCCCAAGCCAAGCAATATATCCCCGGCGGCGTCAACTCCCCGGTACGTTCCTTCAGCGGCGTCGGCGGCACGCCGGTGTATTTCGACCATGCAGCCGGCGCTTATGTTTACGACAGCGAAGGCAAGCGTTATATCGATTATGTCGGTTCCTGGGGGCCGATGATCTTGGGCCACGCCCATCCGGACGTGATCGAAGCGGTCAAACAAACTGCCGAAAAAGGCTTGAGCTTCGGCGCACCGACCGAAATCGAAACTGTGATGGCGCAAAAAGTCTGCGAAATGCTGCCATCCATCGAATTGGTGCGAATGGTCAGTTCAGGCACCGAAGCAACCATGAGCGCGTTGCGCCTAGCGCGCGGCTACACTGGCCGGGATAAGATCGTCAAATTCGAAGGCTGTTATCACGGCCATTCCGATTCTTTGCTGGTCAAGGCCGGGTCCGGCGCGTTGACTTTCGGTGTCCCCAGCTCGCCGGGCGTACCCGCCTCGGTCGCCGCCGACACCATTACCCTTACTTACAACGACAGCAATGCGGTGCGTAGCACCTTCGCCGAATTGGGCGATAAGATCGCCTGCATCATTGTCGAGCCGGTGGCCGGCAACATGAACTGCATTCCGCCCGAGCCGGGCTTTCTTGAAACCTTGCGCGAGGTCTGCGACCAGTACGGCAGCGTGTTGATCTTCGACGAAGTGATGACAGGCTTCCGCGTCGGTTTGCAAGGCGCGCAGGGCCTATACGGCATCAAACCGGATTTGACCACGCTGGGCAAGATCATCGGCGGGGGCCTGCCGGTCGGCGCCTTCGGTGGCAGCCGCAAGATCATGGAATATCTGGCGCCGCTGGGTCCGGTTTATCAGGCCGGCACCTTGTCCGGCTGCCCGGTGGCGATGGCCGCCGGTTTGAAAACCCTGGAACTGATCAATCAGCCAGGCTTCTACGAGGCCTTGACAGCCAAAACCGCAAAACTATTGGCTGGCTTGCAAGCTGCCGCCGATCAGGCCGGCATCGCCTTCACGACCAATCAGGTCGGCGGCATGTTCGGATTGTTTTTCAGCGAAGAAAAACAGATTAGCCGTTTCGCGCAAGTGATGCAGTGCAATCAGGACCGGTTCAAACGCTTCTTCCACGGCATGTTGGACAAAGGTGTGTATCTGGCACCGTCGGCTTTTGAAGCCGGCTTTGTCTCCGCAGCACATACCGACGCCGACAGCGAAGCCACATTGAACGCAGCTTCCGTTGTATTCAAGACTCTGTGACCGAGAAACTCCTAGTTCCCACGCGGCGCGTGGGAATGCAGGGCACGCCCGCGTTGCGGGCTTTTTCGCCGCAGCGTGGTGAAATCTTGGCTCCCACGCAGCGCCTGGGAACCAGGAAAATTTGAGTGCTCCGCCGGCAGGGTAAGGCGGAGCATCCGAGACATCGTACCGGCTCAAAACTAATGCTTATAAGCTAAGACCGTCAGATAAAGCCTCCCTGATTGAAGGTGGCCGTGGGATAAGCTTTACACCGGCACTCATCTCTCGGCTACCGGCATCGCATAGGCTGTCATGCTGCTGCGTCTGCGGCTACCCCCAATCCACTAAGCGAGCTACCGAACAAGCCAAATAGCCGACGGCACGGGTCGTTCAGAGTATCGAAATTACCGAAAGTGGAAGGGTTGCCGCCAGGCAGGCTGGATAACATCCGCACTTTGCCGATATTGTCATCTTCGATAATAAGACCTTATTTCAATAATTCTTTGTAGGAATGGACCTTAAACACTATTCCGTTCTTAAACAAACCCATGCCCTCCATAACATTCCTATCCTGCGGCCGGATATGGATACAGCCATGCGAAGGAACCAAAACCACTGGATCGCCGTTTGCAAATTGCGCTTCGTTATCCGGAGTCGTATGGATCATCTCACCAGAAAGGACTTCTCCGCCATCCATCTTCTTATTGCCGTTTAAATCCTTGAAATATCTGACCGCGACGGGGCCAAAGTCGTTAAACACCCATTTATCGGGCACTTTATCGATGTTATATAGCGCCTTGTAATACTTTTTTAAATCCGCATCGGCTGATGCCGATGTCCTTTTTTACCGATGCCCAGCTACCGTTTGCCAATTGATACCAAACGTCGTCCTTTACCTGTCCGACATCTTTTAGTGGAGTACCCCACTTAATCTTCGACATCGGCCATGATGGGGTAGAGTACGAATGCGTATGATGAATGATGTAGGTCCCAGGAGTTGTGGGAATTTCCGCCATGTTAGGATCGCTACCACCGTGCTCCGGCCCACCCCAAGCCTCGAATCGTTTAGTGACCTTTCCATTTTCAATGACTGCAAGCAGTTGCTGTCCTGGGTAAAAGTGAAGCTCTCCCATAATCTACGCCTTTTTTCAAATACCATCGTTAATTGGTCAGTCTCAATGCGATGCAAAGCGGTGCTTGCAAGGCTCTACTCCAACCCGAGCTTAAGCGCGATAACCGGCGACACTTCGCTCTCGGGCGGCGCGTAGAGTTGGGCAACAATCGTATAGTGCCTATTGTTTTGAGTTTTAGGCGAATCAAACTCGACCCATGTCGTTTTACTTCGCATGAAAACCCGCGAATCGCCGAAAATTTTTGTGAGATCTTTGAGCGCCAGTTGCCGAATATTAACGGGATAGAACAAAAGTTCGCTAATTTCCGCGCTTTTTGCTTTGGCCTTGGCAATCACTCTTACGTTGTATTTGTCGCTTTTTATCTGCCAAGATTCTTTATTCTCCGCCAGTTCCGCCTTAGCGGATAGCTCGGTTTCAAGGGAGGCGACCGCAACTTTGCCCTCAAAGAATCGGCTGCTTAATTGTTGCACGAGCGCTATCAATTCGGTATTGCTCACGCTTTCCAGTCCAGGGTCTCCCCCAGCCAAGGTGACCGGGGGGAAGAGGGTAAATGCCGATAAAAATACGACAAACGCCCATTTACATCTGCTCAAGATCGGGTTTTGCATCATGCAATCCTGTTTATATTAACGAATCGGATTTACGCAGGATGGACAAGACGACTGCCAAGCCTTTAAGGGGGAATCTGCCCGCCCGCTCAAGTATTCACTAACTTCAATAGTGAGCCTCATTATGTCACGCTAGTTCGGCCGCGTAAAATCCGGCCAAACTCAACCATCCTCGACCGGTCCGATCGGCACGACTTAAATTTAACAAAGTTTTATAACAAACTGTTCCAAGCCTATACAATCGTTCCAGCCCGCGTAGATACTGTTATCCAAGTCAAGCCAAATAAATAGCCGAATCGGCCTTTTGGGCTGTTAACCACGTCGCAAAGCCTTCGAATGAATTGGGGATGACTTTGGCGCGAAACTTACCGCTAGGCAGGCGTAGCGCGCAATCAAGTTTGACTTTAGCAACATCGATACCGAGATAATATTGGGACATTGAAAACCTCAAATGATCTGCCTTGTGAATGCAGGCTGCCGGAATCCGGGCCGAAGAGACTGTCCGATCGTTGATCGAGGGTGGGTCACTGCGGCAATGATCTACGCGAGGGATTAGAAATCCAAGCTCCGATACGGCATCCAGTGACCCAAACCTGAGGTGTCCCTCAGGTGTGTTTTCACGGTTTATTACAATCGTTCCCGATATAGCCAGAAAACAACAGTCTTTAACTGAATTGGACGAAACAGATGAATAAGCAGCTCAACAACAGCGTATCGGGTTTACCAGCCCGCGGACAAAAACACGGGTATCGACATTTCAAGTTAGCCAAGCGGCCGATTACCAGGTTGAAGCTGATTTATGCGGTCTGTCTATCCATTGCGTTTTCAGGTTTGAGCCATGCAGAGTTTGTCACCCATCCGCTAAGTGAAGCTCCGTCTCCACAGTCACCGGAAACGCCAACACCGGCTGTGCCGGAAGCCGACGATACCAGTCAAGCCAGCCAACCGGAAATTGACTTTAACGAGCAATTTGGCGAAAAGAAACTGGGTACTTGCAGCATGACCTACAAGTTGGAGGGGTTTTCGCTGGCTTATAAACAATATGATGGTACTGGGGAAATAACTTGTCGTAATGGACAAAAGGCTCAGGTGACGCTGTCCTCAAAAAGCATTGGCTTTACGATTGGCTATTCCGTCATCGAGGGAGAAGCCTATTTCACCGACGTAAAATATATCAGCGAGCTATTTGGCGATTATGTTTCGCTGGGCAATCACTTTGGGTTTAAAAACTCGGTGGATAGGCAAGTATTGACCCGAGGCGAAATTTCCTTGGTTATGCTGGGCAGAGGAAAGGGATTTGATATCGGCTTTACGATTGGTGATCTATCCATCAAACCGCGCTAATCCGCAAGTTTTATAAAGAAGAGGTTCTGATGGAAACAGGGATATGGATGGTGCTGGTGGCTATACCTTTTGCGGCTCTGCTTGGCTACGCGGTTTGCGCTTGGCTGAGCGGTAAGCGGCAACTGGACTTGAAAAGCCAGTTGGAGCAGCAACAACAGCAACTCCAACAGCAGGCCGTCAAATTGGCGGTGGCCGAGGAGAGGGTTTTGCTGTTGGCGCAAAAAGAATCCGAGTTGCAAGCCTTGCAACAACAACTGCTCGACTTAAAAACCGAAAACGCCGATCTCAATGCCCGCCAGCAGGAACAGCATAAGAGCAACGCGGAGAAAATCCGCTTGTTACAAGACGCGGAAAATCAGCTAAAAACCCAGTTCGAGAATCTGGCCCACAAGATATTTGAAGAACGCGGTAAGCAGTTTGCCGAACACAACAAAGTCAGCATCGAAACTTTGGTCGCGCCGCTTAAGGAGCAACTCGGCGAATTCAAAAACCGCGTCGAAAGCGTCTACGACAACGAAACCAAGGACAGGATTTCTCTGCGCGAGGAAATTGTTTCGTTGCGCCGCGATACCGCCAAGATGAATCAGGAAGCCTTGAACCTGACCCGAGCGTTGAAAGGCGACCACAAGACCCAAGGCAACTGGGGCGAAATGATTCTGGAAAAGGTGCTGGAACAATCCGGTTTGCGCAAAGGCATAGAATATGAAACCCAAGGTGCATTTCGTGACGAAGACAATCGCCTGTTCAAGCCTGATGTGATCGTTCGCTTGCCGGAAAACAAGGATGTGATCATCGATTCCAAAGTCTCGCTAGTCGCTTACGAGCGCTATTGCTCGGCAGACAACGACAGCGAACGCATCGAAGCCTTGAAACAGCACACCGAAGCGGTTAGAAACCATATCAAAGGTCTAAGCAACAAGGATTATTCCAGCCTGAAAGGCCTGCGCTCCTTGGATTTCGTGTTGCTGTTCATGCCGATCGAAGCCGCCTTTATGGCCGCATTTCAGGCCGACGAAAAACTGTTCAACGATGCTTTCGAGCATAAAATCGTCGTCGTCACCCCAACCACTTTGCTGGCAACCTTGCGCACCGTGCAAAACATCTGGCGTTACGAACAGCAAAACGAGAACGCCAGACTGATTGCCGATAAGGCCGGCAGTTTGTACGACAAAATCAGAGGGTTTGTAGAAGACATAGAAAAACTCGGCAATCAGCTTAATACCGTCCACAAAACTTACGACAGCATCGTCAACAAACTCAGCACCGGTAGCGGAAACCTGCTGCGCCAAGCCAGCGCTTTTGAAGAGTTAGGCGTTAAAGTCAAAAAGAAGCTGCCGAAGAGCCTTACCGAACAAATGCAATCGGAGGATTAGTTCTCTAACGGACCTGGTGAATCGGCATTGTTCATCTATTATGGTCGCAGCAATAATAATAACTTTATTAAATATCTTTATTTTATTATTACTATTAGCACGCGATAATCTGTGGAAAACACTGTTTTTTATTTTAAATTCAATTGATTAAAACTTATTAACGCTGTTATCGGTTGGGTTTTCTGGTTGTTCACTGTTTGGGGATAAACCCGAAACGGTTTTTTGATCGCTACTTATCCACAAATTGTGAGGTGATAGTCCCACATGTTTTCAACAGCAGTGGGATCTGGTTGTGGACAAGTTTTATGGAAACGATTTGGACTTAACCGATAAGCTTAAACCGGTTATCAACCGTGTGAGCATTAGTTAGCGCGTTGCGATAGCAAGGTGCTTTCAGCCTGAATACACGATAGTAAAAACAGAGGCCATCAGCATGAACCACACCAATCCGGATGTTTTCAGTCAGTTGCATATCGACATTGCCCGTAATTCCACTGATGATTTCAATTTGTTTCATGACAGTCGGAAATGGCAGCAGATCAACGGCAACCCGTTCAACGGACCGATTACGCTGGGTTTTCAGCTGGAATCCTTGATTGAGGGAAAAATTGCCGATTTTCGCCGTCAGCGCGACGAACAGAAATTGATTGCCGAACATGGCTTGAACTTCAGCAACTATCAGTTTGCCTTTGCCAATGCCATCAAACCGGATCAAGCGGTCGAGGTCGAGATTAAGGAATCGCAATTCAAATCCGAGCCTTCGCCTTGTTTGAGTAACCGGATTATCGTCAAGGCCGACGGCAATTTGGCATTGATCGGTTATAAAAAAGAAACCGCCAAACCGCTGTTTCTAACTAATCCTGATTTGGCCCGCGTCGGCGAGTTGAAAATCCAGCCTGACCGTTGCTTTCTGAATAACGGCTATTTTTTAAAGCGCAAATTTATGATGACTAGCAACGCCAAGAATTTCCTGTGTGCGTCGTTACGCGATCAAACTGAATATTTCGACGAGCTACAGGACAAGGTGATTTTTCCGGAGATGTTCCCTTGCGCGCTGCTGTCCAGTGCCTTGCTGGAAAAAGCCTTGAAATGGCTGCACGATTTCGAGCGTAATCCCATGGTCTATACTTCGCACAAAATTAGTGTCGACAGGCAGTATCTGGCGCAATTGAAAAGCAATGATGCCTTGCATATTTTGATTAAACCGACGGAAAACTGTGCCGAACATGATTTTGGCGATCTGAACGCCACGCCGCTGGATTACGAATGTTATGGATTGTTCACCGCCGAGAATGCCGTGTTGTTTAGCGCGTTGATCTCTCTGATGCCGCTGGAGTCGATCGGCAAAGCCAATGTTTAACGCGGATTTGGCTGAATTGAACCCGCATCGAACAACTTATCTGGGTTTTTTCTCGTCCCGTCCTTGAGTCGTTTCGAGGCGCGGCGTTGCCGTCCTCTACGCGAATTTCGATTCGTCAAACAACCGCGACGTTAATAAACCGACGGTAGCCATGGAGTTATTTTAAAGGGGATTAAATGAGAGTTTTGTTGCCGTTGTTGATGTTGTTATTGATAGCTTGCGATAAGTCCGCACCGATTCCGCCGACACCGCGCCCGGCGTTGGTGATCACGGTGGGTCAACGCACTGTGGCCGCGCCCACCATATTGGTCGGTGAAGTGCGTTCTCGCTATGAAAGTGCGCAAGGTTTTCGAATCGACGGCAAAATCATTGAGCGGAAGGTCGACGTCGGGGCGAAAGTCAGCAAAGGCCAGCTGTTGGCCAAGTTGGACAGCATGGATACCGGTTTATCCACACAGGCGGCTCAGGCTGAAGTGCGTGTTGCCGAAGCCGATCTGGCCTTGGCAGAAGCCGAGCTGAATAGATACCGTCAACTCAATGTCCGTAAATTCATCTCCGATCAAGCTTTGGATATTCAGGAAGCAAAGTTCAAGGCGGCGACGGCCAAGGTAAAGCAACTGAGCACGCAAGCAGCCGTGACCGGCAATCAATCGAGCTATACCCAGTTATTGGCGGAGCGCGATGGCGTCGTCACTGAAATTCGTGCCGAACCTGGTCAGGTAGTTAAGGCTGGCGAGGTCATCGTGCGCATCGCGGTGCCGAACAGCAAGGAAGTGGTGATTGCGGTGCCGGAGTCGCGGATGGCCGGTATTGCGGTAGGTGTGCCTGCCGAGGTGCGCTTATGGGCCAATTTCAATACCGTTTACCAAGCCAAGGTGCGGGAAGTGGCGCCGGCAGCCGATAGCATCACCCGTACTTTTCAAGTGCGGGTAGCCGTGACGGAAGCCGATAGCGCGGTGCGCTTGGGGATGACCGCCGGTGTGCGTTTTTACCATCAAGACAGCAATGATTTACTGTTGCCGAATACAGCCGTCACGCAACGAGACGGCCAATCTGTGGTTTGGGTGGTCAAGCCCGATACGGGCGAGGTTCAGCCCAGAGCGGTAAGAACCGGTGTTTTCCGTGAAGACGGTGTGACGATTAGCGACGGTCTGCACGATGGTGAGCAAGTGGTGGTAGCCGGTGTGCAGACGTTGGTACCGGGTCAAGTGGTGCGGGCCACCGAGACGCGGAGCCAGCCATGAGACAACGCTTCAATCTGTCCGAGTGGTCCTTGCGCCACCCGGCATTGGTTTTGTATATGATGCTGACGCTGACGCTGATCGGCATGGCGGCGTACACCCGCTTGGGTCAATCGGAAGATCCGCCGTTTACCTTTAAACTGATGATCATCCGCACAGGCTGGCCGGGCGCCAGCGCGTTGGAAGTGGAGCAACAAGTCACCGATAAACTGGAGAAAAAGCTGCAGGAAGTGCCGTGGTTGGATAATTTACGCAGTTATTCTCGTCCCGGCGAATCCATGATTTTCCTTCTGGCCAAGGATTCCACACCGGCCGAGCAAGTGCCGGATATTTTTTATCAAGTCAGGAAGAAAGTCGGCGATATTCGCCATACCCTTCCGGATAGCGTCGATGGTCCGACATTTAACGACGAATTCGGCGATGTTTACGGCAATCTCTATGCCTTGACTGGCGACGGTTACGATTATGCCGAGTTGAAACGTCATGCCGAAACCGCCCGCGCCGAGTTGTTGAGGGTGACGGATGTCGCCAAGGTCGATTTTTTCGGCGAGCAGAAACAACGCATTTATATCGATTTATCCAACGCCAAGTTGGCAACCTTGGGGATCGATACCGCGAGTTTGCTGCATACCTTGCGAGCGCAAAATTTGGTGACCGGCAGCGGTAGTTTTGACTCGACGGATGAACGTATTCGAATGGCCATCAGCGGCCGCTACGACAGACTGGAACAACTGCGCGATTTGCGTTTGCGCGCTAATAACAATGAATTCCGGCTCGGTGACGTCGCCAAAGTCAGTCGGGGCTTTGAAGATCCGCCTAAGGACAGAGTGCGTTACAAAGGGCGGGAAGCGTTGCTGATCGGCGTAGCGATGCGCGACGGTGGCGATATCATCAAATTGGGCCGCGATCTGGATGTCTCGGTCGCGGCGATTCAAGCACAATTGCCCATAGGCTTGGAACTGCACCGCGTATCGTCACAGCCGAAAGCTGTGCAACGTTCGATCAATGAGTTCGTTAAATCATTGACCGAAGCGGTGGTCATCGTATTGGGTGTTAGTCTGTTGTCCTTGGGCTTACGCACCGGCATCGTGGTGGCGATCACGATTCCGGTGGTATTGGCCACCACTTTTTGGCTGATGTATTTGTTCGGCGTCGGTTTACACAAGATTTCCCTCGGTGCATTGATATTGGCGCTCGGTTTGCTTGTCGACGATGCCATCATCGCCGTGGAAATGATGGCGTCCAAAATGGAGCAAGGTTGGGAGCGCGCACGCGCCGCCGCATTTGCCTATACCTCGACCGCGATGCCGATGTTGAGCGGCACACTGGTAACCGCGGCCGGATTCTTGCCAATTGCCACCGCTCAGTCGACGACTGGCGAATATACCCGTTCGATTTTTCAGGTCGTCGTCATCGCCTTGTTGGTATCTTGGTTCGCGGCCGTGGTATTTGTGCCTTATCTGGGTTATCGCTTGTTGCCGGACTTGACTCAGGATCGGCACCGGCCATCGGCTTGGGCACGATTTTGGGCACGGTTATTGAGGCAAGCTCAGCCCACGCACGACAAAAGTCATGGACACGACCTGTATCAAACGCCGTTCTACAAGCGCTTTCGGGCTTTGGTGGCTTATTGCGTGATGCATCGCTGGCTGGTGATTTTTTTGACGATAGCGATGTTCGCGGCTGCCATTTTTGGATTTAAATTTGTCCAGCAGCAGTTTTTTCCGGATTCCACCCGCCCGGAATTGATCGTTGATCTGCGTTTGGCGGAAGGCTCGTCTTATGCCGCTACCGAAACCGACGTAAAAAAATTCGAGTCCTGGTTGGACCAGCAAAGTGGCATCGATAATTACGTGGCCTATGTCGGCAACGGCAGTCCGCGTTTCTATCTACCGTTGGATCAGCAAATGCCGCAACGGAGTTTTGCCCAGTTTGTGATCCTGACCGATGGCGCCGAGGAGCGAGAACAACTGCGTCGCAAGCTGATTGCCCTATTCGAACACGATTTTCCAAGTCTGCGTGGTAGCGTGTTGCGTTTGGAAAACGGCCCTCCGGTCGGCTTTCCGGTGCAATTTAGAGTATCCGGCCCGGATTTGTTGACCTTGCGCACGCTTGCCAGGCAAGTGGCCGAGGTGATGCGGTCTAATCCCGAGCTTTCCAATGTGCAACTGGATTGGGAAGAGCCGGTGAAAGTAGTGCGGATCAATGTCGATCAATCCAAGGCTCGCCTATTGGGAATCGGTTCCGACGATATTGCCAATCTGGTTAATGGCGCTTTTCAAGGACTGTATGTCACCGAATTTCGCGAAGGCATAGAGCGCATCGATTTGCTGGTGCGCGGTGCCGAGACCGAACGCAAGCATCTGTCCCGTTTGCAGAATCTGATGATACCCACTATATCCGGCCGCAGCGTGCCCTTGTCGCAAGTCGCCGAATTGGATTACGGTTTCGAAGAAGGCGTGATTTGGCGGCGCAACCGGATTCCGACCGTCACGGTGCGGGCTAATCTGTACGGCACTGTGCAGGCGCCGATGGTCTCGGCCCAGGTCGAGGAAAAGTTAGCCGACATCAAGCGTCAATTGCCGGCCGGTTATCGCCTGGAAACCGGTGGCGCGGTCGAGGAATCGGCCAAGGGTGGCAGTTCGGTGGCGGCCGGCATGCCTTTGTTTTTGTTTAGTGTGTTGACGGTGTTGATGATCCAGCTGCAGAGTTTTTCGCGGGTGGCCTTGGTGCTGTTGACCGCGCCGCTGGGCATGATAGGCGTTACGCTGTTTCTGCTGATTTTCCATCAACCCTTCGGCTTCGTGGCGATGCTGGGCACTATTGCGCTGTCGGGGATGATCATGCGTAACTCGGTGATTCTGGTCGATCAGATCGATCAAGACAAACAGGCCGGGCGTTCGGATTTCGATGCCATCGTCGATTCCACCGTGCGTCGGTTTCGGCCCATTGTGTTGACGGCGGCGGCGGCGATACTGGCGATGATACCGCTGACCAAAAGTGCATTCTTCGGGCCGATGGCGGTCGCGATCATGGGCGGATTGACGGTGGCCACCGCACTGACGCTGCTGTTTTTGCCGGCTTTGTATGCCGCGTGGTTCAGAGTGTCGGCGTAAATCGATGAAACAAGTTCAATAAGCTGTTGCGTCGTGTGTCTTCTGGATGACTAATATCTAAAAATTAAATATTCATATGCCTTTTAATCATTAATACGCTGAGCAACCATGCTGGCATAATGCATTTGCTTATCTGATTCTACGAAGTAAAAGGTAATTAATTATGAATTTAATGTATACGGCATCCGGTTTTGCCGTGGGTATGCTGGTGGGTGTCACTGGCGTGGGCGGTGGTTCCTTGATGACGCCGTTGTTGGTGTTTTTATTCGGTTTTAAACCGGCGGTCGCGGTCGGTACCGATTTGCTGTACGCCTCCATCACTAAAACCGCAGGCGTGTTTGTCCATCACGGCAAGCACGGTTCGGTGGACTGGAAAATCGTCTGCTGGTTGGCCTTGGGTAGCCTGCCCTTTGCCGGTCTCACGCTATATGTGTTGAAAAATCTGATGGCGGTTGGCACGGAAGTGACTGGCACGATTACGTTTACTTTGGGTGTGGCACTGTTGTTGACGGCTTTTGCGCTACTGGTACGCAGCATCCTGTTGCGCAGGGCGGCCAAGACGCCGGTCATTGACGATGATCATAGTACCCAGGAAAACAGCGGCCGCTTCTCGCCACGTTGGGAAAAAGTGGCAACCGTGATGACTGGCGCAGTGTTGGGCGTGTTGGTGACATTGTCCTCGGTCGGTGCCGGGGCCTTGGGTACGGTAGCTTTGCTGTTCCTGTATCCCAGAATGACGACGTTGAAAGTGGTCGGTACCGATTTAGCGCATGCCATTCCGCTGACGGCGGTGGCCGGCTTGGGCCATTTGAGTCTAGGCAATTTCGATTTGGATTTATTGATCAGTTTGTTGCTGGGCTCGGTGCCGGGGATTTGGGTAGGTAGTCATTTTAGCGCCAAGATTCCGGAATATGTGCTGCGTCCGGTATTGGCGACTTTGTTGCTGGTGATAGGCTTGAAGTTTGTGACGCAATAAAACGCCAATTTAACGGCACGCATTAAAAAACCCGTTCTCGTATAACGAGAACGGGTTTTTTTATTTGGTCTGACTATTTTGATGCGTTCGACGCGCGTTTACGTTCGTTTTCAGTCAACAGGATTTTACGTAGACGAATCGATTTAGGGGTTACTTCGACTAATTCATCGTCGCTGATAAACTCCAGCGCTTGCTCTAAAGTCATTTTTTGAATTTTGGCGCAAGTCAAACTATCGTCGGTGCCAGCGGCACGAATATTGGTCAATGGCTTGGGTTTAGTTGGGTTAACCACTAAATCATTACCACGCGAATGGATGCCAACCAATTGGCCTTCATAGATTTCATCGCCATTCACCACTAATAGCTCACCGCGAGCCTGCAGAGGGTATAAAGAGTAATCGACCGCTTTACCTTTAGCCATAGAGATCAAAACGCCGCGAACTCGATTACCCACGGCACCTTCTTTCACCGGGCCGTAATGGTCGAATACGTGATAGAACAAACCCGACCCTGAAGTGGCTGTTAAGAACTCGGTTTGGAATCCGAGCAAGCCGCGGGAAGGCACAATATATTCCAGACGGATACGACCTTTACCATCCGGCACCATGTCTTTTAGATCACCTTTTCGATCACCTAATTTTTCCATGATAGTGCCTTGATGCTGCTCTTCCACTTCAATCGTGACATTTTCATAGGGTTCCGATTTAACGCCATCGATTTCCTTGATAATCACTTGGGGACGCGATACGCCCAGCTCGAAACCTTCGCGGCGCATATTTTCGATCAAGACCGATAAATGCAATTCGCCACGGCCTGATACTTTAAATTTATCCGGATCATCCGTGGTTTCAACACGTAGCGCGACATTGTGTTGTAATTCTTTTTGTAAACGATCATAGATTTGGCGCGTGGTAATGAATTTACCTTCTCTACCCGCAAACGGTGAATTATTGACTTGGAAGGTCATACTCACGGTTGGCTCGTCGACCGATAAAGGCGGTAAGGCAACTACATTATTCGGGTCGCATAAAGTTTCCGAGATTTTTAGATTTTCAATACCGCAGAAAGCAATAATGTCGCCCGCTTGCGCAGTTTCAACTTCAATACGGTCCAAGCCATGGAAACCGTAAAGTTTCAACATGCGGCCATTGCGGGTTTTACCTTCGTTATCGACGATGGTCAGCGACATATTACGTGTCACTTTGCCATGCTGAATGCGACCGATACCGATAACCCCGACGTAAGAGTTATAGTCCAAACTGATGACCTGCATTTGGAAGGGCGCATCAACTTCAACCGGCGGCGGTGCCACTTTATCGACGATGGTTTGAAACAGCGGTGTCATATCGCCGCCGGATACGTCGGCTTCCAAGCCGGCAAAACCGTTTAACGCCGAGGCATAAACGATCGGGAAATCCAATTGTTCATCCGTTGCGCCTAAGTTATCGAACAAATCGAAGGTTTGATCGACCACCCAATCAGGACGGGCGCCAGGACGGTCAACCTTGTTGATCACCACGATAGGTTTCAGGCCCAAGGCAAAGGCTTTTTTAGTGACGAAGCGGGTTTGCGGCATAGGGCCGTCGACGGCGTCGACCAGCAGCAAAACCGAATCCACCATCGATAACACCCGCTCCACTTCGCCACCGAAGTCGGCGTGGCCAGGGGTGTCGACGATGTTGATGTGATAGCCGTTCCAGTCGATCGCGGTGTTTTTAGCCAGAATGGTGATGCCGCGTTCTTTTTCCAGCGCGTTGGAGTCCATCACCCGTTCGTCGACTTTGGTATGAGCGTCGAAGGTGCCGGATTGTTGCAATAACTGGTCGACGAGGGTGGTTTTGCCGTGGTCGACGTGGGCGATGATCGCGATGTTTCTGAGTTTTTCTATCACAATAATTTACTAGATGATTTTTTAAGGAACAGATAAGCCGGCTCGATTCGACGAACCAGCGAGGTTTAGTAACGGCTTACGAGTTTGCGCGGGCCGATTGGTGAGGGCTTAACTTTGTTGCCAAGGTAAACCGTGGAAACGCCAGCCTCCGAGATTGCCGCGGTGTTTATTGTCATCCAGCGGACCTTCAAAGCCTTCCAGGATGTTGATCGGGTGTTGATAGCCGGCGGCTTCCAGTGCTTTGGCGGCGTCTACAGAGCGTTGTCCGCTGCGGCACAACAATAAAACCGGCGCGGATTTATCCGGGGCATGTTGTTGCACTTGGTTTACAAAGCCATTGTTCAACTGCATACCGGGAAATTCTTTCCAGGCGACATGAATCGCTCGCGGCGGGTGGCCGACAAAGCTATGTTCGATGGCTGTCCGGACATCGATGAGTACCGCGGCCGGATTATTTTCCAATACAGCCCAGGATTGTTTAGGGTCGAGATTTTCTATCATTAATTTACCGCTTCATTTTTGCCCTATAAAACAGGCTTCGTTTCTATTGCCGAACCGCACATCGCCGAGTTTTGCGTATTCCTGGTAAAAAACCAGGTTTAATGGACTGAACAGCGTTAACAATTCGTTGTGTGCCAATAAGTAGTCGGGATTGCTGGGGCCTTGTTGGTCAAGTTTGTTGCGGGTAAATGTTTGATAAAACAGCAGGCCGCCCGGTTTCAAGGCTGCCATTATCGCATTACACAGGGTTCGGTCAAGAAAACGACAGATGACAATCACATCGTAAGTCTGTGGGGTTAGCGTTTCGGTGCCGATATGACATTGGCGGGTAGCGATATGAAGGCCTTGATCAATGGCCGCTTGGCGTAGTATTTGTAGGCCGGCTGCGGATATATCCCACGCATCGACTTGCAAACCGCAGTTGGCCAGAAACAGCGCATTGCCGCCCAGGCCACAGGCTAAATCCAGCGCCCTGCCTGATTCGGGCAGCAAGTATTGGTGTCGAGCCAGCACCTCGGCTGCTGTGGTAGGTGTATCGGCTTTACTATAGACGGCATCCCATTTGTGTTGCAGATCGATCATGGATTCATGCCGATCCGGTGCGGTAACCAAGCCTGAATAAACTCCAGAAACGAACGTACCTTGGCCGACATGTATTTACGGTGCGGGTAAACGGCATAAATTTCCAGCGGCGAGATGCCGTATTGCTCCATCACTACTTGCAAGCGGCCTTGCTCTATATCGCGACCGACGATGTAGCGCGGCAACATGATTAAGCCCAAACCATTCACTGCAGCATTACGGATCGGGTCGGCCATATTGGCTTGCATCCGTCCGGTGACAGTGACGGTGCGTTCGCCAAGGATGCCCTTGAAGCGCCATTTATTGCGCGGCGGAATGGCCCAGTTGATCAGGCAGCTGTGATCATCCAAATCTTCCGGATCCTGCGGGATGCCGTGTTTTTTTAGATACTCGGGGGAGGCGCAGACCACCAGCGACGAGCTAGCCAGCTTACGAGCCACCAGACTGGTATCGTTGAGTTGTCCCAAGTAAATAGCCAGATCGACGCCCTCGTCGACCAAATCGACTTGGCCGCCTTTCAGTACCATCTCCACCGACAGGTCCGGGTAGTTTTTTAGATATTCGGTCAGGCCCGGCGAAATATGGCTGGCGCCGATGACCGGCGGTGCCAATATCTTCAACACGCCGCGTGGCTCCGTCTGCAAGTGGGTGATCGCCGATTCCATCTCGGCGACGTCGAGCAGCACTTGCTGACAGCGTTCCAGATAGGCTTCGCCGGCCTCGGTCAAGCTTAAGCTGCGGGTCGTACGATTAAACAGACGTGTATTCAGCTCGCTTTCCAGCTGCATGATGTGTTTGGTGGCCATGGCCCTGGAGATATCCAAGTCTTTGGCGGCGCCAGCAAAACTGCCGGCCTTGGCGACGCGGACAAAAACATTCATGCTGGTTAATTTGTCCATGCTATCTCCTGTAACGTAAAAAGTTTATCAAAATGCGTTGACATTTTAATTGTTTCTTAATTTTATACAATTTATTTAATAAAAGCCTAATTGTAAACTTTTTTCTATCCTGTATAGTAGCCACCAACTGAAGAGCAAACGCAAGAAATTTTGTCAAGCACAAGATTAGAAAGCAGAGGATTTGAGCACAATGAACGAATTTAAAAAAGACATCTTAATCGGCACACTGTTTATCGCCGGTATTTGGAATTTTATTTCCGGATTGTTTGTAATCTCCACTGTATTGTTCGCTGCTACCTCGATGTTCAGCAATATGTCTGCAAAGGCGCTGAACAATTGATCCCCGAATTTGTAACTACCTCCTGGTGTTGTAATAACGAGCGGTAACCTCCTTCTAAAGCACTCCGCTGGTTTCTTTGCCTCCCTCTGCGCAAGCATTGGGAGGTTTTTTTTGCCTGTAGATTTTTTTTGGCTGTTTCGGCAACGTGCTATGATTTCGCAGCCCACAATTAAGATAAAAGTAATGAGCGACGTTTTACAGCAATTAGCCCTGGTCCTGGAGCAGCGTAAGCAGCAAACCGCCGACCAATCCTATGTGGCCAGCTTGTATGCCAAAGGCTTGGATCACATCCTAAAAAAGATTGGCGAAGAAGCTACTGAAACGGTGATTGCCGCTAAGGACGGCGACAAGGATAAGATAGTGTATGAAACCGCCGATCTTTGGTTTCATTGTATGGTGATGTTGGCGCAACAGGGCTTGGGTCCCGAACATGTGATCAATGAATTGCAACGCCGCTTTGGGTTATCCGGTTTACAGGAAAAAGCGCAGCGCGACGCGTCCTGATGGTTAAATAAGGAGTGAAAAATGGGTTTAAGTATTCCTCATCTATTGGTGGTTCTGGTGATCGTCATATTGGTGTTCGGCACCAAGCGCCTGAAAAATGTCGGTGCCGATCTTGGCGAAGCGATCAAGGGTTTTCGCTCCGCGGTTAAGGAAGGCAAGGAAGGCGGCGAAGACAAGACTATCGTCCGTAAGGACGAAGAGATTCTGGAAGGTGAAGTCACTAACAAAGAGAAAGATCAGGCTTAGTTCGCGATATGTTCGATGTCGGATTTTCAGAACTATTGATGGTTGGCTTGGTAGCGTTGTTGGTGCTTGGTCCGGAAAAGCTGCCGAAAGCGGCGCGCTTGGCAGGATTATGGGTAGGAAAAGCCCGCACCGTGTTGGCCACTGCCAAGGCTGAAATCAAGCAGGAATTGCATGCCGAGGAAATGCGCCAGTTAATGCAGCAGCAAAGCATAACCGGCGAATTAGAGAAGGCCGTGCAAGAGACCCAATCAGCCCTTGATGATATTAACTTCAATGTTCAGGCTGTGAACGAAACCAATCAGGACGATGACAAACCAAACACCGCAGGATAAAGAGCAGTCTTTTTTTAGCCATTTGGTCGAGTTGCGCGACCGCCTGTTGAAGGTGGTGTTGTGTGTGTTGCTGGTGTTCGTTGGTACCGCCAGTTACGCCAACGAGATTTATGCCTATCTGGCCGAGCCGCTGTTGCAGCATATGCCGAAAAACAGCACGATGATCGCCATCGATGTGGCATCGCCGTTTTTCACGCCGTTCAAGCTGGCTTTCGTGGTGGCGGTGTTTATCTCGATACCGATTATCCTTTATCAATTCTGGGGCTTCGTGGCGCCGGGGTTGTATCGCCATGAAAAACTGATGGTTGCTCCGCTGTTACTGGCCAGTACGCTGCTGTTTTACGGTGGCGCGGCCTTTGCGTATTTTCTGGTATTTCCGCTGGTGTTCGGCTATCTGACTTCGGCGGCGCCGGTCGGCGTGGCGGTGATGACCGACATTACCACCTATCTGGATTTTGTGCTGGCGATGTTTTTCGCCTTCGGTTTATCGTTCGAGATCCCGATTTTTACCATCGTGCTGGTGTGGACAGGCATCATCACTCCGGAAACCCTCGCCGAAAAAAGACCGTATGTCATCGTCGGCGTGTTCGTGATCGCGATGTTTCTAACCCCGCCTGACGCCTTATCGCAAACCCTGCTGGCGGTGCCGATGTGGTTGTTATTCGAATCCGGTCTGCTGTTTTCGCGGCTGTTTGTCAAAAAAGACGCGGCGGCTGAGGATCATGGATAGTATCGCTCGGCGTTTCGCTACGGTACGCGAACAACTGCGTCAGGCCGAAATCACAGCGCAACGTCCGTTCGGCAGCGTGCAGCTATTGGCTGTCAGTAAAACCAAACCGGCTGGCGATATTGCCGCCGCGTATCGGATCGGTCAGCGCCATTTTGGCGAAAACTATTTACAGGAAGCCCTGAAAAAACAGCAGGAATTGGCGGCGTTCAATATCAGCTGGCATTTCATCGGGCCGATTCAATCCAATAAAACCAAGCCTATCGCTCAGCATTTTGCCTGGGTGCACAGCGTCGATCGCCTGAAAATAGCCGAGCGCCTCAGTGAGCAGCGTCCCGACTATTTGCCGCCTTTGAATATCTGTTTGCAAGTCAACATCAGCGACGAAGCCAGCAAGTCCGGCATAGAATTGACCGATTTGCCGACACTGATCGAACAAGTCGGCAAACTGCCGCGCTTGCGTTTGCGCGGGGTGATGGCGATTCCTGAGCCGCAGCAAGATTATCAAGCACAATGTCTGCCCTATCGACGGCTTTATCAAGCGGTACGGCACCTTAATCGTAGCGATCTCGATACCTTTTCGTTTGGAATGAGCGGCGATTTGCAGGCGGCGATCTCCGAAGGTTCGACGCTGGTGCGGATAGGCACGGCGCTGTTCGGCGAGCGTCCTAGCCAATAATTTGTTTTTAATGGATAATGGCGGCTATTTTCCGATAAATCCCCATTTTTCAACGCGATGAAACAAAAGCTGGAATCCCTTTTACAACAAGCCGTTACAGCCCTTAAGACTCAAGGTATTCTCGAAAACGATTTTATTGCGCAAATCAATTTAGAGCGCACTCGCGATGCGCAACATGGTGATTTCGCCACCAATCTGGCGATGTTGCTGGCCAAGCCGGCTAAACTAAATCCTAGACAACTGGCCGAAAAAATCGTCGCAGCCCTGCCGAGCGATGCGATGGTCAGCAAGGTTGACATCGCCGGCCCCGGATTTATCAATTTCTTTATCAATCCCGATAGTCAGTTCCAGATCGTCAAACAGATACTCGATGCCGGATCGGAGTTCGGTTTAAGTCAGGTCGGCGCCGGCAAACGGGTGCAAGTCGAGTTCGTTTCCGCCAATCCTACCGGTCCCTTGCATGTTGGCCACGGCCGCGGCGCTGCTTACGGTTCTGCAGTGGCCGACTTGCTGGCAGCCGCCGGTTTTCAAGTCGAACGCGAATACTATGTCAACGATGCCGGCCGGCAGATGGATATTCTCGCCACCAGCGTCTGGTTGCGTTATCTGGAAGCCTGTGACGAGGTTCTGCCTTTCCCCAGCAACGGCTATCGCGGCGAATATGTCCGGGAAATTTCCGCTAATCTGCATAAGAAAGCCGGCGACGCTTACCGCAGAGCCGCCGAGCTAGTGATGGCGGATTTACCCGCCGACGAGCCGCAAGGCGGCGATAAGGAAAAACATATCGATGCGTTGATCGAGCGTGCCAAAGCGTTGCTCGGCGAGGCCTATAAAGAAGTGTTTCAAGCCGGCCTGGACGAAATTCTGGACGATATTAAAGACGATTTGGCCGAATTCGGCGTCAGTTACCAGCAATGGTTTTCCGAGCGTTCGCTGATGGACGATCACTCCGTCGAACAAGCGCTAAAGCGCTTGGATGCGGCCGGTTATCTGTATCAGCAAGAAGGCGCTACCTGGTTTGCCTCCAGCCGCCTGGGCGACGAGAAGGATAGAGTAGTGGTGCGCGATAATGGCCAGACCACTTATTTTGCGTCCGATATCGCTTATCACATGAACAAGCTGGATCGCGGCTTCGATCAGATCGTCAATATCTGGGGCGCCGACCATCACGGCTATATTCCGCGCGTGAAAGCGGCGATGCAGGCCTTGGGCGCAGACGAATCCAAATTGAAAGTATTGCTGGTGCAATTTGCAATCTTGTATCGGGGCGACGAAAAAGTGCAGATGTCGACCCGCTCCGGCGAGTTCGTCACGTTAAGACAGTTACGCAACGAGGTTGGTAAGGATGCTTGCCGCTTTTTTTATGTGATGCGCAAGTCCGAGCAACACATGGATTTCGACTTGAAATTGGCTACCTCCAGAACCAATGAAAATCCGGTTTACTATGTGCAATACGCCCATGCCAGGGTGTGCAGCGTGTTGCGGCAGATCGACGAAAAAGGCCGGCAACGCAACCCGCATTTAGGTATGGAGAATCTAAATTTACTGACCGAAGAGCAGGAAGCCGCGTTACTGACTACACTTTCCAAATATCCGGAAGCACTGGAGCGCGCCGCGGTTAATTACGAGCCGCATCAACTGATTCATTATTTGCGGGAACTGGCCAATCAGTTTCATAGCTATTACAACGCGCATCAGTTTCTGGTTGACGACGACAAACTCTGCAATGCCCGGGTCAATTTGATTTGCGCAGTGAAGCAGGTATTGGTCAATGCCCTGACGCTACTGAAAATTAACACGCCTGAAACGATGTAATGGCCAGAGACTATAAACACCGCGTTCAGAGCGCCAGTTACGTCAATAGCCGCAGAAAGCCGAAAAAATCCTCGGTGGCGCTGTGGCGCTGGCTATTGGTGATCGTGCTAATCGTGGCTTTTGGGGTGTTTCTGAACATGATCCGGCAGATGGTGCCGGAATTGGTTGCCGGCAAACCGGAAGCGGAAAATCCGCCGATAGCTGAAAAACTAAAACAGGAATTGCCAGTAAAGGTGCCAGTGGCAGCGGCCGCCGAGTCGGAAAAACCGGCCGAGCCACAACCACCCGCGGAACCCGAAGAACCTCGCTACGATTTCTATACCATTCTGCCGCAGGCGGAAGTGGTAGTGCCGGATTACGAAATCAAAACTAGGGTTCGAGAACAACTGGTGGGCAAAACCAAAGCGGCTAAATACATCATGCAGGCCGGTTCTTTCCGCGAAGCCTCCGAAGCCGAACGGCATAAGGCTAAGCTAGCGCTGCTCGGTATCGAGTCGCGTGTTGAGAAAGCCAAGGTCGGCAATGTGATTTGGCATCGAGTTAAAGTTGGCCCTTACGATAATCCTGCCAGCGTTTCCACCATTAAGGAACTGTTGCAGAAGAATGGCATTGGGGTGATCGTCACCGAAAGCGGCCAATGATGCCGGCTCCGGCGCCTAATCTGTCTGGTGGTTTAAGTTCGCCAAAACAATTGCCAAATATCGGCTAGCCTTTACGGCTTGGGCCGCAGCGATAATAATTCGATTGACTCGTTTGCTGTTTTAAGCTCTGATAACTTTGAAAATTTCGAGAGGAGATCCTTATGTTCAACAGAAAGACAATGGCGTTGATGCTTTTGGCGCTGACCATGCTAGGTGGTTGTTACCGGTTTTCCCGTCCGGAAATTAAGGACGACAATTTGGTGGAAGTGAGTTATCAGGTTGTCAATCAACTCATTCTCGATTTACGGCAGCCTTTACCCAGAGGTAGTCTGGTGGTGATCAATTCCTTGGTCAATGTTGACGATCTGGGCCAATCCCTGCCGTTTGGCCGGATTGTTTCCGATCAGATTTCTTCTGCTTTTCATCGCTCTGGCTATCAGGTGATGGGAATGGAATTGCCAACCGAAATTTTTGCTAAAAACGAAGCCGGCATTCTGCAGCTCCCCGAAAAAACCAAGGAAGCCTTGAATAACGTCGGTGCCAAGGCCGTGGTAATCGGCTCGTTTGCACCCGGTCACGATAACGTTTACGTTTCTTTAAGGGTTGTCGAGATTGCCAGCCAAAACGTGATTTCCTCAGCCGACTACTCGGTGCCAATGGGGCCGGACGCCAAGGCATTGGTGACAAAACCGCAAACCAAGCAATAAGTTTTCTCCGTAAAGCGGAGTGCCTTTCGGCATTCCGCTTCCAGTTGCCGGCGTCTAAGATGACTATGTCATTTCACTTAGTTGCGCTGCTGCATATCCCCTGTTTTAAATCGTTCGCTTAAGTTCCCGGTATCGAATTTTTTGCGTCACCCTGGTGCTTATCAATCATAAGTAGCATACCGACGGCCACGCCCAAGGTTTGGACGCACAAGTTCGTGAGTTAAGGAAGTTTTGCTTAGTTTTTAGTGCCGATGGCTTGAAGTTTGCTGGCTAGCTGACTTTCGTCGCACACTCCAGCCAGTCATGCCAAAGCGCAGCCATACATTATTCGATCTGTTATTTCATCGGTACGGTCGAGAATTGTTGGTGTTTGCGTCGCAACGGGCCGGGGACGATGCCGAAGACCTGGTTCAGGATGCCTATCTGCGTTTACTGCAGCACGAAGATCCGCTAACCATCGGCAACCCTCGGGCTTATCTATATAAAGTGACCGCCAATGCGGCGGTGGATCATCACCGTAAGCAGCAGGTTAGAGAACGATCGGCAGAATATCTGGACGATTTTGACGCACTGCCTTCGCCATTACCTACACCGGAGACCGAGGCCGAAACAGCATTGCTATTGCAACATTGCCGGACGGCCTTGGAGCAACTGCCGGACATTCAGCGGCATGTGTTTTTGTTGCACCGGATCGACGGTTGGAGCCATGCGGAAATTGCCGAAGCGCTTGAAATTCCCCGGCGCACCGTCGAGCGCCATTGCGCCAAGGCTTTGGCACACTGCTTTGCCTTCACCGCTCGGGATAGGCAATAAGCCGATACTGTTTTGCCTTCACCAATCCGCGATACCATAAGTAGATGAATACCCCCCCTCCTTCGTCGTTAAGCAGCATCCAGCAACAGGCATTGGATTGGCAGACGCGTCTAAACTCCGGCGATTGCAGCGTTGCGGAGCGCGGACAATTTGCAGCCTGGTTGGCGGAAAATCCGGCTCATCTGGCTGCCTATCGGGAGGTGGAACGGTTTTGGGGACAATTGGCTGGGTTGGGCAATATTGCCGAGAACCATCTGGTCGCCGCCCGCCGCTATGCGGCCGGTCGCCGTCTATCCCAGCACCGCCGCCGCTTTTGGCCAGCCTTGGCAATGGCGGCTGGTCTCGCCGGTTTGCTAATCCTTAATTCGCCGATAGGGTGGTGGTTGAGAGCAGATTACTACCAAACCGCCAAGGGCGAGCGTAAAACCGTGCTACTCAGCGACGGATCCCAAATAGAACTCAACACCGATACCGAGTTGCGGGTTGCATATCGCGACGGCGAACGGACAGTCTGGCTGGCCCGCGGCGAAGCCTGGTTTAGCGTGGTGCATAACGCCAGCCGGCCGTTCGAAGTGGTGGCCGGCGCCGGTCGGGTTTGCGACATCGGCACACAGTTCAATGTCTACCGGCAAGACGACAAAGTCACGGTGGCTGTCCAGGAAGGAGAAGTAGGCCTCCGCGCCGGGGCGATGCCCTCGCTTAACTTATCCGCCGGTCAGCAGGCCGGTTACGACAACGCTGGTCGCCTGGATGCGTTAGTCAACGGCGATTTGAACGCGATCGCTGCCTGGCGTAGCGGCGTGCTGGTTTTCAAAAAACAGAGTTTGCCGGAAGTGTTGAAACAACTGGGCCGCTATCATCGGGTCCGCTTCGAGTTGGCCGATGCCGATCTACAAACCTTGACGGTCAGCGGCCGCTTCCCGGCGAACGATCTTGAACAAACCCTGGATACCATGGCTAGTGCCTTGTCTGTGAAAATAATTCGAGGCGGCGATGAACGGATTACGATACGGCGAGCGAATTGATTGAGGCGGGGCAACCGATAAAAAAATCCAGGGGCAATTGGCGGTGTTGGCATTCTGAAACGATCTTATTGGGTGGAGTAATTACTATTCGATAAGGAGCACCGATGCACACACTGACGCACCTTCTGCTGGTCGCGCCGCTGGTACTGACGATCAATACTGCGGTCGCCGACGAAAAAACCTACGACTTCAACATCCCCGCCCAACCGTTGGCCTCAGCATTGGACGCCTTGGCCCAACAAACCGGCCTGCAACCGTTTTACGCCGACGGCATCATGGCCGGCAAACGCGCGCCAGCGCTCAGTGGCCGCTTGACACCCCTGCAAGCCGTGCAAAAACTGTTGGCGGGCAGCGGCCTGGTTTATACCTTTACCGCCGACAATGCGGTGGCGATCAAGCAGGATGGCTCGGCGGCAGCTAAGGTCGAGACCTTGGCGGCGGTGACGGTGTTGGGGAGGGTGGTTTATGATGCAAACGATCCGTATAACACCGATTACAACCGGCAAATTGCCTCGACCGCCACCAAAACCGACGCGTCTATCATGGAAACGCCGATGTCGATACAGGTAGTGCCCCAAGCAGCGATACGGGATCAACAAGCCTTCCGTTTGCAGGATGCGCTGAAGAACGTCAGCGGAGTGCAGCAACGTGCATCCAACGGCGGCACCACCGGCGGAGCGGACGCTTATGTCGTTCGTGGCTTCGAATTGGGCTTCAGGAGCAATTACTACCGTAATGGCATCAGGATGCAAAAAAGTAGCGCCGATTTCGCCAACCTGGACCGGGTCGAAGTGCTGAAAGGACCGGCATCCGGACTGTACGGGCGTATCGAAGCCGGCGGCTTGATCAATCTGGTCACCAAAAAGCCTTCGGCCGATCCGTATTATTCGATCGAGCAACGCTTTGGCTCCTACGACTACTACCGGACCGAAGCGAGCGCCACCGGGCCGCTGACTCAGGACGGATCGCTGGCTTACCGGCTGGACATGTCATATCTCGATAGCAACTCTTTCCGGGATTTTGTAGTCAATGACCGGATTTTTTTCGCACCCAGCCTAAACTGGAAGCCTTCGGATCGCACCGAATTCAATCTGTCGGTGGAATACATGGACGATAATCGGACTTACGATGCCGGCCTTCCCGTTACCGGCAATCGCGCCGCGCCGGCACCGATCTCCCGCACCTTCGTTCAAGAGGGATTGGTGGACAAGGATTCCTACTGGCTGGTCGATTTCAATTGGACGCACAGCTTCAACGACAATTGGAAACTAAGAAACGGCATGGTCGTCGTTGACGGCGACGCGGGTTTGCAGGAGGTTTATGCCGACGGTAGAGCGGCGCTAAATGGCGATACGCCCCGTGGGGCATGGTTCGGCAGCCTGGCTTACGACACCCAAACCGTTTATCTGGATTTGACCGGTAAATTCAAAACCTTCGGTATCGAGCACGATCTGCTGATCGGCGGCGACTATTATCACCAACGCAGCGTCGATCATGCCACTGCCCGCGCCATGGACAATGTCAACGTTTTCAGGGACATGCCTAGATTCAATGTGCAAGCGGCGATGGCGCCACCGTATTTGTTCAACTACATCGAGGATAACGAGTGGTTCGGCGTGTATGGCCAGGATGAAATCACTTTGTGGGACAAACTACACCTGCTGGGCGGCTTGCGTTACGACATCGCCACTTTTGGAAGCGGTTATTCCGACCAAAACCTGGCGTTAGCCAGCGACGCTTACGACGATATCGAAGAAACCAATTTAAGTCCGCGGGTCGGCATACTCTATCAAGCGACGGAATGGCTGTCGTTGTATGGCCATTTTGTCGAATCGTTCGGCGCCAACAATGGCCGGCAAGCCTCAGGCAAACCGTTCGACCCTCAGACTTCGACCGAGTATGAAGGCGGCATCAAGACCTCGTTTTTTGACGGGCGATTAACCAGCACCTTGGCTTATTATCATTTGACCAAGCAAAACGTGCTGACACCAGACCCGAGTAATCGTTCGCTTAATGTAGCGATCGGCGAGGCCCGCAGCCAGGGTATAGAGTGGGATATCAGCGGTCGGTTAACGGATGCGATAAGCATGATCGGTACTTACGCTTATACCGATACCGAGGTTACCAAGGACTACTCCGGCAATCAGGGTAAGCGGCTGCCGTACGCACCGCTGCATTCGGGAAGCTTGTGGCTGAAATACGATTTTCAGCAAGAAATGTTGAGAGGTTTTAGCGTCGGCGCTGGCATCTACGCCGCCGGCCTACGCTACGGCGACACCGCCAACAGTTTTTACGACGATGCCTGCGCGCGCTTGGATGTGATGGCTGCCTATCGCTTCAATATCGGCAAGACCAGGCTGACGGCCCAGGTCAACGTCAATAACGTTTCCGACACCCAGTACTATATACAACGCGCTTCCTGGTCCAATAACCCGGCGGATCCATTAATGGCCTTCGGTTCGCTTCGGCTAGAATATTGAAATGATTCAACGTATTGCGTCCCTCGACATGCTGCGCAGCCTGGTCATGGTGATCATGACGCTGGACCACACCCGGGATTTCTTTAGCGCTGCGCATTTTGATCCCACCGATCTGAATAAGACCGCGGTGGGTTTGTTTCTGACCCGTTGGATCACTCATTTCTGCGCGCCGGTATTCGTGTTTCTGGCCGGCACCAGCGCCTATCTGTGGGCGGCACGGCGGGATGCTAATGCTGAGACTAGCGGTTTTTTACTGAAACGCGGGGTGCTGTTGTTGCTATTGGTCAGTACTGTCGAAGCCTGGGCCTGGAATTTCAGCAACGACTTTCGCCAACTCGACGGCGGGGTGTTATGGGCGATAGGCTGGTCTATGATTTTGCTATCCGGCTTGGTTAAGTTGCCTTTGCCGTGGATTGTCGGTTTTGGCGGTTTGATGATCGTCGGGCATAACACTTTCGACGCGGTCAAACCGGCCGATTTGGGCGGCTTTGGTCCATGGTGGGCGGTATTACATACCGGCGACCACGTCGATTTTGGCGGTGGCTGGAAGCTCAATCCTTACTACCCTTTGATTCCATGGGTTGGGGTAATCGCCGTAGGTTACGGATTCGGCTGGTGGATGAACTCGCCGCAATGGCGTAGCCGCAATAGACTAGTGCTGTTAGGGGTTTCGCTGATCGCATTATTTGCGTTGCTGCGCTTCAGCAATCTCTACGGCGACCCCCATCCGTGGCAAGCCTATGCCGATCCGGCATTGACTTTGCTGTCATTTCTGAACTGCCACAAATACCCGCCGTCGTTGCTGTATTTATTGATGACGCTGGGGCCGGCAGTGCTGTTGCTGGGCTGGTTTGAAGACTGGCCAGCCCATAAATTCAGGGTTTTACAAGTATTCGGCCGGACGCCGCTGTTTTTTTATCTGCTGCATCTCTATGTTATCCACCTGCTGGCGTTGCTGGTGGCGGCAATCGACAATGGCCCGGTTTCGGCGCTGATCGGTGGCGGTATCTGGGTGCCGGATTTACCCAAAGACTACGGTTACGGTTTGCCGACGGTTTATGCGTTTTGGCTATTGGTCGTATTGCTGATGTTTCCCTGCTGCCTTGGTTTTGAAGCTTTAAAGCATCGAAAACCGCATTGGGCTTGGCTGAAGTATTTGTAATGGGGCCGAGCAGAATTGGCCCACCCGTGCCAAGCGTAATAAGGTTATTATGTCCGAAATCCCGTAGAAAGCATTGTAGGTGGAGCGCGATAGCGCCCCCTCTTTTCATACATGTTCCCACGCAATATCCCGCTGTAAAAAATCCGCGATATCATTCCGAGTGTTGAAATTGCCATAAGCCAATAGCAGTTTGGCGTAGGCGGCTTCCAATGACATGTTCCAGATCATTTCCGCGCCGCATTCCAGTAGCTCTCTAGTCGAGGCGTAGGCGCTTTCCGAGTACAGTGCCGGAGCCAGATAAATTTTTATGTTCCGGCTGCTGCAGCGTTTGACGAATTCGACCAGGCTACATTGCCTGCCGGCGGCGGCCGAAGCACAGGCGGTGCCGGAGTGGTAGAGGTCGTGTAGTACCAGTTCGACATTCTCGAGATTGAACATCGTGTAGTCCAGACCCGGATAAGGCCTGATCAGCAATATTTGTTTTGAAAATTCGGGTTTTAGCGCTATCGGCGAGCGAGCTTTGCAATCCAGCTCGTGTAGCCGTTCGAAGTGACCGCTTTCATAACGCATCCAGGCTTGCGATTGAACGCTGATGAAATCGCCGCTCAATGGCAAGCAGGACGACAACCGGCTGCCAAGATGAAGTTGCATCGTTTGTCCTGGATTTCGATACGGCACAAACACGCCGGCCAGACCGAGTTGACGGATAAATTCCACCGCACAGATAAAATTCGCCACGCCGTTGGCTTGCGGATAATCCAGCGGCAAA
Organism: Methylomonas montana; assembly: GCF_030490285.1. Taxonomy (NCBI): domain Bacteria; kingdom Pseudomonadati; phylum Pseudomonadota; class Gammaproteobacteria; order Methylococcales; family Methylococcaceae; genus Methylomonas; species Methylomonas montana. The sequence continues at coordinate 4,604,242 of NZ_CP129884.1, read as the reverse complement.
TCGCTGGAAACTAGCAGCAACGGTATGGCCAGGCTATTGAAATGCAGGCTTAGCGCCGCCGCGCTGAAGGCCAGGCTGTCGGTGCCGTGGGTGACGACGATGCCGTCAAATTGCCTTAAATCTTCGGATTCGATACTGGCGATGATTTTCGGCCAGTGGCTGGGATGCAGGTTTTCGCTGAGAATTTGCAGGGGCTGCAAGGTTTTGAAGCTCACCGAATCCGGTTTGGTATCTTGCTCCGCAAAACGTTGCAATAATTTAAAACCGGCGTTGCCGTTAGTGTTAATGGTGTTGCCGTCAAGCTGCGAGCCGATGGTGCCGCCGGTAAACACCAGCAGGATGTTTTTCTTCATATGCTCTGTTTCTAGTATGATGTCTCGCCAATAATACGGCCCATCTTAAACATTGCGCATGAAAATATCACTGATCGTGGCGATGGCCAGCAACCGGGCCATCGGCCTGAATGGGCAAATGCCCTGGCATCTCTCGGCCGATTTAAAACGTTTCAAGCAGATTACCATGGGCTCGCCGATTTTGATGGGCCGTAAAACTTTCGAAGCGATCGGCCGTCCGCTGCCGGGCCGGGATAACATCGTCATCAGCCGTGACCCGAATTACCAACAGCTCGGTTGCCGGGCGTTTGGCGACATCGACAGCGTGTTGCAAGCTTGTGCCGATTGCCCGGAATTGTTCGTAATCGGTGGCGCCACCATATACGAAGCCATGCTGCCGTATGCGGATTATTTGTATTTGACCGAGATAAATAAAAACTTTGCGGGCGATACCTTTTTTCCCGAGATAGAGCCGAGCCAGTGGCGGGAAATTGCTAGAGAGGATGTGCAAGACGATCAAGCCGTTGATTTTTCCTACAGTTTTGTAAAGCTGGAAAATGCCCGGCTTGGGACGATGATGCAGTAGGTTTTGCTGAAACTCGTCGGTTCCCATTACAATTAGTCATCTTTTGTCATAAAACTGTCATATACGCTTCATACTATTGTCACGCTAGATTGGCAATATGGATCTTAAGTTTTAAACATTTCGAGAAAAAATATGAAAAACACATTCAAGCTGAAGTCGCTGGTTTTGGGGTTTGGTTTCGCGTCGGCTGCTCTGTTGGGCGGTGAAGCGGCTGCGGCACCTGCGACATTGGACCCAAGCTTATCGGAATACGCGGCAGCCAGCGGCGTGTCCGGCAATATTTCCAGTGTCGGCTCAGATACTTTGGCCAATCTGATGACTTTGTGGGCAGAAGAATTCGGTAAGATTTACCCCAACGTCAATATCCAGATTCAAGCTGCCGGTTCATCGACCGCGCCGCCGGCTCTGACCGAGGGTACCGCTAACCTGGGCCCTATGAGCCGGAAAATGAAAGACAACGAAATCGACGATTTCGAAAGCAAATACGGTTACAAACCAACCGCTATTCCGGTAGCGATCGACGCGTTGGCGGTTTTCGTCAACAAGGACAATCCGGTTAAAGGTTTAAGCATTCCGCAAGTGGATGCGATTTTGTCGTCCACCCGTAAATGCGGCCATGCCAACGATATCACCACTTGGGGTCAAGCCGGTCTGACTGGCGGCTGGGCGGGCAAGCCGATTCAGCTGTATGGCCGTAACTCGGTGTCCGGTACTTACGGTTTCTTTAAAGACGAAGCGTTGTGCAAAGGCGATTTCAAAAGCAATGTCAACGAACAACCAGGTTCTGCTTCCGTGGTGCAATCGGTTACCACCTCGGCTAACGGCATCGGTTATTCCGGCATCGGCTACTCGACTTCCGGCGTAAAAGCCGTGGCTTTGGCGCGCAAAGATGGCGAGGCTTTTGTCGAAGCGACACCTGAAAACGCTACCTCCGGTGCTTATCCGCTGTCGCGTTTCTTATATATTTACGTCAACAAAAAACCTAACGAACCGCTGGCGCCATTGGAAAAAGAGTTCATCAAAATGGTGTTATCCAAAACCGGCCAACAAGTGGTGATCAAGGACGGCTATATTCCGCTGCCAGCTAAAGCCGTGGAAAAAGCCTTGACGCTGGTTCAGTAATTACATCAGCCAAGGATGTCTGATAAAGGGACAATGATGCACGGACGCAGCAAGGGACTGGCTAATAAAACAAAGCCATTCATCCTATCCACCAATTAATGGCGGATGATCTTGTATAATATAAAGCCGATAATTCCTTAGTAGTTATCGGCTTTTTTGTTTTTGTCTGCGTTGCGATATTTCGCCGTAGCTATGTTAACTAACTATGCCTTGTTATGACTGAAGCCCATCCCACCCAAGCGAAAGCCACGTTGTTTCAGACAGCCACTAGTGACCGTTACCAGCGCTGGCGGCTGGTAAAAGATAAGATGGTGGCGCGCGGCGTCGTGGCCGGCGGCTTGAGTATCATCGTCGCCGTGGTGTTGATCTTCTTTTACCTGTTGTATGTGGTTTTTCCGATACTGTTGCCGTCGCACGCCGAATCGGTCGGCCGTTACGACGTACCCGAGCCGGGTTTAGGCAATACCGTATTCCTGTCGATGGAAGAGCAAAACGAAGTGGCCGTGCGTTTTACCGATACCGGAAAAGTCGTATTTTTCAGCGTCGCCGGCGGCCAGGTGCTGCGTGTCGATCCGCTGCCGATTCCCGAGCAAGTTCAGATCACCAGTTATGCGCACGGCGGTGTCGATAAAGGTGTGATTGCCTTCGGTTTGTCAGATGGCCGCGCCGTGGTGGTTAAGCACGATTACAAACTGACTTATCCCGACGGTAAGCGTTTGATTACCCCTTCGATTCAATATCCGCTGGGTGCCCAGCCGCTGGTGGTGGACAAACAAGGCCAAGCGCTGACCAAACTGGCGGTGAAATTGGGCGATAAAGACAGCACCTTGCTGGCGAAAACCGCCGATAACCGCATGGTTTTAAGCAGCCTGAGCAAAAAAGAATCGATGTTCGACGAAGTCAGCTGGGAAGCCACCGACAGCGTCGTGGAGATGGCGGCTGACGAAGTGGATTTCATTTTGTTGGATAAAGAACTGCGCAATCTGTATTTGGCTAGTCGTGCCGGCGATTTGACCGTGGTCGATATAGCCGACAAAAGCCAGCCCAAGATTAAGCACAAACTCAATGTGTTGAATCAAGGCACGCAAATCAGCAGCATGGAGTTTTTGAATGGCGATATTTCCCTGCTGATAGGCGATACCAGCGGTGTGATGGCGCAATGGACCATGATACGCGATCAGCAAAATCACTTCAGCGTCGAAAAACTGCGTGAATTTAAAGTGTCCGAGGCGCCGATTGTCACCATCAATCCGGAGCAGCGCCGTAAAGGCATGTTGGCGGCGGACGCCAATGGCGAAATTGGCATTTACAGTTCCACCGCCGAACGCGAATTGATCAAGGAAAAAATCGCCGGCGGCAAGCCGGTGGCCGTGACCTTGTCGCCGCGCGCCAATGCCTTGCTGTTGCAAGCCGAAGACGGCAAGATCAATCACTGGAAAATTGATAACGAACATCCGGAAGTATCGTGGGCTTCGTTATGGAACAGAGTCTGGTACGAAAGTTATCCAAAGCCAGATTATATTTGGCAATCGTCGTCGGCCAGCAACGATTTCGAACCGAAAATGAGTCTGACGCCGCTGGTGTTCGGCACTTTGAAAGCTTCGTTTTACGCGATGCTGATGGGTATTCCGCTGGCCTTGTTCGGCGCGATTTATACCGGGTATTTCATGGCGCCCAGCGTGCGGCAATATGTGAAGCCAGGCGTGGAAATCATGGGTGCTTTACCGACGGTGATTTTGGGTTTTCTGGCCGGCTTGTGGCTGGCGCCTTTCGTGGAAGCTAATCTCACCGGGATTTTTGCGCTGCTGATGGTGGTGCCGCTGTCGGTGATGATTTTCGCCTATTGTTGGCAATACGTACCCGAACAAACCCGCCACAAAATTCCCGACGGTTGGGATGCCATCGTATTGATTCCGGTGGTGATTTTCGGCGGCTGGCTGTCTTTTCAATTAAGCCCGGCGATAGAAGCACTCTGTTTTAACGGCGATTTACGCACCTGGATGCGCGAAGAATTCGGCATCGGCTACGATCAGCGCAACACCCTGGTCGTTGGTTTGGCGATGGGTTTCGCGGTGATCCCGATGATATTTTCCATTGCCGAAGATGCGATTTTCAGCGTGCCCAAGCATTTGACCACGGGTTCCTTGGCCTTGGGCGCTACGCCCTGGCAGACCATGACCAAAGTGGTGTTGCTGACCGCCAGCCCCGGCATTTTCTCGGCGATCATGATCGGTTTCGGCCGCGCGGTTGGCGAGACGATGATCGTTTTGATGGCCACCGGCAATACTGCGGTGATGGATTTGAGCATTTTCCAGGGCTTGCGTACCCTGTCTGCCAATATCGCGGTGGAAATGCCGGAGTCGGAAGTGAATAGTACCCACTATCGCGTATTGTTCCTGGCGGCGCTGGTGTTGTTCATGTTCACCTTTGTAGTCAACACTCTGGCTGAAGTCATTCGGCAGAATCTCAGACAAAAATACAGCTCATTATGATGAAAGCATGGTTTAAGAGCGGTTCGCCGTGGATCTGGATGACCGCCGGCGCGGTCAGTTTGAACCTTATCTTGGTGGTAGGCTTATTGCTGCTGATTGCGGTCAGAGGCTTGGGCCATTTCTGGCCGGCCGACATCGTCGAGTACCGCTATCAAGATCGTGGTGCTCCGGAGACGGTGATCATCGGCGAACAGGTGGCGACGTCGCTGTTGCCGGCCGCGCAAGCCAAAGCCGCCGGCCATGAGTTGCTGGATAATGGCGAATATCTGGTGCAGCATCTGGTCAAGACCGGCAACCGCGACATTTTCGGCAGCGATTTCCGCTGGATACAGCAGCAATATATTCGCGGCCAATCCACGCCGGATGAATTGGTGATGATCGAACGCCGGGAATGGGGCAATTTCTACGGTCGCTTGCTGGCGGTCAAGGAAGACGGCGTGGTGATCGCTGAAGGCGAACAAGCTTGGCAGGTTGCCCAAGACAAGCTCGCGACAGTGCTGGAACAACACGACGAAATCGATAATTTGCAAGATAAAGACGTTGGGGCGATCAACTACGATTTGGAGCGCTTGCGTTTGAAGCAGCGCTCGCTGGAACTCAAAAACCAGTGGAGCGATGCCGCCAAGCAGGAATTCGCCGCGCAAAAACAGGCTTACGAGAAGCAGTACCAAGTCATACAGCAACAGATTTTCAAACTCAGCAAGGAAAGTAAACGCTACAGTCTGGTGGTAGCGGAAGCCGGACAGAAGGAAATCAGTTTGCCCTTGCATCGAGTCGTCAAATTAACGCGCCCCAATACCATGAGCGTATTCGATAAAATCATCGAGTATGTGAGTAATTTCACGACATTCGTCAGCGACGAGCCGCGCGAAGCCAACACCGAGGGCGGTATCTTCCCGGCCATCTTCGGCACGGTGCTGATGGTGTTGCTGATGGCCATCGTGGTGACGCCGTTTGGGGTGATCGCGGCGGTTTATCTGCGCGAGTACGCCAAGCAAGGTTTTATTACCCGTGTGATCCGGATCGCCGTTAACAACCTGGCTGGCGTACCGTCTATCGTTTACGGCGTATTTGGCTTGGGCTTTTTCGTTTATATCATCGGCGGCAATATCGACCGCTTGTTTTTCCCGGAAGCGGCGCCGGCGCCGGTCTTCGGTACGCCCGGTTTGCTATGGGCCTCGTTGACGCTGGCCTTGATGACCTTGCCGGTGGTGATCGTCGCCACCGAGGAAGGTCTGTCGCGGATTCCGAAGTCGATCCGCGAGGGTAGTCTGGCCTTGGGCGCCACTAAAGCCGAAACGCTATGGCGCACCGTGTTGCCGATGGCCAGTCCGGCAATCATGACCGGTTTGATCCTGGCGGTGGCGCGCGCGGCTGGCGAGGTAGCGCCGTTGATGTTGGTTGGTGTGGTCAAACTGGCGCCGACCCTGCCGATGGACGGCAATTTCCCCTATCTGCATCTGGATAGAAAATTTATGCATCTGGGTTTCCATATTTACGATGTCGGTTTCCAGAGCCCTAACGTCGAAGCGGCCAGACCGTTGGTGTATGCCACTTCGCTGCTACTGGTGATGGTCATTATCGGTCTGAACATGTTCGCTATTTCCATACGCAACAATTTGCGGGAAAAATACCGCGCCCTAGAAAACTAATATTGCATCCTCCGGAAGCCTGGACCCAAAATATCATGACAACAGCACAAAAAATCAGCCACGCCATTGATATCAATGCGTTGAATAGAGAAGAGCGAGCCGTTTCCGGCGAGATCGAAACCTGTATCAAAGTCGAAAACCTGGATTTGTTTTATGGACAAAAACAGGCTTTGCATAACGTCAATATGGAAATGCCGCGCAAGCGGGTGACCGCTTATATCGGTCCCAGCGGCTGCGGCAAATCGACTCTGCTGCGCTGCATCAACCGGATGAACGATCTGGTCGACGGCGTCACTATTAAAGGCAAGATTCTGCTGGATGGCGAAGATATTTACGATAAATCGGTCAATGTTGCGGCCTTGCGCCGGCGGGTGGGCATGGTGTTTCAAAAACCCAATCCGTTTCCGAAAACCATTTACGAAAACGTGGCTTATGGCTTGCGTATTCAGGGTATCAACGACAGGCGTATACTCGACGAAGTCGTCGAAAAGTCCCTACGCGGTGCGGCGCTGTGGGACGAAATGAAGGACCGCTTGAACGACAATGCCTTGGGCATGTCTGGTGGTCAGCAGCAGCGGCTGGTAATTGCTCGGGCGATCGCCATCGAGCCGGAAGTGATCCTGTTGGACGAACCAGCCTCGGCGCTGGACCCGATTTCCACGTTGAAAATCGAAGAATTGATCAACGAACTCAAAGAAAAATATACGATCGTGATCGTCACCCATAACATGCAGCAGGCGGCGCGGGTGTCTGATTACACCGCTTTCATGTACATGGGCGAATTAATCGAATTTGGTGAAACCAGCGAGTTGTTTACCAATCCAGCGAAAAAACAAACAGAAGATTACATTACCGGTAGGTACGGCTAGGAGGTAGGCAATGGATAACAGCAAAATCAAACAACACATTTCCCGTCAATTTAACGAGGAGATGGAAGACATCCGCAACAAGGTGTTGGCCATGGGCGGCTTGGTCGAACAGCAAGTCGATTTGGCGACCAAGGCGTTCATGGGCTACGACATGGAAGATGCCGAGAAAGTCGTGCAACAAGACCATCAAGTCAACGAAATGGAAAAGGATATCGATCACGAATGCACCGAAATCATGGCCAAACGCCAACCGGCGGCCTACGATTTACGGATGCTGATCGCCACGATCAAGATCATCACCGACCTGGAGCGGATCGGTGACGAAGCGGCGCGCATCGCCAAGATGACCATGCGTCTGGAAGGTGCTGACTATTATCAGGACAAATATTACGAAATCGAACATTTGCTGAATCTGGTCAAGGACATGCTGAACGGCGCCTTGGATGCCTATGCCAGAAACGACGTCGAGGAAGTGGTGGCGATTACCGAACAAGATTCCAAGGTGGATCGCGAATATACCAGCATCACTCGGCAATTAATCACGCAGATGATGGAAAATCCGCGCAACATTACTCGGGCGCTGGATATGTTGTGGGCGGCTCGTGCGTTGGAACGGATTGGCGACCATGCCTGCAATGTTTGTGAGCAGGTAATTTACATGGTGAAAGGCAAGGATGTGCGCCATCTAAGTCGCGAAGAACTGGAACGCACCGTCAATTCCATCCGCTAAACTCCGGTCAGGCTCGTTGATTCCAAACCATCAACGAGTTTTCGGCCCGGCCCGGTATTTTTCCAAAACACCGGACAAAATTAAGACAGGTTTGTATCGATCGGCAATTGGGAGCCGCTTTCGGCAATCGGAGCGGATTGATTCGATGTTTGCCGAGTAGACCCTGCCCTGGCAATGCCAGTCATGGGATGGGCTTGTTCAAGGATAATCGTAAATTCGCTGCCCTGGCCGACCTGGCTACTGACTTTCAGCGAACCTTTCATTAGTTCGATCATATGCTTGGTAATCAATAAACCGATTCCGGTACCTTCGATAACTTCCTGATCCTGATGAAATCGGGTAAACGGCTGGAATAGCATCGCAAACTGTTCGGGGGCGATGCCGATACCGCTATCCCGGATGGTAATGTGAACTTGCCGGTCTCGCTGTTCGACCAAGACCGTCGCTTCACCGTTTGGTCGGTTATATTTGATGGCATTGGATAGCAGGTTCAGCAGGCATTGCTTCAAGCGTAAGCGATCGGCATAAACCGAAAAACGTTGTTTCGGCAATTGGCAGTGGATGTCAATGCCGCGATCTCGGGCCTGATGACGCACCAAATCCAAAGATTCCTCAATGACGCTTCGGCAATCGACCTTATCAATGCAGAGAGCCAACTTGCCGCTTTCCACCGCGCTTAGGTCCAGCAATTCGCTGATCAAATCCAGTAAATGCAAGCCGGCGCCGAGAATGTGATTGGCCGAGTCTTTTTGATCCTCGTTTAACGGGTTATGTACATCGGATTCCAGCAATTGACTAAAACCGATGATGGCGTTTAACGGCGTCCGCAACTCATGACTCATCCGCGACAAAAATTCCGATTTGGCGTAGCTGGCTCTTTCCGCTTCTAATTTGGCATGCGATAAATTAACGATCAAGGCGTTTTTATTACGCTCATGCTGTTCTATGCGATCCAGCATGCTGTTAAAGGTTTTGATCAGAATCCCGGTTTCGTCGTATGTGTCTACCGTTAACCTAGTACTAAACGCGTCGTTCTGGCTAATTTGTTCGATGTTGGACGTTAAGTGCAATAAAGGCTTACTGATTTTATATCCCAGCCAACGGGCGAGCAGCATCGCGATCAGCATGGCTAACAACATCGCGGCTAAGGCTTCCAATGTGGTGTATTGAAAGTTGTGTAGCAATTCCGCCAGGGACAGATGCATGGCTAAGAAGCCGATCAGCCGCTGGTCGATGGTGATGGGTACGACCAGGTCGAGAGAGTCGGCATGAAAAATGTGATCGTCGTGATTGTTAGGTTGGTTGGTGGGAAACTGTTGCCAGAAATCGCCGTTGTGTTGGCCTATGGTTTGCAAAATAGCCTGATTGTTCGGTAATTGGCTTTGATAATTGGCAAATAGCTGGTGATCGGCGGTAAAAATGTAAGCGCCGATGACATCGTCTTTTTCCTTGAGTGCCGCTAGAATTTCCTGAGCGGTAGTCGAATCGTGGTAAATAATGGCGGCGGAAACATTGTTGGCTAGAATTTTCGACAACACCCGGCTCTGGTCCAGAAGTCTTTGTTTTTGATGACTATAATCGCTGGCTAGAAAAAACAGCAGGGTGAATACGGCACTGATGAAAGCGGTCGTTAACGCGATGGCCAAAATTTTTTGTCGAATTGACGCGTGCTGGTAGGCGGCAATCAAGGACATGGGATTACTCGATTACCCGAGAACTACGCAGCAGCTTGGAGCTAATCCCCAATCCACTGCGCGTCACATTTTTCAGCCGAATCACCGGTTGAATCCGCATATCTTCGGTCGCTAGACGGATCATGCCGCCACGGTCTTCGAAATCGGCGGTATCGCTGACGGTCAGCACCGGAAAAGCGCGAACGAACTCCAGCGTCGCGGCCAGTATCCTCTCCTGCTGCGCGGGAATATAAATGACATGACATTCGTGTAATTGTGCCGGGACAGGATCGATCAGTAGTTGAATAGCCCTATCATGTACCCGCTCGCCTACGATAAGCCGAGCCAATATGGTGGTTACCGGTGAATTGGCATAACTGCAAAACAGAAAATCCCTATTGGTTTCGGGCCAGGTAACAAAGTAAGCAAAATTATATAGATATGCCGCTTTAAGTTCCGTTTCGTTAAAACGTTGTTCATTTGCTCTGCTGGGATTGACTAGAACCAGGCAACATAGCAGCATCGAGAGCAAATACCGATAAACCCAACCGGTTTTTGCCACGACTTTGCTGAACAAACTTCGATGCCACATTTAATAACGCACCGTGGCTTTAATGTAGTAATTGCGTTCAAATTCGCTGCTGATGACGGCGTTATCGAGATAGGGACTAAATTCGAGGTGCCTATTGTCCAGCAAATTTTGCGCGCCCACCGCAAGTTCGAAATGCAGGTTCGGCTGCCAACCCAGGCGCAAGTCGAGGCGGTGATAGGCTGACACTTGATTGAGCAAACGATCGGTGTAATACCAGTGCGCGTCGAATTCCAACTGATGTGGCAAGTTAAGATAGGAGCTCAGATTGACGCGATTTCTGGCACTATTGCCTTCGGCCACCTCGGCGGCAGTATCGAGACTGCCGTCGCGCCGATGCAAGGCTATTCCAAACAGGCTGTAACTGCCTTGCAAGCGCCAATTCTCGGATGCTCGCCAGTTCACAGCCGTTTCCCAGCCATAGGTTTCGCCCTTGGCTTTGTTGGCAATCAAAAACGGGATAGTGGTATCTTGGCCCGATACTATTGGCGACTGGGGTTCTGTGGTACTGAGTCGGCCATAATCACTATAAAACAGCGTGGTATCAATATTAAAGGCATCGCTGGGGAAAAAGCGATAGCCCAGTTCATAGGTGATGGCGGTTTCCGAGTCGAAATTGTCGTCGCCCAATACGTTAGCGGTAGTGTCGGGCGCTACGTTGAATAGCACATTAAGGTCGTGATCGACCCGGGCCGGTACCCGCACTGCTCTGGATACCGCTCCCCACACGCTGTGCTGTTGACTAGGTATCCACAATAGCCGCGCCGAAGGTTGAATTTCGAAACCGGTGAAATCGTTATGTTCGACTTTGCTGCCGTAAATCAGGCGCAGATCGTCAGCGAAAAAGCGCCATTCGTCCTGAGCGAAGACGTTGAACAAATGCACATCGCGTTGCGTCGGATCGAAATGTAGCAAGGCGACTTTTTGTGCTAGCAGATCGGAGTTGTAGCGGTAACCTGTGCCCCAGGTCAGGTTATGGTCTTGCCAACGGAAATTGTGCTGTAGATCGAAATCGAAAGTACTGCGCCGATAATCCAGCCGACTTTGGTTTCTGACGGCGTGGTCGAAATAACTGCGGATTTGCAAACGGCTATCGTTATCCAGGGTTTGCTGCCAACGCAGCAACACGTTGCCGCCGTATTTCTTGGTATTATCGGCGCTTATCGGCATCGTTGTGTCGATATTACTCAGGGATTGCTGCATGTCGCCGTTGAAATAATCGCCCTGTACGATCAAATTTTTGCGGGCGTCGGGCGCCCAGTCTCCACGAAAGCCGGCGCGGCCCATGTCCAGGCTGTCATTGGCTTTTTCGCCGTTGCCGAAGTGGAAATCCTCGCGATGATTGTATTTGCCGTAAACCCGATAATGAAAATCCGGATTGAGCTGGCCGCCATAGCGAAAGGTGCCGAATCCCGGCTCTTCCTTGCCGGTGCCGCCCGATAGCAATAGGCCTTGTGATTCCTGAGAGGAGCGGGTGACGATGTTGATGACGCCGTTGACGGCGTTCGAGCCCCATAAAGTCGCGCCCGGACCGCGAATTACCTCGATACGGTCGATATCTTCCAGCGGATAATCCTGTTCGTTCCAGTACACCCCGGAGTTCAAAGGGTCGTAAACGGTACGACCGTCCATCATCACTAACAGTTTATTGGCATATATACCGTTAAAGCCGCGGCTACTGATCGCCCATTGATTGGCATCGACTCTAGCGACTTCCAGTCCGGGGACTTTGCGCAACAGTTCCGGTATCGACTGCATCCCGGATCGCCTGATTTCTTCGTGGCTGATGACGAACACCGCCGAAGGCGTTTCGCTGATCGGTTGTTGACTTTTTGAGGCGATGGAAACCGTGCTGGCGCTTAATTCCTGTAGCGACAGGGCTTTGAGATCGGCGAGCGAGTCGTCTGCCACCGCCCGGCTACCGGCTAAAAAGGCCGCACAACAAAGTGTTACTGCTCTTAAAGAAAGTATTGTCACTAACCTGCATATTGACATTCTGGGTGTCTGAAAAAAGATTTCACGACATGTGGGAGTTTCTGTAAGTGATGCATGGCAGATTGAACGAGTTTCTTTAATTCGATTTTATTTTCCGGCATCTGCTTGGCCACGCGTGGTTTGATATAACCCCACACTTGTTCGTCCGGATTCAGTTGTGGCGCATATGGCGGCAGAAAGGCCAACTGCAACCGGCCTTGCTGTTGCTCCACAAACGTTTTAACGATCTTAGCCTTGTGAATCGGATGGCCATCGACGACCAGTATGATCGGCTGTTCAGCGCCACGCAGCAGGCGTTTCAAGAATTCGACAAACACGTCGGCGGTGACGTTGCCTTCCTGGACCATGAAGCGAAAATCGCCCCGCGCACTGACCGCAGAGATCAGATTCAAACCATATCGTCGCCCGGTTGTCTTCACGGTCGGCGTCCGACCGACTGGCGCCCAGGTGGTGCCAGCATGAAAGTCGGAGCGCACGCCGGCTTCGTCGGCAAAATAAATCACTGCACCCGTGCGTTTGGCTTCGGCTTTCAAGGCAGGAAACTCCTCCGACTGCCATTTTTCCACCAAGACCGGGTCCTGCTGCCAAGCCCGATACAAGGGCTTTTGCGGCGTAAAACCCAGCAACCGCATGATCCGTCCCACACTCGGCGCGGTCAGGCGTTTGCCAAACTGGCGATAGATGACTTCCCCGATGAGCGACAAGGTCCACAAGCCAAACTCCAATTTCATTTGCCAGGGTGTTTTGTCCCGCACGGTCTCGGCGATCCAGCGCATTTCGTCGGGCGTCACCAGCGGTGGGCGGCCCGTAATCTTCTTGGCCAGCAGGGCATTTTGACCGCCGGTTGCAAAGTCGGACAACCACCGAAACACCGTGCGAATGTTGACGCCCATCGCTGCCGCCACACTGGCCGCCGTCTGCCCATTTTTCACCGCTTTGACCGCCTGCTGTCGCATCACTTGCAGAGTATGGTGATCAATTTCCCGGCCGTCTGAATCTCGTTTACATTTCATGGAAATATTATCTCATGAATATGGCTTAACTTATTTTAAGAGCAGTATCTGTAGACTCTTGCCCGTCGAATTAAAAAGATTTGCCATAAACTCAGTCATCTACCGCGCAATTAAGCATGGATGCATTGTAGACGGCGGCTGTTAAATAGCGAAAGGCTTTTTAAACAGAGAGTTATCGGTGCTGGCTTACTTGATGGCCCGAATCAACTTGATCATGTCGCTGCTGGCCGGATCCACGAATATTTTTTGAAACGGACAGGCTTGTACGCTTTTCAAGGTTTGCCGATTGATGTTGGCGCCCAAGGTATTGACGACCAGCGGATTCAGCAAATTCATCAATGCCGCGACGGCTTTGTTTGAACTTAATACATGTTCCAGCAACAGGACTTGTCCGCCGGGTTTGCAGACCCGATATAGTTCCTTCAGGCCTTTTCTCGGTTTCGGTACCGAGCAGAATAAGAAACTACCGATCACGGTATCGAAACTGTTGTCGGCGTAATCCAAGGACTGCACATCCATCAGCGCCAGATCGACGGCGATCTGTTTGCGCTGTTGTTTACGTTGCGCCATTGCCAGCATTTTCGGGCTGAAATCGATCGCGGTAATGCGAGCGTCGTCCGGGTAGAACGGGAAGTTTTTCCCGGTTCCCACCCCGACTTCCAGAATATGGGGGCCGGCAGCCTGAGCCCAGAGTTTTTTGCGCAAACTGCGGAACAGCAAGCCCTCCAGAAAGCCCTCCAGGCCGTCGAACCACGGGGCCAGACGGTCGTAGCGCTGCCTGATGGTATTGCTGTCCGCCGACACGCTTAATCTTCCAGTTGTTGAATGCCGTCCAGATACCAGCGGGTTTGCGCGCTGTTTTTCGGTTTGATGAAATGCCAGACTTCCCGCACTTGTTCGGCTTGAGCGTCGTCTTCGCGCATGACGCTATCGAACAGCACCACGGCTTCCAGTTCGGCGCCGACTTCGCGCACGTCCAATAATTCGGAGGACAGTTTCAACACTTCGGTTTTGTTAGCGGCGGTCGACGCGCGCAATTGTTCTTGAATTTCCACGAATACTTTGTCGGTGGTCAAGCCGCGAATCTCGGCTAAGTCGCGGTTGTCCCAGGCGGCTTGCAGGTGGCGGTAAGCACTTTCGGCGCCGCTTAAAAAGGCGCGTTGATCGAAACCCGCCGGCAGATTGCTCGCGTCGAAACTAGCCGGCTGTTGATAATCGTGGTTGCTCGCACCGGCCGTTCTGCCTTTTTTGAACAGAACATCGGTATCGAAACCGGCGGGACCGGTGGTTTGTTGCTGATTTTCCCGGTAATAATTTTGCGGCTCCGGTTGTTGGGGACCTTGGCCGAACGCGCCGCTGGCGGCGGGTTGTTGGCGAGCCTTGGCGGCAAACAGCCGGTACAGCAGATAGGCGATGCCGGCAAACACCAGGATGTCCATCAGATTCAAATTTTCGAAAGCGCCGCCGAAGAACCGCGAACCTAATAATCCGCCCAAGGCCAGACCGCCCAGTAAGCCCATCAGGCCGCCACGGCCGGCCCAGCTTTGCCGTGCCGCTTGATTTTGAGCGGCCGCTTGTTGTTGGCTGGCCGAGCGGGTGGGTTGGCTAGTAGCGCCGCCTGGTGTGGTCGAACGCTGATAGGGTGCGCTGTAACTGGGCTTGCTGCCGAACGATTTACCGCCACCCATACGTTTGGCTTGTACTTCGTGAACACTGCCCAGCAGCAAGGCCAGGGCCATGAATAAGGTTGCCAGAGTACCGATTTTTCTGTTCATAGGGTTTGTTGACCAAAGTGAGTAAGGGTTTGCTGATATTCAGGGTAAAATCGCTAATTTCAAGTAGAATAGCCTTTCGTACCGCCCGGTACAACCGCAGTCTACCGATTAACGAGACTTCACAGACAATCCGAAAACATAAATGGTTGCATATTTGCGTCAATTTCTGGTCATGCTGCTGCTGCTGCTGCAAGTGGCGGCGCCACTAGTGCATGCTCATGTTGGCAAAGATGCTAGCATGCCCGGATTGCATTTGCATGAATTTGAAGTCTTACATATCGGGCAAGAAGGCGCCGGATTGATGGCGATCAATCACGATCTGCAAATCCAACACGGCATCGTCGACCTTGGTTCGGCGATTAAACAACAGCAGCTACTGGATAAGTTGGCGCCGGCTTTATTTTTACCGGCCGCTTTTCCCAGTTTTGCCGTTGAGCGCCAAGTCAGCATCGTTAACTTCCCTCCGCCTATTTCCCGATTTGCGCCGGAACCTTTACTTAGTCACAACAGCTCCCGCGCGCCACCGTTCTGAAAGGGGTATTAATGCTGCTTACGAGATGATTTGTTATCACGCTAAGTCTGCCCCACATTCCGTACAAAACTGTTAAAGGCTACCGGCCATTAGCAGCAGTCTTGTTTAATTATTGTTTTGGAGTGCTATATGAACGGATACCGTCATATTAAATACGGTTTACCTGTTTTATTGTTGGCAACGGCGCCCTGCCTTGCCGAACCGAACGACGGCGGGCGCTTACCCGCGATTAACGCAAATCAGGGTACGGAAAAGCTGATGGTCGAACATCTGGATCCGATCGAAACCGATCCCTCGTTGAGTTTGCCGCAGTTAGTCGATTTGACCTTGGAAAAATACCCGGATCGTTTGATCAACGAAGCGTTGACTCAAGAAGCCGATGCCTTGGCCGAGCGTAGCGACGCCTGGGTGGCGGGTTCGACCGCATTGCAACTGGGGTATATGGACGACCGGATTGCCGACGACCTCGGTTCCCGCGAAGCCTCGGCCCAAGTCGAGATTACCACTTGGAAATGGGGCCAGCGCGAGGCCGGACAGGCGGTAGCCGAGCGCGCCAGTCTATCCGCGCAGAAACAATCGGCGGCGGTCAAGTTGGAGGTGACGCGCTTGGTTAGAGAAGCGTTATGGAATATGGAAATCGCCAACATTGGCTTGCAGCAGGCGCAAAACGCCCTATCCATTTCCGAACAGCTGATGAAAAAAGTCGAACGCCGCGTCGAGTTGGGCGACTTGCCGCGTGCCGATTTATTGTTGGCCAAGGGCGAATATCTGCAAAACCGGGCGCTGGTGACTCAGGCCGAAGCGGAAGTAATGCATAGCCGAAAAGCCTATGCCAGTCTGACCACCTTATCGCGCGTGCCAGGCAATTATCAGGAAAAACAAAGCGGCCTTACCGAAGTGACCACTAATCACCCGATGCTGGAAGCAATTAATGCCGTCATCGAGCGCAAACAGGCAGAAGTGCAATGGACCAAAACCACCGATCCGGTCAATCAACCCAAATTGAGTCTGGGCGCGAAAAGCCAGCGCGATGGCCGTAGCGGACAGGATATCGAGAGTGTCGGTGTCGGCGTGGTGATGCTGTTTGGTGGCGAAGCCTACAATGCCCCGGAAATCGCCAAGGTCAACCTGGAGCTGAACAACGCCAAGGCCACGCGCGAACATCTGTATCGGCAATTGGAGAAAAACCTGCACGAGGCCGAGCATGCGCTGGAAGTGACGAAGGCGGAGCTGGCGATTGCCAACGAATTGAAACAAATCGCCGAAACCCATCTGAAAATGACTGAAATCAGCTTTTCGGCAGGCGAAATCAATCTATTGGACTTATTGAAAATTCAGGCCCGCAGCCTGGAAGCGATCCGTAACGCCAAACTGCAGGAAGCGAAATTGCAGCGCAATATCGCCTTTTACAATCAGGCGGTGGGAGTGCAGCCATGAAAAAGTGCTGGTTTGGTTTGTTGTTGATGCAGACGCTAACCGCATTTGCCCAGGATAAGCAGATCCATATTTCCCAAGAGCAAATCGACAATCTGGACATCAAGGTTGCCGCGCTCAGTGCCAGTCGGCAAATTCCGTTGTTTTACGCGCCGGGAAAAGTGGTGGTACCCGCCGATCACGAAGTGTTGATCAGCAGTAGCCAACCGGGTTTGGTCACCCAGTTGCCGGCCAATATTGGTGACAAAATACGCAAGGGTCAGCTATTGGCACAGTTGAATAGCCCGGAACTGGTTGGCTTACAACAAGCCTTTTTAATAGCCAATAGCGAACTGAATTTATCCGGATTGGAACGGCGCCGCGATCAAAAACTATTGCAGGAAGGCGTGATCGCCGAGCGGCGCTGGCAGGAAACCCAGATGCTGCACGGCAGCAAATCGGCCAAGGCTGATGAAGCCCGGCAATTGCTGCTGTTGGCCGGCATGTCGGCCGCCGAGATTAAAAACTTGGGGCAAACCCGCAAACTCGACAACCGCTTGAATATCCGCGCGTCTATCGACGGCGTGGTACTGGAACGTCTGACCAGTCTGGGCGCGCGCCTGGATGTGCAGGCGCCACTGTACCGGGTTGCCGATTTGTCCGAACTTTGGCTGGAAATCAACATTCCTCAGGAACGCTTGAGCAATATTCATGTCGGCGATTCGGTGCGGCTGGAAGACAGCGAAATCAGCGCGCGGATCAGCCTGTTGGGGCAAAGCGTCAACCGCGAGAACCAGACGGTATTGGCTAGAGCCGTGATCGACGGTAGCGCCGAAGACCTGCGGGTTGGGCAGAACGTCAACGTGCAGATCATGCAAAACAGCGCACAGACCGGCTTTATCGTCCCTAATACCGCGATTGCCCAGAACGAAGGCCATGCCTATGTTTTTGTGCGTAACCCGGACGGTTTCGCGGTGACCGAAGTCACGGTCACCGGCAAACAGGAAGCCGATTCGCTGATTAGCGGCCCCTTATCCGCTAGCGAGCAAATCGCCATAAAAGGCGCGGTGGCCTTAAAAGCTACTTGGCTGGGTCTTGGCGGTGACGAGTAATGGCCGGGTTGATTCGCTTTGCATTAACCCAACGCTTATTGATTCTGCTCGGCGTATTGCTGCTGGCGGGTGGCGGTTATTATGCCGTTAAGCATATCCCTATCGACGCATTTCCGGAGGTGTCGCCGACCCAGGTCAAGATTATCGTCAAAGCCAACGGCATGACGCCGGAAGAGGTGGAAGCGCGGATTACCGCGCCGATCGAGGTGGAACTGCTGGGCATTCCGCATCAAACCATGCTGCGTTCGCTGGCCAAATACGCGATTACCGACATCACCTTGGATTTTGAAGAAGGTACCGATATTTACTGGGCTCGGCAACAGGTCGCCGAACGTCTGAATACGCTTTGGGGCAATCTGCCGGAAGGCGTGCAAGGCGGCATCGCGCCGATGACTACCCCGTTGGGGGAAATGTTCATGTTTGCGATCGAGGGAGGCGATCTGAGTCTGATGCAGCGCCGAGAGTTGCTGGACTGGACCATACGCCCTGCTTTGCGTACCGTAAGCGGTGTGGCGGATGTCAATGCGTTGGGTGGTTTAGTTCGCAGTTTTGAGGTGGTGCCCGACAATATCCGGATGGCGGCTCGCAATATCGATACTCAGCAACTGATGGCCGCCTTGCAAAACAATAACCGCAACGACGGTGCCGGCCGGCTGACCGAGGGTGAGGAAGCCTTGATCGTGCGTGCCGAGGGCCGCATCAAAAACGAACAGGATGTGAAAGCCATTGTGGTGGCACAGCATCAAGGGATGCCAATCAGGGTGGAGGATATTGCCGATGTCCGCATCGGCGCGCTGACCCGCTATGGCGCGGTCAGTAAGGATGGCAACGGCGAGGCAGTTACCGCTGTTGTGTTGAGCCTGCGCGGCGCCAATGCCCGGCAGACCATCGAGCAACTGGAAAGCAAGTTGGCGGAATTGCAACCCGGTTTGCCGGAAGGTGTGCGCCTCAATGTGTTTTATAACCGCGGCGTGTTGGTTGGCAAGGCGGTAGACACCGTATCCAAGGCCTTGATGGAAGCCATTGTGCTGGTGGTGGTATTGCTGATCCTGTTTCTGGGCGATTTGCGGGCGGCGCTAACCGTAGCATTGGCCTTGCCGATGGCGGCGCTGGTGACCTTCATCCTGATGCATGCGTTCGGTATGTCGGCCAATCTGATGAGTCTGGGTGGTCTGGCGATCGCGATCGGCATGCTGGTGGACGGCGCGGTGGTGGTCGTGGAAAACGTCATTACCCAACTGGCCGATCATCACAAGGCCGAGCGTTTGCCGCGCTTGCATCTGATTTACCGGGCTACCCGCGAAGTGGCGGTGCCGGTTACCTCGGGGATCTTGATCATCATCATCGTGTTTTTGCCGCTGTTGACCTTGCAGGGACTGGAAGGCAAATTGTTCGGGCCGGTGGCGATGACTATCGTATTTGCCTTGAGCGGTTCCTTGATTCTGTCTTTAACCGTGATCCCGGTGCTGGCCTCGTTGCTGCTGAAACAGGTGTCTCACGAAGAACCCTGGCTACCGCGCAAATTGTTGCAGTGGTATCAGCCTATCCTGGTCTGGTGTCTGGAGAACAGTAAAAAAGTCTTTATCGGTGCCGGGGCGATGCTGGCGGCTAGTCTGCTGGTGTTTACCCAGATCGGCAGCACTTTCATGCCGACGATGGACGAAGGCGACATCATCATCCAGCTGGAGAAATTGCCGTCGATTACCTTGCTGGATTCGGTAGCGCTGGACGGCCGAGTACAGAAAAACATTCTCGAGCATATTCCGGAAGTACAGACCGTGGTTTCCAGGGTCGGCACCGACGAATTGGGCCTGGACCCGATGAGCTTGAACGATACCGATACTTTTTTGATCCTGAAGCCCAAATCGGAATGGCGGATGGACAGCAAGGAAGGGTTGATCGAGGAAATTCGCAAAATCATGCCGCACACGCCGGGAATTGCCTTCGGTTTTACGCAGCCTATCGAAATGCGGGTCTCGGAAATGTTGACCGGTACCCGCGGCGATGTCGCGATCAAATTATTCGGTACCGATCTGGATACGCTCAATCATAAAGCCGAACAAATCGAAACGGTGCTGAAAACCATCCCTGGCTCCAGCGACGTGTTCACCCGTAAAAACGAAGGCATGCAGTTCTTGCAGCTCAGTATTGACCGCGAAGCCGCCGGCCGTTTCGGGCTGGACGGCAATAGTATTGAAAATATGCTGCGTGCCCAAATCGAAGGTGTACAGCTAGGTATTGTGCAGGAGGGCGTCAAGCGCACACCTTTGCTGCTGCGCGGAGATAGTAACACCGCCAATTTCGATAATCTGCAAATCAGTTTGCCCAATGGCGGCCATGTGCCGATTACCGCCGTCGCCAAAATTCAAGCGGTGGAAGGGGTGGTCTCGATAGGTCGTGAAAAAGGCCAACGTTTCGTGGTGATTCGTAGCAATGTGGAAGGTCGAGATTTGGTCGGTTTTGTCGATGAGGCGCGCAAGGCGGTGGCGGAAAGAGTCGAACTGCCCAACGGTTTTCATGTCGAGTTCGGCGGCCAATTCGAAAACCAGCAACGCGCGTCCGCGCGGCTGACGTTGGTGATTCCGCTGTCGCTGGGATTGATATTCCTGCTGCTGTTTTCTACCTTTGGTTCGGTGCGGCAGGCGGTGCTGGTGCTATCCAATATTCCGTTGGCGATGATAGGCGGGGTGTTCGCGCTGTGGCTATCCGGCGAATATCTGTCGGTGCCGGCCTCGGTCGGTTTCATCGCGCTGCTGGGTATCGCGGTATTGAACGGTGTGGTGATGGTCAGTTATTTCAATCAGCTCTGTGCGACGGGCATGGAGTTGTCACGGGTGGTGATTATCGGTTCCGGGCGGCGTTTACGGCCGGTGTTGATGACCGCCAGCATCGCGGCGTTCGGCTTGGTTCCGCTGCTGTTCGCCTCCGGGCCCGGTTCGGAAATCCAGCGGCCACTGGCTATCGTCGTTACCGGCGGTTTGTTATCTTCGACCTTGTTAACGCTAATCTTGTTGCCGATACTCTATCGATTATTCGGCCGTAACCCGGAGAACTGCGAATGAGTCACGAGGCATTTTTACTGACCTTGAACGTCTCGCCCAGCCTGGAAGAGGCTATGGTCGATTGTCTGTTGTCCTTGGCGTGGCGGCAAGGCTTCACCAGTTTTCCGGCCAATGTTCACGATCACGATCACCAAGGCTTGTCGCTGGCGGAACAGGTCGCCGGACATCAACGCAAAATCCGCTTTCAAATGTACGTCGAAAAACAAAACATTTCTGCATTATTGACTAAGCTAAAAGAGGATTTTGCCGGCGCAGGGCTACATTACTGGCTGGTGCCGGCCATTGAACAGGGCCTGATCTGAGCATAAAGTATGCAGAAATGGATAGGGGATGCTACAGTTGAGGCGAACAGCAGTTAAACATTTTTGAATGAGCTAAATTCATTGCCATACAAAGCCCTATGAATATTTTTTTGCGACGAATTCCTGCTAACACCCGGCATACTGAGATTTCCGAATTTGTGGCCCCTGCTTTGAAAAGTGGCTGGTTTAGGAAGTCGGGGCGCATCGTCGATGTGGAAATATTGGCGTTGCAGGATACTCGAGTAGGTACGATCGAATATCATGGCTTGGTGACCCTGGATTCCGAATTGACCGTGCAAAGAGTCGTAAAAGGCTTAAAGAATCGACGCTTTAACGGCAGAATGGTGGTGGTTAGACCGTATTATCACCGCAGTTGGTATAACGACCCCAGGCAAAATCAGCTAGCCGTTCCCGCTGATTTTATAGAAAAGCGCAAAGGCGACCGCCGACGAGGCAGGTATCTGCAGGTCATCAAAAACGCCTCCGATCGCTTTAATAGCGAAGACGATTTTTTCAAAACCGTCAATCATCAGCAGTTCTCGATTTCGTTTATTGTGCCGCCGGCATTGGAATCCGCGGTGATGGAATGTCTGTCCAGTTTTGAGTCCGAGCAAATTAACGGCGATGTCGAACATAGGCTGACCAAGTTTCTCACCGAGACTGAAAATGTCGAACAACAAACCGCTCGTTTTCAGATTTATGCCGAAAAAATAGCGATTGCGGTGTTGCTGGAAAAGTTGAAGGCCGAATTTGCCGGTTCCGGTATCCATTATTGGATTATCCCGGTGGTGGAGAAAGGCGAAATTTAGCGAAGCGGCGGCGTTTCTTTAATAAGCACTCAAAGCAACCGAATAAAGCCGTCGCCGAATTAATACCTCCATGGCTCAGTGCTCTATCTCTTGCGAACTTCATGACTACCTGGAAATAGCCTGCATGTACGGCTATCAGGTCAGGCTTATCTTAAAAGACCAGCAAATCTTAGAAGGCAAGGCTATCGACACGATGACCAGCGCCGAAAAGCGTGAATATTTGATCGTCGACGATAGTCGGATCGAACTCAATCGGATCGAGAAACTACAGGTATTGACGCCCCATGCCAAATTTGGGGAGGTCGTGTTCTGAGGGATGGCCGGTGGGCGGAAAGCAGCGCCTACCATTCTCGGCTTTGTGATCGTCAATCTTGCTTCCCATCGGCATTAAGCCGAGGCAAAGATGTGCAAAATCAGCGGAATAAATCCTCCGTGCGCGAACCGGAACGTTTAACCGAGCTTGGGGAGTTGGATTCCACCTATGGTCAGCCAAATCCAATGCCGGTGCTCAGAATCCGGACAGAATCAAAGGACATGATTTGCTCTTAAAATAGTTAACCTTTAAAATCTGACCAGACTGGTTAGATTTGGAGTTGATTATGCATACTTGGCAAATTCAGGAGGCGAAAGCGCGCCTTTCCACCGTATTACGCCATGCCGAACAGGAGGGGCCGCAGGAAATCACCCATCACGGTCGTTCTGTTGCGGTACTGCTCTCGCGCGTCGACTACGACCGACTCACGGGTAATCGCCAGTCGCTGGTCGAATTCATGCGGCGTTCGCCGCTTTATGATCAGGACGATCTTGTGATTGAACGCGATGTCAGTCTGACCCGAGAACTCGAACTATGAGTTATTTGATCGATACCAACGTGTTATCGGAATTACGTCGCCGTGAACCCAATCGGGGCGTCGTCGAATGGTTCGAACAGCGGCCGGCCACCACGCTCTATCTCAGCGTATTGACCTTGGGCGAAATCCGCAAAGGCATTGATGGGTTGATCAACGATGATCGCCAGCTCAAATTGCTGGATTGGCTGGAAGTGGAACTGCCCCAGTTTTTTTCCGGCCGGATTTTGAGTGTGGATGCCCACGTTGCCGACCGTTGGGGGCGATTGATTGCCCAAATGGGCCGCCCCATCCCGGCCGTCGATAGTCTGCTTGCAGCCACCGCGCTGACACATGGACTGAAACTGGTGACCCGTAATGTGCGTGACTTCAATTACCCTGAACTCGACGTCATCAATCCTTGGCGAGATTGAGTTCCTGGACTATGCGATTTGCCGGTTAACCATCGTTCCCACGCTCCGCGTGGAAACGCAGCTTCGGACGCTCTAGCGTCCTCCTGGACTAGACAAACATGGGTAGAAGCCGCTACGTCATCACCGAAACCGCCCAACTTCATTTCATGACCTGCACGGTAAAGGTTTCCATATATGAACTTATACATTCGTCCGATTAGGCTTCGCTAATCGGACCTACGGCCCTAATATTAGGGAGTGGCAAAACACTCTAGCGAGTTAAAATCAATTTTACCAGTTGATGGGTTGCCCAAAAAACTAAACCCAATACTCCATTGCTCCGATTTTTTGGACGAAAAAAAATAAAGACGACAAAATTGATCAATACTCTGTCCCTTTACTTTTGTACAGTCCGACTTTATTTTGATGTTATCCGACATGCGCACCGAATATGCCAGTATTTCGGACAGTTCTTGGTTAATCTTTAACGGCCTTACTTTGGAAAGACAATAGTCCGGCTGATTGGCTATGTCAACGTTGCCGTGGGCGGCTAATTCTTTCGAAAATAATCCGGCTGAATTGATTTGTTTTTGAAGGCTATTATCTGGGTTTGCCAATATTGAAGTAGATAGAAGCGCCATGAAAACGCCAATTTGCCAGCGATGATTATTTTGGGAAAGTTGCATATAACGCCACCGTACCTTTTCCATACAAGTTTCCAATATCCACGCTCGGGGCAATTATTAAATAGATCATTTACTCGCATTGTTCGGCCCGATTCAACATCTTTTCTGGTCTCGAACTTCATGCTATTACAAAGCTGCCCAATTCTAAAGCCAAGCACATGACTGACGAAATGCGCACAATGGTTGTGTTCATCACCAGTGGTCCCAAAGCTCCCACAAAAATCCTCAACCTTGTTTCCGACATAACCATCAAGAAACTCTTTAGTAATATTCTTTGGAAAATCTTTGGTAGGCAAAATAATGGTCATTTATGTGCTCTATTTTTGATTGAAAATCGGTTAAAGCCCGTTAGTGAGAGCAAAGTCCTACACAGGCAACCCGAAAGGCGGAACGCGCCAGCGGTTCCAACAGGCGAATTGCTCAACGTCCCCCTACCTGACACTCACCCGCCCCGCCAAACTATTCCCCTGCACCGCCTCGTTATACATATCAAGCCCGGTCGCCGGTGGAATTGCGGCGTTGCCGGCTCTGGCGACTCGCCAGACCTGATACAGGGTCAATTCGCCTCCGGCTTGTAGCTTGGCGACGCGGACGATGCGGTCCGGGTAACGCTGGGTTTCCTTGATGTTGGCCCAGTAGCTGTCGTCCTTCGCTTGGATTTTGGCATCGGCCAAATAGGTTTCATCGCTTTCCTGGCCTTCCGCCAAGCTGGGGATGCCGTCTTCAATCACCACAAACTCGCTGCCGGGTGCCGGCCGGCCGGCATCGACACTGCGTTTGACGTGAACCTCGCTGACCACCACATCGCCGGGTTTCAAGGCCTGACTCATATCGATCAACTCGCTGCCTTTGGCGGTGATGCGGCGGAAGCTGCGCTGTACCTCCAGACCGGCGGCGCGGGCAGCGACGGCTGGATAGGGCACTTCGACAGCCACTGTGGCACTGGCGATATCGTCGGCATTCAGCTCGGCAAGATGAATTTCGCTGAGGTCCGGGCTATCGCCAAAACGGCTGAAGTTACCCAGATAGCCGCCGGGTATGCGCTGCAACGTACCCAACACGAAGCCGTCCTTACTGCTGACCGAAATGCTGCGGGCATTCTGCTTGGCCGCTGCCGCCGCTTCCTTGCTGAGCAATTCCCGGCTGTTGAAGATCACCTGCGCGGTGTCGTACGTCGATTGCCAATAGCCATTTTGCTGGGTTTGCAACAACCAGCGTTTCAGCTTGGCTTCCAGTGCCGGTGGCAGCGCCTGCGCATCGTTTAATGCACCCAGGCCAGCCGAGATCAGACTGGGCACGCCAAATCCGAAGCCCAAGCTGTCGTATAGCTCGCCGCGCTGTTGCTGATAACTGGCTGGATCTATGGTATCCAGCGCCAGCTGTAAACGTTTGATCAAATCGTTTTTAAGCTGTGGCCGGTCTTTGAACTGCTGGTTAAAGCTGTGCCAGTTCTGATTCTCGTAGGCTTTGACGATACGCACAGCGGCGACCAACTCGCCCGCGCCGGCATGGGCATCAGCAAGCACTTTCTCGACAAAATCGGCCTGCTGTTGCCAGGGCGCGTTGTAAGCATAGCCAACCGTCGCGAAGCCGCTCAATACAAAACCATCCGCCGCCGCGTTGCCCTCGGCGTGATTGTTCAGCCAGTCCATACCCTTGAAATAGGCGTTATTCACGCCCTCCACTTGCAAGTCGTTGGCGTATTTCAAGGCTTGCATCGCAATCAAAGTCACCGGCACCGTGGCTTCGCTGTCGCTGGGCCACAACGCAAAGCCGCCGTCGGTTTTTTGGTTTTGAATGAGCTTACGAATGCCCAGCGCCGCGTTCTGCTTGGCGCGATTCAAAGTGTTTTCCAGCGGACCCAATTGCTCGGGTTTCAGGCCGGCGCGCTCGATCAAGTCCATCAATACCAGATTTGGCACGGTGCTGTGCGCCAGCTGCTCGGTGCAACCGTAAGGGTATTGCACCAGCATGGCCGCTGCTTGCAGCGCGGCACCCAATAGACCAGAGTTGACTCGCACCGTCACTTGCCGAGGCTGGAATTGCGCGGGTAAATCGACGCGCAGCAGATTATCCTGCTGAACGCTGCTGTAAACCTGCGGCAGCGCGGCGGCTTTTAATGGAATCTCGAACTCTTCGGCACCGCCGACCCGCACACCAGCCGGCGCGGTCAAAGCCACCTTAAGCGCCGGTGCACCTTGCCGGTCATTGGCGCTCAAGCGTAACGGCCACAATTGTTCGGCTTTCGCAGCCAATTCGGCTTGGGGTTCGATTTCGCCGCTTTGCAAAGGCAAACTGTCCGGCAAGCTGATGCTGCCGGCCAATGTCACCGGCTGAGCCAAGTGATTGGTCAGTTTCACCGCTACGTCCACCTCGTCGCCCTGCCGCAAAAATTGCGGGCCGACCATATCCACCGCCACATCGGTGACGCTACGGAATTGGCCGGTGGTCTCGCCGATACGGCCGTCCTTGTCGCTGGCTACCGCCGTGACCAGCCATTCGGTCACATTAGCCGGCATGTCCACATCAATGGTGGTATTGCCTTTCGCGTCGGTGATCACGTGCGGAAACCAGCCGGCGGTGTCGCGCATGGCTTTTTTCGCCAACTTGCTTTGGCTTTTCAAGGCGCTGAGCGAGAAATTGGGTTTACGCAGTAAGTCGGCGTAGCCGTAGCCTTGCAGATCGTCGGAATAGAAGGTCGCTAAATTGCTGCGTTGCAACGGATAGAAAAAGTCGAAAACGCCGGGACGGAACTCTGCTTGCACCGCATACACGGCGCGGTCGACGATGGATACTGCGATTTCGGTATTCGCCGCCGGGCTGCCGTCGGCGCGTTTGACTTGTAGCTTGATCTTGGTTGGTTTCAGCGGCTCGGTTTCGGCTTTTTCCGGCTCGATGACGATTTGCAAACGCTTTTCCCAAGGCACGATTCTAAAACCCAGCGTTTGTTCCTTGTATTTGCCGCCGGCCATCGGCACCGTGACGGTGTGGTAAAAACCGGTGCCGTATTCGGGTTTGGCGGTCACTTCAAACCAGCGGCTGCGGCCTTGAACTGGTGCGCTGCGGCTGTCGAATAAGTGCGCGCCGGCCACGGTTTCCCAGATGGCGCCGCTCTCGTTATTACCCCAGGCCTTGGGCAACAAGGCAAACACCTTGGCTTGTTCGCCGGGGCTGAGGATGGTGGTGGGCGTGTACAGTTCCAGTTCCGGATTGTCGGCCACCGCTTCGCCGCCGCTGCCGGCGACGATCAAAGTGCTGGGCTGCGAGCTGGCCGGATGGTTTAAATTACGGCCAGCCAGGCTTTCTAAACGGGCCACGGCGGTGAGCCGGCCAAATTCTTTCAAGGCCGGAATGGTCAGTTTTTGCTGACCGCGTTCGTCAGTCGCAAAATCCAGTTTCACCAAGCTGCGCTTACCGCTGCCCGGCTGTTCCAGCATCACATCAACCACGCCGCCGGCTTTGGCAGCCGGTTTGCCGTCGGCATAGCTGGATTGCAACAGCAATTGTAAATCCTGATCGCCGACCGTTGCGACGGTTTTATTAAAACGTACAGCAGGTTGAGCCTCCGACAGTGTCGCATAAATGCTGTCGGTCAAAATCGCATTGCCGCCGGCCGCATCCTGGGCGCGGACCATCAAGGAATAAATCCATTCCTGATCCGGCTTTTCTTGGTCCGCTGCCGGCACAGTAAACTCGAAGCTGCCGTCGCCGCTTTCGTCCAGTTTGGCGGCGGTTTCCCAAGGGTTGCTGGCATCGACAGCCTGGCGCTCTTCTATCGAGCTGTACAGACGTTGCGGTTGCGTCAACGGCGCGGCGGATTTGACCTGGCCGAAATAGTCGTTGCCGGCGGTTAAACCCGCGCCGGCTTCCGTGACAAATTGCGGGGCTTCGAATTTTTTCCGGTACAGAAACACTTCGAATTTGACGTTCTGCGGCACACCGCCGCTGTAGCGTTTGGCGCGGAATTTTAGACTGAACGGCTGGCCGGCCTGCACCACCGGGCTGCGATCCAGCCATTCCAGGTAAAACGTGGGTTTGATGTAATCACGCACCCGGAACTCGCCGCCGTAGGCTTTGTGGTCGATCTCGGCCAGCAAGCGATACAAACCCGGCGTCTGGCTGGGATCGAGATCGAAACTTCCGGAGAACGAGCCGAAATCGGTGAGCTGGGTTTGGCTCTGCAAGCCGGTGGCATTGCCGTCGGCACGCAGCAAGGACACGTCGGTTTGTTTGGATTGAAAGGCCGGAATCCGCAACTGGCCGTCCTGTAAATTGCGGACGATGCCTTTGTAATAAAAGGTTTCGCCAGGCTTGAAAATCGGCCGGTCGGTCATCACGAATACCGAGTCGTCCTTGGCTTGGGTCGGCAAGAAGTCGGTAGCGGTCAGCGCGGTGCGCGCTGCTTCGCCAGGCTTGGCAGCCGGCGCATCCACTCGCACCAACAATTTACCGTCCAACACGCCTTCCGGGTTGTTAAAACTCAGTTCGCCGGCGGCGTTGGTGCTGGCCGGAAAGGTTTGCCACCGGCCGCGGCCATCGCGGTAACTGACTTGGGCGCCAGCCACGGGTTGTAAGTCGCGGTTCATCGCCCGCACCAGCAATTGCTCGCTGGATTGCTTGACCTGCACCGCCAGACTGCTGACCTGAATCAGGCATTGTGCTTCGTTCTTGCCTTGCACCGCTTGCAGCAAATAAATCCCGTCCGGCAGCGGATCGAGCGCAACTTGCCTAACCTTATACCGGTGTTCGCTCCAGGTATCCTCGTTAAACCACCAGCCCAAATCGTGAGTAGCTTGCCCATTGTGCAGCAAATCCAGATAGCTCTCTTTCATTACCTTAAAACCTTTCGGCGCCGCGACCAGGACCTGCTGTGGCACGGATACCAACGGTTTTTCGGTGATGGTCAACACTGAGCCGCTGAAGTTGGTTTCCTTTAAGGATTTACGAAACTCGACGTCTATCATGCCGCGAAACAGCTTCAACGGCGATTGGGCATTGTTCAGACCCTTGGCGAAATAATGGCCTGGATTCAGTTCGCTAACCGGTTGCTCGTAACTGCGGCTGACGTTGAACTGGCCGTCCAGGAAGCTTTCCAGCTTATCGGACTTTAGTACCCGGATCAGCATGGGTTGATCGGTGACGGTGTAGTCGAGGCGGATGTTGGGCGATTCCTGATTGCTGAAGCTGCGCTCGGCGGTCAAATAGAATGGGCTGCCGGCCTGTGCCGAACAGGACATCACCAAAGCCAGCACTAACAATGTCAGATTAAACAACAAGGAATAATCCTTATGACCATCGTTGGCCAAAATTTTGAGCCAGAGGTTGCGAAGATCGCTAAACCATATCCAAGCCGGTATTAATCTGTAGTTGGTCATTGCAGCTCCCCTTGGCTGATGGGCCTTCCTTCCAACGTAATCGCATCGGTGTTTGTTACTCTTCCCGCATAACTCAATATCGGCAGACTGCCAAACAGCTTATCTCCCTGCTGTCGCATCGCCACTTTAGCGGCCTCGTAGTCCTGTTGCCAGCGGGGCGCAAATTCGTTAGCCTCCTGCCGGTTGCCGGCACCGCCAGCCAGGAACAGCTCACGGATCGCCGCGCCGGGGTTGACGAACGCGGTGAGTTGCGCGCTTTGCCAGCGCTGTTTCTCGGCGCCGCGCTGCCAATCCAACGGGCTTAAGGACTGTTTGTTGCAAGCATCTTTCATGCGGGTCAACAGGCTTTCCGAGCTGGCAGCCAGAAACAGACTGCCGCCGGCGCATTCGGCGCCCAGCTCTGGTTTGCTGAGATATTGCGAGTAGGCTGCGCTGGCTTGCGGTTGCGTGGGATTTGCGATGATGATGCCTACTGCGCCGGCCGGGCTGTCGGCGGTAAAGTCCCAAACCAAGCCCACACCCGCTGGTTCGGAGCTTGGTGGATTGGCTGACGGGCCTTCATTTGCCAGCGTGCGCCAATCGTCGATGGTCAGTTCTGGCGATAACGACAAACTGGCGGCAGCGCCGGCAAACGCGTCGTGCGGGATGCTGGCGAGCACGCCTTCGAATAATTGATCGTGCAATTGTTTTTGCCAGGGGCTGGCCGGCAGATTCAGCGTACCCAATTGGCCGTCTTTTAACGCAAAATCCCATTGCAATGAATAAGTCGGTGAACCGGCCAACACCGGTAATAAATGGTCGACAAAAGCCTCGGTGCGCAACGTCAAACTCAGCGGCGCATCGCTGTGGCGGGTTTTCGGGGCGACGCTGTCGATCACATTCAATAGCGTCTCCAGGCTTTGCGCCAGATAAATGCGCTCGCGGAATTGGGTAAAAAACAGCTTTTGCAGACCGATGCGGGTTTCCAAAATCGGTTCCGGCATTTTGGCGATGCGGTAACCGCTGGTCGCCAAGACTCCGGCCAAGGCCGGCATGGCCTGATCGGCAAACTGACTGTTGCTACGGGAATAGCTGATCACCCAACCCTGGCTGGCATGGGCCATGTCGTAATGCAGCTCGGCATTGGCGGCCACCGCATCGCGCAGCAACTGCGCCAAAAACTCGCCTTGCAAACCTTGTAAATTGAGTTGCTCGGCCTTGACTTTCAGGCTTTGTAACAGACCGAAAAACAAGCCTTGCACGAAGCGGTTTTCGATCATGCCTTGCACTTGCGCTTGCGTATCCCACCAGTTTAAAAACGCCTCGCCCTGGTTAAAATGCAGGGTAAAGGCTACCGGATGCTTCTTCACGTACCAGGCCGCCTGTTTTGGGCAATCGGCCGGGCGTTGCACGGTGACATCCACGGCGGTCGCCGAGCCGACATCGCCGCCGGTCAAGGCCGGGCAATGGTCGTCGCCATTCGGTACTTCATCGTTGCTGCCGACCAGCGAAGTGCTGGCGTCCAAGTCGTTATTGGCGGAATCGCGCAATTTCACGGTCAAATCCAGCAAGGGCAGACCGGCGCGCATCAAGCGGCTCAATGGTTGTCGGGAATAATCCTGATAGGCGACGATGCCGGCGGTAGCGGTCAGCACCGCCACCGAGGCAATCACGGTCAGGCGTTTTGCGGGGCTAAGCGGTTCCATTCGTACACTCCAAGGAAATAGGGATTTTCCGGGCGGGGAATCCAGACCGGATCAGGCGATTGCAATAATTCGGCGACGCTGACCACCCGCACCTGGGCCTCATCGCCCTGGGCACCGTTGTGGTACACGGCCAGATTTTCCGGATGACCGGCGGCGAACAGCATCAAGTGGTAGGGTTCGTCGTTGATCAGGGGTTTTTGGTAGACCAGCAAGTCGCCGCTTTGCGCGGCCGCCAGATCGCGGGATTTCAAACGAAAGTTGTAGCCAATCAGGGTTTCGGCGTCGGCGAAATGGCCGTAGCGCGGTTGACCTTTAGTCAAGCCGGTCTGCCAGATTTGCGGATAGTCCGGTAGTGCTTTGCGGGCCTGCTCGGATAAGGGCGGCAATTTCAGTTTAGGCGGCACACCGAGTTTGGCGGTGCGCGCGGCGTCGCGCGGTTCTAAAGCGGTGCGATAAGCAAATCTCACCAGACCGGCGCAGTCGCGTTGCTTGGGTTCCCAGAGCGGGCTGAGTTTGCGGGCTTGCAGCAGGGCTACGCCGGTAACGACTTGGCGCAACGCGTCGGCGTCTTGCGGCGGTAAATAACCCAACTCTTCCGGGCTGTCCTCGGCTTCGCCTTCCCGCTTGGGTTCGCGTTTGATGTATTCCTTTACTTCCGCCGGCATGTCGCGTTCGGCATCCTGGCCGGGTACATAGATTTTCGCTGGCTGACGGTTACCCTGGATCACTACATAAGCCAGGGTTTTGGTTTCACCCGGCCGAGCCAGCGGCTTTTGTACCCGGCGCCGGCTTTCGGTAGGTAGGCCTTCGTCGAGGATGATGTCCAGATTGGCCAAGGTATGCTGCACCGCGCCGCCCGGCCAATAGTTGGTGTCGATACGAAACACGCCGATCGGCGGGGCCGGATGCACGTACAGATAGGGCCCATAGCCGGCCTGGTCGAAATTGTCGCCGTTTTGGTTCAGGAAAAAGATGCCGCCGCTGTTGGAATTGGTATCGGCCCAATACACGTGGCTGTTGTCCGGCTCGTAGATGTGCAAATCAGTGTAGACGCCGTCGCTGTCGCTAGTTAACACCACTTTCAAACCTATCGAAGAAATCACCGCATCGACCGTGGTCGAAGCTTTGGCGACGCCGGCGCTGTTGGCACATTCGGCAATCACGGTGTTCTTGCCCTTTGCAGCCGGAAAGGCGCGGGAGAAGCTGCCGTTGGCATTGCGCACGTAATAGCGCACACCGTTGATATTGACCACTATCGGGTCGGCAGTTGGATCGGAACAGGTGCCGGCCACGGTGATCTGCAAGCCGCTGGTCCAGCCGCCGGCTGGCTTGCTCAGCGTCAGGGTTGGTGGGGCGGGACTCGACGAAACCGGATGTTGTTGACCACGCCGAGCCAGAATGTCGGGGTCGTCGCTCGGCGCCGCCAAGCATGAGGCCGATAAAGTCAGCAGCCAGATCGAAAAGCAAGCAAGCCGCTGGGTATCGAGCAAGTTCAATATCCGCATCAAAGCCTCCATTGGGCTGTGGGAATTTATACAAGGTTTGAAATGTAGCAATCAAATCGGCTAACGGCAAATCTGCTGGACCGCGTTTCAGAATCTGATTGGTCGTGGCCCAACATTTTGCGAATCTATTTAGTCATTCGACGCTGCCCTGCAAACGGGTAATCCAGGCATCCTTGGCGTACGGATCGACATGAAACGCCAGCGCCACCGGCTTGTGCAGCAAACCTTCCTCACCGGAAGCGTTGGGATTGAGCTGACGTTTCTCGACAAAATCGATCAAGCGACGCAGGTGATATATCGCCAGTACGCGGTTGCCTTCGCTGCCTTTGTAAATCAGATAAGCGACATTATCCTCGCTCAGCGCCGGGTTGCGGTCGATTAACGCGGCCAATTCGTCTTCGCCGTTCCGCGCTAGGTTTTTCAACACCGAATCCGGACGCGCGCGGATCATCCGTCGCAAATGTTCGGCCAGATCGCTGGCCAGTTGTTGCTGTTGTAAGTCTTCGAGGTCCGTATCGCTTAACAGAAAACTTTCCGCGACCAGATAATGCCGGTCGCGTTCGCCGTCGTTGGCAAACAGGGAAATTTTCGAAACCGCGGTATCCTCCAAGGCATGCAGAAACTCCTGTGGCGAACGGATGTGTTTATCGATGGTCACCACCCACGGCAAGGCGCGGCCGCTGGCCTGAAAACGCGATTTCACGCTGGCGATCACTCCGGAACGGGATAGCTCCAGTTCGCGTCCGACCGGCTTCACCAGAAAGGCATCGACGGCGGTAATCTGGGTGCAAAAACCGGCGGCGTGGAATTGCTTGATGATGGTGGAATAGCGCGGGTGATAAGGAATGCCGGTGCCGTCGTACAAAATATTGATGCGTTGCTCGCGGGCTTGTTGCGCCACCAAGTCGCGCAGCCGGTTGGCGAACGGCTCGACGTAAACGTAGTCGTCGCTGTGATGATTGGCGGCGGTCAGCAAGCGGTATAAATCGCTGAGCTTGCGAAACTCGTCCAATGACGCGATCACGAAATTGTCGCCGCAGAGCGCCGTGGCGATTTCCTCGACGGCCGTTTTGCCGGCCCCGGCCCCGCCCATGCTCATCAGAAACTGCGGTTCGGCGACCGGCGTTTTGCCGGCGAAAATCGCGTCCCTGGCCGCCAGCAACATGCGATTGATCTTGGCCAAACGTTCGTAAGCGATTTCCACGGTGCGTCGCAAGCGGGTTTCGCTGCGGGCGGCGGCCAGCATTTTCTGCTTTAAGGCTTCGTTGTCTGCCAACACAAACAGATTGGCCTGTTCGCCGGCGCATTGTTTCAACAAATCCATCAGCTCGGCCTGGCTGGGGGAGCGCAAGCCGGTCAGCATGTTCACGTCCAGACAAAACAATGGCGCGACTCCGTCGGAACGGATAGGGATTGCGTCGATCTCGGTTTTACCGGGCGCGCGCAAGTCTTCGGTACCGGGCAAGTAGCCAATGATATGCTCGGAAACGCTTAAGGGATTGTCGGCAAAATGCTGGCCAGCGATCAGTTGTTCGGCGGTAATGCTAGTCAGCGGCACCAGGCCGCCGGTTACCGTCATCAAGCATTCGACGCCATCGGCCGTGGTATGCGAGAGAAATGGGATACCCAGCAAGAAGCGTTTGTTCTCCGGCCATTTTCCATAGCGGTTGGCTTGATTGTGCAGGCTTTTAATCCGTTTGGGATCGAGCGCATGGGTAAAGGCGCGGCTCAACGCCCGGTGTTGGCTGTTGTGATCGTGCAGAACTAAGGCGTCTTCGGCGGTTAAGCGCCGAAAATCGATGCCTTGCTCATACACAGCCTTGAAAGCCGGCAGATTGCCCAATGCCGTGATGAAAAAATCCAGCGTAATGCGATTGCCGTAACCATATGGGCGGATCACCCGCAAGGACTGATAAAAACTGGCCAGCCGCTCGGCGATGTCGTCGCTATGGGTCACAAAGCCGTTGTTATCGAAAATCGCGCTATCGCTGTTGCTGTCGCCATCCAGCACCAATCTCTCGATGGCCACGCGAAACTGTTTGCGTTTGTCGGCATCCGGCATCGTGCCGGGGCGATGAGTGACGGTGGGCTGCTCCTTCCAATCGCTGAACATCTCGCGATGGATGCGCGAGTACAAGCTGGTCATATAAGTCACGCGCTTGGTCTGGTCGTGGGAAACTGTGATTTCCAGCTCTTGCAGCAGGGTCGACAACAGTCCCGCGCCTTGGGCGATAGCCAGCGCGGTGCGCAGGCGCTTTAGCGGTCGGTAACCCGGAAGGTTCCGGCTGGGGTTTTGCATGATCCACCCTCTTTTTGTTATTTATAGTTATTGTTTTGTAGGGGGGATATTAACTGGATATTGCGGGGGAGGGAATTGGTTATGTGTCGCGACCGCGACACATCAATCAAGAATTAAGCCTATCGCGTGGGCACTAGACCGTGCCCACCAGAATCAAGGCTTGGAAAGCCAAGAAATATCAATTTTCCGATGCTGCGCAACGCAGTCGCGCAAATACAAATTGATAAGACTCTGATACGGCACACCCGCCTCTTCGGCCATTTGTTTGAAATAATCGATCACATCTTCGCCAAGCCGCATGGTGACGGACTTTTTCAGTTTTGCCGCATAGGGATTGGGACGCGCTGTCATTTTGGAAAAATCGTATTCGGCTTTCATTGCACCGCACCGTGGCAATAGTTGGTTTCGTTTTTGGTAGCATTACGAGCGGAAATGATGCGTATCGTATTACCGGCATCGCGCTCGGCAAACAATTAAAATTTTGGCATGACTGCTCATGCCAAGCATCAAAAACCTGTCTTCGGTTTTTGAATTTTCTTCGTCAAAAAACTGAATCGCATACTCGTCATAGAATACAGACTTGGCTTCCTCGAAGGAAACCCCATGTTTTTTCAAGTTGCTGGCAGCTTTGCCTAAATCCCACTCAAAATTGATCATTTGCGAATGCTATCGGCTTCATTAACCCTATCAAACAGTGTTCGACTGATCAGTTATTTCAACACCACGCCCCTCAAACCGATGCGCTATCCCCTGCATCACCAAAATCAACACTACTCCCGCCAAGATAAAGCCAATCTGTTGTAATGAGGTTTTGATGTCGGTCTTCTGATGCAAGGACGGGATCAAGTCGGCGACCGCGATATAAATAAAACTGGAAGCAGCCAAGGTTAAAAAATAAGGCAAGATGTGATGCAGATCGCCGAGGCTGAAATACGCCAACACCCCGCCTACCACCGTGCTCAGACTGGCAAGAATGTTGTATAACAAAGCTTCGCCGCGCTTGTAGCCACTGTGCAGCAGGATGGCGAAGTCGCCGACTTCTTGCGGAATTTCGTGCGCTGCTACCGCCAGGCTGGTGACGATACCGAGTTGCACGTCGGTCAAAAATGCCGCGCCTATCAATACGCCATCGACAAAATTATGAATGCTGTCGCCGAGAATGATGAACATGCCGGCCGGCCGGTGCCCGACGGGCTGGACTACATGGTTATGACTGTGGTCATGGTGATGATGGTCGTCGTGCGATTCTTCGCCGTGCGCTTCGCAGGCGTGGGAATGGCAGTGCCGCCAGACCAGCAATTTTTCTAACATGAAAAACAGCAGGATGCCGGCCAGGATGGTCGCCGATAAAGTGGACATGTCCTCGACCGGCACTTCCTCGAAGGCATGCGGGATCAGGCCACAAAACGCGCCGGTCAGCAAGGCGCCGATCGCGAAGCTGATGCCGTGCGGAAGCACATGTTTTTGCTTGTCTTCCGGCAACAGCAAAAACATGGCAGCGGCCAGCACACTCAGCACGCCGCCCAACGCGGTAAACAGGACGATAAATAGCAATACGGTCAAATCAGTCTCTCCAGATCAGGCTGGCCATCCGACCAGTGGTCGCGCCGTCGCGGCGGTACGAATAAAAGCGTTGTGCATCGGCGACGGTGCACAAACCACCACCGTAGACTTGTTCGACGCCCAACTCTGCCAGCTTAATTCGTGCCAGGCGGTAAATATCCGCCAGCCACTTGCCAGGCTGGCCGGCGCGAAATGCCACGGCGGTAATTGGGTTGTCCTTAACAAATGCCTCCCGCACCTCGTCGCCGACTTCGAAATTCTCCGGGCCTATCGCCGGCCCCAGCCAGACGTGGACATCGCGGCAGCTCATCGCATAGAGGGTTTCGGCGATGATGCCGGCCTGCAAACCGCGCCAACCGGCATGGGCGGCCGCGACCACTTCGCCATCGTCGCCGCAGAACAGTAGCGGCAGACAGTCGGCGGTCAGTACTGCGCAAACCGTGCCGGGCTGATCGGCGAAACTGGCGTCGGCTTCTTCCAAACTGTCGGTTTCATCGGCATTCACTACCCGTACCCCGTGTACTTGCTGTAGCCAGACCGGTTCGGATGGCAGTTGCAGCATGTCCTTGATGATGTAGCGGTTGGTTTTAACGTGCAGCGGGTCGTCGTTGACATGGCCGGCCGGATTTAAACTGGCGTAACTGCCGGTGCTGACACCGCCGGTGCGCAAGGTGACGGCGGCATGCACATGCGCCGGCAGCAGCCAATCAGGCTTGATCCAGTTCATTTTCGGCCAGCAGTTTCAACAGGTTTTGCATATCCTCTGGAATGGGCTGCTCCCATTCGCAATAGTCGCCGGTTTCCGGATGTTCCAGGCCTAGCTTGGCGGCATGCAGCGCCTGGCGTTTGAAATTGCGTAAGGCGTCGGCCAATGCTGGGTTGCAATCGGCCGGCATCTGGAAGCGGCCGCCGTAAACTTGATCGCCGACCAGCGGATAATTGATGTGCGACATATGCACTCTAATTTGATGAGTGCGGCCGGTTTCCAGCTTCACGCGAATCAGCGTGTGGCGTTTGAAGCGTTGTTCGAGGCGATAATGGGTAATCGCTTCCTTGCCGCCGCGGCGCACCGCGTTGCGTTTACGGTCCACCGGATGGCGGCCAATCGGCTCATCGACGGTGCCGCCGGCGGTCAGCCAGCCTTTTACCAAAGCCAGGTATTCGCGATGGATGCTGCGTTCCTGAAGTTGTTCGACCAAGCTGTTATGGGCCTGCAAGGTTTTGGCGACCATCAGCAAGCCGCTGGTGTCCTTGTCGATGCGATGCACGATGCCCGCGCGCGGCAGAGTATCCAGGCTGGGAGCGTGATTCAGCAATGCGTTAACCAAGGTGCCGTCCCAGTTGCCCACCGCCGGATGCACGACCAGGCCAGCCGGTTTGTTGACGATCAATAAGGAATCGTCTTCGTAAATGATGTCCAGCGGAATTTCCTGCGGCGCGTATTCGATGACGCGCTCGGCTTCGGCATCCAGCTCGATTTCCTCGCCGCCGTCCAGCTTTTCGCGGCCTTTCATGATTTCGCCGTCCACCAGCACCCGCCCGGCCTTGATCCAGGTTTGCAGTTTGCTGCGCGAATAATCCGGAAACACCTCGGCCAGACACTGGTCCAGTCGCATACCCGCCAGTTCCTCTGGAACCCTTGCCGTTAATATCGTCATAGTCGTTTTTAAGTTATACTCGCGGCCAGAACGCCGCCAAAAGCTGCAAAAAACCCGCAATATTACAACGTGTTGATAAACGTATGCGATTAGTTTTAGTAAAAACCGTTTTTATCGCCAGTCTGGCTTGGATGCTGCAAGGCTGCGAGACCCTGGACGCCTTCATGAGCAAGGATTCTTCCGCCAGCAAAGAGGAAGAATACGCCGGCTGGGACGACAAGATGTTTCATGAAAAAGCCAAGGAAGCGCTGGATAATAAAAACTACCAAAAAGCCGTTACCCTCTACGAAGCGCTGGAATCGCGCTATCCGTTCGGCGATTACGCCGCCCAAGCGCAATTGAACGTCGCCTACGCTTATTATAAAAACGACGATCCGGAAGCGGCGATTGCAGCGGCCGACCGCTTCATCAAAATTCATCCGCGCAGCGCTAACGTCGATTATGCCTATTATTTGAAAGGCCTGATCAATTACAACCGCGGCATTGGCTTTATCGACCGCTTCCTGCCCACCGACTCTTCGCAACGCGACCCCGGTCCGGCCAAAGATTCTTACGATAATTTCCAGGAATTGATTCGCCGCTACCCCAACAGCCAGTATGCCGCCGACGCCAAACAGCGCATGATCGCGTTGCGCAACAATATGGCGATGTACGAAGTCCATGTCGCCGACTTTTACATGCGCCGTAAAGCTTACGTCGCGGCGGTGAACCGCGCCAATTACATCGTTAAAGAATACCAACGCACCCCGGCGGTACCGTTTGCCTTGCAAATCATGCAAGACGGCTATCGGCAGCTGGGCATGGACGAATTGGCCGCCGACGCCGAACGGATTTATACCTTGAACTATCCGGCCGGCGCGCCGCAAGCCAATTACAAGGATGAAGGCGCCATCCAAAAAGTGTGGGACGCCATGGGCCTGGATAAATAAGGCTTGCGCTGTTCAATCACGTCGCGGCTAGGCCTGGGCTGGCTGCTGTTAAATGCCAGCGCCGTCAACGCAGCCGAACCGGCGCCGCTGTTTCAAAACCGCTTTTTCACGTTGTCGCAGAACACCGAGCTGGTTTGCGCCACCAGCCAGCAACAATTTACCCCCACCGCCGTGCTGGCCGACATCATCCGTTTTTACGAAGCCGACCATCCCGGCCTGCGCAAACAAGCCGTGGCGGTACTGACCGATCACAAGAATCAGGATCATCTCGACGACTTGGCCGATTTCCGCGAAGACTGCGCCAACAATATTGCCGGCGAACTCTGCGTACTGGAAAAATATTGGGGCGATCGTGAGGCGGCCTGGCGGGCGCTGGCTTTGTTTTACGACACCAAGACCGTGGTCAAGCACAGCGACGATTACCGCTACGAAGTAAAACGTTTCAACGCCGACCATCTGCGCCTGTTCGAAAAAGCCATCCGCAAGATTCCGGCCTTTTTAAGGCAAAGCATCAGCAAGGCCAAACCGGTAGATCATTTGGAGCAGGAAATTGCCGATAAACCCACGGTGATGCAGGAGCTGATTCGCGACGCGTTTCAGGAAGATTACAAAAATAGTATTTGGCAGGACCACACCCACCCGTTGACGCTGGTGCCGGGCGTCGGCTTTCGGTCGCAAACCGTGGCGCAGGTGTTCAGCGGCCAGAACCTGATCGTGTTTACCGTCAAGGCTTTCGACAAGGGCAAGGAAGGCGGCACTTATCGCGACATCGGCGTGCAATATCTGGTGGATTTTAGGTTGCCTATCGTCGTGCACGAAATCGCCCATACCATCGATAATTTCCATTTCTGGAACGGCGAAGACGATCTGTACTTTTTCTACAAGTACCACAAGATTTCCAACGACGAAGAGATCATGAAAATCATCGCCGAGGCCAAGCTGGCGTTGTGGCCGTCGAAATGGTTCGAGGCATTCGAATATCTGGGCGAAGTCAACGAGGGCCGTTACGACGGCACTACTCAGGAAAAGCTGGCCGAGCTGGTGGCGCAATACATTCTGATCCCCGAGCGCCTGCAACAAAGCGCGCCATCGGCTTATCAATGGCTGCGCGAGGACATTTTTCGCGGCATCGAATACCAAGGTTACGACCGCTGCGACGTGCCGCTGACCAAACCATTGAGCTGGTGGCAGTACGCCACCGGCAAGATGCTGGGCCACTAACGCTTTGTGCTATGCTGATCGCGAATTTTAACCTTGCTAAACCGCTGTCTAGCCATGAAAAAACCGCAAACCCTATCCCTGCAAGAACAACTGCTTAAATCAGGCCTGAGTAACGACGCCAAGCTCAAGCAAATCAAAGCCGAGAAGCGCAAGCAAACCAAGCTGGAACGCAATAACGGCGTCGAGATCGTCGACGAGATCAAACTCAGCGCCGAACAACTGCGTCAGCAACAAGTGGAACGCGACCGCGAATTGAATCGGCAACGCAAGCTGGCCGAGGAACAGAAAGCCTTGGCCGCGCAGATCAAGCAAATCGTCGAAATGAACCGTATTGCCCAGGATGCCAACGGCGCGGCGTACAACTTTACCGACGATAATAAAGTTAAAACCTTATACGTGGCGGATAAAGTGCGGGTGGCCTTGATCAACGGCCGGGCCGGCATCGCCAAAGTGGATGGGCACTACCAAATCGTGCCAGCGGAAGTTGCCCGTAAAGTACAGGAGCGGGATGCCGGCAGTATTGTGGTGTTGAACGAGGCGACGCAGGATGTGGCGGCTGCCGACGATCCGTATGCCGAGTTTCAGATTCCGGACGATTTGATGTGGTGAAGACCGCCGGTTGAGCGGAGCCGGCAATTGTTTCGGCTCCGCTCGGCGAACGGCTTATCGCGTCTCGACCGGTTTAAACCTTGCGAAAAATCAAATCCCAAACCCCGTGCCCCAAACCCAGGCCGCGATTTTCGAACTTGGTTAAGGGCCGATAAATCGGCCGCTCGCAAAAATCTCCGCTGGGGCTGCTGTTTTGCAAACCGGTGCCGGCCGACAAAAT
Source organism: Methylomonas montana (assembly GCF_030490285.1). Lineage (NCBI taxonomy): Bacteria > Pseudomonadati > Pseudomonadota > Gammaproteobacteria > Methylococcales > Methylococcaceae > Methylomonas > Methylomonas montana. The sequence continues at coordinate 4,563,194 of NZ_CP129884.1, read as the reverse complement.
CCCCAGCATATCCTTGGCGTAATGCTCCCAATCGGTAGCGGCATGAAAATAGCCGCTGGCCAGCAATTTCTTGTTCAGCAATTCCACGAAACTGGAACGGACGATGCGGCGCTTGTGATGGCGGCGCTTTTGCCAGGGATCGGGGAAGAACAGATGCACGCCGGCCAGGCTATGGTCGGCGATTTTTTGTTCCAGAATCTCGATGGCGTCGTGATGATAAATCCGCACGTTGTTAATGCCGCGCTGTTCCAGCAACATCATCAAATGGCCGACGCCGGGCCGATGCACTTCGATACCTAAATAATTCAAATCCGGATTGGCTTCCGCCATCGCCGCCAGACTGTCGCCGTTGCCGAAACCGATTTCGACGATCAAAGGCGCTTGCCGACCAAAGGCTTGCTCGGCATCAAAATTCGCCTGCGGGGATAGGCAATATTTATCCCAATGGCTTTCCAGTGCCTGCTTTTGGCCTGCAGTCGCGCGGCCTTGGCGGCGGATGAAGCTTTTGATGCGGGCGGGGTCGATTTTTTGGGGTTCGGTCATGGAGGATAGCTATGATTGGCTGGTTAAAACGTAGGTTGAATGTGGATGATAATTAAGTCCACACGAATCAATTCCATATTGAACTCACAATTCCTCGCTCGATTCGCGAATACTTTCGAGTTTCTTTGTCAAAACTATAGTAAATATACTGGTGCATCCCAGCAGCAAAATCAGCATCAATTAGTTGACGCGCCTCTGTTTCAGAATCAAATAATGTCAATTCGTCGTGGATTGATGGATTCCTGCAATTTGAAGAGCCGGCCAACGCATTAATCATACGCCCTGTCAGATATTCGACTGAGTTTTTTATAAAATAGTATTTATAGAAGTAATTCTGTCCTGAGTCATTAAGCCACCATCTGGGTTGAGCAGTTAAAAATCCATTATCGCAGCGAACAAGATAAACCTTATCCAAAGTAGTGCCTTGATATTTGATGAAATATTCTAATTGAGCCGAGAATTTATTATCGAGAAACGGATAAACCCATGGTTCTTCATAGTCTTTATAGTAATCATCATTTTCAGAAATCGTGAATTCTGGGTGCTGCTCGTAGTGAAAGATTGAGCTCTGCTCATTTTCCACCTCTCTCCAGCCATCAATATCTTGAAGGTAGCCGGTTAAACGCTCAATTGGTTTCGATTGTTCTGGTCTGGTTTGATTGCCAAGTTCTCTTTCTAGAAACTCGTAAACTTCTTTTTGCAAATTAATTTCCAATTCACAAATTTTCTTTAAGAGTTTTTTAGTATCAAAAATATCTTCAGAAGGAGAAAATATTAGATTATGAGGGTTTGAATAGGCTTTGCTTCTGAGATTGTCAGCGTCTTTAGAAATGGAAATAAACTTGAAAGAATAATCTTTATAACTTGAATTGGTCTTAGTTAAAGAATTCTCAACTTTTTCTCTACTGGCCGTGGATGACACAGACACAACAATACGATTTCTTTTATCAATAAGATCGATGCCTGGCTCATTGCTGTTATCAGTTTTTTCCAGGCTCCAACCAAATAGCAGGTTAAAAAAATCTCTGTAGAATATCTCTGCATGAATATGGTCATTGAGAAGATTCAAACTTCCTTGCAATTCAATGCGACTGGCAAGGGAGTTAAGTTTGTCCGTTATATAGTTAATATAATGTGAGCGGTTCAAGATGGACCTTCCTTGTAATTGTTACCTTGCAAACAATGGATCGTTTTTCCCCAAGCATTACAGCCCTGATGAATGGGGCTCTGTCGCCAGCCTACTAATTTGCTTAGATGAAAATCCCGAAAGATCGACACGTTGTTTGGCGTGTTCTACGGTAATTCCACAGACGCGGCCCGCCACATTAACGTCTATCAAAGTGTTGTCATCATAATCAACCGTTTCCAAAATTTCGGCCTTGCGGAATTCGATGTACAAAGTGTCCGTATCTTCAAAATAAGTGATTTTCACACTCGGCATCAATTACCAATCTGCTCCAACCTCGACTTCGCCGCCAACCCAAACTCCGAATCCGGTTCCTTTTCGACGATTCGTTGCAATATCGACATACTGGGTTTCTCCAACAAGGCAATGGCTCGCAGCCTTACCGAAGCGTGGTGAGCGTTTAGCGCCGCCAGTTCCGTCAGATAGCCGCTGGCGTCGTTCAATAGTTTGAGGATCACCTTCTCCGGGTCGTCGGTCAACAGATCGCGGACTAACTCGCCATACTGTTCTTGCAAGCGGATCAACTCCCGGCGGTCGAGTTTTTTCGGTTCGGTGGGATCGTCGCAGCAGGCCATCTGTTTAAGCGTTTTGACGATGCTCGGACACTAGTTGCTGAAATTCGAACTCGCAGCCGCCGCAACCGGACGCGGCGCCGGTAATGCGGGAGATTCTTTCCGGATCGAGGATGCCGTCGGCTAACAAGGCTTTGATTTGCTGCGTGGTGGTGCCGCTGCAATAGCAGATTATTTCATCTTTTATGTCGGGATGATTATCGGACATGAAAACCTTGATTAGGCGGCAACTTCGAGATACTCGACAATACTGGTCGGCGGGGGAATCGGTAAACCGTCTTCCCTAAGCCCTTCGATATGAAATGCGATCGCCAATCGAATTTCATGTTCAACGTCTTCGATACTCTGTCCGGTAGCAATGCAACCCGGTAAATCGGGAACATATGCCGAATAGTTCTGCTCGACTTTTTCAACCACAACGGCGTAACGCATGGTTTTACTCCTTTAGACCTGCTTGCTTGAGAATACTGTTTAACGTTCCAGGCGCCAAGTCATCGCTGGGTTTTCCAGCGACGGTAACACGACCATTTTTACTGGGATGTTTAAACTGACGATGGCTACCACGGGTGGCAACCAAAACCCAACCGTCAGATTGTAATCTGTTCAATATGTCGCTGACCTTCATTGAACGAGTTCAGTTGGTCGGGTTGGCGGAGCGTAACCGGACATCTTTGTTTTCGATTTGTTGGGTTACGCTCTATCGGGTTAACCCAACGTTCTCTTGCTATAGACTTACAAAAACAACCCATCAATCGGCGAAGACGCCGAAGCAAAACGTTTGCGCGGCATCCGGCCTGCCAGGAAGGCTTCGCGGCCGGCTTCGATGCCTTTTTTCATTGCCGAGGCCATCAGCACCGGATTTTTGGCGGCGGCGATCGCGGTGTTCATCAACACGCCGTCGCAGCCCAGTTCCATCGCGATGGCTGCATCGGACGCGGTGCCGACGCCGGCATCGACCAGGATAGGCACCTTGGCGTTTTCGACGATGGTCAGGATGTTATACGGGTTGCGAATACCCAAGCCGGAACCTATCGGCGCGGCCAACGGCATCACCGCGACGCAGCCGATCTCTTCCAGACGCTTGGCGGCGATAGGGTCGTCGTTGGTATAAACCATCACATCGAAGCCGTCTTTGACCAACTGTTCGGCGGCCACGTAGGTTTCGGCAACATCCGGGAACAAAGTCAGTTGATCGGCCAGTACTTCCAGTTTGACCAGCTTGTGGCCGCCCAGCAGTTCGCGGGCCAGACGGCAGGTGCGCACCGCATCTTCGGCGGTGTAACAGCCGGCGGTATTGGGCAGGATGGTGTATTTGTCCGGCGAGATCACATCCAGCAAGTTGGGTTCACCGGGATTCTGGCCGATATTGGTGCGGCGGATCGCCACCGTGACGATTTCCGCGCCGCTGGCTTCGGTGGCCAGGCGGGTTTCTTCCAGATCCTTGTATTTGCCGGTGCCGACCAGCAGCCGCGAGCGGTATTGCTTGCCGGCCAGCGTGAAGTAATCGTCCTGACCGCCGCCGATGGCCTGGACGATTTCCAGGCGGTCGTCGTTCTGCAAGCGTTGGCTGGTATGTTGGGTGTAGGGCAGGATTTCCTTGTTCAATTCGACGGCGATGCGTTTGCCTGTCAGACCCAAATCGGCAATTACGTCGGCGACGGTGACATGATCACCGTATTCGCGATGATCGCCATTGACCTGTATTTTCATGCTTTAAACCTTGTGTGTTGTCGCGGCGCGGCGGCGCTGCACGGCCCCGGCCAAATGATGTAACAGTTCGGCGCTGTCATCCCAACCCAAACAGGGATCGGTGATACTTTGGCCGAATACCAGCGGCTTGCCGTCCTCGACATCCTGGCGGCCGGCCACCAGATGGCTTTCCACCATTGTCCCGATGATACGGGTGTCGCCCTGGCGAATTTGTCCCGCCACGTCTTGGGCGACCAGCATTTGCCGCTCGTATTTTTTCGAGCAATTGGCATGGCTAAAGTCGATCATGATGTTGGGGCGTAAACCGGCTTGTTGCAGGCCTTCGGCCACCTGGTCGACGCTGACTTCGTCGTAGTTAGGCCGATTGTTGCCGCCGCGCAGGATGATGTGGGCATCTTCGTTGCCGCGCGTCGAGAAAATCGCCGAGCGGCCTTCCTTGGTCAGCGACAAAAAGTGATGCGGACTCATCGCGGCATTGATTGCGTCGATGGCGATTTTGATACCGCCGTCGGTGGCGTTTTTGAAGCCTACCGGGCAGGATAAGCCGGACGCCAATTCCCGATGCACTTGGCTCTCGGTGGTGCGGGCGCCGATCGCGCCCCAGGAGATCAAATCGGACACATATTGCGGGGTGATCAAGTCCAGATATTCGGTGGCGGCCGGTACACCGAGATTATTGACATCCGATAACAACTGCCGAGCCATGCGCAGGCCTTTGTTGATGTTGAAGCTGGAGTTGAGGTCCGGATCGTTGATCAAGCCTTTCCAGCCTACCGTGGTGCGCGGTTTTTCGAAGTAGACCCGCATCACGATTACCAGATCGTCTTTTAGCTCATCCATCATGCCTTTCAAGCGTCTGGCGTATTCGACCGCCGCCGCCGGATCGTGGATCGAGCAAGGACCGATAATCACCAGCAATCTGTCGTCGGCACCGGCAAGAATGTTGTGAATCGCCGCCCGCGCATGCAAAATGGTGTCGGCGGCCTGCTCGGTCATCGGGATTTCTTCGTGAACCTGAATCGGCGCTACCACATCCTTGGTTTCACAAATTCTTAAATCATCGGTGTTATAGTTAGTTGGCATGACACTCAGCAATAAGCTTTCAGTAGATGGATTAAGCGGCTATTTTAACCGTTTTGCCGCGTCGGTGTTACAAAGTAATGCCTAAACTGACTTGAGAAAACCCGGATATGACAGACGACAGACCCATTAAACGCTGCCTGACGGTGTGCCTGGCACAGTCGTTCGAATTCACGCAACTAAGGGAAAAACTGCTCGACACCACCCGCGCGCAATTGTTTAGAAACGCCTTGGTGATCGATTACAAAACCGGCTGTGCCATCGTATTTGCCTATGGCGTGATGGTGTGCTGGAACCTCAATCTGGACGACCGCCGTTCCTTGCAGGATTTATTGCTGGATTACGCGATCAAACCCGACGCCGAACCGCAGGAAGATAATTTCAGCTATGAAGTAGGCTGCGAGCAGGACCGGATTCAACACGATCATATCGAATTGCAGTCCGCCGATTTCAAAGTGCTGCTGGCGCTGTCGCACGCGATGGCGCAATCGATCAAGCTGGCGGCGTTCGAAGGCCATGCCATCGACACCATCCGTGCCACCAGCCATTTGCCGCAGTCGCTGGCGCGGGAAGGCAAGATCAAGCTGAACCGCAAAACCATGGCGATGATTCGCGGCCAGTTGTTCCTGACCAAGAGCGACATCATTCTGAATTACGACTTGCTGGATACGCCGGAATTTTTCTGGGAACATCCTGAGTATCAGCATATTTACTCGATGGCCGCCAATTACCTGGAAATTCAGCAGCGCACCGACGTGCTATCGAAAAAGCTGGAAACCATTCACGAGCTACTGGAAATGCTGGCCGACGAACAGAAACACCAGCACTCTTCAACACTGGAGTGGATCATCATCTGGCTAATTGCGGTGGAGATTGTGATGTCGATTCTGGACAAGCTGTTTTAAACGATTATTGACGCAGTGCTGTCATTTTCGAGTCTGCTAAAGCCTGTGTCAGTCGTTGCCACGCTGGTTCGCCATTGGGCAACCCGAAACGCAGGCTGGCTGGATATTGGAACAAGCGTGTGAGTATGCCTTGTCTGGCCAGCTGATCGTGCAGGATTGCCGCGTTTTCAATCTCCAGCCATTGAAACAGATGGCAACCGCCAGTCGGCGGCCAGCCGCTATCGCTCAGCAATTTCCTTAGCCGTTCGCCTTGGTTTGCGAGCGACAGGGCTGTTGCTTGCTGCCATTGCCGGTCAGCTAATGCCAGTGTTGCCACATAACGGCCGGGGTGGCTGATGGGCCACGGCCCCAGTTGCTCGGCCAGCCTTCTCAACAAGTCCGATTCGGCGATCACAAAACCGCAGCGTATTCCCGCCAAACCGAAGAATTTGCCAATCGAGCGCAACACGATCAATCCCGGCCTCACCGGAAGCGGCGACAGGCTGTATTCGGGCATGCCGTCCATAAAGGCTTCGTCAACCAACAACCAACCGCCCCGCCCCGCCAGTCTTTCATGCCAAGCCAATAATTGCTTTTTACGCCACAGCTTACCGGTGGGATTGTTGGGGTTGATCAGAATCAGCACATCCAGCTCGTCGAGCTGCGCATCTATCTGCTCGGCATCGACGACAATTATTTGATGACCGGCTTTTTGCCAACCCGCGGCATGTTCCGCATAAGCCGGATGCAGCACACCGACCCTGGATTTCAATCGCAGCAGCGGCAAAGTTTGAATCGCCGCCTGCGAACCGGCTACTGCCAGCAAGGACTCATTCTGATAATACTCGCGGGCGGCGGGCAACAGGCTGTCGTCGTCTTCCGGCAGGCGTTGCCAGCATTCGGCCGGAATGGCCGGCACCGGCCAGCCGTTGGGGTTGATGCCGGTCGACAAATCCAACCAGTCGGACAAAGCAATGCCGTATTGGCTTGCGGCTTGCCGCAAGCGTCCGCCGTGTTCAAGCAAGCGCGTCTCCCAGACCGATTACGATCATCCATAAAATCAGCGTCCGGTACATCAGCATCCAGGCGCGGGCAATATCGTGATTTTCCGGAATTTGTTCGCCGCCGAACCAGGGCTTTTGTTTGAGTTGGCCGTGATAACGGGCCGGGCCACCCAGTTGCAAGCCCAGCGCGCCGCCGCCAGCCGTCATCACGGGACCGGCGTTGGGGCTGTCCAGCAAACGCGCTTGAGTCCGCCAGGCGCTGACCGCTTGCGCGCGGTTGCCCAGTAAGGCATAACTTAGCGCAGTCAAGCGAGCGGGTAGCCAGTTCAATACGTCGTCTAAACGTGCCGCGGCCCAGCCAAAATGCAGATAACGCTGGCTTTTGTAGCCCCACATCGCATCCAGCGTATTGCTGAAACGATACAGCAAGGCGCCGAACGGTCCCAGTAGCACGAACCAGAACAGCGGCGCGAATACGGCGTCGGCACCGTTTTCCAGCACTGACTCGATGGCTGCCCGCCGCACATCCGACTCTGTCATGTTGCCGGTTTCCCGGCTAACGATTTTGCCGACCTGCTGCCGGGCCAATGGCAAGTCCCGGCTTAATAATGCCTGATGTATACCCTGTGCGTGCTGTTGCAGACTACGCGCGGCGATGCAGAAATACAAAATCAGCACATCGGTAGCGATTTGCAGTGCCGGCCAATCGGGAAGCGCAAACACGCACAGTATGCCTGGTGCCAGCACTATCAATACCGCCAGACAACCGCTGAATTGTTGGAAGATGGGCGATTGTCCAATGTTTAACAGCCGTTCTTCGACGATTTTGGCCCATTTGCCGAACGCCACTAAGGGGTGATAAGCGTTGCGCGGCTCGCCTAGCCAGAAATCAATGGCGACGGCCAACAGAATGGTGACAGAGAGAGTCATGCTTTGCGGAGGATAAACAGGTATTCGAAATCAGCGGAACGGCAACGGGATTAACGCCCCCGGCAGGACGAAGCGGGGGCGATTGAAATCGCCCCCGGGGTTTGTGCTACGGGTGTTAAATGGCTTCGCGGGTCGCTTTGGCGGCCAGCAAGGCTTTTATCGCGCTGACCAAGCCGAAAATGACCACGCCATAGAGCAAAGTGTTACTTAGGTAAGGCGGATAGTACATCGCAAAACGCTCGAAATATTGCGCTAACGAACCGTTGGGATAACGGCCGGACAACCAGTAGAAACTACCGTTGGAAAACAGAAATGCGATGGAGGTGGACACTACCAGCGCGGCAAACCGTTGCGCGGCGGTGGCTACCGACAATACTGCGAATTTGCGGCACCATTTGCCGCCCAACCACATAGCGCCGTAAGAGCCGATCAAAAACACATAGGCTTTGGATACGCAAAAATCGCTGACGCCGAGTTTGGTAATTGCCAGATAATCGATCAAACCGGCTTCTGCCAGCAACAAGACGAACAAATAACGGCCGCCCAGCCATAAGCCGGCCAGGAAAAATATCGCCAAGGATGCGTCAGGTAATGCGAACGGCGTGCCGAAATGGTGGAAACGGGTGGCGGCCATCAATGCCATCAGCGCGACCGTGCCGGGTTTCACAGCCAAGGATTGGTTCAGACTCATAGGGTTCTCCAGAAAAGGTTTAGTAATTGTAATGGATCGAAAAATAGAAATTTCTACCGAAGCTGTTATAGGTGTTAACCGTTTGATAGCGTTTGTCGAACATATTATTCAGTTTGGCGCTTAACATCCAATTTTTGTCAATGCGATAAGCGGTGCGCAGATCGGCGGTCATGAAACTGCCCAGCCGCACGGTATTGGTGCTGTTATCGAAACGCTCGCCCTGAGCCAGCAAAGAGGCGCCAATATCAAAGTCGCCGAACGAGCGTGAGACATCGTAGGACAAGGTTTCCGTCACCCGACGTGGCAGACGCAAGTTGGTCTGTCTGTCCTTTGGCGTCATTAAGCTCATGCTCAATTTGTTGTTCCAGCCGAAAATTTGCGTGGCTATTTCGGCTTCTATGCCGTCTATCTGCGCTTTGCCGATGTTTCTGGCCGCAAACGGCGTACCACTGAATACAATCAAATCCTCGATGTTGGTGTGATAGCCCCGCAACTCCCAGCTCGCCCAAGCGTGCCGACCGGCAAAGCCTGCTTCAAAGCTGGTGGATTTTTCCGGCCGCAAACCGGCATTGCCGAAACCGGGGAAATACAGTTGGTTAAAGGTTGGCGCTTTAAAAGCGTTGCCGAAACTGGCAAAGGCGCTAAGACCGTAATCCCAATTAAACCGCCAGCCGAGATTGCCGGTGACGCTGTCGCCAAAGGCCTGGTTTTCGTCCCAACGCAAAGAAGCATTCAGGAAATACCGGTCGAAAATCCGGCTATGCAGTTCGGCGAATGCGCCGACATCGTAACGGGAAGTCTCTGCGTAGCGTGTGGTGCTGTCGATTTCATCGAAACGATAGTCGGTCCCCAGCGTCAGTTGATGGTCCTTGTGCAGGGCCAGTTCATTGAGCCAGCTGGCGTTCCAGCGCGTGGTGTTGAAGCGGCTATAAAACTGTCCGGAGTGCCTGAACTGGTCGGCGTCATCAACGCTTTGCCCGACTCGCAAGGTCGAGCGCCAAGTCTCGGTGAAATCGGCTTTGGCCGTTGCGCCCAGCGTCTGATTGACGAACTCGGTGGTGCCGCTATCGCGATTGTCGATTTCGGTTTCGCCTGCGGCGCGCAGGAAAAACGCTTCGAGTTCGGTACCATTGTCGAAACGGTAACCGGTTTTGGCATTCAAGCTGGTGTTGTTATAACCATCGCGATCCGGATTGTAGCCGTTCGCGACGCTGACGCCGCTCTGAGCGTTAATGCCTTGGCTGCCGAATTGAGCGGCGCCCAGACTGTACCAGGCCTTACCCCATTTACCATTGATGGCTGCCGAGCCATTGTAGGTGTCGTAAGAACCGCCGCCGGTTTCCAGCGCAATGTTCGGCCGTTCGCTGTTGCCGCCCTTGCGGGTAAATATCTGAATCACCCCGCCGATCGCTTCCGAGCCGTAAAGGCTGGATTGCGGTCCACGGGTGATTTCCACCCGTTCGATTTGATCGATCGGGATAAATTGAAACGCGGCGGTACCGGTGGTAACCGACCCCGCCTTGATGCCGTCTATCAGTACCAGTACATGGTCTGAATTGGTGCCACGCAGAAAGACATTGGTGTCCTTGCCGTAGCCGCCGCTCTGCACCATATCGACGCCTGGCGTACCTTTTAGTAGTTCGGGTAAGGTTCTAACTTGGAGTTTTTCGATGTCCTGGCGCGTATAAACCGTCATCGGGGTTGCCAGCTCGTTCTGCCGGGTTTCGGTACGAGTCGCCGTGACGACCGTTTCCGGAAGATCAGTGGTTTCGCCGCTGGTTGCCGCCTGGCTTGAGTGAGACGCGCCTATGCCCGCCAATACTAAGGAGCCGAATAGAATTTTTTGCATATTGTCCTCTGCGCCCGCCGCGCATCCGGGTTAAAAAAGGACAGAGGAAAAACGGCAAACGAAAAAGGCGGAGGCAGGCTAGGCATGGACTCTGACCATTCCGTAAACAGCCCTCCGCTGTCTCGAATGATCTTTCCGGCCAGTCTCCGGGCTTATAAGGGGCTTGCAGCCTGAACTACGACCTTCCCATGCAAATCGCACAGTGGCAAAAACGCAGCTCTTTACTTATCTACCGTTGCGGGGGCAGCGTCGGCCTGGGCGAGAGTTGTCACAATCGCCGCACCGACTTCCTGTTTAAGTTGGGCCTTGAACGGACCCAAACACCTGAAAGAAGAGGGTCGATTGTATTCAGTCGGCGCTGATAAAGCAAGGGAACCGGTAAGACAAGCGCCGAATCGATATTGCAAATACCCATTTCCATGCTATACATTGCTGCACTGATCAATGCTGTTAACTTATACTTAGACAAACACGGGCGGGATTATGGAAATTCAATCGAAATTGTTAGGCAACCAAGAAATCAATCCGGATACCATCATCAATTTTCCGCGCGGTTTGCCCGGTTTTGAGGATCAAACCCGCTTCAAGCTGTTCCATCAGGAAGGCAGTGAAATCGTCTATTGGCTGCAATCGGTCGACAACAGCGATTTAACCTTCTCGGTAGCCCATCCTTCGCATTTCAACATCAATTACAACTTTACCGTGACCGACGCCGAAGAGGCGCTGTTGCAAGTGCAGGAAGGCGACGAGTTGTTGATTTTGATTTTGCTGCATAAGGACAACGAGCAGGATAGCGGCAAGCCGACCATCAAAGGTTCGATCAAAGCGCCGCTGTTGATTAACACCAATAAGCGCATCGGCCTGCAAAAAGTGCTCGCGGCTATCGAGCAGAGCATCACGCTGACCGAGAAAGTCAGCGAAATCGACGTATCCGAAGCTTAAAAAAGAAAGGCAAACAACCGCCGGCGATGAAACCGGCGGTTGTTCAAATCAGGCGGCCTGAACAGGAATGGAATGACTGGAATGGCTAATCGTATTGTTGCCGTCGAAATACACCAAAGTCGGCTTGTAGTTCTTCAGTTCCTTCTCGTCTAAGCTGGCGAACGCGCAGACGATAATCAAATCGCCAGGGCAAGCCAGCCGGGCAGCAGCGCCGTTAATCGAAAACACACCGGAACCCTCTTCGGCGCGGATCGCGTAGGTAGTGAAGCGCTGACCATTATTAACGTTATAAATATGGATTTGCTCGTATTCCCTAATCCCTGAAAAATCCAAAATTTTGCCGTCAATCGCACAGGATCCTTCGTAATCCAGTTCTGAATGGGTTACCCGCGCACGGTGTAACTTGGCTTTAAGCATGTTTATGTTCATGGTAAACAAGGTCGAATACTAGGGCAGGCGATTATGCCCGAAATTGAATTGGCTATCAAATTTAAGCATTAGCTTTTATAGCTAAAAAATCAACATCATCAGGCGCTTGCCTTACGAAAATGGATATTGTCGATCAGTCGGGTCGTGCCCAGTCTGGCCGCCAGCAAAATCAGTAGATCGGTATCGCCAGCATTTGCCGGCAATAAATCCGCGCTGCGGCAGATGCTGAAATAATCCACCGCAAACCCGGCTTGTTGCAGATTTTGCCGCTGTTGCTCCGCGACCGCCGGATAATCGTTATTGCCGGCTAAGATCGCATCCTGCGCCGCAGACAGGGCTTGATAGAGCTTGGGGGCCTGCTGTCTATGTTGCTCGGAAAGATAGCCGTTGCGCGAGCTCATCGCCAAACCGTCGGCTTCCCGCACCGTCGCCACGCCCCGGACCGTCACCGGAATATTCAGATCGGCGACCATTTGCCGAATCAGCGTCAGTTGCTGAAAATCCTTCTCGCCCAGCAGCAGCAGATCGGGTTGTACCATATTCAACAGCTTGCAAACCACCAAGGCCACGCCGTCGAAATGGCCGGGTCGGCTGGCACCGCAATGCAGGCCCGACAAGCCTTTTACCGAAATGCCGGTTTGCGCGGCTTGCGGATACATTTCCGCTACCGGTGGCAAAAACAGCAAGTCGGCGCCGCTTGCTATCAATTTTTCTCGATCTTGCTGTTCGGTGCGCGGGTAACTGGCAAAATCCTCGTTCGGCCCGAATTGGGTGGGATTCACGAAAATGCTGACCACGACCTTGTCGGTCTGCTGTTTGGCGGCGTTGACCAGCTTGATATGCCCCGCATGCAGATTACCCATGGTCGGCACGAAACCGACACTGAGGCCGGCTTGCCGCCATTGGCTGACGACCTCTCTTAACGCGGCGATGTTGGTCACTGTTTGCATAGGCTTAATAGCTGTGTTCCGGGCCTGGAAACTGCGCGGATTTGACTGCTTGATGATAATTGCGCACCGCCTCTTCTATGCTGCCGGCCTCGGCCATGAAGTCTTTGGAAAAACGCGGCCGTTTGCCGGTGCTGATATTCAGCATATCGTAAAGCACCAATACCTGGCCGTCGCAGTCGATGCCGGCGCCGATGCCGATTACCGGAATACTCAGGCGCCGGCTGATTTCGGCGGCTAGCGCGGCGGGCACGCATTCCAGCACCAACAGGCTCGCGCCGGCTTGTTCGATCTGCTCGGCATCCGCGACGATTTGCCGGGCTTGTGGTTCATCCCGCCCCTGTACTTTGTAACCGCCCAAACGATTCACCGATTGCGGCAGCAAGCCTAGATGGCCGCAGACCGGAATGCCTTGTTCCACCAGAAATTGGATGACTTCGGTCTTGGCGCCCTCCAGTTTGACCATCTGCGCCGCGCCTGCCTGCATCAGGCGCGCGGCATTGGCCAAAGCCTGTTCGGGCGTGGCATAGCTGGCGAACGGCAAGTCGGTGATCAGGAAAGCTCGTTTTCTCGCCCCGGCAACGCTGCGGCTGTGATAAGCCATGTCGTCGATTGTCACCGGCAGCGTACTGTTGTGACCCTGAATGACCATGCCCAGCGAATCGCCTATCAGGATAATATCGATACCGGCCTTATCCAACAGCGCACTGAAACTGGCGTCGTAAGCGGTCAAGCAGCTGATTTTTTCGCCGGCTTGCTTCATCGCCGCCAGATCGCTGACGGTCAGTGCTTTCAAGGAGTCGGCATATAGAGTCATGATGTGATTTTCCGCAAGCCGTCTGCCGGACAGGCCGCCAATAGTTGCGACAACGTCCCTAAGCCCGGAATCGGCATCTCGGCGGCGGCCAGATCCGCCAAGGGATAAAGCACGAACCCTCGCTTGGCTAGCTCGGGATGCGGCACGATCAGGTCCGGTTCATTGATGATCTGCTGGTCGTATAGCAAAACATCCAAATCCAGCGTCCGCGCACCCCAGCGCACCAGGCGCAGTCGGCCATGCTGGTTTTCGATCTGTTGCAATTGTCTGAGCAATGCCAGCGGCTCCAGTTCGGTCGAGATTCGCATCACTGCGTTGATATAGTCAGGCTGATCTTGCGGGCCGACCGGTTGGCTGCGATACAAGGGCGAAAAACCGATTTCGGTTATGCCCGGCACAGCGGCGATCGCAAGCCTGGCCTGGTTGACGTGAACGACAGGATCATCGAGATTGCTGCCCAGGCCGATATAGGCCTCGACGCCGGAGCGGAATGACGGCATGGCTAATTGGCGGCAGGCTTGGTCCGCGGACGATAACGGCCGGATTTGCGATTGCGCGGTTTGCCGTTGCCGGACTTGGGTGGCGCGGTCATTTTTTCACGTAAGGTTTCGTCGGCCTCCTGGAATTTGGTCCACCATTCGACCAGTTCCGGATCGGCGCCGCCGGTTTCCGCTCGCAGCCGTAAAAAATCGTAGGCCGCCCTAAATTTGGGTAGTTCCAGCAAACGGTAAGGCCGAACGCCGACGGTTTTGGAAAATTTGCTCTGTAAGAACCAGACTTCGCGCATCGACTGGGTGATATGGCGCGGCAGAGCGGTAATCTTGATCTGTCTGGTCAAGACTTCGTTAGCGGCATTTTGATAGGCCAGCGTTTCGTTTTCACCGTGGCCGATACGTTTTTGTGCGGCTATTTGTAAGGGTTCCCATAACAAGGCGGCCAGCAAAAAATAAGGCGTCAGAGTTTTGCCGTCGTTAAAACGCGCATCCGAATTTTCCAAGGCCCTGATCAAAAACAGCCTGGGGAAGTCGTGATCCTCGCTGGCCAGACAGCGGTCGGTATCCGGGAACAGGATCGCAAACAGGCCGTAATGTCTGAGCATTTCGAAAGTTTGCAGTCCGTAACCGGATAGGAATAATTTGATGACTTCGTCGTAAAGGCGCGCCGAAGGTATGCTTTTTAATAGATCGGCCTGGGCGTAAATCGGTTTCTCGGTATCGGGATGCAGGGTAAAGCCCAATTTCACGGCGAAACGGATCGCTCGCAGCATCCGCACTGGGTCTTCCCGGTAGCGCACTTCCGGATCGCCGATCAGCCGCATCACCGCTGCCGCATGATCCTGCATGCCGCCAGTGAAATCGACCACCGAAAAATCGCGGATGTTGTAATACAGCGCATTAACCGTGAAATCTCGGCGCCAGACGTCTTGTTCTAGGGTGCCGAAAACGTTATCGCGCAATAAGCGGCCGTCCTCATGCACGACTTGTTGATCGGATTCTTCCGTCTCGGAGCCGCGAAAGGTGGCGACTTCGATGATCTCGCGTCCGAAAAAAACATGGGCCAGACGGAAACGCCGGCCAATGATCCGGCAGTTACGGAACACTTGTTTAACTTGTTCCGGGCTGGCGTTGGTCGCCACGTCGAAATCCTTGGGTTCGCGGCCCAATAGCAAATCCCTGACGCAGCCGCCGACCAAATAGGCTTCGTAATCGGCTTTTTTCAGGCGCTGCAATACTTTCAAGGCATTGTCACTGATTTGCGCGCGAGAAATGCAGTGCTCGGACCGCGGATAAATCTTTGCCGTACTCGATCCGGCCGGAGCATTAGCCGTATCGGTAACTTGCGCTACTGGCGAAAAGATTTTTTTGAAGAAACTAAAAATGACTTTATCCCTTTGTTTAGAAATGACGTTTGCCAGCCTTTTCGAGGTTTCGGGCGCAAACAGCCGAATGTTCTTATCATAACACCTCGTCAGATTTAAGCTCAATCAAGCACTTTCTTTTACATTCCCTTGCGTTAAATGTAGAATTTCGATATTCGCTAGATACTGGCGTAATAACATAATAAATGGCTGTACTCGTCGTCCTTTCGCAGGTGATGGGGAATTTACTTCGGAGTGTGGAGCGTATGTTTAAAAAAATTTTATTGGGTTTTGTAGACCAGCCCTTATTTACTAGTCTATTCGTCGCCGACTTCGCTTTGTTGGTGTTCCATAGGCCTCCTTTTCTGTTTTCCATTTTGATGATCGGAGCCTTGGTCGGCATGAGCATGTACATGGGCCAAAAATTGGCGATTTTCGACAAGTAATTGCGGCAATCGAATCAAGCAATCATCCCCAAACCCGGCGCGGATAAACTATCGGCGCCGGGTTTTTTGCGTCGAATGGCCGCGGTTTGCTATGACGCCCTTCTGTTGCTGGCGGTATTTTTTCTAGCCACCGCCATAGCCTTACCATTCAACGCCGGTCAGGCATTCGCCGCCGATCAGTTTTTTTATCCCGTTTATCTGTTGACGATCAGCTTTGTGTTTTACGGCTGGTTTTGGACTCACGGCGGCCAAACTCTGGGCTTGCGCGCATGGAAGATAAAAGTCCTGACTCCGGACGGTCAAGTCCTCAACTGGCGGCAAGCCGGCATCCGCTTTATCGGCGGAGTACTATCCTGGGCATGCTTGGGGCTGGGATTTCTCTGGTGTCTGTTCGATAAAAACGGTCTGTGCTGGCACGATTATCTGTCGAAAACCCGCTTGGTTTTGCAGGAAGAAAAGCGCTGATGGCAAAAGCGAATATGCTATATTCGCGGCTCGACTAACCTCTCAGCCGGGAGCATACAATGAAAACAATAACAATACTTCTATCCCTGTTTGCTGCATTTGCGACGTCTACAGTCAGTGCCGACGTCAAACTTCAGGATAATTCAAAACTTCTGGGCAAATGGCAGGTCACTCACGAAGCCCTGGCATTGGACCGAGAAAAAAAACCTTTGCAAGTAACGTGGGAATTTCAAAAGGACGGCACGCTGATAACCACCGGTGAAGATGCGCGCAGTGGCATTGGCGAAATGACCATCCCGATCAAATATAGCGTGGCTGACGGCGTGATCAAAAAGCAAATCAGTCCTGGCCGGGAAAAATACGAAGATTGCGCTGTAGTGGAAATGGACGATAAAGAGCTGACGTTGAAATGTAAATTTCTATATCTGTTCCTGACTCGCAAATAACAGCAGTTATAGCGCCAGCCGACCAACCGCAAACTTAACGTTTTAAGAAATCTCAAGACCAGTTGAGGCTATCGAAGAACTCAACCGGAACTTCCTAAGGGCGGACTGTTCCGCCCTTGCCTAGCCCATCTTCACGCATCATTTAGCTGACTCGCCTAACCGCGATCAGCGCACCGCAAAAGACCAGCGCGCTAGGCAGAATCGCCATCAACATGGGATCAATGTCGTATACCAAGCCCATGTGGCCGGCGATTCTGTCGAAGATGTTAAAGGTCATGCCGATTACGATACCCATCATGATCCGCGCGCCGGTACTGGTGCCGCGGCCGATGCCGATCACGAACGGCGCCGATACCATCAGCATCACGAAAGTGACAAACGGGTTGATCAAACGGCTCCAGAACGCCAATTCGTAACTCTGCGATTTTTGATTATTCTGTCTCAGAAAATCAATGTACATGAATAAATCGTACAAGGACAAGTTATCGGAATTGACCACCGCGACTTTCAGCAAATCCGAATCGATACTGGATTTCCAGGCTTGTTCGGGCTGAGTGCCGGCGAAAATTTGCTGACGATTGATTTCCGAATGCTTGACGCCTTCCAGGCGCCATTGCTTGTCTCCCAAGAACTGGGCATGGTCGGCCTGGGTGATACGCTCGAGTTTGTCGGTGTCGCCCACATCGTAAATCCGCACATCGGCCAGCGAACCGTCGTCGAGAATTTTCCGGACGTTGATAAAACTGTCGCCTTCCCGCAGCCACATGCCGTATTGGGAACGCATCACCACGCCGTCATGCAGCGCGGTGGTTTTGATGATTTGCGCGGTACGCTCGCAGGATGGCGCGACGAACTCGCCGACCAGCACCGCAATACTGACCAGCAACAAGCCGGCTAGCATGATGGTTCTGATGATCCAGGCGACCGAAAAGCCGGCGGCGCGCATCGCCACGATTTCGCGGTTGTTGGCCATCGATCCCACCACGAACAAGCTGCCGAGCAAGGCGGACGACGGCAGCAATTCGTAAAACACCCGTGGCGAGGTCAAGGTCAGAAACAGCAAAATTTGTTTCAAACCGTAGCCGCCTTGGCCCAGGTCTTTTAATTCGTCGCTGAAGCTGAATAGATTGAACAGCGTCAACAGCAGCAGCACCGCGATCAAAGAGCCCTTGACGACTTCCTTGACGATATAAACGGTCAGGACATTGATCATGCCAATTTCTCCCTAAGGGTTTGTAACAGCCATTGCCAACCGTATAAACGCAGTAACATCAATAAACCCAACACCAGCAACAAGGCGTCCACCCAGAAATATCCCAGCCAGGGCGGCAGCGCGCCGCTGATCACCCAGCTGTGATTGACCCGTTGCAGGTTGCCGTAGACGAAATAAATCCCAAAAGCCACCAGCATGCTGCCGTAAATGCCGCCGCGCGGCGACAGCTTTGCCAACGGCACGCCTAAAAAAGCCAGCAGGATGACGCCCAGGGGCGTGTTGAAGCGATCTTGAACCTCGGCGACATCCCTTAACTCGTCCGAATGCCACAGGGTTTCGGTCGTGACGGCCTCGCGGCCCAAGTTCAATATCGTGGTCTTTTTTTCCACCAGCACGGCGTATTCATTAAAGGTTTCTATCGTGAAATCCTTGTTGCCGGGTACGCCCTGGATGCGCTCGCCGTTTTCCAGCACCAGATACAAACCGCCGGGCAGACTTTTCAGCCAGCCGTATTCGGCATTCACCACGCCAAGCTTATCGCCCTGCTTGTTTTGCACGAACACTTTGTGCATGCGGCCTTCGTCGTCGACGTTTTCGGTATAAAAAATCAACTCGCCGTCGCTGTATTCGCTGAAACGGCCGGCGGAGATGCCGCGAATATCGGCGTTTTGCCTGTCCTGATGCATCAACTGCTCGGTTTTGGCTTCCGCCCA
Source organism: Methylomonas montana (assembly GCF_030490285.1). Lineage (NCBI taxonomy): Bacteria > Pseudomonadati > Pseudomonadota > Gammaproteobacteria > Methylococcales > Methylococcaceae > Methylomonas > Methylomonas montana. Next base: position 4,544,469 of record NZ_CP129884.1, on the reverse strand, counting down.
GGGCGCGGCCAGCATCGATAACGCCACCCCGGCCAGACTCAAGGGCACTACCAGCAAAAACACCGACCGATAAATGGTAAACACGCTACCGCCGGCCGACGAGATGGCTGCCATTTCCTGCTCCCGGTACATGCGGCCCAGCACCATCAACACCGCCATGAACAGCGCGGCCGGCAGGAAGGTGGTGGTGGCGATGACGATTTTTAAACCCAACAGCGTCATCACCGTTTCGTTGGCGATATTGCCTTCGATGGCCTGCGCCAACACCTTAATAAACTTACGGCTGACGATAATCACTACTAGAACCGTCAGTACCGCGCTGACGGTCTGGAACAATTCCTTGATTATCATTTTATCCAGCACCGTCACCAGCCGGAAAGGCCGGCCCGCGCTGGGTAATGTTCGCTCAATGCTCAACAATGCACTCCTGATTTTCTCATGTATAATCGAGCCACATACCGCTGCAACCGGCAGAAACCCTCAATTCTAGACACTTACAGACCTCATTCACATGGACTATTCTATAGAAAGCTCACCCTTAGACAAACTGCAAAGCGATTGTCTGCTGGTCGGAATATACGAAAATCAACAACTCAGCCCGGCGGCAACTCAGCTGGATAGCCAGTTCGACGGCCTGATCGGCAAGCTGATCAGTCGCGGCGACATCAAGGGCAAAAACGCCGAAACCCTGCTGATTAACAACCTGCCGGACGGTAATATCGCCCGCATCGTATTGGTTGGTTTCGGCGATCGCGGCAAGGTCAATCGCAAGCAATACCGCAAAGCCCTGGCGGCGGCGATCAAAACCATCAAGGACAGTAAAGTTAAAGCCGCCGGCTGTGCCTTGCTGGACGTCGATGTAGACGGCGCCGACAGCCAATGGAAAGCCCGGCAAATCGTCGAAGTCTGCAACGACGGCTTGTACCAATACAGCGCCACCAAAAAAATCGACGACAAAATCCCGCTGCAACAACTCAGCATCGTCGTCAACGATGCGCAAAAGTCGCTGGCGGAAACCGGCCTGCAACAAGGCGTGGCCATCGCGCGGGGCGTGGAACTGGCCAAACAACTGGCCGATCTGCCCGGCAACCTCTGCACGCCTACTCATCTGGCCGAACAAGCCCTGGTGTTGGCCGGCCAGCACGACAAACTGGATTGCGAAATCCTGGAAGAGAGCGATATGGCGGCCTTGGGCATGGGTTCCTTATTGTCAGTCTCGCGCGGCAGCCGCCAGCCGGCCAAACTGATTTGCCTGAACTACCAAGGCGGCGACCCCAACAGCAAACCGATCGTGTTAGTCGGCAAAGGCCTGACTTTCGATGCCGGCGGCATCTCGTTGAAGCCCGGTTTGGGCATGGACGAAATGAAGTACGACATGTGCGGCGGGGCCAGCGTGTTAGGGCTTTTGCGGATGGCGACGCTGTTGAACCTGAAACTGAATATCGTCGGCCTGATTCCATCCTCGGAAAATTTGCCGGACGGCGACGCCAATAAACCCGGCGACATTCTGACCAGCATGTCCGGCAAAACCATCGAAGTGTTGAACACCGATGCCGAAGGCCGCTTGATTTTATGCGACACGCTGACCTACGCCAAAAAATACAATCCCGACGTGGTGATCGATATGGCAACGCTGACCGGCGCCTGCATCGTCGCGCTGGGCCGAGTGCCGAGCGGCTTGTTCGGCAACGACGACAAACTCTGCAACGACCTGCTCGGCGCTGGCGAAACCGCTTGCGATTTGGTTTGGCGGATGCCGATTTGGGAAGAATATCAGGAACAGCTGAAGTCCAATTTCGCCGACCTCGCCAACATCGGCGGCCCGGACGGCGGCAGCATTACCGCGGCGGTATTTTTATCCAAATTCGCCGAGGAATACCGCTGGGCACACATCGATATCGCCGGCACCGCCTGGCGCACTGGCGCCAATAAAGGCGCGACCGGTCGCCCGGTGCCTTTGGTTGCGCAATATTTGTTGAATCGCGCCTCGGCTTAACGGTCTTCGGAGGAAGTGTTAAAGTTCAAGGCACTTAGGTTAAGCTGTTCGTGGCGAGCTCCGTCGAACCATGGACGGCTTAACCGTTCATCCTTCGACGCACTCAGGACGAACGGTTAATCCTTAACTGAAGGCGTTGCTCCTCCCAAATGGCACAAAGCTTAAAACAGCATAATGGAACCCAGTCATTCGCCATCCCTACCCGAAGTCAGCTTTTACGTATTGGCCACGCACGACCAGCAACAACGCCAGGATTTTGCCTGCAAGTTGATCGAGAAAATCTATCGCAGCGGCTATTTTCCTTATGTGCTGACCGACTCGGCGGAACAAGCCGAGCAGATCGATAAAGCGCTGTGGACATTTCGGGCCGGCAGCTTCATTCCCCACCAAGTCTATCGCGGGGAAATCCCGGAATTTACCGGCACCATTTTGATCGGCGGCGAAAACATTCCCGATGGCTGGCAAAAAATCGTCGTCAACCTGTCGAGCTTTTACCCGCCGACCACGGCGCCCACCGAACGTATTCTGGAAATATTAGATAACAGCGAAGATTGCAAGCAGGCCGGCCGGCGGCGTTACCGGCATTATCAGCAAGCCGAGCTGTCGATCACCACCCACAAAATGTAGGGTGGGCACGCCAGCGCCCACGAGGTGAAGCAGTTGAAAGCGGTGGGCAAATATGGCTTTGCCACCATTCCCCCGATTAGCGAAGCGTAATCGGGGGAATGACTCACTCTGATGAATCTCAAGCCGCTATCGTCTGCACCGTCAACTTAACCCCAAGCGCCTTACAAACTTTGACAATGGTCTTGAAGCGCGGTTGGGCGTCGGCACGTAAGGCTTTATACAAGGCTTCACGGCTGATGCCGGCGGCATTGGCAATTTCGGTCATGCCTCGCGCTCTGGCAATGCTGCCGAGTGCATTGGCCAAGGCAGCCGGATCATCTTCTTCCAGAACCACGGTCAGGTATTCGGCAATGGCTTGATCGCTATCCAGATGTTCGGTAATGTCAAATACGGGTAAATCGGCAATTTTGATTTTTTCATTCATGATTCAGTCCTCCAGCAACGCGGCTAGGCGCTGAGCTTTAGCAATATCGGCGGTCTGACTCGACTTATCGCCGCCGTCCAGCACCACAATCAACACCTCGCCCCTCTGCACGTAGTACATCCGCCAGCCGCGACCGATCAAAAATACCCTCGCCTACGGCTTTCACGTCACCGAGTTGGCCTTGTTGGGCTTTTTCCAGTCGGCGCGCCAAGCGGCGGTGCGTAAATCCATCGTTCAACCCAAACAGCCATTCTCTGAATGCGGGAAGTTGTTTGATTGTGTACATGCAGAAACTGTAATCGAACGATTACACCACGTCAATACTTTAGCTGGCTTTGGAATACCCAATCAACGCCTCAAACTTAGCCAACGCACTGCCGTCGGCCAACACTTGATGTGCACGGCGGATACCGGCATCCAGCGAATCGGCCAGATCTGCAGCGTAAATCGCCGCGCCGGCATTCAACGCGACAATGTCGCGGGCCGGGCCGGGTTGGTTGTTCAATACCTCGCGGACGATCGCCAAGCTATCCGCCGCACAGGTAATCGACAGTGTTTCCAGACCGGCGCGCGGCAAGCCGAATTGCTCCGGCGTGACGGAATAAGTGGTGACTTCGCCGTTTTTCAGTTCGGCCACGTCGGTCGGCGCGGCGATGCTGATCTCGTCCAGACCATCCTGGGCATGCACCACCAGCACATGGCGGCTACCAAGTTTTTTCAACACTTCGGCGACCGGTATCAGCCATTGCTTATCGAACACGCCGATCAACTGATGCGGCGCATTCGCTGGATTGGACAGGGGGCCGATCAAATTGAACAACGTGCGCACACCCATTTCCTTGCGCGGACCGACAGTGTGGCGTACCGCGCTGTGGTGCTTGGCGGCGAATAAAAAGCCGACGCCGATCTCGTCGACGCATTGCGCCACCTGATCGGCCGGCAAATCCAGGTTGATGCCCGCCGCTTCCAATACATCGGCGCTGCCGCAACTGCTGGAGACCGAGCGATTGCCGTGTTTGGCGACCTTGCCGCCTGCCGCCGCGACCACAAAGGCAGCCGTGGTGGAAATATTGAAGGTATTGGCGCCGTCGCCGCCGGTGCCGCAGGTATCGATCACATGCTCACCTTGCACCGGCACATGCCGCACCAACTCGCGCAACACGCCAACCGCCGCGGCGATTTCCTCGATGGTTTCGCCCTTGCAACGCAGTGCAATCAAAAAGCCGGCGATTTGCGCATCGCTGAGCTCGCCGTTCATCATCGCGCGCATCACATCGCGCATCTCCTCGGCTGCGAGGTCTTGTTTATCCAGAAGTTTTTGCAGTGTGGCTTGGATTTGCATGGAGTTGATGGTGTTGTGTGGCATCAACATAGGCCGAGTTGCGCTTTAGAGTATCCCCTGACTGCAAATCATCACGGCCGGGTTTACGCGATCGCTTCCACCCGGTCTAGGTTTGGGTAAAAATCGAAAAGGTTTTTTGGCCGACATGATAACAAACCGCAGCCAAAACTCGCGCATCTCATCGATTTTTCAGCCAATCCAGTGCGCCCAGTCCCGCGCACAGCCCGGTGGCAAAGCAAGCGGTAAGCAGGTATCCACCCGTTGGGGCTTGCCAATCCAACATCTCGCCCGCGACAAAAGTACCCGGCAGCGCGGTAAGCATGAGGTTCCGGTCGAGATTCTCAAAGCACACTCCGCCGGCGGTGCTGATGGCTTCGGCAATGGGGCGAGTCGTTTGCACGGTGATCGGCAAGGACTTGATCGTCGCTGCCAGCATGGCTGGATCGGCAAATTGTTCTTTGCCGAGCACTTCGTACAGTAACGCTACTTTGATGGCGTTAAGGCCCACGCGGCTTTGCAAATGACTGGATATTGATCGCGAGCCGCGCGGCCGACTGACCTCAGCCAACACCCGCTTCATATCGCGACCCGGCGCCAGATCCAGGCTGAATGTAGCACTGCCATGAGCATTCAGATGCTGGCGTAGCCGGCCCGAAAACGCATAAACCAAACTACCCTCCACGCCATGCCCGCTAATCACCATTTCGCCTTGCCGCTGTTCGGTGCGCCCTTGGCTGTCGGTAAACGTCAGCGCCACTGCCTTGAGCGGCGTACCGGCAAACTTATCGCGTAAATGGGCGCTCCAGGCCACCTCGAAGCCGCAATTAGTGCTTTGCAAGGGCGTGATCTCAATGCCCTGAGCCTGTAGCCAAGGCACCCAGGCGCCGTCTGATCCCAGCTGTGGCCAGCTGGCACCGCCCAGCGCCAACACGGTCGCCTGCGGCTTGATCGAAATTTCGCCGTCCGGATTGATCAGTCTCAATGCCCCTTCTGTATCCCAGCCCAGCCAGCGATGACGAACATGTAGGCGCACACCGGCATTGCGGAGGCGATGCAGCCAAGCTCGAAGTAGTGGTGCGGCTTTCATTTGCGAGGGGAAAACTCGACCCGAACTGCCCACAAACGTCTCGACCCCTAATTCGTGCACCCAAGCGCGTAGTGCGTTAGGTGGAAGCTTGTCGAGCACTGCTTGCAATTGCGGCCGGCTATCGCCGTAACGTTCGCAAAAGGCTTCGTAAGTCTCGCTATGGGTAATATTTAACCCGCCCACCCCGGCTTGCAGAAATTTGCGGCCAATTGACGGCATCGCGTCATAAACATCAACCTGTATGCCGGCGTGACTAAGCGTTTCTGCAGCCATCAACCCAGCAGGTCCTCCACCGATGACTGCGACATGAGGAAAGGGGGAACTGGACATGGTCGTGGGCGAGCGAAGTGAAGACAGAGCTGCATTTTAACGTATATGCCAAGATTAAAAATCGAATAGAAATCCTTAAACCCAATGAAATCAACGCAATTGGCACGTCCAGGCTCCCAGCCTTCCGCATGCGAAAGCAAGTCGTACAGCGCCATGCTACCTCTTGCTATGAGAACAATTAATGTTTCGAGACAAGGCTAGCGACTTAAAACCGAATTTGGCAAATGGCATATCCGAGTCTTTCGCCCAAGTTTTGTGTTAATTTGCGTCTATCCGGCAACCACATTAGGGTCGCCAACCGAGACCATTATCGATAGGACCGCGCTTTATCATGAGTGAGAACGACATCTCTCCAGTCAAAAATTATTTGCTGAATTTACAAGATCGAATTTGCGCCGCTTTAGAAACGGAAGAACCCACGGCGCGCTTCGTCGAAGACGCTTGGGACCGCGCCGAAGGCGGCGGCGGGCGTTCTCGGGTATCGGCTAACGGCGAGGTGTTCGAGCAAGCTGGCGTCAATTTCTCGCATGTATTCGGCAGCCACTTACCGCCGTCGGCGACCGCCAAGCGCCCCGAACTCGCTACCCGCCAATTCGAAGCCATGGGAGTGTCCTTGGTGATTCATCCCCGCAACCCTTATGTACCGACCTCGCATGCCAATGTCCGGTTTTTTATCGCCAAAAAAGAGGGCGAACCGTCGATCTGGTGGTTTGGCGGCGGCTTCGATCTGACGCCGTTTTATCCTTTCCGGGAAGACGTATTGCATTGGCATCAAACCGCACGACTAGCCTGCCAACCTTTTGGCGACGACGTCTATGCCCGCTATAAAAAATGGTGCGACGAATATTTCTTTCTGAAACACCGCAACGAAACCCGAGGCGCCGGCGGCTTGTTTTTCGACGATTTGAACGAGCCGGATTTTGCCCAAGCCTTCGCCTTCATGCAAAGTGTCGGCGACCACTATATTCCGGCTTATTTACCCATCGTGCAGAAACGTAAAAACACAACTTACGGGGAACGGGAACGCAACTTTCAGTTGTATCGGCGCGGCCGTTATGTGGAGTTTAATCTGGTATACGATCGCGGCACCTTGTTCGGCCTGCAATCGGGCGGTAGAACCGAATCCATTTTAATGTCCATGCCTCCGGTCGCCCACTGGCAATACAATTGGCAACCCGAAGCCGACAGCCCGGAAGCCGAGTTATACGAAACCTATTTGAAACCGCAGAATTGGCTGGAGATTTAGAATTGTCGAAAGTTTTCTCGATACTGCTGGAATTGACCGAATTTTTCAGTTAATCAGTAGGTGATAACGCCCCATTGTTACCCTGAGACTGGCATGTCTTGACTAAATGGTATGCGCCAAATTCGACAAAAGTACAGAGCACTAACGACATTTGCTAATTGTTTACGCGTTAGCGACGTCGGAACAAGGTAAAATCAGCGCATTATCAGGTGGCTTAGCTTGGCAATCGACCACAGTTGGGCAGGCATCACCTTAAATTAGGAACCCATATTCGTGAAACCATGCTAACAAAACCGCACACCCTTAAAGATTCAAGCCATAGGTATGCCTGGTTTGCATTGGTGGCTTGTGTTGCTTATGCCGACACTGAGCGCGCATTCAGCGCCGAGTTACCAGCTCCCGCACTGGAAACCAGCGCCCCCTTAATCGATAGCTTTCCTGGCCCCGCCAATTTTATTCCGGCCGACCAGCCGATCGGCGCCATCTTACTCAGCAAACAACATCCCTTGCTGTTACGCGCCGACTTTAGCCGCGTCAGCGATTTTGTTAGCCAGATTTATCAAAATGCGAATTTTCAGCCAATCTGGTTTACCGCCAATCGTTCCGAAAAAAATCTGCACGACTTGATCGGCATGTTGAACAATGCGCCGAGCGATGCGCTAAATCAGGTCAATTACGATGTCGACCGCCTCAAGACATTTATTGATGGCCAAAGCCTGGACAACAACACGGCCGCTAGTTACGACGTGGCGTTGACGGTATCCCTGGTGCGTTATCTGCATGATTTGCGGCAGGGCCAAGTCGAGCCGCGCGACGTGCAATACCCGGTGCATATCGCTCCCAAACCGCCTCTAGACCTGGCCGGCTTGTTGAAACAACATCTGGCGTCGCAAACCTTGCCGGAACTGGTCGGACTATTTGAACCGAAAGCCAAGCAATATCGGCAACTCAAACAAATTTTGACCCGTTTGCGGGAACTCGGCAATCAAACCGGGCCGGACGATTTTAACCCCGGCAAACGGTTGCGGCCGGGCGATAAGCACCCGCAAATCGCATACTTGCGCCAGCGTCTGCGCGCCATGGGCTTGATCGAGGATAAAGCCAACGCCGACGCTAAAACTTACGACGGCGACTTGGTAGCCGCGGTGAAAAAAGTGCAGCAACAGCAAGGCTTAAAAGCCGACGGCGTGATAGGCCCGGCGACCGCCGCCTTATTCAACCCATCTTCCGACGAGAAAATCGCTCAGCTGGAACTGGCCATGGAACGGGCGCGCTGGATTCCCGATCCCATCGACGGCCCGATGATCGTGGTCAATATCCCGGCCTTCGAGCTGTGGGCGTTCAATTCGGTGGACGATACTAACCCGCTAAACATGAAAGTCATCGTCGGTAAGGCGCCGGATAAACAAACGCCGGTGTTATGGGAAGAAATGAAATATTTGGAATTCATGCCGTACTGGAATATTCCAACCACTATCTTTAAAAAGGAAATCTTGCCGAAAGCCGCCAACAATGAAGGCTATCTGGCCAGTCAAAACATCGAACTGGTTAAGCATCAAAACAGCGAAGAACAGGGCGGCGGCAGTTATTTGCGCGCTCGGCAACGACCGGGAAAGAAGAATCCATTGGGTCGGGTGAAATTCGTGTTTCCGAATACCGCCGACGTGTATTTACACGACACCCCTGGCCACGCCGCGTTTAATCGCCAGCGCCGCGATTTGAGCCATGGCTGCGTTCGGGTTTCGCAACCGGAACAACTCGCCCAATTCGTGCTGGGCGATCAGCAAGGTTGGGATAAAGAAACTATCAAACAGGCAATGTCCGCGCCTAAAACCCGCCATGTCACGCTAAAACGCGCGGTGCCGGTGCTGTTTTATTACGCAACCACGTTTGTTGATCACGGAAATCAGTTGCGTTTCTATCCCGATATCTACGGGCAGGACGAACAACTGAAAAAGGCTTTGAACAAACTACATGTATCGACGGTGGTAAGTTCAGCTGCGGATAACCAGTTAGTGGCGAGCAAATCCACGCCAATGACTGCCAATCCCTAACGCGAGAAAAGTATATCGACATAAAAAAGCGCCTGAAAAGGCGCTTTTTTATGGTGGAGAGTTTTACAAAGACCAGGTCCGAAAGGTGCCGGTATCCAGATGGATGAAATTGGATTCGGGATAATAACCCACCCCGCCACGGTGCATCGCTACCGCGGCACCGTGGATACGGCGCAGATCGAAACGTTCGATGCGAATATCCACCGCCCGGCCATACATGTGAAAGCTGTTATTGGCGACACCGGTATGTTCGGCATGGAGCTTGGCATTGGTCAAAGGCGAACGATAACCGCAGATCACATCAAACGGTTGGTTTAAACCCAACATTTGCTTCAAATCGTGTAATTGATCCAATAGCTCCGGATCGATCGGATGCACGTCGTCCGTGCGGTGATCGCGTAGCAAAAAGCTAATCTCATTCAATGCATCGCTCAGATAGCGGCCTTTCTCAAAATAGGTCAGATTCAACTTGTCGCCGGTGTGCGGATTTTGAAACGCCAAAGCCCGGTGACCGACCAAACGGCCGCGATCCGCTAAAAACATCGGCTCTTGAGCGGAGGTTAAAATCGGCTCTCTTTGATCGGGCTGAATGATCGAATGCACTCTGCCAACCTGGTGATCGCGGCTGGTATCGTTGGATGCGGTATAGACGCCCCGTTTTCTGCCGCTGTAAACATCCCGCACGCGGCTGTTGTGTTGCGCATGAGGGTCCGCATGGGCGGTGTGCAAACGCTCATGTTCGAAAGACGCATTTTTAGCCGCCAGCACTTTTTGCTGCTTACCCCCGGCACGATGGCTGACCGCGACCTTGCTGGTTTGCCGAGTAGCTTTGCTCATCTGGCTGGCGCTGTGTTTAGGCAAGCGCACGGCGCTTTTGGCCGACTGCGCCAACCGATGGTTTTTATCGGCTTTTACAGCCGCGCTCTTTGCAGCATGAACTACGCCGGGCATTGCTATAGACAACACAGCGCCAATAGCAAAACGGCTAAAAAAGCTGCGTCGAGACAGCTCTACCGCGTCATGCTCATTGCTTTGATTTTCTACATTATGTCTCAGCATCCATAATCTCCCAATTCAACATCATTCCGATAATTATTGATTCCTAAGGCTAAGCCCCCTAAAGGGCATTGTCTGATTATAGCACTCCATCATATAGAGGGGACTCCAAAGCTTTAAACGGCATTAAGTAAAAGTGCTGCCGATCGTCACATTAAAACATCGAGAAGCGGCAAGCCACCGGTTCGAATTGTTCATAGGCGCGAGAAAAAGACGCCACCTGAACTGGCAAACGCCGGAGTGGGGTAGGGAGTTTTTAGCGATAAATTCAATTCAGCTTGAGTGTCGCCGCTTGTGAATGCAGCCGAGTTTCGGTTAGGGAAGAGCGCTGATTAAAACGATTTTCTCGTTCCTGCGCAGATGGGCAGCCAAGAAAATCCAAAACTGGCATCCCCGTGTAGACGGGGATGCCGATTTGCTCAACGCTTCAAAAAATTCCTCAACATGTCATGTCCATGTTCGGTCAGAATCGATTCGGGGTGAAATTGCACGCCTTCGATATCCAGGGTTTTATGCCTTACGCCCATGATTTCGTCGATGTTGCCCGCCTCATCCTGGGTCCAGGCAGTAACTTCCAGGCAATCCGGCAAAGTCGCTTGCTCGATAACCAGAGAATGATAGCGTGTAGCCGTGAACGGGTTGTTCAGCCCCTTGAACACGCCGACGTCGCGGTGATAAACCAATGATGTCTTGCCGTGCATGATTTGCTTGGCGTGGATGATGTTACCGCCAAAAGCATAGCCTATGCTTTGGTGGCCCAGGCAAACGCCCAAGATCGGGTATTTACCGGCGTAGCGGTGGATGGTTTCCACGGAAATGCCGGCTTCCTTGGGTGTGCAGGGGCCGGGAGAAATGACGATTTTATCCGGACTCAAGGCTTCGATATCGTCGACCGTGACTTCATCGTTACGCACCACCAGCACCTCGGCGCCAAGTTCACCGAAATATTGCACCAGGTTGTAGGTAAACGAATCGTAGTTGTCGACCATCACCAGTCTGACGGCGCTCATGCTTTGCCTCCGAGGCCGGCTTCGGCCATGCTAACGGCGCGGAACACCGCCCGGCCTTTGTTCATTGTTTCATCCCATTCGTTGCGCGGCACCGAGTCGTAGACGATGCCGGCACCGGCCTGAATGTGCAAAGTTTGATCCTTGATTACGGCGGTGCGGATCGCGATAGCCGTATCCAGATTGCCGGACCAGGAGATATAGCCCACCGCCCCCGCATAAATGCCGCGTTTGACCGGCTCCAGTTCGTCGATGATTTCCATTGCCCGAATCTTCGGCGCGCCGCTGACGGTGCCGGCCGGGAAAGTCGCCGCCAGCACATCGAACGCATCTTTGCCGTCCTGCAACTCGCCGGTCACGTTGGAGACGATGTGCATCACATGCGAATAGCGCTCGACTATCATTTTGTCGGTGAGTTTGACGCTGCCGATTTTAGCCACTCGGCCGGTGTCGTTGCGGCCCAGATCGATCAACATTAAATGTTCGGCAATTTCCTTGGGGTCGGCCAGCAGTTCCTGTTCCAGTGCCAAGTCCTGTTCGTGAGTAGCGCCGCGCGGCCGGGTGCCGGCGATCGGTCTGACGGTGATTTCATTATCTTCCAGCCGCACCAGGATTTCCGGTGAGGAGCCGACGATGTGAAAATCCGCCAGATTCAAATAAAACATGTACGGCGACGGATTCAGGCAACGCAAGGCTCGATACAGATCCAGCGGCGAGGCGGCATAAGGTATCGACATGCGTTGCGATAACACCACTTGCATGCAGTCGCCGTCGGTGATGTATTGCTTGGCCTTGCGTACCGCATCTTCGTAGCCTTGCTGAGTGAAGCCGGAGACGAAATCGGTTTCGTGAACCTGCTTACTAGTCGGATGCACTTGTGGATTGGCTTGCATTTCCCGCAATTTCACTGCCAGCTCATTCAAACGGGCTGTCGCATTTTCATAAGCGCCAGGCTGAGCCGGATCGGCATGAGTCAGCAACAGCATCTTGCCGGACAGGTTATCGAACACCAGCAAGTCTTGCGACACCATCAACAGAATATCCGGAGCACCGATTGGGTCTGGTTTAACAGAGGCTTGCAGGCGCGGCTCGATGTAGCCAATGGTTTCGTAGCCAAAATAACCGACCAGACCGCCGTTGAAGCGCGGCAAGCCAGGGACGTTTGGCACATTGTATTGTTGACGAAATTCTTCGATCCACTCCAGCGGATGACCATGCTCAAACTGCTCGGTCTCGGCACCGTCTTTTTCAACCGTGATCGTATAGCCGCTGATTTTGACGCGGGTCTGACACGGCAAACCAATAATCGAATAACGTCCCCATTGCTCGCCGCCATGTACCGATTCGAACAAATAAGAATAGGGGCCGTCGGCCAGCTTTAAGTAGGTGCTGAGCGGCGTATCCAGGTCGGCCAGCACTTCGCGGCAGATCGGGATGCGGTTGTAGCCTTGTTGGGCGTATTCGAAAAATTCGGCGGGTGTCATCTTGTTATTTTGGGTTGCTGTCCAGGGAGCAGGCAAAACGCCGTTTTGCTTTAGGTTACGCGCTATAGCATCTGCTAAAAACGGCTGTGGATTATATCTTTTTTCGCCCGTTTCAGCTTCGTTATAAAATCTCGGTTTTTTGGGCAACAGGCGGACTCTGCATGAAATTGGTGACATTCATACACGAAGGACAAACTCAAATCGGCGCGGTGGTGGGCGATAGCGTGGCGGTTGCCACGCTTAACATCGCGCATGCCGACAGTATGCTGGATTTTTTGGCGAGCGGCCAAGCCGGATTAGAGGCGATGCAAAACCTGATCGCATCGGGAGCGCATCGGCTTGCGCTAAACGGTGTGAAATTACTGGCGCCGATTCCGCGGCCCGGCAAATTACTGGGCGTGGGGCTCAATTATGCTGATCACATCAGCGAAACCGGCCGGGAAAAACCCGAATATCCGACCTTTTTTACCAAGCAAAGCACCTGTGTGATTGCCGATGGCCAGGCGATTCAGGTGCCATCTATCTCCGAAAAAGTGGATTACGAAGGCGAGCTGGCGCTGGTCATCGGCAATCGTTGCAAAAATGTACCCGTTGAAAAAGCCCATGATGTAATCGCCGGTTACACGATTTGCAACGATGTGACGGTGCGCGACTGGCAACAGCGCACGCCGACTTGGACTTTGGGAAAATCCTTCGACACCCATGGTCCACTTGGGCCCTGGCTGGTCACGGCGGACGAAATTGTCGATCCGCATAATCTTGGTTTGAAAACCTGGGTAGACGAGGAGTTGCGGCAAAACGCCAATACTGGCGAGATGATTTTCAATTGTTATGACTTAATCGCCTATCTGTCTCAAGTGATGACCTTGGAGCCTGGCGATGTAATCAGCACCGGCACGCCGGCCGGCGTGGGCGTGAAAATGAAGCCGCGCGGCTATCTGAAAGCGGGGCAAACGGTGCGGATCGAGATCGAAGGTATTGGCACTTTGACTAATCCGGTGATAGCCGAGCCGGAAAATTTCGTGGTGGAGCCGAGCCGTTAAGGATGGATTAAGTCTCTCGGCGGTAAACTAAGCCCGACTCTAATTGAAGAGGGCAAACCGCCAAGAGGCAGCCATGAAAACCTTACAAGTCGCCATTATTTCTTTTGTTGCTTTAGCCCTGTCGGGGTGCGCGACAGGTTATTATCAGCGTGGCTACGCGGGTTACGGCAGCAGTTATTCCTCTCCGAGTAACTACCAAAGCTACGGTAGCAGTTATTACAGCCCCGGCACCAGCATCAGCTACGGGCGTTACTATGTGCAACCTAGCTATCGCTCCGAACATCATCATGACAGCCATCAAGATTGGCGCGCCCCTACTCCGCATTTCGATCGCCATGATGGCGGACGCAGTAGCTGGCAAAACCGGGATATGGGCCGCCGAGAATTTAGGCATGATAGTCATGCCGAACATGCGCCACGCCACGAATGGTCGCCATCGGAACAGCGGGAGCACGGTTTTGGTAGACATGGCGGCGACGGTGACCACCAACAACGCGGTGGCTGGAGCGGACGGCATAACAGACACGGCGAGTAGGTGTCGGTTGCCGGTCAGCTTTAAACGCTTACAGCTCGATCCGGATCCCCAATTCGATAACACGCTCGACGGGGATTTTAAAATACTCGATGGCGCTGCTGGAATTGTGGGTTAAAAAGCTAAACAAGGAGCGGCGCCATTTCGGCATTGGACTCTTGCGGCGGAAGGATAGTCTTTCGCTACCGATGAAAAACGATACGGTTTTTTGATCAATTTCCAGGCCTTCGTGACAGCAAAGTTGCAAGGCGCGGCGTACATCCTGTTCTTCCTGGAAACCAAAATACAGCTTCACCCGATAAAAATTGCCACTGTCGCCAAAGGAACGAATTTTAACGCGATGGGCCTCATCAACATAAGGTTCTTCTCGAGTAACGATGGTCAGCACGATGATTTTTTCATGCATTACATGATTGTGTTCCAGATTATGCAATAGAACTTGCGGCACACCATGGACGCTGCGTGCCATGTAAATCGCGGTACCTGGCACCGTCGCCAGTGGCTGGTTTTTCAGGCGTTCCTCCATTTCCTCGAACAACACCCGTTTTTCGTCCAAATACCGCGCCAACAACTCCTTGCCTTTGATCCAGGTAGTCATGATCAAAAACAGCACGGTACCCACCACTAGCGGCAACCAGCCGCCGTGAGGGATTTTCAGACTGTTGGAAGATAAAAATAGCAAATCGATAATCAGAAACGTCGACAGAAAGGTGATGCTGGTAGGCTTGTTCCATTGCCACAGCGCCTGGATCACGATAAAGGCCAGAATCGTATCGACGATCATGGTGCCGGTCACGGCAATACCATATGCGGAAGCCAAGGCCGATGACGACCTAAAGCTCAACACCAGAATAAATACCGACACCATCAGCAACCAGTTAACGGCCGGAACGTAGACCTGGCCCATTTCGTCGCCGGAGGTATGGCGAATATTCATTCTGGGACAATAGCCGAGCTGGATAGCTTGCCTAGTCACTGAAAATGCCCCGGAAATCACGGCTTGCGAGGCGATAACCGTGGCCAATGTCGACAAGATTAGCATCGGATACAAGGCCCAGTGTGGCGCCAGCAGATAGAATGGATTTTCGATCGCGCGGGGATTTCCTATCAGCAAAGCACCCTGGCCGAAATAATTCAGCAGCAAGGCCGGAAATACAAAGCCAAACCACGCCAGCCGGATCGGCTTTAACCCGAAATGCCCCATATCGGCATACAGCGCCTCCGCCCCGGTAATCGCCAGAACCACCGCCCCCATAATCAAAAAACCTTTCCAACCCAATTCGATCAATAAACTAACCGCGTAATAAGGGTTGACGGCCATCAACACGTCCGGATGATGGAAGATATTAACTAACCCCAGAATGCCCAGCGTGGCAAACCAAAAACACATGATGGGCGCGAACATTCTGCCGACTTTGCCGGTACCTTTGGTCTGGATAATGAATAATAAGCTGAGTACGGCAATGGTGATCGGCAAGACGTAATGGTCCAAGCGGGGCGCGACGATGCGTAAGCCCTCCACCGCACTCAATACCGAAATGGCCGGCGTAATCATGCTGTCGCCATAAAACAACGAGGCCCCAAGCAGACCGATAGTGATAATAAACAGTTTTCTTTGCGGATTATCCTTCGAGCCTTGCAAGGCTAATGCCATCAAAGCCATGATGCCGCCTTCGCCTTTGTTATCGGCGCGCATGATGAAAATGGCGTATTTGGTGGTGACTACCAAGGTGATGGCCCAAAAGATCAGCGATAGTACGCCCAACACATGGAGTGCATCGGTAGGCAGGCCGCCATGAAATACCTCTTTCACCGCATACAACGGGCTGGTGCCGATATCGCCGAATACCACGCCTATCGCACCTAGCGTTAATGATGTGCCTTGATCCTTGGTCTGGGACGATTGTTTTAAAGACATATGGGAAACGAAATCGGGAAGGAGGCGGAAGGGTGTGGAAATTATGCCACAGATTATGATTTCCCCCACAATGCTTATCGAGTGGGGTTTTTGATTTTTAAAACGTCTTAGTTAAGAACTCCCGACGATTTTGCAATGTCAGGATGGCTGACGCTGAGCAGTCTTATAATTTACAATGTCGGATTAAAATCGAACCGCGCATATTTTGGTATTCAACAGTTTCTATGTATTTATTCAAAACCCACGAAGATGCTTTGCCGAACAATAAGTTAGCGTCATTCATCGGTTCGGGGGGGGTGACCAAATCGGGTCGGCGCTCGCTTTGGCAGACGCTGTTGGGGGAAGAACAGCCCGCCAGCATGCTGAGACTGTTAACCGTCTTGGTATTTCTGCTGCATGTTTTGGGTTTGCAACAGTTGTTGAAACCCGAGGAAAAATTGACAGCGGCCCAACCATTGATAATGGAAGTGTCGATGATCGCTCTGTCGGCTCCCAAACCGGCTGCCGCTCCGCCACCGCCCGCGCCGCCTCCACCCGAGAAAAAACCGCCACCCAAGAAGCCGCAGCCTAAACCGGTGCCGAAGAAAGCGCCGCCCATCGTGCAGAAAGCGCCGGAATATGCGCCAATCGAGCCGGTCTCGGAGCAGCAACCGGCGCCGGTCACCAGCACGACGACCAGTACGCCGGTGACTACCACGACCACCAGTACCACGGCCACCAGCGCCGAGCAATTTACGGAAGCCAATTTTCGGGCCAATTATGCTCATAATCCCAAGCCGGAGTACCCGATGATTGCCAAAAGCCGCGGCTGGCAAGGTAAAGTGATGCTACGGGTACAGGTATCGGCGGAAGGGTTGAGCGATTCGGTGGCGGTGGAAACCAGTAGCGGCCACGAAATGCTGGACGAGTCGGCAGTTGAGGCCGTCAAAAAATGGAAATTCATTCCGGCCAAACGCGGCGAAACGCCAGTGGCCAGTTCGGTGATTGTGCCTATTATTTTTACTTTGCGTGAATAAAAATCGGAGAGATTAATGCCTTACCATATAGCCCCGGAAGCGGTTATCGACGCTACCCTTTACACACTGTTAGTTTTTTCGTTGATAACGTGGACTTTGATCTTCTTCAAAATATGGCAATTTGCTAAGAATAATTATTACAACAAGCAATACAATGCGGCCTTTTGGGATGCCACCGATCTGAAAGCCGCTGCACAACTGCCCGCCGAAACCGCGCGCGGCCCGAAAGCACGTATTGCCAACTGCGGATTTGCCTGGCTGGCGGAAATGTCTCATCCGGAAACCTGCGGTAGTCTTAAATTTCGCGGTTCTGTCCAAGATTTGCTGGAACAGGCCCTGCGCAAACAGACTCAAGAAGAACTGAACCGTATGGACAGCGGTTTGACGATGCTGGCCAGTATCGGCAGTACCGCGCCTTTCGTCGGTCTATTCGGTACCGTGCTAGGCATCATGCACGCGATGCACGACATCAGCGCCAGCGGCTCTGCCAGTTTGGACGTGGTTGCCGGCCCGATTGGCGATGCCTTGATTGCTACAGCCATCGGTATCGCCGTAGCAGTGCCGGCAGTACTGGCCTATAATTTTTTCCAGCGTCGCGCCAAGCACCATCGCGCCTCACTGGAGCATTTCGTTGACGGTTTTCTGCATATCGCCTTTGGCGATGCGTATGCCAATAGTGGCAAAAACAAGGAGTAATTGATGGGATTTAAAACAAACTCAGACGACGACGGGCCGGTTAGCGAGATTAACGTCACGCCGCTGGTGGATGTCATGTTGGTGCTGGTGATCATCTTGTTGGTTACCGCACCGCTGTTGACGCAGTCGGTCAACGTGGCCCTGCCAAAAACGGCCTCCACCACGCCGGATACCGAGAAACAGCCTATGCAGCTGGGTATCGATGCGCAAGGCGGCGTGACGCTAAATAAAAATGCGATTGCCGATTTAACGGCACTGGATTCCACGCTGAAGACCGAATTGGCAGCCAATCCAGAACTGATCATTCACATCTACGCCGACCAAGGCGTCAATTACGGCAAAGTTGCGGAAATAATGGCTACCGTGCAGCATGCCGGCATTTCCAAACTGGCTTTTGTGACACTGGAAAAATAGGCTTTTTCCGGCAGGACCTGGGCGCCCCAGCCTGGGTCCCGTTTAAGATATGCCGCCTTGATGCGGGGCTTGATTACCCCGACTTATTTTTCCCGACGTTTTTCTCGATATATTCGATCATCAGCCCGGCAATATCCTTACCGCTGGTTTTTTCGATACCTTCCAGGCCCGGCGAGGAATTGACTTCCATCACCAGCGGCCCGCGTTTCGAACGCAGCAAATCGACGCCGCAAACATTCAGCCCCATCACTTTCGCCGCACCTACCGCCGTCGCCCGCTCCTGAGGGGTGGGCCTGACCAGCGTGGCGCTGCCGCCGCGATGCAGATTGGATCGAAACTCGCCCTCGCGGCCTTGGCGCTTCATCGCCGCCACCACCTTGTCGCCGACCACGAAACAGCGGACATCGCTGCCATTGGCCTCCTGGATGAACTCCTGCACCATGATGTTGGCGTTCAACCCCATAAAAGCCTGAATCACGCTATGCGCGGCGTTATGGGTTTCCGCGAGTACCACGCCTATGCCCTGCGAGCCTTCCACCAATTTGATCACCAGCGGCGCACCGCCGACTTCGGCGATCAGATCTTCGATGTTATCGGGATTGTGGGCGAAAGCGGTAATCGGTAGATCGATGCCTTTGCGAGCCAATAATTGGCTGGACGCCAGCTTGTCGCGGGAACGGCTGATCGCCGCCGAGTTATTCAGCGTGAAGGTGTTCATCACCTCGAACTGCCGCAATACAGCGGTGCCATAAAAGGTGATCGATGCGCCGATGCGGGGAATGACCGCGTCGTAACCCAGCAGATTTTCGCCCATATAATGGATCGACGGCTTCATCGACGTGATATTCATGTAGCAGTGGGTCGGATCCAATACCCTGGCTTCATGCCCACGCGCGCTGGCGGCTTCCAGCAGACGTACGCTGGAATACAACGTGGCGTCGCGGGACAAGATCGCGATTTTCATCGGCGGGACGAACCGGTATTACAGATGGATGCCGTCAAAATCGTTGACCTGGACATGTTCGGCACCACTGTCTGGCGCTTGCTCGCGCACCAGCCAGCAGGTTGCGAAGCCGGCTTGACGGGCGGCGTCCAACTCTTCCTTTATGTCCGACAAGAACAGGATTTGTTCGGCCGGTAAGCCGAGTTCGGCGGCAATGCGTTGGTAAGATTCGCTTTCTCGTTTACCGCCTACGTGAGTATCGAAATAACCTGAAAATAGCGGGGTCAGATCGCCGAAATCGCTGTAGCCAAACAACAGCTTTTGCGCTTGCACCGACCCTGAGGAATAGACATACAACTTAAAGCCTTGGCTATGCCAGTTTTTCAAATTGCGTACCGCATCTTCATATACATGGCCGGTGAAATCGCCATTGCGATAGCCTTCCAGCCAGATCAGACCTTGCAGGGATTTGAGCGGTGTAATTTTCTGATCGGTATCGATCCAATGGATGAACTGAGCGATGACGGCATCGTCATCCAGTTCGCCACCCGCCACTTGACAGGCGTCCGCCAACAATTGCCGGATCTCGGCTTGCGCCTGCCGGCTTCTGACGAAATCCGGCAAGTGCGCACGGGCATACGGAAACAGCACATCCTTCACAAACGACAGCGACGAAGTGGTACCTTCGATATCGGTGACGATGGCTTTGATCATAAGGCCGCTCCCGGCGTCCCGTCTCCCGCGACATTACCACTTCCCTGTGGGTCAGCCGCCAGGTATTGGTCCAGCGTCGGAAAACTTTCGGCAATCGGATTGCCGGTAAACTCGGCCACCCAACCATCTTCTGTGGTGAACAGACGGATGCACTTAAACGCCGGGTTTTCACCCATGTCGAACCAATGCGTGGTATTGGCAGGCACGCTGATCAGATCGCCTTGCTCGCACAGCACCGCATAAACTTGATCGCCGACATGCAGGTAAAACAGGCCGCGGCCTTCCACGAAAAAGCGCACTTCGAAGTCGCTGTGGGTATGCTCGGATAAAAACTTCTGCCGCAAGGCATCTTTATTGGGATGGTCGGCGTTCAAGCTGATCACGTCTACCGACTGAAAACCGTATTGCTGTTTGAGCTTGTCTATCGAGCTTTGATAGGCTTTTAGTACAGCATCGGCATCGTCGCTCGCGGAGAACTCGCAATCGGCCTGCCAGCGTTCGAACTGTACGCCGATGTTTTGTAACTGGCCGGCGATGCTTTCGAAATCCCGGAATGTGTTGCCGTTTTGTGGTTGCTGGGCGGGGTAGAGGGTTAGTGCGCTCATAGTCGTGTTATTCCATGTAGGCGAATTTCAATATCGAATAAAAATTCCAGGGCTTCCAGATGCCGCAAGGCGTCGTCGACCGACGCGCCCCAAGTATAAAAACCATGGCCGGCGATAATATAGCCGTAAACGTGGCCATGCCGGTTCAGATAATTTTCCACTTTGTCCGCCAATCGAGGAATATCCTGATCGTTACCGAAAATAGGTATTGAGATCTGAGTTTCGTGGGTATCGATGCCGGGCAGGGCTTTCAGCAGTTCGTAATCGCGCAGCACGATCTCGTGTTTGAACAAACGTGCGGTCAACGTGGCATTGACCGAATGCGGATGCAGCACCGCCTGCACGTCCGGGAAACGTTGGTAAATCGAGGTATGCAGCAAGGTTTCCGCCGATGGCTGCTTACCGTCCAACGACCGGCCCTTGCTGTCGATCAGCATGATGTCGTCGGTTTGCAGCCGGCCTTTATGCCGGCCGGAGACAGTAATGGCAATATTGCCGTCGCTGAGTTTGGCGGAGAAATTGCCGCTGGTAGCGGGCACCCAGCCTTTGCTGTCGATGAAGCGGCCGGCGGCGATCAACTGATCTGCCTTGCGGAAAAATTCGTCGGTTTTCACAGTCATGGGATGCTTTGCGGATTGCAAAAAAAAGAAGAGAAAGAGTTGGCCTGTAAGCCGGGTTCTGTCGAGAACAGCCATTCATCTAGGCGATTAGTCACCCAATCGCTCAAGCAATCTACCCAGGCACCGCGCGGGCCACGCGTATGTGCCTCTATTTGATCTTGCTCCGGGTGGGGTTTACCCTGCCACACCTGTTACCAGTTGCGCGGTGCGCTCTTACCGCACCATTTCACCCTTACCGGCTTCGATACGAAGCAGGCGGTATATTTTCTGCGGCACTTTCCGTAGGCTCACGCCTCCCAGGCATTACCTGGCACCCTGCCCTATGGAGCCCGGACTTTCCTCCCTTTTATTTGCATAAAACGGCGACTGTTCGGCCAACTCTGCGGAGGATTATACAGGCAACGCCGGAAAATAGGTTTTTTTGCGCGCCGAGGTTACCGGGGTACAACAAAACAAGCAATCGCAACGTTACGGGGAGTAGATGCCTGGCATACCGATGCAGTGGTCGGCCAAATTGGTGGTTCGGTATTTCGGGGCTTGTGGCCTGGGCATTCCGGCTCTAGGTCAGAGTATGTCCGCAACGGGGGTTGGTGGATTAAGGAAAATAAATTATGGCCAAACCTAGTTTCAAAATGATGTGGCAAGCATTCCCTGACCACACGAGTTACCCAACCCTGCGTGATCTGCATACATTTATCGGTGGCAGTCTGGTTAAGAACATTGACGTGCCTGGTTTTGGGGTAAACGGCAATACATGTGCCGCCCGTATGTCCCGAGCCCTCAATTACGGTAATATGCCGATTTCGGCAAAACTGACTAAGTCCCTTAAAATTGAGACCATGATTGGTGCGGACGGAATGCCTTACATATTCCGCGTACGCGATATGAAAACTTACTTAGCCTCGGCATTAGGTGTAACCCCGATCAAAGTCTCAAAGGATTTCGACAAGGCATTTGCTGCTCAAAATGGTATCGTGTCATTCGATGTTACTGGCTGGAGTGATGCCAGCGGTCACGTCGCGCTTTGGGATGGTAGCGCCTTCAGAGAACCCCATGATGATTATCGAAACTTAAGGGATAACCCGTCAACGCCACAGATTGAAGCCACCACGATAGGATGACGCTATGGGCGCTTTAAAACATCGCACTGTCACGTCCCAAGTGTTTCTCTTGGTTGCGAAATGCCGTAAATCGATTGTTCGCTTCATATTATTTCAAACGGCAGCAATGGTGTTTTTATCAACTACGGCAATTTCCGCCGAAAAACCGACTTCCAGTGAAATTGCACAAGCTCGCAATTATGTGCTTGCGGCCTGCATTATGGATAGATATACAGGAACGCCGATTGCGACCGAAGCAGATGCCTGGGCCGCAGGGTTAGTGGAAAACGGCAGCTTGTCGGCCGAGGCTTATCCAGCATTGGCACTGCTCGCCAAATCTGCCCCCGCGCCAGGCATCACTCAAAATGGCATGCCAATGCGATTGCAGAGCTGTGTTGAATTTATCAACTCAAAGGAATTTGCCATTCGACTGAAAAGCAGTCTCCGCCGTTGATTAAATTAATTGGAGTCACTTTGGGTAAATTTCTATTAATTGCTTCGATTGTTTTTTCTGAAAACGCACTAAGCCAAAGTTTTGAACAGGACATCGTTTTAGCAGCAATCGATCAGACCCATCATAACGTTCGCTATGATGGGTCTTATTTTTCAATAGCCTATCCAAACGGTGATGTGCCCGCGAACGTTGGGGTTTGTAGCGATGTCGTTATTCGGTCATATCGTAAACTAGGCGTAGATCTTCAGGTTTTAGTCCACGAGGATATGGTCAAAAACTTTCGCGGGTATCCTTCAAAGAAGCTTTGGGGGCTAAGCTCGACTGATAGAAACATTGATCATCGTCGGGTTCCGAATCTACAGGTATTTTTCTCTCGGCACGGAAAAGCATTACCCGTGACCGATCAAGGCCAAGATTATGCTCCAGGGGATATCGTTACCTGGATGTTGCCGGGAAATTTGCCTCATATCGGGATTGTCACGGATAAAACCGCCCTCGGCACAGGACGTCCGCTTATCGTTCACAATATTGGTGCAGGTCCAAAACTGGAGGACATGATTTTTGCTTACAAAATAACGGGGCATTATCGCTACCAGCCCAAGAAATATCGCAATAAGCGTTAGGGCCGTCGGGCGGATAAGCGAAGCGTCATCCGCCGATAAAAGCCTTCAATTCTCCCTTTCGCCCACTTCGATCGAAGAGATTCCGTACGACGAAATACGAAAAAAGCATGAATGCTAGGTTGTTTAAAAAAGAATGGGCAGCCATTGCCGAGCCTTGCAAACAGCCCTAGCACCGTTTGATTGGGTAACCGTTGGCGACACTGGGCGAGAACCTGTTCGCCCAAATCGTCAAGGCCAACTCGAAACGGTATTCAGCGCTAATGTCACCTTGCTCCAGGAAATGCCAGACGATCCCAAAAATACTCTTCCGGTTGGCTCTTCGTGGTAAATTTCGATCTGTTTCTTAATCCTTGGAACCCGCCATGACTACCATCCGCCAAGACGATTTCATCCAAAGCATCGCCGATGCCTTGCAATACATTTCCTATTACCACCCGCAAGATTTCATTCAGGCCTTGCATGCGGCTTATCTCAAGGAGCAAAGCCCGGCCGCCAAGGATGCAATGGCGCAAATTCTGATCAACTCGCGGATGTGCGCCGAAGGCCGGCGACCGATTTGTCAGGATACCGGTATCGTCGTGGTGTTTTTAAAGATAGGCATGGACGTACGCTGGGACGCCAAGCTTGGCGTCAGCGAGATGGTCAACGAAGGCGTGCGCCGGGCCTATCTGCATCCTGACAACGTGCTTAGGGCATCCATCTTGTCCGACCCGGCAGGCAAGCGTATCAATACCAAGGACAACACCCCGGCGGTGGTGCATATGGAACTGGTGCCGGGCGACAAAGTGGACGTGGAAGTCGCCGCGAAAGGAGGCGGTTCGGAAGCCAAGTCCAAATTCGTCATGCTAAATCCCGCCGACAGCATCGTCGATTGGGTGATGAAAACCGTGCCGACCATGGGCGCCGGCTGGTGCCCACCCGGTATTTTGGGTATCGGCATCGGCGGTACCGCCGAGAAAGCCATGATCCTGGCTAAGCAGGCTTGCATGGGCTCTATCGACATTCAGGACTTGATCGCGCGCGGCCCCAGCAATGCGCTGGAAGAATTGCGGTTGGAGTTGTACGACAAGGTCAACGCCCTAGGCATCGGTGCGCAAGGCCTGGGCGGCTTGACCACGGTGCTGGATGTGAAAATCCTCGATTATCCGACTCACGCCGCCAACAAACCGGTGGCGATGATCCCCAACTGCGCCGCCACCCGTCATGCCCATTTTGTGTTGGACGGTTCCGGCCCAGCCATTTTGACGCCGCCCAAACTGTCCGACTGGCCGGAAATCACTCAATCCGCCAGCACAGCGCGACGGGTCAATATCGACGGCCTGACCAAGCAAGACGTTGTCGACTGGAAACCCGGCGAAACCTTGCTGCTCAGCGGCACGCTGCTGACCGGCCGCGACGCTGCTCACAAGCGTATCGTCGATCTATTGAACAAAGGCGAACCGTTGCCGAACGGTGTGGATTTAAAAGATAAATTTATCTACTACGTCGGCCCGGTCGATGCGGTGCGCGACGAAGTCGTCGGCCCGGCCGGCCCCACCACCGCCACCCGGATGGACAGTTTCACCGACACCGTGCTGGAAAAAACCGGCCTGTTGGGCATGATCGGTAAATCCGAACGCGGCCCAACAGCGATAGAAGCCATTGCCAAGCATAAAGCGGTGTATTTGATCGCAGTCGGCGGCGCGGCCTATTTAGTCTCCAAAGCCATTAAACAGGCCCGTATCGTCGCTTTTCCCGAACTGGGTATGGAAGCGATTCATGAATTCATCGTCGAGGATATGCCGGTGACGGTGGCTGTGGATAGCCGGGGCGAGTCGATACACAACACCGCACCAAAGTTATGGCAGGGGAAGATTGGGAAGATTCCGGTGGTGGTGGAATAAGTTACGCGTTTTGGATGCAATCCTTAGGTTGATGGCTAATTTGTATGGGCAGGATGCTCGGCAGGCTTGTTTTTTGATGTGTCATCATAGCAATACATCCTTCCGAATTGCCAACTAGACTCAAGCCATCATTATTTAACTCAGTTCCTGCATGCCTTTCGTCCCCGAGCTATTCATCGGTTTCTCATTCGGCGCGGCGGCGCTGCTGATCGCAGGAAATATCTTGCAAGGCGCGCCGCTTCGCAACCCTTCAAAATTGGCCGGTTTTTTGTTGATTATCGGTTTGGCGGGGATTCAAGTCCTGCATCTGGGCTGGTTGTTGAACCGTTTCGATCAGATGCATTCGGCAGTTTATCTGTTATTGCTGTACGGCATTGCCCCCAGCTTTTATTTCTATAGCCGGCAGTTGTTGATTGCCGAGGTGGGTTACCGCTGGACCGATGCGCTGCACGCCGCGCCCATGCTGTTGGGTCTGATTTTGCCTTACCAGCTGGCTTTACCGGGTGCGTTTTTGGTGGGCAGCGGCTATCTGGCGTGGCTGGCTAAGATCGTCTATGGCTTGCGCGAACAGCGGCAGCGCTTTCATCTGGAACTGCTGGCCTTGGGAACCTTGTTTGCGATTGCCGTCGGGGTATTGCTGCTGGGCTTTATCTGGCCGTTATTGAACGAAACAGACTTCATCGGCAGCTACAGCATGCTGATCGGGCTGGCATTTTTTGCGGTGACATTAACCTTGTTGCGATTCCCGAACATTACCGCCGACGTTTCGGAAGCCGTGCAGGCGGCCTATGCCGAATCGACACTGAAGAATATCGACAAAGCAGCGGTGCTCGCCAGGCTCGACGCCTTGATGCAAAAGGATAAGCTCTATACCTTGGAGACCCTGAATCTCGCGCTGTTGGCCGAACAGCTGTCATTGACTCAGCATCAGTTGTCCGAACTGATCAACACCGAATTTCAACAAGGTTTTTCCCGCTATATTCGTCAACAGCGTATCGAAGAAGCCAAAAAACTGCTATTGGCCGATCCTGACACCTCGGTGTTGGCTATCGGCTTATCGGTAGGTTTCAGCACCCAGTCCAATTTCTATGCGGCTTTTCGGGACATCGTCGGCGTGGCGCCTGGGCAATATCGAAAAATGCATAGTTCATCGCCGCTCTGATCGAATCCGGCTTCCACTTTTATCATTTTGTAATTTCTCAATAGCTTGAAATTTATGGCTTTTCATCGGTCACCATAAATTTCTATTCCTGTCCTATCAATTCGGAAGCCCATTGGTTTTACGCTGGTTAATCTGCTCCCGCCTCTCAACTTAAAGGAGCAAAACCATGAGTATCAGATTGAAAGACTCGCATCGGCTAGCCGCAATCTTGCCGGCAATCGCCAGCAAATATCCTCTTCCAGTAAGCCTTACTCAATGCGTGGGGAGGATGGTATGAATATCTTATTGACCGGTGCCACCGGTTTTATCGGTAGCGCGGTGTTGCGAGCCTTGCTGCGGCAAGGCCACCAAGTAAGCGCCTGTTGCCGGCATCCGGGACGTCTGATAGCCAGTCCCAACATCAAATACTTGCCTGTCGATTTCATGTCAACCAACAGCGTAGAACACTGGCTGCCGCATCTGCATGGCATCGACGCGATCGTCAATTGCGTGGGGATTATTGCGGAAAGCAAGGGGCAAAGCTTTGCCCAATTGCATAGTCAGGCGCCTATCGCCTTGTTCCAGGCCGGCGCGGAAATTGGCGTTAAAAAGATCGTGCAAATCTCGGCCTTGGGCGCGGACGAACAGGCCACTTCGGCCTACCACATCAGCAAAAAAGCTGCCGACGACGTGTTACGAAATTTGCCACTGGACTGGTTCGTGTTGCAGCCGTCGATAGTCTACGGCGACGGTGCGCAAAGCAGCGGCCTGTTTCATGCGTTGGCGGCGTTGCCGCTGCATCTGCTGCCGGATGGCGGCAGGCAATCGTTGCAACCCATCCATGTCGACGATGTCTCCTCGGCCGTTTGCCGCTGTCTTGAGCCGGCTGTCGGTGGGCAAAAAACCGTGGCCTTGGTCGGCCCGGAACCGATTGCCTACGCCGATTGGCTGCGAGGCCTTAGGTGTAGATTGGGCAAGCCGCCGGCAAAGGCATTATCCGTGCCTTACCGTTACAGCTTGATGGCGTCAGGCCTGGGCAAATGGCTGGGCGAGCCTATCTTGAACAAAGACAACATCGCCATGCTGAACCGGGGCAATAGCGCCGATTCAGGCCCGGTCACCGAATTATTGGGCCGGCAGCCGTTGAGCATTTCGTCGCAACTATTCGAAAAACCGGCCAGCCAGGCCGAGCGCTGGCATGCGGCTTTGTACTTTCTTAAGCCTTTGCTGTGGCTAAGCATCGCCCTGGTGTGGCTGTGGAGCGGCATCACCTCGCTGATTTTTTACCCGCATGAACTCAGCTATCAATTGCTGGCCGACACCGGCATCACCGGTCTTGGCGCGCCGCTGACACTGTATGGACTGGCGGCAATGGACATCATTCTGGGGCTGGCGACCTTGGCGCGATTTCGTCCAAGCCGTCTGATGCTTTGGCAGTTCTGGATCGTGCTGGCTTACAGCGTGGTGGTTGCCTTGCGCTTGCCAGAATTCGTGTTCCATCCATTCGGACCGCTGCTGAAAAATATCCCGTTTTTGATGTGTCTGCTGATTTACAGACAGCTGGAAGGAGAAAAGCCATGATGTATTTAACCCTGAAATTGATCCATATCCTCAGTGCCATCGTCCTGTTCGGACTGGGTTCCGGCACGGTGTTTTACAAAGTCATGGCCGATAAAAGCGGTAACCATGCGGCGATTGCAGTCACCAGCAAGCATGTGGTGCTGGCCGACTGGTGGTTTACCACGCCGACTGTCATCATCCAGCCGCTGACCGGTATCCTGTTGGCCGATCAATTATCAGCCTCGTTCGGCGACGGCTGGTTGTGGTGGACGCTGGTGCTGTATCTGGTCACCGGCTTATGCTGGTTGCCGGTAGTGATCTTGCAAATCCGCATGCGCGACATCGCCGCCGAGTCACTGGCCCAAGGCCAACCCTTGCCTTATCTTTACCGCTATTATTCCAGGATCTGGTTATGGCTGGGCGTGCCGGCTTTTTTCGGCATGATAGGCATCACCACGCTAATGGTATTTCACAACTCACTCTGGAGCTAAGCCATGTCTATTTCACTAATGGAACGAGTATTGGGCGATGACTGGCATAAGCTGCCCAGCGTCATTCAACGGCATTATCAAATCAGCAGTGGGCAACAAAGCCACCTGCAAGGCACGATGGAGATTGCTTATCCCAGCTATCTATTGCCGATGATCTGGCTGATCCATCTGTTCGGCGGCCTGGTGCTCTGGCGCGGCCAAGCGGTGCCTGTTCAGGTGGACAAATGGGCTGCGCCTGGCGAAGTATTGCACTGGCAACGCACCATGACTTACCCGGACGGCAAGATCGATTACTTCCGCTCGCAAATGCATTATTCGGCAGCACATAAATTGATCGAAACGATAGGCTTCGGCTTTGGCCTGCGGTTGAGGGTGGATGTCTTGAACGGTGATTTGCTATACCGCAGCAACGGACATTTTTTGCGGTGCGGAACCTTCCAATTAAACATTCCCGACTGGCTTTTGTTGGGTTCGGCAAGTATCAGCGAGCATGCCGTGTCGGCGGACGAATTTTATCTGGATTTCACGATCGAGCATCCGCTATTAGGCGTCACATATTATTACCGGGGAAACTTTCGTTACTGTTGAGGGATAGGCGATCCCCCGGTTTTTGGCTTGCTGCTATCCGTGGCAGGCGAGCCGTGCGGTCTAATTTTCGAGAGACTGAATTTCCACTTCGGTCAAACCGCGCACGCCGATTTGTTTCGCAGCGCCGCGGGACAGATCGATCAATCGGTCGTCGTAAAACGGGCCTCTATCGTTGACTAGCACATCGATAGAGCGTCCGTTGCGCAGATTGGTGACACGGACTTTTGAGGGTATCGGCAAGGTCTTATGCGCCGCCGAAAAACCTTTCGGATTGAACCGGCTGCCGCTGGCGGTACGATTTCCGGACTCGGCGCCGTACCAGGAAGCCAGGCCGATTTCACGGTAGCCGCCGGCCGAAGCCAAGGGATAATAGGTTTTGCCTTTCACTTTATACGGTTTGTTGTACGCTGCCTTACCCTCATAAGAGGGTAATTCGGCCTGTTCGTCGCTGGGCGGCAGTGGCGGTTCCGAGGCGCAGCCGCTGAGCAGGCTAATAAAGATAATCAGAAGGCCAAGAGCCGAACGCAGGTTTGCCGGGTTTTTTCGATACATACGATATTCCTGTGGTGATGCGGTTTTAAGCGGGGTTCGGTCCGGTTTTTGCCGAACTCGCTGGCAATAGTCCGACGCCAAGCTTAACGATTCATTAAAAAATCACTGTAGCAGTTTACCTCTATTCGTCATCTCGCCAAACGATTCGCGCTTACCCCTGGCGCGGCCGCATTCATCCCGTCAAAATCGGCTAGCCCGAGCACGATTGGTTATAATGCCGACACATTAGGAATATATAAAAAGGCAGGGATAGCGATTTCTTTGTTTAGCGTAAGCAAACAGCACTTGAGGGGAAGACGAATGGCGGAACAACATAAAATCCTGATTGTCGGCGGTGGCGCCGCCGGTCTGGAATTGGCGACAGAATTGGGGCATAAGCTCGGTAAAAGCGGCCAAGCGGAAATCACGCTGCTGGATGCCACCTCCACCCATATCTGGAAGCCGCTGCTGCACGAAGTGGCATCCGGCACCTTGGCCGAGGCCGAGGAAATCGAATATTTGGCCCAGGCTCATAGTAATCACTTCCGTTTCTTGTTCGGCAAAATGGAAGGTTTGAATCGGGCAAACCAGGAAGTCATCGTCAGCTCGATTACCAACAAGAAGGGCGAAGAGATCATTCCGCAACGCCGCTTTAAGTACGATACCTTGGTGATGGCGGTCGGCAGCGTCAGCAACACCTTCGGCATCAAGGGCGTTGATAAATATTGCCGCTTTATCGATACCACCAAGGAAGCCTTCCGTTTTCAAAAACAGCTGGTGGAGACTTATTACATTCAGTCCTACGCCAACCAAAGCCGCCAGCGCGACAAGCCGCTGTCTATCGTGATCATCGGCGCCGGCGCCACCGGCGTGGAATTGTCCGCCGAGCTGCACGAAGTGACCAAGCTGCTGGCAACCTACGGTTTGGAAGGCTCGATCGACGTTAATATCACCATCATCGAAGCCGCCACCCAATTGTTGCCGGCCCTGCCGCCACGGCTGTCGCAAGCCACCCAAGACCAATTGATCAAACTCGGCATCCAATTAAAACTGGGTCGCAAGGTCACCGAAGTCACCGAAACCGAGGTGCATACCTACGACGGCGAAGTGTTCGACGCCGATCTGAAAGTCTGGGCGGCCGGCATCAAGGCACCGGACTGGATGAAAAATCTGGACGGTCTGGAATCCAACCATATCAACCAATTGGTGGTCGATCAGACCTTGCAAACCAGCGATCCGAACATATTTGCCATCGGCGACTGCGCCGCCTGCGAATGGGTCGGCCACGGCGGCAACGTGCCGCCGCGCGCCCAGTCCGCACACCAAATGGCCTCCACCGTTGCCAAAACCATCGTCAACCGCCTGAAAGGCAAGCCGGCTGTAGCGTTCGTGTATCGAGACTACGGTTCGCTGGTGTCGCTGGGTAAATTCAGCACCGTCGGTTCGTTAATGGGTAGCTTGATGGGCACCGTCAGCGTCGGCGGTTTTATCGCCTATGCCGTGTACTTGTCCTTGTACAAAATGCACCAGGTCGCCATTCACGGCTATTTCCGCACCGCGATGCTGACCTTATCCAATCTTTTCCGGCGCAGTACCCACGCCAAAATGAAAATGCACTAACCCACAACTCCACCGAGCGATACACATGTTAGAAATCGAATACGAATTCCGCGAAGAAGACCTGGTCCACTTTAATGAGGAAAGGCTGAAAAAAGATCCGGAAATGCAAAAAAAAATCCGCCAAAACCGCATCTTCGCGCCGGGCGTGATGATGGCCATCGGCCTGTTTTATTACGTGTATTACGCGGATATGACTACCACCGCCTATATCACCATCTTGGCGCTGGCCTGGTCGCTTGCCTCGCCGTTCATCATGAAGATGGATTTGCGCCGGCAGTTTTTTGATAAGTACACCGAAGCGGAAAAAAAGGCTTTATTCGGCATTCATTGGCTGAGCATCGAGCCGGAATTCCTGCAAGAACGCGCCCCCGGCGGCAAAAGCAAAACCCCCTGGAAAGACATGTTGCGGGTGGAAAAGCACAAAGAATACGTTTATATCTATGTGGATATCGATGCCGCAATCGTAATTCCGCGTGCGACGATTAAGAAGGGCGATTTGAAAGCGTTTGCTAAGCAGGCTGAGGGGATGATTGAGAGGGCGAGTTGAGTTTTACAGGCGGAAATTGGTGGCATGTCGTTCAACTCGCATATTTTGATGATATACAGAAACTTTTTAATTGCTTGTTGGGCATAATAGGGTTTGATCTTGGACGTTCGCTACTTTCTCGGTCTACGGCTATCTTTTATTGAGCAGCTTTACCTCACAAGTGCTGCGCCATTCATCGAGAAAATGCGAAAAATTGAAGCTGAGGAAGAACCTTTTATTTCTCCTTACAGCGAAGATACTGAGCCAGCATTTCTGTCAGAATGGCTAGAAGCTGAAGAGTCACTGCAAGTGATTGGTCTTACATGTATTTCAATGCTTTCAACCTCCTTCCATTTGTACTTGAAAACTTGGGAGCGCAGGCTTGGGATTCCTGTTAATGACTCATATAAATCAGCTTTTAAGAAGGGTTGGTTTAATGGTTACAAGGAGTATTTCAAGATGCAGTTCAATGTGATTTTTGAAAAGAGTCCATGTAATTTAAAACTGTTAGAAGAGCTAGTTCTAGCGCGTAATCGCATGCAACACCCAGAATCAATAACAATTCAAAGCTCATTTTACTCACCAGATGATCTAAATAAACTACCGAGTCCATTTTTCATGGATGATCGTGATCGCGAACTCCTTTCTGAAATGGAAGAAGGGGAGCGGAGTTGGCTATTGCTTGCGTCAATTCATGTTACTGAAGAGAAGCTCAGGGCAGCTATTTGTGAGGTCTCGCACTTTGCGGAATGGCTTGAGCAAACAGATCACCGATTCGTTTATTAGGCCAGCTAAACAAATTCCCAACGATGTGCTTATTACCTTATCTGTTAAAAAATTAAAAGAGGAATTGAAAACGATGAGTTTTATTTCGCAATTTAACAAAATACAGAAAATTGGATTTTTCCTGACCATATCGTCAATTCTTTCAATTATTTTGCTTCATTTCCCATTCGGTGGGTATGCAGATAATACTTATTACGAAGAAAATAAGTTCAGATATAAATGTCCAAGAATTGAAGATGTAGAGAATGAGCAGAAGTTATCTGGAAAAAAATTTACGAATGAGGAAATGTTAAAAAAATTAGAATATTGTTATGAAGGCCGATATAAAACGTTACCTTTCTCTAAGTGGCGTAGCAATGAACCGATATTTGAATGGTTTGGCTCTACTATTCATACATTGTCCGCTTTAATTTTTGCTTTATTTATTGGTTCTTTATCCATTGTAGTTTTTAAGGACAAAGCAAATACAAATA
Source organism: Methylomonas montana (assembly GCF_030490285.1). Classification (NCBI taxonomy): domain Bacteria; kingdom Pseudomonadati; phylum Pseudomonadota; class Gammaproteobacteria; order Methylococcales; family Methylococcaceae; genus Methylomonas; species Methylomonas montana. Next base: position 4,511,539 of record NZ_CP129884.1, on the reverse strand, counting down.
ACGGTAACTTATAGCTCGTAGTCATGTAGGGTGGGCACGGTTTTTGTGCCCACGCGGTCCAAAGGCTTTTGTGTTTGGTGTCGCTAACGCGACGACTGATTTTAATGTCGGGTCTCGGCCCGACAGCCGAGATACTTTCTTTTGCGTCGCCAAAAGAAAGTATCCAAAGAAAAGGCGACCCGGATGCTGCTTAAATCACTCGGCACATCCATGTGCCTCGCCCTTCGGGTGCAAAGCATGCAAATCGGCTATCCTGCCGATTTGTCCATTCAAAAGCTCCGGTGCTCGGGCGCAGCATACGGGAACAAAACCACCCCGATTACACTTCGCTAATCGGGGCTACGAAAATGGCTCGTCAATAGCCCGTAGGTCCGATTAGCGAAGCGTAATCGGACGCATGTATAAACTCATAGTCCCGAAATTGTAAAAATCCATGCCCAATTACCGACGCGCATTTATTCCTGGTGGCACATGGTTTTTTACGGTGAATTTACTGGAACGTAAAAATAACGACTTGCTGATTCGGGAAGTGGATTTATTACGCCAAACCGTAAGCTCGGTAAGGGAACGGTATCCGTTTAAGCCCGTAGGTGCCCCTCAGGCATGTTTTCGAGATTTCATTATCTCCTGAAAAACACGGTTGGATAATACAAGGTCCGATTAGCGAAGCGTAATCGGATGCATGTATAAATTCATAATCCCGAAATTGTAAAAATCCATGCCAAATTACCGACGCGCATTTATTCCCGGTGGCACATGGTTTTTTACGGTGAATTTGCTGGAACGTAAAAATAACGATTTGCTGATTCGAGAAATCAATTTATTACGCGAAACCGTACGCGCGGTAAGGGAACGGTATCCGTTCAAGATCGACGCTTGGGTGGTGCTGCCGGAACACTTGCATGCGGTTTGGACATTGCCGCCGGGCGATGCGGATTTCAGCAAACGCTGGCGGTTGATTAAAAGCGGATTTTCGCGGGTGTTACCCAAAACAGAGTATCGGTCGGATGCACGAAAAGCTGCGAATGAACGCGGAATATGGCAACGACATTTTTGGGAGCATTCGATAAGGGATGAAACAGACTTTGAACGTCATGTGGATTATGTGCATGTTAATCCGGTTAAACATGGCTTGGTCTCCCGAGTTATAGACTGGCCTTATTCCAGTTTTCATCGGTATGTTGAAAAGGGAGTTTATCCGGAAAATTGGGCTGGGGATTTGGATTTGACGGTGGTTGGAGATGATTGACAGTCGCTGACATGCGTCCGATTACGCTACGCTAATCGGACCTACCGACCTACCAATCTATATAAGTTGTAATTCCGGGACGGTTTTCTCCCCTCCGGCGCGCAGGGAAAATGCGGCATCGGGGTGGCCTTTTCTTTGGGTACTTTCTTTTGGCCAAACACAAATTCGCCTGGAGCGAACTTGAACAGCCAATAGGCTGGCCCGCAGGGCGAAAACCATGGATGGTTTTCGTAGCGAAAGTATCTCGGCTGTCGGGCCGAGACCCGATGCTAAAATAACTGTCGCGACAGCGACACAAAACTAAACAGTAAAACAAATCAGACCATGACCAATACCCCCGACATCCTAAAAACCATCCTCGCCAAAAAAGCCGAAGAAGTGGCGCGCCGGAAAAACAATGCACCGATCTCGATGCTGGAAGAGCTGGCCGGTACCGCGCAAGGGCCGCGCGGCTTTTATTCAGCGTTGCGCAGCAAGGCCGATCAGAAAAAGCCGGCCATCATCGCCGAAATCAAGAAAGCCTCGCCTAGTCAGGGCGTGATTCGCGAGAACTTTAAACCGGTGGAAATCGCCGTCGATTACGCCTTCAACGGCGCGACTTGCTTGTCGGTACTAACCGACAAGGATTTTTTCCAGGGTTCGGAAGCCAATCTGCAAATGGTGCGGCAAAATTGCCCGTTGCCGGCGATTCGCAAGGATTTCATGATCGATCCCTATCAAATCCACGAGTCGCGGGCCTTGGGTGCCGATTGCGTGTTATTGATCGTCGCGGCGTTGGACGATGCGATGTTGAAAGAACTGGCCGATACCGCCACCGGCTTGGGCATGGACGTGCTGGTCGAAGTGCACGATGCCGCCGAACTGGAGCGGGCCTTGCAGCTGAACACCAACATGATCGGCATCAACAACCGCAACCTGCGCACGTTTGATGTGTCGCTGCAAACCACGCTGGATCTGAAAAACACCATTCCGGCCGACAAATTGATCGTCACCGAAAGCGGCATTCACACCCCGGCCGATGTCAAATTGATGCAGGATAACGGCATCTATACTTTCCTGGTTGGCGAGGCCTTTATGCGCGCCGAATCGCCGGGACAAAAAATGCGCGAATTGTTTTTTTAAGCGGATCGAGCCGGACGTGAGCGGCGGCTCGATCCGTCGCGCTACGATGCGGGAAAGGTTTATTTACGCAGCGCTATCACGCCGGTCGCCAGCGCGATTTCTCTTAGGAAACACAGCAAACCGCCGATCAAGGCCAGCATGGCCGCGATAAACAATAGCGATACCGTGTCCGACAGATCGATCGTAAATTCGACGCCGACGAACATCGCGACGATGGATACGCAGATCAGCAATGCACAAGTGGTGCACATGCTGATCGCCCAGTGGGTCCAATGCGCGCGCCGCGCCAGTGTCTGCATCTCCGGGTAATGCGCGTCGGCATCGGCGCCGCTGAGTTTGCTCAGTAAACGGAACCGGTCCACGGTGCGTCCCAGGCGATTGGTTAATACTCCCAAAATTCCGGCCACGCCAGTCAGTAAAAATACCGGCGCGACCGCTTGTTGAATCACATGAGCAACGGTGGGTATATTGGCTATCGTATCCATCATGGCAGTCCGCATCAGTGAAAAGGCAAATGATAACCGGGGAAACGGCCGGGAGTGAAATTGGTAAACGGCGAATTTGCCGTAAGTCGAAGAATTGGAAAATGCGGTTTGTATTTTGCCCGCATCGGGTTAAATTGAAGCATCCGGCAAATCCGGTTGACACTTTCACGGAGCATCGTGTGTTTTTCGCACAACAGATTAAATCATCTACGATAGTGCTAATTCTGGCCTGCCTGCTTGATCAAGCGGCGCTGGCGGCGCCGATTTCGCCGTTATACCGGCCGGCGCCGGCACTGACTGGCCACGATTTGGCAGTGATCGTCAACGACGCCGATCCGTTGAGCAGGCAGATTACGGAGTATTACAGCCAACAGCGGCGGATCCCGGCCGAACAAATTATTCATCTGCGCTTTTCGCCGAACCAGGCCGTTTTATCGAAACGGGAGTTCGAGCAGCTGAAACAGCAGGTTGACCAGCAAACCCCGGCGCATGTGCAAGCGTTTGCGTTGACTTGGTTGCAACCGTTTCGAGTGGATTGCATGTCGATTACCACCGCTTTTGCCGCAGGTTTCGATCCGGCCTTCTGCTCCAAAGGCTGCCAGACTACCCGTAACAGTCCGTATTTTGCTTCGGAAACCGACAAACCGTTTAAAGCCCACGGCTGGCGACCGACTATGGCGTTGGCCGGCAAAACCTTCGAGGAAGCCAAAAAACTGATCGATACCGGCGTGGCTGCCGACTATTCGCATCCGCAAGGCGCCGCCTATCTATTAAAAACATCCGACCAGGCTCGCAGTTCCAGAGCGGCGTTGTTCCCGAAAGTAGCCGAAGCGCTGAAAAACTTCTGGCCGGTCAACTATCTGGAACAAGACTATATTGCCGGCCGCCAGGACGTGATGTTTTATTTCACCGGCTTGACCAAGGTGCCGCACCTTACGGAAAACCGCTATTTGCCGGGCGCGATTGCCGATCATCTCACCTCGGCTGGCGGCGTGATGTCGGGTAGCGACCAGATGAATATCACGGAATGGTTGAATGCCGGCGCCACCGCCAGCTACGGCGCGGTGGTGGAGCCTTGTAATTACCCTGCCAAATTTCCGAATCCGGGCGTGTTAATGTATTTCTATCTGCGCGGCAGCAGCCTGATAGAGGCGTATTGGAAAAGCGTCGCCCAACCCGGCCAGGGTATTTTCGTCGGCGAGCCATTGGCCAAGCCGTTTGCTTATCAGCCACGCCAAACGCCTTAGGCTGGCGGCGCATAGGATGTTTTAGCGTTCTTCATTAGCGCCGCTTTGCCATATTGGTTGGGAAACGGGGAGCCGCGAATTTTAGCAGCGTGCTTATTTAAACGCCTCGCCCCATTGCCCCAGATAAAAGCGTTGTTCCAAAGCAGCCCGGCTGCGTTCGGCCTGTTCTGCGGCTTGAAAATCATCGGCCAGAATCGCCGCTTCTGCCTGATAACCGACCGCCATCATCGCCATTGGTGTGCAGTCTTCGGGGAGCTTGAATGTTTGCCTAGCCAAGTCGGCATCGAAACCGCCCATTTGATGCACGATTAAACCCAAGGCCGTTGCTTGCAAACACAGGCTCACGGATGCGGCGCCGGTATCGTACATGGCCCAACGATTGGCTTTGCCGTTGTGATTGAAGTTGCCCATCGCCACTGCCAGCAGCAAAACCGGCGCGTTTTTCGCCCATAGCCGGTTTTTTTCGGCAATGACCGCCAAACCGTTTTGCCAGGCGGCCGCGTCGCTGGCTTTATCGCAGACGATGTAGCGCCAGGGTTGATCGTTGAAACAGGACGGCGCCCAACGCGCGGCTTCCAGCAAGGCTGTCAGGTTGTCGCGGCTGACGGTTTTATCGGCATCGAAAGCCCGAGGACTCCAACGGCTGGCGATGAGCTCGTGAATTTTCACCGAAGTTTTAGCGGATTTTTGATGCATTAAGGCCACCGTGCGGGAAGAGTAAAAAATAGTATTCAAAAGCAGAATTAGCCGCTAATATGGTATCGAATCAAAACTATAATAATAAGCGGGAATCTTATCATGCCAAAAAAAATTCAATTGTGGTCGCTGATCTGCATCGGCTTGATAACGACTGCCGCGCAATCCGCCAAAATCCCCGCCGCTAATCAACTTTTTCAGGAAAGCATGGTAAGCAAAACGCTCAACGAGTATGACAATCCTGGGACGGCGCTGATCGTTAGTATCTTGATCGGTGCGGTTTACGGGTGGTACTGGTTGCGTAATCGGGCGTGATTCGCCGGTCCCGTTAGCGGCGCGACGCTTCTCTGTCCGTTTCGATAATCTTTGTAGGCCTTGGTCAGTCTGTGCTTTATAGCGCTTGGCAGTTGGTGCTAAAATCGCGCGTTTAATATCATCATTAGAATCATACGGCTAATCGGCGCAACCGTTGTTTTCAGCGGCCTAAGTCGGCACCCCGGCCGCTGGAATGAAACGCAGACAACAATGACCATGGATTATAAACAAACCCTGAACCTCCCCAAGACCGAGTTTGCAATGAAAGCCAATCTGGCGCAACGCGAACCGGAGATGCTGAAAAAATGGAACGAAAACCAGCTCTATCAAAAAATTCGCGAGGTTTGCGCCGGTCGCCCTAAATTTGTTTTGCACGACGGTCCTCCCTACGCCAATGGCGCGATTCATATCGGCCATGCGGTCAACAAGGTGTTGAAGGACATCATCGTCAAATCCAAAACCCTTAGCGGTTTCGATGCGCCTTACGTGCCGGGTTGGGATTGCCACGGTTTGCCTATCGAGCTGATGGTGGAAAAATCGGTCGGCAAAGCCGGCGTCAAAGTCACGCCCGCCGAGTTTCGCAAGGAATGCCGGGCTTACGCCAAAAAACAAGTCAACATTCAGAAAGAAGAATTTATCCGCTTGGGCGTTTTGGGCGATTGGGACAATCCGTACTTGACCATGGATTTTGCCTTTGAAGCCGACATCGTCCGCGCCTTGGGCAAAATCGCCGCCAAGGGCCATCTTAGCAAAGGTGCCAAACCGGTGCATTGGTGTACCGATTGCGGCTCGGCGCTCGCCGAGGCGGAAGTGGAATATGAAGACAAGCATTCGCCGGCTATCGACGTACGCTTTCAGGTGGTGGACGAACATGCGTTCATGGAAAAGTGCCATCATGCCGGCGACCGCGAAGGCAAAGGCCCGCTGTCGGTGGTGATCTGGACCACCACACCGTGGACGTTGCCGGCCAACCAGGCCGTAGCGCTGAACCCGGATCTGGAATACGCGGTCGTGCAATGCGAAATCGATGGCCAAACCGAACGCTTGGTGTTGGCGGAAGCGCTGTTGAAAGACGCCGTTTTACGTTACGGCATCGGTGAGCACCACATCGTCGGTTACTGCAAAGGCGCGGCGCTGGAAAACCAATGGCTGCAACATCCGTTTTACGACCGGCAAGTGCCTATCATCCTCGGCGACCACGTCACCACCGATGCCGGTACTGGTGCGGTTCATACCGCCCCCGGCCACGGTCAGGAAGACTATGTGGTGGGTATGAAATACGGTTTGCCGGTAGACAACCCGGTCGGCAACAACGGCGTATTCTTACCGAACACCGAACTGTTCGCCGGCCTGCATGTGTTTACCGCCAACGATAAGGTGCTGGACGTATTGCGCGAGCGCGGCAAATTGCTGCATCACCACGCGCTGCTGCACAGTTACCCGCATTGCTGGCGCCACAAAACCCCGATCATCTTCCGCGCCACCCCGCAATGGTTTATTGCGATGGAGAAAAACAAACTGCGCGAAACCGCCTTGAACGAAGTCAAACGTGTCGATTGGATTCCGGATTGGGGCCAAGCCCGTATCGAAGCGATGATCGAAAACCGCCCGGACTGGTGTATCTCAAGACAACGCACCTGGGGCGTACCGATCGCATTTTTCGTCCACAAGGAAAGCGGCGAACTGCATCCGCGTACCGGCGAATTGATAGAGCAGGTTGCCAAGCGCATCGAACAACAAGGCATAGACGCCTGGTTTGAATTGGATGCGGCGGAACTGATCGGTGCCGATGCCGAACACTACGAAAAAATGAGCGATACGCTGGACGTTTGGTTCGATTCCGGCGTCACTCATGCCGCCGTACTGGAGCGCCGCGAGCAATTGCGTTTCCCGGCCGATCTGTATCTGGAAGGTTCCGACCAACATCGCGGCTGGTTCCAGTCCTCGTTGCTGGCTTCGGTGGCGATGAACGATGTCGCCCCGTATAAAGAAGTGCTGACCCACGGCTTCACCGTCGATGCCGAGGGCAAGAAAATGTCCAAATCCAAAGGCAACGTGGTACTGCCGCAAACGGTGATGAAATCGCTGGGCGCGGACGTGTTGCGTTTGTGGGTGGCCGGCACTGATTATCGCGGCGAAATGTCGGTGTCCGACGAAATTCTGAAGCGCACGTCCGACGGCTACCGTCGCTTGCGGAATACCGCCCGCTTCCTGCTGTCCAATCTGGACGGCTTCGATCCGGCGCAACATCTGGTTGCCAAGGGCGATTTGCTGGCCTTGGATCGTTGGGCGGTCGATAAAGCCTGGCAGTTGCAGGAAGAAATCAAAACCGCTTACGGTGCTTATCAGTTCCAGAGCATTTACCAAAAGGTGCTGAATTTCTGCAGCATCGATCTGGGCGGCTTTTACCTGGACATCATCAAGGACCGTCAATACACCGCCAAGGAAGATTGCCTGGCGCGGCGTTCCGCACAAACCGCGATGTACCATGTCATCGAAGCGCTGACCCGCTGGCTGGCGCCTATCACCAGCTACACCGCCGATGAATTATGGCAATTCATTCCCGGTAAGCGTGGCGAGTCGATTTTTCTGGAAACCTGGTACGAAGGCTTGTTCCCACTAGATGCCGACGCGACGATCAACCGCGAAACCTGGGACAAAGTGATGGCGGTACGCACGGCAGTCTCCAAGGAATTGGAAACCTTGCGTAAAGACGGCGCAATCGGCGCATCCTTGAATGCGGAAGTGGAATTGTATTGCGACGAAGCTTACGGCGCGGAGCTGAACAAGCTGGCCAGCGAGCTGCATTTTGTGTTCATCACTTCCAACGCCGGCGTTGCCGATATGCAATTTTGCCCGGACGATGCGGTGGCTACCGAACTGGACGGCGTGAAACTGAAAGTGACTGTATCAGAGCATCCAAAATGCGTGCGCTGCTGGCATCAACGCTACGACATTGGCGAGCACCCGGAGCATCCGGAATTGTGCGGCCGTTGCGTGGAAAACGTCGCCGGCAATGGCGAGACCCGTCATTATGCTTAAGTGGTTGTGGATTTCCGCTGTGACGCTGGTGCTGGATCAGGCCAGCAAGCTGGCAGTGGACGGCTCTATGCAGCTATTTGAGTCGATTCCGCTGATCCCTTATTTCAACCTGACCTATGTGCATAACACCGGCGCGGCCTTTAGCTTTCTGGCCCAGGCCGGCGGCTGGCAGCGCTGGCTGTTCGCCGGCTTGGCGGTGGTGATGAGCGGTATCATCGCGGTCTGGCTGCATCGCTTACAAAAACACGAGACCTTGATGGCAGTGGCTTTGGCTTTAGTTTTAGGCGGCGCCATTGGCAATCTGATTGATCGCGTCGCTTACGGTTACGTGATCGACTTTCTGGATGTCTATTACCAAGACTGGCACTGGCCGGCGTTCAACATCGCCGATTCGGCGATTTGCATCGGCGTGGGATTAATGTTGCTGGAAAGTTTTGGGTTTGGGCGGAAAGCGGTAGATGTTTTGGAATAGGTTTCTGCGTTATTGCTTTAAAACTAAATCCCTGCTAAAGCCAAGATATTCCCCCTCTTTGAAAAAGACGACTGCATGGATGCAGGAGGTAGGGAAGCGTGTCCGTAGCGCATGCAAATCGGCAATCCTGCCCTCCTTCGGGCTATTCCCGCCGAAAGCTGGTGCTCGGCGTGGCATAGGGAATGGAGGAATCCATTCAGGTATTTGAAGAAATTAGCCTTGGTGCTGTAGCTGAAAGTTACTGATGTGCGGCTCTGTAGAATCAGGATGTTCTACTACGAATTGAGCAAACTCTGCGAACACGCCCGTAGTTGTTTCATCATCTGTTTCCCTAAAACGGGATTGCCGAACTTTATCGAACGGGCGGTCATTCTTTCACCAGGGCGCCTGTTGAAGATTCCGCCATTGGCGCCGGCCGCTCTCTGACGGGCCCAGCGCCAAAGCCAGCCAGTTGCGAATGCTAGAAGCGGTGGAGAGGGGACATATCCAGCGCCAACGGTGCTGCGGCGATACTGGGCATGAATCCAAATACCTTGCGCCCCAGGATGTTGCCGTTGGGAATTGCCAGAGTGAGCTGACGCGGCAAGAAACCGGCTAATCGACAGTATTGAGTGACTCTGTGAAAATCGGATGCCAGCATTAACATTTAATAAGGCGGGTCGACTAAATCTTCCAAAATCGGCAAATTTTCGGAATTGCGAAAACCACAGGGACAAAAATGAACTGGATTTTCAAGGTAAGCCATTAATTAGAGTCTGCTCAGAAAATATAACCCATTGATTAAGCGTAGTTATTGAGGAATTTTGGTATAATTGCTGCACGAAAAACATGCCATTAGCCTCAAAAACCGTGCAGCCATGATTCGAACCACGAGCTCAAAACAACTGACGATAGCTGAATTCGACTGGCCGTTCGAGACAGCCCTGGATAAACACAATCGCTGGGTAAAACTGAGTGAGTGCATCCCGTGGGACGAACTGGCGGAATGCTATTACCAAGGGATGAGGGCGGACCGGGGCCGGCCGTTGAAAGACGCGCGGCGCGTAATCGGCGCGGTGATCATCAAGCACAAACTGTGTTTGTCAGACGTGGAAACCGTCCAGCAAATCCAGGAAAACCCGTACCTGCAATACTTCGTCGGCTTGCCCGGCTACCAAGCGGCGGCGCCGTTTGCGCCGTCGTTATTGGTCGAAGTGCGCAAGCGCATGGGCGAAGCCGTGTTCGAAGGCTTTCACCGCGCCATCATCGAGGCGCACGAGGGGCAAAAGCCGACCCCGACCAAACTGGAAACGCCGCCGGCCGCGGCAACGCCCGCTGCGTCTGAGCCGAAGGCCGCGGCTAGCGTGACCGCGCCTGAAGCTGAGGTTCAGCCCGAGGCGGCCGAAGCGGCCTTGGATTTTGCCGATAAAGACGGTGTCCCATCGGCACCGGAGCCGGAAGCACCGGCCGCCCCGCGCGGCCAATTGATTCTGGATGCCACCGTGGTCGAACAAGCCATCCGCTTTCCCACCGATTTGAGCCTGTTGAACGAAGCGCGGGAATTAACGGAACGGATCATCGACACCCTGTGCAAGCGCCTGAAGGTCACGGACAAACCCAGGACTTATCGCCACAAAGCCCGCAGTGCGTATCTGGCCGTCGCCAAACAAAAGCGCCCCGGCCGGAAAGTGCTACGCCGAGGCATCAAGCAACAGTGGCAATATCTGCGCCGCAACCTGAGCCACATCGAACAACTCTTGGCGCCCATCCCTCAGGGTTCGCCGCTGCCGTTGCCGGGTTGGCTGCTGCATCGCTACTGGGTGATTCAGCATCTGTACCAGCAACAATGGGACATGTATCGAAACCAGACCCGCCGCTGCGACCGCCGCATCGTCAGTATCAGTCAACCCTATGTGCGGCCGATGGTGCGCGGCAAGTTGGACAAGCCGGTCGAATTCGGCGCCAAACTCAGCGTCAGCCTGAGCGGCGAAGGCCTAGCTCATGTCGATCACCTGCGATGGGATGCCTTTCACGAAGGACTGGATCTGGTCTCGCAAGTCGAAGCGTACTTGGCGCGCTACGGCCACTATCCGGAACGGGTGCTCGCCGATCCGATCTACGGCACGCGCGCCAACCGCGACTACCTGAAGCAACACGGTATCCGCTTTGCCGGCAAACCGCTCGGCCGCCCCAAACGCGAAACCGAGGCCAACCGGGAGCAACTCAAACACGACAAAGAACAGCGCCGGCAGGAATACCTGCAGCGCATCCCCATCGAAGGCAAATTCGACCAAGGTAAAAACGGCTATCGTCTCAACGACATCCGCGCCAAGCGCGCCAACACCTCGTTCGCCTGGTTCAACACCATCTTCTTGGTGATGAACCTGCTGGTCCTGCAAGGGATCTTTTTTGCCCTCGGTCAATGCCGCCTGGTCGGGTTACTGCAAATGATCGTGCGCGCCTGGAAACAAAAGATTTCGAATCTGCGCACCCATTCTAACTTGGCCGACCCGATTTGCTCGTCATTGCCACAGCTGATTTACTGAGCAGACTCTACCTAAATTTAAGTGCTCTTTTTGGATGGTCCAATCAACTAACTTGCAGTTTAAAATTTGAACCACTCGTCCAGCATCTGGTGAATATCATCAATCCCGGTTTTATTCAAAGCCGAAAACAGCTGCAACGTCACAACGATGCTGGAGCGGCTTAAATCCCTTTGCACTTGCAGTAGCGTGTTTTTCGCAGCGCCGAACTTCAATTTATCGGCCTTGGTCAGCAGAATATGCAAGGGCAGTTGGCGATGTTCGCACCACTCGACCATTTGCCAGTCAAAGTCGGTGAGCGGGTGGCGGATGTCCATGACCTGGACGATGCCGCACAGGGCTTGGCGGTCATGCAAGTAACTCTCCATCATTTGCCGCCAGTCTTTTTTGATCGCTTCCGGGACTTTGGCGTAACCGTAACCGGGTAAATCGACCAGTTTGCGCTGAGCGTCGATTTCAAAAAAGTTCAGTAATTGGGTGCGGCCGGGCGTTTTACTGACGCGAGCTAGGGCGTTTTGTTGCACCAGAGTATTGATCGCGCTGGATTTGCCGGCATTGGAGCGGCCGGCGAAGGCGATCTCCATACCTTGATCGGGCGGTGCGTCCTTGAGTTTGGGGGCGCTGTTGATGAACTTGGCCTGGTGGTAGATGGGATTCATCACAGTCTCGCTTAGTGTTTATAAATCGGTTAGAATCCGGCCATTATAGCGTCTGGCGGCTGACATCAGCTTGCTTTATGTCGATCAACCTTCCTGAACAGGGGCCCCATAATGATAAAAAAATTGCTGACTGTTTCCATCTCTTTGTTGTTGGCAACCGCCGCCGGTCAAGTAAATGCGCAGGGCAATGCCAGCGCCGGAAAAACCAAAGCCGCCAGTTGCGCGGGCTGCCACGGCGAAGACGGTAACAGCACCATGCCGGGCTTCCCCAAGCTGGCCGGGCAGCATCAAACCTATCTGATCAAGCAATTACAGGCGTTTAAAAGCGGTGCGCGATTGGCGCCGATGATGGCGCCGTTAGCGGCAGGTCTTGACGATCAAACCATTCAGGAAATTGCCAGTTATTATGCCGGCAATAAGATTTCCACCAATCCAGCGCCGAAGTTGCCGGCGAGCGATGACGATGATGCGCCCGCCAAAACCGCGGAACAGGAAAAAGCGGAATTGGACGCCTTAATCACGCAAGGCAGCGATTTATACCGTAACGGCAATCTGAGCCGCGAAGTATCGGCTTGCGTGGCTTGTCATGGCCCTTATGCGGAAGGCAACAAACCGGCCTCGTTCCCGTCCTTACATTCGCAGCATGCCGATTACTTGATCAAGAGTCTCACCGATTTCAAAACCGGTGCACGCAGCAATAACCGCGAAAACATGATGCACATGATCGCCACCAAAATGACCGACGAGGACATTAAGGCGGTTTCTTACTATATCTCGACCATGAAATAATCTGTGTCCGTCCGGCAGAGCCTCGGTTCTGCCGGAAGCCGACCTAGTCCTGGTTTCTCGCCAGGACTAATCTTCCCTCTTTGTTCGTGTCGCAGTGACCGGTAAGCTGACCCGGCTGAATTTGCTCTCCTTAAGTTCGGAATGTTCTAGTTTGTGGTTTTCAATGGACTGGATCTGTTCGATGTTTATTTCTCCGCCTAGTTTTTGACCATTATTGGTTTTCTGATGCTGTCCGCCAGTGATTACCTGTATCACAACATGCGACACCGCCAATCTGCTGGAGGTGTCGGTCGTGTGCCGTTTTCGCGCGCGGCGATGATAGGCGTGATATTTGTGTTGAAATACCGCGCCTAGACCATCAATTCCCGGTGTTTTATTCAGACCAGATTGCCGAAGCTGTCCTTGCTGGACGATTTGATGTACAAAGCCGTTGTGTTGGGCTTTGCCTTTTTCACGTTGGCGACTATATTGGTGACGCTTTGGGCAGCCGGGGGCTGGGGTGGTTATAGTCCTCCTACCTTTAAGGAATCCAAGGTATGCTTGTCTGGTTAAATGACGCGGTCGGCCGCATATGAGGCTGACTAAAGATTTGAGCGGCAAGCCGATGACTTGGCGGGAGCAGTGGCCAGCTTTTTTGTCATCTTGTTTACGTTTTGGGACGTGAACAGGTTTTTATCAGGATTACATTCTTACGGAGAACTTTGATGTTGAAACGAATCGCATTTTTAGGGTTGTTGTGCTTTTCCGCGCTGGTCAATGCGGAAGGCGGTTATGACGCAGTAACACCGGCGCAGCCGGTGCAAAATCCGGACAAGATCGAAGTGATCGAGTTTTTCTGGTACGGCTGCCCCCATTGCTACAGTCTGGAACCGGCCATGGTGGAATGGCTGAAAACCAAACCGGCGAATGTCGAATTCATCCGTCAGCCGGCAGTATTCAGCGATTTATGGGGCAAACATGCCAAGGCTTATTTTACCGCCGAAGCGCTGGGGGTTTTGGACAAGGTGCATGCCGATCTGTTCGACGCGATTCAAAACAAGAAACAGAAACTGGTCAGCGAAGACGAACTGGCCAAATTTTTTGCCGATCATGGCGTCAAGGATGAGGATTTCCGCAACGCTTATAACTCGTTTGGAGTCGACGCCAAACTGCGCCAAGCCGAGTCGACCGGACCGCGTTACGGCATCAGCGGCGTGCCCGCGCTGATCGTTAACGGCAAATACAAGGTCACCGGGCAATCAGCCAAATCCCAGGCCAATATGCTGACCGTAGTCAACCAGTTGATCGTTCAGGAAAGTCAAAAAAAATAGAAGCTTATCAGTCCGGACTGTTTCACAAGGAAGTGGGCGGTCAGCGCTTGATTATCGGCTCTATGTCACAAATTCAACGATAGTCTATAATCAAGCGGTTAAATATTTCTGAATCAGGACATGTTTCATGGTTTTTTTTAAAAACAAGGATGACGGTCCGGAGAGGTGGAAGGAAAAATACCTCAAGCTGTTGGATGACCAAGAACAATCGGAAAAGCAATATCACGCTAACGAAGAGTTGTTATGCAAGACCATTGTGCGTATTGCATTAGCTGTTCAAGGTTTAAACCGGCAACTCGATCCCTACCTCAACAGCATCCGCAATTTGTTGAAAGGCGGATTGCAAAACCAGCAGTTGCAAAAAGAGCTGACGGCATTTTCTAATGCGTTGATGGTGTTGGAAGAGTCTGCTTTAGCCGGACAGCTTGACGCTTCATTGTTGTTCGAATTCCTCGGCAGGCAATACCCGCACCTGCAAGCTCAGTTCGATGAGGTTAAGGGGAGATACGAAAACCGCCAATTCAATAGCAATCAAGGCTTGTTTGTTGCGCTGTTGGAACTGATAGATGGTATCAATCCGACAACAGCGACCTCTTTTGGGCTGGAGCTTGCCGATATTGACATCAAAGCGATTAATATCCAATTGATTCGCTTGCTGGACAACGCTGAGATTCCGCGAGTTTTTTCCGCGGAAGCTGAACAAATCAAAGGCCGCTTGCAAACCGGACAACCGTTAGGCGCTATTTTTGACGATACGATAGCCCTGCTGTTGGCGGTAAAAAAACATCTGGAATTGGAACAGCAGGAGATGGCGGCCTTTTTGTCGAAATTGACCGAGCAATTGACCGAATTGGGCATAAAGGCTACCGGCGTCAATACCGCTAACGAAAATACCCTAAAAAAGCGCAATTTGCTGGATCGCTCGGTTTCCGAGCAAATCCTGGAGTTGCAGGAAAAGTCCGAGAATGCCACTCAACTTGCGCCGTTGAAGCAAATCGTCAGCAGCCGTTTGACAACCATCACGCAGCAAATTCAAACCCATAATCTCCAAGAACAAGAAGAAAGGGACAAAGTACAGCGCGAAATGCAAGCCTTGACCGAAAAGCTGAAGAAGATGGAATCGGAGTCGACCGAGTTGCGTTCAAGGCTGGATCTGGCTCAACATCGCGCGACCCGCGACCCGCTGACCGGCTTGCCCAATCGGCTGGCGTTCGAGGAACGCTTGAACGTTGAAATGGCGCGTTGCAAACGCAACAAGACAGCATTGACGATGATGGTCTGGGATGTGGATCTTTTTAAGAAAATTAACGACACCTACGGACATAAATCGGGCGACAAGGCTCTGGTAATTATCGCCAAATTATTATCTACGTATTGTCGGGTAACCGATTTCGTGGCC
Source organism: Methylomonas montana (assembly GCF_030490285.1). Lineage (NCBI taxonomy): Bacteria > Pseudomonadati > Pseudomonadota > Gammaproteobacteria > Methylococcales > Methylococcaceae > Methylomonas > Methylomonas montana. The sequence goes on along the minus strand of NZ_CP129884.1, from coordinate 4,496,232 downwards.
CGGATTGGCGGCGAGGAATTTGTGATGTTGCTGCCCGATACCGAAGCCAAGGCTGCGCTGCTGGTGGCCGAAAAATTACGGAAAACCTTGGAAAAAAGCAGTTTCAACGCCAATGGCAATAACGTTTTTATCACTTTATCATGCGGAATCAGCCAGTTTGTGGATGGCGATAGTAATGAATCGCTCTTTGAGAGAGCAGACACCGGTCTGTATAAGGCCAAACAATCCGGCCGCAATCGTTGCTTCGTTGTTAATGGACGGTTAGCGTAAATGGTTTCTAGCTCTCCCTACTCTTCGCTGATCGATAACGAAAAGTTTTTATACAAACTGGTTATCCAGCTATTAATTTTTAGTCAGGGCAGTCACAAATTGCTGGAGCCGCATCTGCTGTCTATCGGCACAAAATTGCGCAATGGCGCCAACTTGCAGGATTTAAGTCACGAGCTGCAAGCCGTGTCGAAAACGCTTTTGCACATTTCCAAGCAAACCAAGCAGGATGTGGACGAAGCTGAAAGCGACACGACTGCGTTGCAAGACGACTATGTGATGGGACGTCTCGACGAGTTGCTGGCAGAAGTCGAGGTGCCGCTACGTTTTCATCAGCAAACTTCGATGTTGAAGCAGAAGCTTAGGGCTAATCACAGCGAGAAAGCGTATAAAAAAGTCATCGATTCGGCGATTACCCTATTGCTGAATATCAAAGATTACGGCGTATCTGAAAAAAAAGGCATTGATGTATTTTTGGAAGACTTGACCGAACAGTTGGACGAGATCGGACAGCAGGCGGAAATGGCCGGTCAAGCCAATCAACTTTCCATCGACAATCGCGATACGCTCAATACCGAAATTCATCGGCAAGTCGGTAATCTCAAAAGCTCGACACAGTCTGCGCAAGAGCTGAGTATCTTAAAGACTCACACCAGCGAACATCTCGACCGCTTGCTGGCGCAGTTGCTTGAGCATAAGCAGATGGAAGACGATCGGCAGCAAGAAGTCCAACGAAAAATAGATCTCATGACGCAAAAGCTGCAGGATCTGGAAACCGAAACCGAAAGTCTACGAACCAGGCTTAAGATTGAACACGACAAGGCCTTATGCGATCCGTTGACCGGTCTACCGAATCGTCTGGCCTATAACAGCCGGGCAGAAATGGAGCTGAGTCGCTGGAAGCGTTACCGGGCGCCATTGAGCTTAGTGATTTGGGACATTGATTATTTCAAACGCATCAACGATGACTACGGACATAAGGCCGGGGATAAGACATTGGCCTTGATCGGGCAATTGTTGCTGAATAATTGTCGGGAGACCGATTTCGCGGCGCGTTACGGCGGCGAAGAGTTTGTGATGCTGATGCCGAATACCCAAGAACATCAGGCCTTGGAAATGGCTGAAAACATCCGAAAAATGATCCAGAACTGCGGATTCAATTCTAACGGCGAAGATATCAATCTAACCTTAAGTTGCGGTATTAGTGAATTCAAGGAAGACGACCAGCTTGACGATGTTTTCGTGCGGGCCGACCAAGCGCTGTATCAATCCAAACAGCATGGACGCAATCAATGCACAATATATGTCGAGTAAGTTAAACGCCGGATTCGCTACGCCCGCATAAGTTCGGGCAGGGCAACCCTCTAACGTGGCAAGTTAGCCGGCAATGCTTGGTCGATACTAACCGAAAAGAAAAGGATACTGGTTCGATCTAAACGGTGCGTTGGCTGCCAGGCAACGGTCAAATATGCTGATGGCTTCATCGCAAGAGATAATTTCCTGCTGGCTATCCAAGATATAGTGCGCCAAATTCAAGATGCATTTCCAATGTCGACGATTGTCGATAAATTTAAAAGCCTGAAGGAGCAGTTCCTGGATTTTCTCATCGCGTTGCACCTCCGAAGCGATGAAATGTTCTAGGTAATTGAGTGCCTTTTCCAGATCGCTATAGCCGCCATAGTTGTGCAAGGCATTAAAATTAATCAGATTAATATTAAAAACTTCGTCATCTCGAATCGAAACGTATTTTGCTTCGGCCAAGGGCCCAACCAATAAATTGACCACATCGGCTTCGTAGGCTCGTTGGCAAGCATGCTGCTGGGTATCGGCAAGGTCGGTAAAACTTTCTACAACCGCAATAGGCAAATTTTGAATTAGATTGCCGTCCACGACTTTCGCAAAGAAGTCAGCATAACCGTTTAGCGGCCTCTTGACATGAATTTCGAAAAATACCGGAGGTAGTTGCTTTTGTTGGTTGCCCAGATGAATGGCCGCCGCATGGCCTGCTTCGTGAAAAGCCGTGCGCCAATCCAGTTCGCTTGAAGGCACGAATGTTGACGTTGCTGAGTAATAGTTTCGTTCCATAGAGACAACCTCATCCAAAAAAAGATGCGGCGCGAAGCCGCATTGAGGAAGGATATTAAAACTCTTTACCCTTTAGGAGAGGGAGCGCATATACAAGAGTTGCATATAGTTTACTGGGCAACACTGCATTTGAAAATGTGACAAATTGACGCGCCGCAAACTGTCGCTCAATATCGAAGGCATATTTTTCGCCGAAAAAACCGGGTGTTGCGGCGCAACACCCGTTAACGGAATGACTAAGCGTGCTGTTTCTGATCGCCGTTAGTCCAGAAAGGTAACGACAATATCAGTAAACCGGCCAGCCAACTCAAGAGTTGTTGATTATGTAGCGTGTAACTAAGTGCAAACGGCAGCCCGTCCGAAAAACCGGGATGCGCTTGAATGAAATCCCGGCCGTCCATAAAGGCCTTGGTTTCACCCAAGATCAGCGCAACAATGCTCAGGCTCAGACCATAAGCTATAACCTTATCTAAGCGGCCATGCAGCTTCCAACCGACCAATTGGTCAAACGCCAAAAGTCTGCCGTTCAATTTGTGTTGACTCAAATATTGGCAAGCTATCAAGCCGATTACCCCGAACGCCGGAATGGCGAATTGCTCAACCGGGAAACTCAAATAACGGCCATTCATGGTTAGGCCGTAAGTCTTATACAGCGCCAATAGAATAAACAGCAGGTAAGCGGTTCTTAAACCGGTGGCCAGGCCTCGACTTCCCGGTTGCTCGGCCAGCATTTGGTAGTTGCGGCGAATTAATAAGGTAGCTAAGCCGGCATTTGCCACAACCAACAGAGCGGTATAAAGCCTTTGCCACGAACTATAACTGGTGTACCAGAGGAAGTCCGCCAATGTCACCAGGCAAACGCTGAACACTTGGGCTAATGTCAAAAACGTCAACACCCGGACCAGTGACATAGGTGCAAGCTTTTTATAATAAGTAGCACTTATCAGCAGCCAGATTAGCGTTGCTATGGCGAAATGAATAGTCCAGTTAGGGTTTTCTGTAACCGGACCCGTTAATGGAAATACCGGTTGACGATCCGCCGAGAGCAAGCCCCAATTGGCGCCAACTACGCCTTCCAGTTTGCTTTTCCAAGGCTGGTTAAAAGCTTCGACGATGTTGTAATCGAAACCGTGGCGGTTAGCGACCTGGATCATGCCGCGGATGAACTTAGCTTCGTTGACCACGCCGGGCGTCGCCATACCGCGTTGCCGCCCGGCGCTTGGCCAGCCCGATTCGCCTATCAATATTGGTTTGCCAGGCGCGATGCCGCGAGCTTCGTCTTCTACCTGCTTGACGATTTTTTCCAGATGCTGCGAGGCGTTATCCACTGAAATCGGCTCGTCTTCCCAATACGGCAGAATGTGGATAGTGATGAAGTCTACTTCATTGAACAGCTTGGGATTTTTCATGTACATCGACCAGACGTCGGCATAAGAGACCGGTTGCTTCACCGCGCGTTTCACCTCGCGGATATAACCGATCAAGCGATCCACATCCATTTCCCCACGCAACAGCACTTCGTTGCCGACGATCACACGCTTCACCACGTCGGGATGGGCATTGGCCGATTTAATCAATGCATCGACTTCCTTGCGATTATCTTTAAGGCCATAACCCAGCCAGGCGCCTTGTATCATTTGCAAACCGTATTTGCGCGCCAAATCCGGGGTAGGCTCCAAGCCGCCTAAGCTGGAGTAAGTGCGTATGCTTTCGGTTTTGTCGGCTAGCAATTTCAGGTCTTCGTCGATATGTTCGGGTAACGGAAATATTTCTTCCAGGGGACTGAAGCCTTCCCGAAACGGCGCGAAAGACAGGCTCTTCAATTTTCCGGACGGTACATCGACGCCGGCTTCTTGTGGCTGGTTGATGAACCAGTCAAAACTGCCGTGGGCGATAAAAATCAAAATTAAACAAAGCAATAATCTGATGCTGGGCATAAGTGGGCTTGATGGTATGTTGCAAAAATGATGCGGATTGATTGGCAATAATCGCTCGTCATGGAATTATAAGGCATTACCCGGTTTGCAGAATCAGATCGTTCGTCGGCGGCGTAAACCCGGCCAAAATGGTCGATGCGTTTATTAAATAATTTCTGTACTTTACCCATGGGTTCTGGTTACAGTATCTGGCTTTTCTGATATTCGGAAGCCTTGTTGGGGCGTCCGTCAACTCGTCTGTTTTATGAGGTTTTGTATGCATAAAAAGGTTATCCCCATTCTGTGTGGCGCCATCTTGCTTCCGGCGTCGCAATGGGCTTTGGCGGCGGTAGACAAGCTACCGGCGACCAGCAGCGTCAAAATGGGTGCGGCAGAGGAAGTTTGTTCCGAATTTACCGATGCCAAGTGGCGTGATGCGCAAGTGATCGATGGAGTGGAAATACAAGAATCACGGATGTGTAACCCCGATAATCCTGCCGACATCGCCGCTTTCGTTAAGGGCACCAATAACATTTCCATGTCTACCTTAATGGAGACACAACTGGCTGCCGACGCCATCACCATGAGTAACGACATGGACGGCGACGGTGACCCCGACCACTATATTATTAAGCTGGAAATTGCCGAGCTGAACGGCCATTCGCCAGACATGAAGGATCCGACTACTACTTTCGATATCGCCCCCGGCATTCAACCGACATTTTGGGTGTATGCGCCGAAAACCCGCGATATGTCGACCTTGAGTTTATACGAGCCGGTCGCCAATCCTTTATTGCGCGCACCATCGCCGGTTATCCGGGTCGAACAAGGCGACATTATCTGGATCGTGTTGGAAAACAGCCATTACTTCCCGCATTCTATCCATTTGCACGGTATCGACCATCCTTATATGGATCATAGCGGCGAAGGTAACGACGGCGTCGGCCAGACCGGCCAGATGGACGTCTTGCCCGGCCAGAGTAAAACCTATGTGATCAAACCGCGCCAGCCCGGCACCATGTACTATCACTGCCACGTACAGCCGCACACTCACATACCGATGGGTTTGCAGGGCATTTTCGTGGTCGAGGAAAATCGTCCCAATAACTGGGTGCAAACCTTCAACGTCGGCGCCGGCCATGTGCGTCACCCATCGGTGGCCGTGAAGGAAAAATACGCGGCCGAGTACGATCTACACTATCAATCCGCGGACAAAGAGCTGCATGAAATGGCGCGTTCGGCCAACGACCCGCGCATCATCGCCCGGCGGATGAATCAGGAATACGACATCACCGATGCCGATCCGGATTATTTCATGCTCAACGGCCGCTCATTTCCTTATACCTTAAGGGAATCGCTGATCCTGATGGAAGAAAATAAAAAGGTCAAATTGCGGGTGTTGAACGGCCACGAAGAAGCATTTGCGCTGCATGTGCACGGCCATAAACCGATGGTTACTCATTACGACGGCGTCGATAACGGCCCATCCTCTTATATCAAGCGCGATGTGCACGGCATGGTGCCGGCGCAGCGTATTGATTTGGAACTGAGCGGGGTTGACGACGGTTTGAACAGCTTCGGCCAAGGCGTCTGGATGTTTCACGATCATGTCGAGAAATCCTTCACCACTAACGGTATCGGCGAAGGCGGCGACATCAGCTTGGTGGTTTACAAAGGCTTTGCCGACGAAAAAGGCATCCCAAAAGTGCACGGCATGAGCTTGGCGCCTTACTTCACCAAGGAATTCTGGCAAGGCAAATTTCCGGCCTGGCAGGATTACGACGCATGGAAAAGCCTAGGTCTGCCTGAAATCAGCAATAAAAAACAAGTGGCTTTCGTGCCGCCGCCCCCAGCGCCCAAAGCGGATGCGGCAGCACAAACTGCCGCCGAAAATCAGTCGTCATTTATCGGGCAATTGCTGCAAGGCCTGATCTTGGGTGGGTTGATCTACGCCGGCTTTGCCAATCGCCAGCGCATTCTGGCTTTATTTAAAAAGTAAGCGAACGCTATTTAGCGTTTAGCGACGCCGCTGTTGAGCAAGTCTCGACAGCGGCGTTTTACTGTCAGCCTATATAAAACTGCCGCATCATGCCCAAGTCTTCATGCTCGAGATTGTGGCAGTGATATAAAAACAGTCCTTTATAGTCCTGGAACGGCTTGACGATCTCGACTGTTTCGCCGGGCATCACCAATACCGTATCTTTCCAGCCGGAGTCGATAAAGCCGTCTTTCACGGTGCCGTAATCGGCGGGTTTAACCTGGTCGGTGTTTCTGGACAGAATCTGATATTGCTGGCCGTGCAGGTGGATGGGATGGGCCATTTCCATCATACCTCCGCCCATCCCCATGCCCCCCATTTGCTGGCCGCCGCTATCCGAACCGTGCTCACTATCACCGTGTCGCATGCCGCGCATCCCCATTCCAGCCATGTTATGTTCACCGGATTCGGAATTGTTTTTGCCGCCATGTTGCATGCCGCCCATCATGCCCATGCCCCCGCCGTGCTGGCCTTCCGAGCCATGGTCGTGAAAAATTTTGATTTTCTTGATCGAACCCAGCGCCACTTTCTCGAAATCCATCACCCGGTCCATCGCGAACGATTTGCCGTTCAGCAATGGCTTCATGTGTTGCATAGAAATTGCTATGGGTAGCGGATTGGCAGCATTATCGACATCGCGTTCCGTCAAGCGTTGGAACGGCACCAGTTTTTCCGGCAGTTTCGGCGATTCGCCGACTTTTTCGCTGACTTTAAATACCGCAATCGGAAATTTACCGCCTTGCGGCAGACGATTATGCATCATGCCCATGCCTTTGCCATCCTTGTGCATTTTGTCGTGCATGCCGGGCATCACGCCGGAATAGGGCAGACTGTATAACGTTAGTTGCGAGCCTACCGCACGACCGCTGAAATCCAGCCACAGATCGACCCGCTCGCCGGGTGCCAGCATGATATAAGGCCGGGTTTCCGGTTTGGCCAACAGGCCGGCGTCGGTGCCGATTGCAGTCAGCGGCGTGCCGTCCTCCCAGCCCAGTTTGTAAATCCTGGAATTAGAACCGTTTGCGGCCCGGAAACGATAAGCTCGCGACTTCACCGAGAATTCGGCATTGGGTTTACCGTTGACCAGGATGGTATCGCCCAGGAAACCCATGATCCGTTCCGGCATCATATGCAAATATTGCAACTGGTTTTGGTTGTCGAAACTGCGATCCTGTATCACCAAGGGTAAATCGTATTCGCCGCTCGGCAATTCCAATTTAGCTTCGTCGTTATCGCTGACGACGATCAACCCCGCCAGACCGCGATAAACTTGTTCGGCGGTCAAATTGTGCGAATGCGAATGGTAAAAGCTAGTGCCCGCCCGGTTCAGTACTTCGAATTCGTAGACAAACTGTTCTCCGGTATCGATCGAATACATCGGGTGGCCGTCGCTATGTTGCGGCACGTGCAGGCCATGCCAATGAATAATGGAGGGTTCGTTCAGTTTGTTATTGAAAAACACTCTAACTTTCTGCCCCTGCTGGAAATTCAGTACCGGCCCCAGGTAATTGCCGGGCAATTGCGTCAGCGTATTCGCCGGCCCCCTGCGCAGCGTGGCAAAGAATTTTTGCACTTGCGTGGCCGGCCCGCTGCTTAAAATGCCGACCTGAGCGGGCTGAGCAGTAAATTCGATTTCCACGTCCGGATTGAAACCCGGCGTCGCGCTACTCTTGATCTTGCCGGCGTCCGCCAGCAGCAAACTCGGAAATGCCGCGACTGCAGCGCCCAGCATGGAATGCTGCAAAAATTGACGTCTACTGCGATTGATATTATTGGACATGCGTTCCCCCTTCCTCTGATTGGCTTGGTCAATAAGCGCTTTATTATCGGCTCGACCATACTCCAATTGCCGGCGCCAAACAACTCTGCATCGCGGGCAACCATCCTACAATATGCCGGACAATCAGATTCGCTATTTGGGTGTTAGAATGCTCAGCCATTGAGGTTGAAAGGGCGTTGCCGGCCGTTAGGACGACATGTCCACACACAGTAGGCGATCAAAAATCTAAGTAAAGAGGAAATTATGCGTAACTGGAAACTGTTACCGGCGTTCATAGCAGCAACCCTGGTGGCGGCCATCGTTTTATACGTGGCGTTCTACTTCGTTTTTCTCGATTTTTTCGTGGATTTATGGTGGTTCCGCTCGCTGGAATTCGAAACTTATTTCTGGCTGAAGCTGTTATACCGATTTATTTTTTCCGGCGTGGTCACCGCATTTTTCTTTGCGGTTTTTCTGTTCCATTTCTGGATTGCCTCCCGCTATCTCGGCCTGAATCCGCCCGATGAAATTTTAATGGACGATAGCAAACGGCGGCGCTTTCACCGCTTTGCCGATGTGTTCATGACCGGCTCGGCCAGGGTCTACATTCCAATTTCCCTATTGCTGGCAATCATAATCGCCATTCCGTTTTATCTGCAATGGGACCAGGCGTTGCTGTTTTTCTTCGGCAGCGCTTCCGGTATCGTCGATCCGATTTACGGCAACGATGTCAGCTTTTACATGTTTTCGTATCCGATTTACATGCTGATACAGAAAGAGTTGCTGACCGCCGCCGCCGTGGTATTGCTGGCAACCGGCGTTCTGTATTGGCTGGAACATGTGTTTGTGCCCAATCAAAGCAAGGAATTTCCGCTGGGCGCGAAAATCCACTTGGCAGTGCTGTTTGTGTTTGTGATGCTGTTCGTGATCTGGGGTTTTTTACTGGACCGTTTTTCACTTCTGTACACGGGCAGCAACGAACCGGTATTTTTCGGCCCGGGCTTCGTCGAATTGCGTTACCACTTACCGCTAATCTGGTTGGCAGTATTTTTTTTCTCGGCCATTGCGCTGTCGGTAATTTTTTACGCGTTTTCGGAACGGCATCGCAGCATGATGCCAATTATCGTCGCGTCGTTAGGGTTTCTGGCGGTGTGGGGTTTAAAAAGCTCGCATACGCTTCCGGAACTGGTGGAAAAGTTTATCGTCAAGCCCAACTTTACTCGCACAGAGGGCGAATCGATACGGCATAACATCGACGCGACCATGGCGGCGTTCGATTTAAACAATATCAAAATCGTCGACTTTCCAGTCAATTTGGATGCCACCAAGGACATCGAAGCCTGGTCCACTAAAAAACATTTCGAAAATATTCCGGTATGGGACCGCGAGTTTTTGATCGACAGCTATATGCAATTGCAGGGCATCCGCCCCTATTACGGTTTTCCGACGGTCGACGAAGACCGTTATTTTATTAACGGACACCATCAACAGGTCAATCTGGCCGCGCGCGAAGTCAATATCGACAAACTGCCCAAGGAAGCGCAAAACTGGGAAAACACCCATTTACGTTATACCCACGGTTACGGTGCGGTCGTCTCCCCCGCCGCCCAGGATGCCGGGATACCGATCGTCTGGTATCTGCGCGATTTGAACATGACGTCCGATGTCGGTTTTTCGGTGAAATACCCGGACATTTATTACGGCCTGGAAAAATATCGTTATGCGATCGTACCCAATAATCTAGCCGTCAAGGATATTTCCAGTTCGACGCCTGGTGACTCGCTGGATTATCAGGGCAATTCCGGTATACCGATTCCGTCGCTGTTCAGAAAGATGCTGTTCGCGTTTTATCTGAAAGACGAAAAAATCTTCTTCTCGCCGAATATTTCCACGCAAAGCAAGGTCTTGCTGCGCCGCAATATCGACGAAAGGATTACCGCGCTGACGCCGTTCCTGCACTTGGATAAAGATCCGTATCTGGTCATTGATAAGGAGCGCTTCTATTGGGTGCAAGACGCATATACTTTGTCGAATTTTTATCCGGTCTCCAAACCGGCCGCTGACGATTATCTGGACGGCAAGCATAAGTTCAATTACATCCGCAACTCGGTGAAAATCGTAGTCGATGCCTATGACGGCAGCGTCGATTACTATATTTCCGATCCGAAAGACCCTATTATCAATGCCTATAACCGGGCGTATCCGGGCGTGTTCAAAACGCTGCGGGAGATGCCGGACGAACTGCTGCAACATCTGCGTTATCCGCGCGATTTGTACTATATGCAGATGAAAATTTACGCAAAATATCATCAAAACAGTCCGGAATTGTTTTATGAACAAGCGGAAACCTGGCAATTTGCCACGGTGGACGGACAACCGGTATCGCCATATTTCATTACCATGGATTTCGATCGCTGCAACGATCTGGAAGAGTTCGTGATGATCAACCCGATGACGCCGGTGCACAGGGACAATCTGAGCATGGTCGGGATAGCCGGTACTTTGGATGAAAATAGCTGCGACCACAGCTATAAGCCGGGTATCACCATTTTCAAATTTCCCAAAGCCGTGCAGGTTAACGGGCCATCGCAGGTTAATGCGCTGATCGACCAAAACCCGGAAATCGCCGCGCAATTCACGCTATGGAATCAGCAAGGATCGGAAGTCAAGAAAGGCCGGATGGTGATATTGACCATGGGCAATTCGATTTTGTATGTCCAGCCGATTTATATGCTGGCGACCAAAACCAAGATGCCGGAACTGGCGCGAGTGATTGTCTCGATAGGCAACCAAGTGGTAATGGAAAAAACCTTGCAAGCTGCTTTTACCCGCCTGAAGGATACGTTTATTACCGGCGCGAGCGGGCCGACATCCGGTATTTCAGCGGGCGAAAGCAAATAGCGCCCGCCGGGTTAAATTTAGCAGTTCAATGCAACAGCATGGAACACAAGTGGTCTTCCAGTTCCATGCGTTCCGCCAAGCGCTCTCCCAGCGCCGATAAATCCTGGGCCAGATTATCGGTTTTAAAATTGCGCCTGCCGTCGTCGTATGCATCGCTGAAGGACACAGCCGACGCAGTGATGCTGGAGAATGCCGGATAGATCCGTTCGGCGTAAGACAATACCGAGATCTGGTGCTGCTTCTCGACCAGCAAGTGTTCGTAGATGCCAAAGTGACCGAGCGAAATATAATCGATCAATAACTGGGAAAACTCAGACAACATCGGCCGGATATGGGCAGTGCTGGCGAACGGCTTCAGTTTGGCGATCTGGCAATACAGAGACCAAACTGCTGAACGTTCTTCTTGCAGCGCTTCCACGAGATGGTGTTTGTTTGACGTTTTGTCGGTAAATGTGGAATTCAATTCGGTCACGACGCGCTCCCCTTTGAAAATTGACGAGCCTTAAATTTATGTGAATTATTAAGAATATTCAACAATATATTAAAAAATAACGAATTTTTCGTGAAAAACGTGACCAGCATTACACCGTCAAACTTTATTTTCGTCGCCTTGGCCTGCGAGGCCAAACCGCTAATCCAGGCATGGCGACTAAAAAAACTGCCTAAAAAACAAGTTTTTACGATTTATCGCAACGCGGAAACGGTTGTCGTCGTCACAGGAATCGGCAAAATCGCGATGGCCGCGGCGGTGGCTTACACGATGGCACAATTTGCCGATGTGATGCAGCCCATCATGTTGAATCTCGGCATTGCCGGGCATCCCCACCAAGCCGTCGGCAGTTGTTTCCTGGCCGATAAAATCATCGATGCCGAAACGCAGCGACGCTTCTACCCGCAATTGCCTTTCGAACTTCCTTGCCGGACCTTACCGTTAAAAACCCTATCCAAGGCCGATATTGCTTACACCGGCGATAATTTATCCGATATGGAAGCCTCGGCTTTTTACGAAATAGCCGCCAAATTCAGTACCGGCGAATTGATTCAAAGCTTGAAAGTGGTATCGGACAACAAACAATCGTCGCTGGCAGACATCAACCAGGACCTGGTGGCGGGATGGATAACAGCGGAATTGACGACGATAGAAAAACTAGTGTCGGCGCTGACCAAATTGAGAGGAATACTGCCAGCGCCTAATACTGACCTGTATCAAACACTGCTGAATCGGATTCATTTCACTGCCAGCAATGCCGTCAAACTGCAAACTTTATTGAGCCGTTGGCATTTGTTAAAGCCGGATGCGGCAATTGATCTTGAATCGATTGGCGAGAAGAACGGAAAAGCGCTAATCGCCTGGCTGGAAGAACAACTGGAAACAGTGGAGTTCTATTTATGAGCCAATCTAGGCGGGAAAGCGGGACTTTGACGGGGACTAGCACTAGAAAAATTCGGGGTGCCCACGGCGGGCACCCCGACGCGGAAATTACAGCAGTTTTTTCAGGCCTTCAACGCCGGCTTTAGCTTTTGCCAAATGTTCTTTGGATTCTTGCAGGTTCGCTGCTTTAGCTGAAGCGATAGCGGCTTTCAGGTGCGATCTGACTTTTGAATTTTCTCTGGCAACTTTGTCGTTGGCATTGATTTCTTCGGAAATATCAGCCGCTTTTTTGATCAGGCTAGCAACTTCCGCGTCTTCCGCGCCGTTGTTAATCGCAGTCTCGGCAGTAGCAATACGCTCCAGAACCATATTGATTGCATCAAGAGGTTTGTAGGTAGTTCTGCCTGCTTCAGCAACTGCAGCAGTTGAGAAAGAACCCATGGCAGCAGCTAAAGAGAACGCGATAACAGCACTTTTTAAAATTTTCATGTATTGAACCTCACAGTTATTTTTATAAGAACATATAGCTGCTAACCCAACCGCTTTAACCACTACATGTTGGGCCGGGATAATAGCACAGTTCATCTGGTTTGATAGTTTGTTTATAGCGGTTTTTATGGTTTTTCGACCCCGGAAAAATAGCGTTGCGGCCTTATTCGACGCTGACTAGCAGCTTGTCCAGCCAGGCGGTGGGCAGCAGTCGTTTTAGCCAGGCAAACAAATGCGTGGGTACCGTCACCCGGTACCTGATCTTCGGCCGATTCGACTCCAATGCATGAGCCACTTTTTCGGCGACGGCGGTGGCGGGCAAGGTAAACGGTGCCGCCGGCCCTGGTTTTTGCAAACGGGCTTCCATGGCAAGGTAAGTATCCTTATGAAAGCTATGCTCGGCATCGATGTATTTTTGATACAAGGCGAAAGCGTTTTGCCGAAAGCGGCTTTCGATCGGCCCCGGCTCGATCAACACGATATGAATGCCGCTGCCACGCAGTTCCAGCCGCAAGGTATCGGCCAGACCTTCCAAGGCAAACTTGCTGGCGTTATAGGCGCCGCGAAACTTCATCGCCACGAAACCCAGCACCGAGCTGTTATAAATGATCCGGCCATGGCCTTGTTTACGCATCAGCGGCAGCAACAAATTGGTCAGTTCGTGGGTGCCGAACAAATTGGTTTCGAATTGATGGCGCAACACTTCGCGGCTCAGATCTTCCACCGCGCCAGGCTGGCCAAAAGCGCCGTTATTGAACAAGGCATCGATCTTGCCGTCGGTCAACGCGATCAGCTCGGCGACCGCTTGCTGAATACTATACGAATCAGCCAAATCCAGCCGCAGACATTCAAAGCCTTCGCCGCGCAGGCGTTCGACATCTTCTGCCTTGCGGGCCGAGCAAATCACCCGATGGCCGCGATCTTTTAAAAACCGCGCGGTGCTATAGCCGATGCCGGAAGAGCAACCGGTGACAAACACAGTTTTGCCGGCAATCATGGTTGGCTAAGTTCGGTTTCGTTTAACAAAAAAGTTTTGCCGCTGCTGCAATTGATCAGAAACGTCAATTGATCGGGTTTGCTTTTTGCTATCAGTTCGTCGGCCTCGACGCGCTGACATTCACCACTGGCCAAGGCTTTTTGCGCGGCCAGCCGCCGGAATTTTTCGACATCCGGCAAACGAGCCTCGAATGGTTTGACTTGTGCCGGCAATTTTTCCGGATCGTAAGGTGGGATGGCAAACGCGGAAAACTGCATGGGGTTTTGCTTGATCAGATTTTGGGTCAATTCGCTTTGCGCTTTGGCTTCTTGTTTAACTTTGGCGATCGCGTCAAGCTTGGCCTGTTGTTCTGCTTGCTCTTGCAAGCCATGTTGTTTTTTTGACTCGGCTTCCGCGGCTTTCTGGTTTTCCACCGCGTTCAGATCGACGCTGCCGCCGGTTTTGGTATTCATCTGCACGGCCTTATGGTCATCGGTGCAAGGGGAAGATTGGTAGTCGGTATGTCCGGACGCGTCGGTACATTTATAAACCCCGGCCCAGCTGTCAACGGACAGACATAGGGCAAAAACAAAGAATAGATTTTTCATTGTGTTCCTGTTGGTTAAACGCTACTGTAAAACTATTACCCAGCTAGCCCTTACTGTAAATAAGTTTTTTCCATTAGCCGATGTTCGTACTGCACAGCTCCAATAAAACCGAAAATCTGCTGGAGCATCTAGCGGCGGTCATCAGCTCATCGCCATTATCCTCGCCGTTCGCCGCGGAAATTTTCCTGATTCAGAGCCAAGGCATGGAGCGCTGGCTGTCCCAGCAACTGGCCAGCCGTTTTCAGGTCTGGGGACATTTCAGCTACTTGTTTCCGGCCAAATTTTTCGGCGAACTAGCCCAGAAACTGCATGCCGATCTGCACGACCCCAGCTTCGACCGGCATGTCATGCTTTGGCGTTTCGAAGCCTTGCTGCGCGATCTCGACGGCGAAGTGTATCAGGCTTTACGGCAATATCTAGCCGGCGAAAATGCCGACCTTAAACGTTATCAACTGGCCTTACAGCTGGCGCGAATTTTCGACCAATACCAAATGCTGCGCCCCGACTTGCTGACAGCCTGGCGGGAAAACCGTCTCGTTCATCATAGCGAAGCGGAACGCTGGCAAGCGGCGTTGTGGCGGCAAATCGCCGCCACTAGCGATAGCGGGCATCGCGGCGAACATTGGTTGCAAGTGATCGACAAACTACGCAACGCCCCGCCGGGCCAGTTTCAAGCGGACTTGCCGGAACGGGTGTCGGTTTTCGGCGTCAACAGCCTGCCGCCCTTGCTGCTGAGTTATCTACAAGCCTTGGCGCTGCATTGCGACGTGCATTTATATCTGCTCAATCCGGTGCAAGGCTATTGGGCTGACTTGCCCGGCAAACGTTTGCTGGCGCAACTGCAAGAATTCGACGGCCATCCCTTGCTGGTCAGGTTAGGGCAACAAGGCCGCGAGTTTCAGCAGATGTTGCTGGAACAAGTAGAATTTGCCTTCGAACCCAGCAGTTTCGAGGCCAGCGACAGCGACAGCAATCTCCAGCAATTGCAAAACGATATTCTAGCCAACCAGACGCCGCAACTGGCCTTGCAAGCGGATGGCTCCATCGGCATCCACGCCTGCCATTCCCGGCTCCGCGAAGTGCAGGTGTTGAAAAATCAATTGCTGGAGGCCTTGGAAAACCACGTCGACCTGGAATTGCGCGACATCGTGGTAATGGCACCGGACATCCAGCTCTACGCGCCGTTCATCAGCGCGGTATTCGACGATATCCAGCATGCGATCGCCGACCGCAGCCTGAAAGTCAGCAACGCGGCGTTAGACGCTTTCATCCGGTTTTTACAACTGTCGCAAAGCCGCTTCGGCTGGCAGACGGTGTTGGATTTGCTGGAACAACCGTTGGTCCATGCCGGTTTCGGCTTGGACGAAAACAATCTGGAATTGATTCGTTACTGGCTGCAAGACACCCATGTGCGCTGGGGCAAATCCGCCGCCGACAAGCAAGCCCAAGGCTTGCCGCCCTTGCAGCAAAACACCTGGCAGGCCAGTTTGCAGCGCCTGTTTATGGGGTACGCGGTGGCCGGCGACGAGGTTTTCGTGGACGGCGTACTGCCGTATCCGGACATAGAAGGCTCTGCCGCTCAGGCTTTGGGAGGCCTAAATAGCTTTCTGCAACTGTGTTTTCGGGCAGGGGATGAATTGAAATCGGCAAAAACCCTGGCCGATTGGCAGCCGTGTTTACGAGCGTATGCGGATACCCTATTGGCCGGCGCCGACCCGGTCGAACGCCAGCCGCTCAACGAATTGCTCGCCGAGTTGGCCGATTTTGCAGACATTCATCATCAGCCCTTGAGTCTGGCGGTGATCATCGCCTGGCTGGAAGGCCGGATGGACGAAACCAAATCCGGCAACGGTTTCTTGCGCGGCCAATTGACGTTTTGCTCGATGTTGCCGATGCGTTCCATCCCTTGCCAGGTGATCGCCTTGCTGGGCATGAACGACGGTGAGTTTCCGAAAATAGAGCGGCATCCCACCTTTGATCTGCTGGCCCAACACCCGCGTTTGGGCGACCGCTCGCGCCGCGCCGACGACCGCTACCAGTTTCTGGAAATCCTGTTGTCGGCGCGCCGGCAGTTGATCGTCACATACATCGGCCAGTCCTTGCGCGACAACAGCGAGATTCCGCCCTCGCCCATCGTCAGCGAATTGTTGGATGTGTTGCGCGACAGTTACGGCCTGGACAAGCTGACGATTCATCATCCGCTGCACCCCTTCAGCCCGCGCTATTTTCGCGGCGACGACCCGGGCTTGTTCAGCTACGCCCGGCACGATCTGGAAACCGCCCAACGTATTCGCGCCGAAAAGCAGCCGCCCGCTCCCTGGTGGCAAGGCGAACTGGATGCCGAGCCCGAGGAATTGATCGAAATCGGCGAGTTGCTGAGTTTTTACCACCATCCGCAGCGCTTTTTTCTACGCCAGCAATTGGGCGTGCAACTGCCCAGGCTGGAAGTCGATGCCGAGGAACGCGAGCCGTTTGCATTGAACTCGCTGGACGATTATCAAATAGCTCAGCAATGGCTGGACGCGAAACTACATGGCCGGCCGTTTACGCTAGAGAAGCTGCAAGCCCAAGGCCGCTGGCCGGCCGCCGCGCCGGGCGAAATCGCCTGGCGGCAGCACGAACCGGCGATAGCCCAATTCGCCGAGCTAATAAGCGATAAGAATCTCGGCGAAGCGCTGCCGGCCGTGGCCATCGACTTCAATCTGGGCGGCTATCGACTGGTCGGCAAGCTGAGTAATCAATATCAAAACGGTAGCTTGATCTACCGATTTAGCACGTTAAAGGGACGCGATTTTGTTGGCGCCTGGCTGCAACACTTGATCGTTAATCAAATCCGCCCGCAAGCGACTTATTTGCTTAGCGCCGATGCTGACTTATTGTTTTCGCCCGGCCCGCAGCCGGAACAATTGCGGCTGTTATTGGAGATTTTCATGCAAGGAAGGCGCCGGCCGGATGCTTTTTTCAGCGAAGCCGCCTTTTGCTATCTACAGCAGAAAAATCCCGACTATGCATTGTCTGCGGTCATTAAGCAAACGCTGGACAGCATCGAGAAAGGCTACGAACCGGAAATTGCGCATCTATTCGCTTATCGCGATTTAACCGAGATTTTTAACGAAGACTTTGCCGCGCAATGCCGGCAATTGCTGCAACCGGTTTGGAGGGCGGCGCATGGCGAGTAAAGCCTTCGATGCGATAACCAGCGAACTGGAAACCGGCATCAATCTGATCGAGGCCAGCGCCGGCACCGGCAAGACTTACACCATCGCGATGCTGGTGTTGCGCTTCGTCGTCGAGCAGCAGCTGGACATCAAACAATTACTGGTGGTGACTTTCACCAAAGCCGCCAGCGAGGAATTGAAGGAAAGGATACGCGACCGGCTGGCCGAGGCCCGCCAAGTACTACTAAAAAACCAACCCAAAGCCGATCCGGCCATCCACAATTGGCTGGCCGGTCTGGAACTGGATAGCGACAGCATCCGCCAACGCCTGGATCTGGCGCTGTTGGACATCGATCAAGCGGCGATCTTCACGATCCATGGTTTCTGTCAGCGGGTGCTGGCCGAGCATGCCCTGGAAAGCGGGCAATTGTTCGATTGCAAGTTGAGCGGCGACATCGCCGATCTGAAACTGCATTGCGCCGACGACTTCTGGCGCCGGCAAATCTATAGTCGGCCGGCCTGGCAGGTTACCTTGCTGACCCGAGCCTATCCGACGCCGGACGCGTTGCTCGCCAGTATCAACGGCGTGGCCCTGCAACAAAACACTTATCCGGACGACGACGATGTCGATGCCGGCCTGGCGCGATTGCCGGGGCTGATTGCCGCCGCCGAGAGCAGCCTGCCTGCGGTGTTGATTACCCTCGAAACGGCTTTTGCCGATGGTCTGTTCACCGCCAGTTTCGTCCGGGACTTTCCGGCGCTGGCCGATGCATTACGAACCTGGCTGGCCGATCAGAGTGCCGATCTGCCGGAGATGGACTGGCTGAGCGAGACCGGTTTATTGGCCGGCTTGAACGGCGTCAAATTCAGGACCAGCAAGACCAAGCCCTTGCCCAGCGCGGAACAGAAGCAGATTTATCTCGACAGTCTGGCGATAGATTGCGGCCCGTTCGAAACCTTGGCCACCGCGCTAAGTCATTTACAGGTAACGTTTCGCAACGCCTTGCTAAGCAGTTTGCGCACCGAGCTGGATAAACGTCTGCAACAAAACAACGTGCTGTCCTTCGACGACCTGATCACTCGCTTGGCCGCGGCCCTGCGCGGCGATAACGGTCCGCTGTTGATCAGCGAATTGCGGCAGCGCTTCCGGGCAGCGTTGATCGACGAGTTTCAGGACACCGACGTCAACCAATGGCGAATTTTCTCCGGCATCTTCGCCGATGCCAGCCAGTATCTGTATCTGATCGGCGATCCGAAACAAGCCATCTACAAATTTCGCGGCGCCGACATTTTTTCCTACTTCGCCGCGCAGAGCCAGGCCCAACAACATTACACCTTGCTGCATAACTGGCGTTCGCATCCGCAATTGGTGGCCGGCGTCAATCGGTTGTTCCAGCGCGCCCAACCGTTTTTGTTCGACCGGCTGGATTTCACGCCGGTGCAAGCCGGGCGTAGCATCGCCGACGGCCGCATCGGCGATGCTGCACCGCTGGTGTTGTGGCAGCTGGATAAAAATTCGGGCAATCAGGAATATTGGACCGCACGCCAAGGCAGCTCCAAAGAAGTCGGCGACCTGATCCGCAGTGCCGTGATCAGCGAGATTTTGCAATTGCTCAGCAGTGGCAAAATCACCGAAAAAGGGCAGGCCGAGCGGACTTTACAGCCCAGGGATATTGCGATACTGGTTAGAAGCAATAGCGCCGCCGCCGATTATCAGAAAGCTTTGCTGGAAGCGGGCATTCCGGCGGTGTTGAACAGCAAGCAATCGGTATTCGCCTCGCCGCAGGCGTTTGAACTGTATTGCGTGTTGCAGGCGGTAGCGCAACCCGGCCAGATCGGCGCATTGAAACAGGCGCTAACCGTAGGCTGGTTTGATCTGGACGGCCAGCAATTGTACCGGCTCGGCCAGGACGAAGCGGCGCTGGACGGCTGGTTGAACCGGTTTCAGGATTATCTGCAATGCTGGCAGCGCCAGGGCCTGTTGGCGATGATGCAGCAACTATTGCGCAGGGAACGAGTGGAAGTGCATTTGTCCGTGCTGCCGCAAGCCGAACGCGCCTTGACCAACATCCATCATCTTATCGAGCGCTTGCAACAGGCGGCAATAGACGAACATCTGGCGATCAATAAATCGCTGGACTGGCTGCGGCGGGCGATTCAGCAGTCCGGCCAAGTCAGTGGCGACGAACAACAATTGCGGCTGGAAAGCGACGAGGACGCGGTGAAAATCGTCACGTTGCATAGCGCCAAAGGCTTGGAATATCCGCTAGTGTTCTGCCCGGACCTGTGGCGGCGCAGCGACCGCTTGAAAAACGAGCGACGTTTGGTGCAATGCCACGAGAGCGGCGAAATGATCGCCGACCTGGGTTCCGAGAAGTTTATCGAACACCGCGAACAAGCCTTGCACGAAGAACTGGCCGAGGATTTACGCTTGTTTTACGTGGCGGTCACCCGCGCCAAATACCGCTGCTATCTGAACTGGGCCGACGTGCGCACCAAGGACAAGGCCAACAACTCGGCGTTTGCTTACTTGTTTGAGTTCGCCGACGATGATTTCGCTAGCCAACAGCTCAAACTAAAAGCCTTGGCGACCGAAGCTCCGCAGAGATTCGAATATCGGCTGTTACCGGCAGAAACAGAAGCCGGCGGCCGCTATCAAGCCGCTAGTGACGATAGACCGCTGGCCTGCCGGTCGCGTCGCCGCAGCCTGCATAGCGTCTGGCAAATGAGCAGCTACACCGCGCTGGCGGCATTGACCTTGGAAGACGCGCCGGAGCTGCCGGCCGACAAAGCCGAGGAAGCCGCCGATACGGCTCTCATCGACGATGGCTTACCGCGCGGCGCGCATACCGGCAACGTCATCCACAGCTTGCTGGAGACTGTCGATTTCAAAATGCTGGCCGTCGGCGCCGACATCAGTCGGCAACGCGATCAAGCCTGCTTACGTTATGGCTTGCGCTTGGAGCAGCCGCAACGATTGAATCGATTATTGCTCGATACGGTTTCGACGCCGCTGGCTGCCGATCCGGATTTTTGCCTGAAAAACCTGCCCGCCGCCGGTATCGTCAAGGAAATGCCGTTTTATCTGGCCATGCCCGATGTGGTGGACACCCTGCAAATTAACCGCATGCTGGCCGCCAGCCCCGCCTACCAGCCATTGACCGCCAAACAAATGAGCGGTTATCTGACCGGCTTCATCGATCTGGTCTGCGAATATCAGGGCAAATTTTATGTGATGGACTACAAAACCAACGCGCTGGCCGACTATAGCCATCCCAGCCTGCTGCAAGCGATGCGCGAACATAATTACGGCTTGCAGTATTGGCTGTACAGCGTGGTGCTGGACGCTTATCTGCAACAGCGCTTGGCAGGGTATCGCTATGCCGAGCATTTTGGCGGGGTGAAGTATTTGTTTGTCCGGGGAATGCGGGGAGATGTTTCAGGTAGCGGGGTGTATACGGATTTGCCGGATGAAGAAATGCTTCGGGAATTGGCGGGAGTGTTTTTTCAGTAGTCGTCCAGTGTTGGGAATGTGAATCCTCTATCAGCGGGATAAAGATATTGCGAAAACTTATTTATATGTCGGTTCCAGAGGCTACAGCGCTGGTTCCGCAAGGCGCATAAAACTGATCGGGATTATCAGTTGTGGGAAGAAGGTAGTCATCCGCAGATGATCGATAGTCCCGAGGTCTTGCGGCAGAAATTGGATTACATTCACCTGAATCCGGTCAAACGCGGTTATGTTGATTTACCGGAACATTGGCGTTATTCGAGTGCCCGGAATTATGCGGGGCAGGAAGGATTATTGCCGGTCTATCGGGATTGGTTTTAGCTGACCGCAGCGCGGCTGGTTTGCATTCCCACGCGGCGCGCGGGAATGAGATAATTAACGGGCACCGTTAGGCATCCCATTGAATGAAGGGTTAGGCGGCATTTAGGTACTCCAGAACTTGTGATTCTGAGCAAAGCCTAAGGCGTTGCCCGTTGAAAGATTCGAACAAGGAAAGATGTGCTGCATGGCCGCTTGAGCCCTGACGAGAGGAATAGTTTTCTGCCCACTGAACGAGTTCGCGTAGGCCTGCCTCGGACTGCTCGCGGCCCATATGTGCTTTGCTTTCTAAACCGCGCAACGCCAACCTCTGCTGGCAAACAACCCAAGGCAACTCAAGCCAAATAAGTGTGCTGGCCGAGGGCAAAAACTGTTGTGCCAAGTTTCCATAGACACCTTCAACAATCCAGTTTTTCGTCGCGCTCGCGGTGTCAATGATGCGCGAAACTTCCGCTGGATCACGCATTTCATTGAACCCACCAGGAAGCCAAAATATGTCGTCCAGGTGCACCATTGGCGTGGCCTTTTTCTCGGCGAGGCGCTTTGCCAACCAAGTTTTACCGCTCCCACTATTTCCGATAATGACTGTTCGCATATGTCGCCCAACGTAAAGCTAACCGAGCGCGGCCCGGAAAGCTTAATAATAAAAACCGCATTGCAACCGCGCTCCGGTTGATCGCCATGTTAGGGATCACTATACGCCCCCTGATATAGATCGTGAACGAACGTTGCGCCAAGCGATGCTAGACATGCGAGCATACCTAGCGATAGCTCGAATGCAAAATTTCGGTTGCTGTGGGAACTTGCCCAGATACGTACCGCACCAGTTTGGCTGATACCCTTAAGGAAGTCGCGATGCGGCTCCAAAAAAGGACCGTAGGATGTGCTGAACGAAGTGAAGCGCATCGATCGCGAACGATGCGCCTCCTTACTTCGGCAGCATCATAATGATCTAGCTGATTGAATTTCAATTCCCCGGTGGGTTTTCTCCCGTATGCCGCGCCGAGCACCGGAGCTTTTGAACGGCTCAGCCCGCAAGGGGCGCCGCAGGGATGCGGCGCGTTGCATGCAGGGGCTGGGAAGCCCCTTCAGGCAACCCCGTTCAAAAGTGAGGAGCGCAGGGAATAAGCGGCATCCGGGTGGCGTTTCTTTTGGTGACTTTTCTTTGGCCAAACAAAGAAAAGTTACTCGGCTGTCGGGCCGAGACCCGACATTAAAACCAGCCGTCGCATCAGCGACACAAAAACCAACCTTACCCAGCATCAGACCGATTAACAGCCACCCTCTGATACCCACTCTTAATCGCCAACGCCAATTCATGTACTGCCATCGCATAATGCGTGCTCTGGTTATAGCGGGTGATCACATAAAAATTGGGATGCCCAAGCAAGTATTCGTCATTGCTTTGATGCCTGAGCAATAACAAGCGTAGCGGATAATCGCAATTGCATGGAACGGCAGGTTCGATACCGGCTTGGGTTAGGGTGCTGAGAGGGTAAGCATGGTCTGCGCCGGGTTCCAGGCTGTCTATGCCGCTATAACTGCCGCGCGTTGCCGAGACGATCGGCTGGCCTTGTTGCCAGCCGTGTTGCGCAAAATAATTCGCCACGCTGCCGATGGCATCTTCCGGATTCCACAGATCGCGGCGGCCGTCGCCGTTAAAATCCACCGCCCATTGTAAAAAGCTGCTGGGCATGAACTGGCCCAAACCCATCGCGCCCGCAAATGAGCCGACCGGCTTGCCGGGATCGAGACCTTCAGTGCGGCTCATCACCAGAAAGTTTTCCAGTTCACTGCGGAAATACTCGCCACGCCGCTGGTAATCGAATCCCAAAGTGGTCAGCGCATCGATGATTTTATGGTTGCCAACGAAGCTGCCGAAGGTGGTTTCTACGGCCATGATGCCTAGAATGTATTCGGCCGGCACCCCGTATTGCCGGCTGGCCCGTTGCAGAGAGGGCTGATATTTTCGCCAGAAACTCACCCCGGCGTCGATATGGCGGTCGTCCAGAAACTGCGCGCGGTAGCGGGTCCAACCGCCTTTGCTGGGCTTGCCTTTTAGGCCCTGGTCGGATTTGGCCAGATAATCCAGCGTCCACTGCTTGCGTTTAGCAACGGAAAACAAGCCTTGCAGATACTCGCGGCTGAAGCCGTGCTTCTGTACCATCTGCTCGATGAACTGATTCAGAGCCGGATAGCCGGCGTAATCGCCGCTCACGATCGAAGCATGATAGCCGCCGACGCTGGCGAACGGCCGCAGGTCGGGATTAGCGGTGCGCGACTGGCTGGGAGCGGTTTGTTGCGTGGGATTTTTGGCCCAATTGCTGGGGTTGCGCTCGGCCGGCGGTTGCGTGGCGCAACCGCTCAGCAGGGCGATGAATAGGGACAGTTTGACGAAGTGTCTGGAACTAGGTTTTTGCAAGCGAACGGTTACCTCGGCGTGTTATACAGATTGGTGCCCTCGTCAGGATCGTCGGTCAATTTCATTTCGGAGTTGTCGAACTGAGCGTTCTCGGCGCCAAGTTTGATCATCAACCGGACTTCGTTACGAGAATCGGCAGATTGTAGCGCATCATCGTAACTGATTTTGCCGGCCACATACAGATCGTAAAGCGCCTGATCGAAAGTCTGCATGCCGTGCTCACGGGAGTTTTTCATCAACTCTTTCAGCTTATGCACTTCGCCCTTGCGGATCAAATCCCCTACCAGGGGAGTATTCAGCAGAATTTCGATGGCGGGATAGCGGCCCTTGCCGTCGGCGCGCTTGATCAGCTGTTGCGCGACGATGCCGCGCAGGTTTAACGATAAATCCATGAACAACTGGCCGTGCATCTCGTCCGGGAAGAAATGCAGAATCCTGTCCAAGGCCTGGTTGGCGTTATTGGCATGCAAGGTGCAAACGCACAGATGGCCGGTTTCGGCAAAGGTAATGGCGTGCTGCATGGTTTCCCGGCTTCTAACCTCACCGATCAGAATCACGTCCGGCGCTTGCCGCAGGGTGTTTTTCAGCGCGACTTCGAACGACTCGGTGTCCAGTCCGACTTCACGCTGGGTGATGATGCAACCCTTGTGCGGATGCATGAACTCGATCGGGTCTTCGATGGAGATGATATGGCCGCTACTGTTTTCGTTGCGGTGGCGGATCAACGCAGCCAGCGAGGTCGATTTACCGGTGCCGGTCGCACCGACAAAGATGACTAGGCCGCGTTTTTGCATGATCAGTTCTTTCAATACCGGCGGCAAGTGCAGATCTTCAGACGTGGGAATAGTGGTTTCGATGCGTCTCAGCACCATGCCGGCCGCATCGCGCTGGGTGAACGCGCTGACCCGGAACCGGCCCAGCTCATGGACGCTCAAGGCAAACTGACATTCCTTGGTATTCTCAAATTCGTCGCGTTGCCGTTGCGACATGATGCTATTCACCAGAGCCAAGGTCTGCTCCTCGGTCAGTAGCGTTTTCGAGACCTCGACGATTCTGCCATCGATTTTAAAGGAAGGCGGCCGGCCGGCGGTAATGAACAGGTCGGATGCTTTCTTTTCAACCATCAGGGCCAGTAGGGCTTTAAAGTCCATGATGCCTCCTTAATTAACGGAACATATCTTTGTTGACAGCTCTGGTCATCGCGGCTTTAGCGGTGATCTGGCCTCTATCGACCAATTCCTTCAGGTTTTGATCCAGGGTCTGCATACCGTCCTTGCGGCCGGTTTGGATAGCCGAATACATTTGCGCGACCTTGGCTTCGCGGATCAAGTTGCGAATCGCCGGGGTGCCGACCATGATTTCGTGCGCGGCGATCCGGCCACCGCCGACTTTTTTCAAAAGCGTTTGCGAGATAACCGCTTGCAGGGACTCGGACAGCATAGCCCGAATCATGTCTTTTTCGGCGGCCGGAAACACGTCGATGATCCGGTCTATGGTTTTCGCGGCCGAGGTGGTGTGCAGGGTGCCGAACACCAAGTGACCGGTTTCTGCGGCGGTCAGGGCCAACCGGATAGTTTCCAGGTCACGCATCTCGCCGACCAGAATGATGTCAGGATCTTCCCGCAAAGCCGAGCGCAAGGCTTCGTTGAAGCCCAGCGTGTCTCTATGCACTTCACGCTGGTTGATCAGGCATTTTTGGCTTTCGTGTACAAACTCGATGGGATCTTCGACGGTGAGAATATGGGCGTAATCATTGTTGTTGATATGATTCACCATCGCCGCCAGTGTGGTCGATTTACCGGAACCGGTCGGGCCGGTGACCAGAATCAGTCCGCGCGGTTTTGTGCAAAGTTCCGCAAAAAACTTGGGGGCGTTCAGGTCTTCCAGCGTCAGCACTTTCGAGGGAATGGTCCTGAACACCGCGCCGGCGCCTCTATCCTGATTGAAAGCGTTCACCCGGAAACGGGCCACGCCGGGCAAGGCGAAGGAAAAGTCGGTTTCCAGAAATTCCTCGTAATCACGGCGCTGCTTGTCGTTCATGATGTCGTAAATCAGCGCGTGGACTTCCTTGTGATTCAAGGCCGGGATATTAATGCGGCGGATGTCGCCATCCACCCGAATCATCGGTGGCAGGCCGGCGGAAAGATGCAAGTCTGAGGCTTTGTTTTTGACGGAAAAGGTCAACAGTTCGGCAATATCCATGGTTTATGTCCCAGCGATAAAAGGAATGATCGTCGGCAAGGATAGTACACAAATTAAAACAGGCGGGCTTAATCGGCGCGCCGCATTGTTGTGGCTCCTTACCGTGCAGATAGCGGGCGCTACTAATGGTGTGGGCTGCTGCGTTCGGCGCAACGGATGCACAGATTGGCGTAAGGCAATACGGCCAGGCGTTCTTTTTTAATCGGCTCGCCGCAGCCCAGGCAGATGCCGTAGGTGCCGGCGTCGATTCGCGAGATGGCTTGCTTGATTTTCTCGACTTCATCGCGGGCGGCATTGCCCAGCGCATCCAATACTTCGTCGTTTTCGGTTTCGGTTGCTTGTTCGGAAAAGTCCTGAGTCAGCGGGTTGTCGGTGTGTTTGACGTCGTCGGTGATTTTCCCCAGCCTATCGTCCAATTCTTCCAGCATATTCAATAACTGGTCGCGAACTTCTTCATACTCTTTCATGACAATCTCCGCAGCGGGGCTGCATGGGTCTGTTTAACGGGCCACATCGGACCGGGTGTCTAATCTTTAGGTTTATACAATGAAGCCGATGGCAGGCGCAACCAAGCTGATCTATACTCGAACCCATTCACATTTTTTGTCTTTTGCACAATGGACCTTGCTCTCGATCATTTACTAGCCGCCGCCAATCAAATCATTCTCGGTAAACAACAACAAATTCGGCTGGCGGTGTGTTGCTTGCTGGCCAAAGGCCATTTGCTGATCGAGGATATTCCCGGTGTCGGCAAAACTACTTTGTCGCATACGCTGGCGCGCTTGTTTGGCCTGGAGTATCAGCGGATTCAATTTACCAGCGATATTCTGCCGGCCGACATCGTCGGTTCCACGGTGTTCGATGCCCACCAACAAGTGTTCAGCTTCCATCCTGGGCCGGTTTTTAAACAAATGATTCTGGCAGACGAAATCAATCGAGCCACACCCAAAGCGCAAAGCGCCCTATTGGAAGCGATGGAAGAGCGCCAGGTTACCGTTGAAGGCCGTACTTATCCATTGCCGCAACCGTTTTTTGTGATCGCCACCCAAAATCCCGCTCATCAAATTGGCACCTTTCCATTGCCGGAGTCGCAAGTTGACCGGTTTTTGATGCGCATCGAGCTGGGTTACCCCAGTCCTTTGGCCGAGCGCGAGTTGTTAAGCGGCCAGCCTCGGCATGTCTTGATCGAGAATCTGCCGGTGGCTTTACAGCCCGCACAATTGGCCAGCCTGCAACAGGCCGCCGCCGAGGTGTACGTGTCGCCGGCCTTACTGGATTATCTGCAAGCCATCCTGGCCTATAGTCGGCAGTCCGCCGATTATGCCAGCGGCCTGTCGCCGCGTGCCGGTCTGGGCCTGCTGGCTGCCGCCAAGGCTTGGGCCTTTATCGACAAACGCCAGGCAGTGTTGCCGGAAGACCTGCAAGCGGTTTTGCCGGCAGTAGCCGGACATCGCTTGAATGTCGGCGCCAGCGATTCGGCGGTGATCGTTGCGCCCATACTTGAACACGTGCCCGTCCTTTGAGCGAAACGGCTTTATCGTTAACCCAGCGTTTTAAACTGTCGCGCTTTATTCGCGGCGAGGCGCCAGCCGCCGGGCCTGTCACCTTGAATCAGCGCCGGGTGTTCATTTTGCCGACTCGGCGCGGTCTGTTTTTTGTGCTGTTGATTTTACTGCTGTTGCTGATTGGTTTTGTCTACAACAACAATCTGGCTTATTTACTGGGTTTTTTGTTGGCTAGTATTTTTTTCGTGACTATCCTGCACAGCTTCAAATCGTTGGCTGGTTTAGTGGTGCAGCCCGGTCGTCAGCAAGCGGTGTTTGCCGGCCAAGCCGGCCCATTTAATTTTCAGATAGCCAATCCTAGTTCGCAGCCGCGCTTTGCCTTGGCATTGGCGTTACAAACTGAACTGTCGTTAAGCTTGGCTGCCGAGCAAAGCCAAACTGTGACGCTGTATCAAGTCACGCAACGCCGTGGTTGGCAACTGCCGGACACGCTGACTATTTCCAGCGCTTATCCCTTGGGTTTGTTTCGCGCTTGGGCGCCGTTGCGATTCGATAGCCCGTTGCTGGTATATCCCAAACCGGCCAGCCAACTATTGCCGTTTCCGGAAAGTGACGGCGGACAGGGCAAACAGGGTCAAAACCGCCGGAATGGAGACGAATTTTACGGTTTAAGAGCTTACCAGCAGGGCGATGCGATCCGGCAAATTCATTGGAAAGCCTTTGCCAAAGGCCAGGGCGTGCATAGCAAGCAATACAGCGGCGCCAGCACTAGCGAATTGTGGCTGGATTTTCAGTCCGCGCCCGGCCATCAGTTGGAAGAGCGTCTGAGTCAGTTATGCCGTTGGGTGGTGGATGCCGAGCAGGCCGGATTGCGTTACGGCCTAATCCTGCCGAGCCAGCGCCTGCCGCCGAATAACGGTGCCGGGCATTATCGGCAATGTCTGCAAGCCCTGGCGCTGTTTTGAACATGTCCAATCCGCTTTCCGTACGCTTGCTGTTGTTTCTGCTCGGATCGATAGGATTGATCACGCTACCGCATGCCTGGCATATTCCGCCCTTGTTGTTCGGCTTTTTCATGCTGATGCTGATCTGGCGTTTGCTTGGGATTTGGCAGCCAAAATACTTACCGAACCGTATTGGGGTGTTTGTGTTAATGCTGAGCGGCATCGGCCTGTTGTACACACAACAACATGCCGTGTTCGGCCGCGATGCCGGCACCGGTTTGTTCGTGGTGGCGCTGGGCTTGAAGCTGCTGGAAATTCACGGCAAGCGTGATGTGTATGTGATCGTTTATTTGGCGTTCATCGTTGCCGCCACCCAGTTTCTTTACGAAGAAAGCATTTTAATGGCGCTTTACATTCTACTGGTCTGCGGGGTGCTGTTAGCGACCTTGATTACCCAGAACAGCCAGGCGCCCCAAACTCTGGCGGCATTGAAGACCTCGGCGACGATTATCCTGCAAAGCCTGCCGCTGGCCTTAGTGTTATTCGTGTTGTTTCCGCGCTTGGAAGCGCCGCGCTGGAGCTGGCTGGACGATGAGAACCACGCTAAGAGCGGTCTCAGCAACACCTTGGAACCCGGTGCCATCGCCGAATTGAGCCTGTCGCCGGAGCTGGTGTTCAGGGTCAAGTTCGACGGCGACTTGCCGCCGCCATCGCAACTGTATTGGCGGGGGCCGGTCTATGCCAATACTGACGGTGTGCGCTGGAAGGCGCCGCCGGATTTGGGCCGGGAAAACAACCCGGACCAACCGGTTTTCGAAGGCCAGGCTTACGACTACACGCTGATGATGGAGCCGCAAAGACAGCGCTGGGTGTTTGCGCTGGATATGTCCACTCAGTTTCCAACGGGCTTGCGCCGCAATGGTCTGTATCAGCTGATCACCAACAAAAATCCCGGCGACCGGGCTGAGTATCGAATTTCTTCCTCACCCGCTTACAATACCGGCGACATCAGCAAGACAGAACGGCGGGAAAGCTTGCAACTACCCGACAAGCCCTCGGAAAAAACCCTGGAACTGGTCAAGCAATTACAAGGCAATCAAACCAAGCCGGAAGCGTTCATCGGCAATCTGTTGCAATATTTCCGGCAGGAAAATTTTCATTACACCTTAAGCCCTGAGCCCATGCCGGACCGCCCCATCGAGACTTTTCTGTTCGAGCGCCGCGCCGGTTTTTGCAGTCACTACGCGACGGCGTTTGTCTATTTGCTGCGAGTGGCGGAAATACCGGCGCGAGTGGTGGGCGGCTATCAAGGCGGGCAGCTTAACCATCTCGGCGGCTTTCTGGAGATCAGACAAGCCAATGCCCATGCCTGGGCGGAAGCCTGGCTGGAAGGGCGTGGCTGGGTCCGATTCGACCCGACCGCCGCCATTGCCCCGGAACGAGTCGAGCAGGGCGTCAACGTGGACTTGCAGATCGCCAGCGGCGCGGTCAATTTCAGCCGGGTGCAACTCGATGCCGAAACTTTGTCCTGGCTGCAACGCAGCCGGCAACTCTGGCAAAGTATTGATTACAACTGGCAGCGCTGGATTATTAACTACGATACGGTCAATCAGCGCGCGTTTTTGCAGAGCCTGGGCATCGATAATTTTGTCAAGCTAGGCTATTGCTTACTGGCAAGCATCGGTTTGATCGGTGGCTTATTGGCCTGGCGTTTGTTACGGCCCGGCCGCCGGCGTAGCGATCCGGCACTGCGGCTGTACCGGCAGTTTTGTCGTAAGCTGAGCAAGGCCGGTATTGACATTGCTGTGGGCGACGGCCCCAACACCTTGGCGGAACGCGCCAAAAGCCTGCGCCCGGATTTGGCGGAGCAGATCGAACGGATTACCGCTATTTTTGTGCGTTTGCGCTATGAATCCCTCGCCCAAGCAAACGATTTGCAGGCCTTAAAAACCCTGATCGCCGGCCTGCGCGTTTAAAAGCTACGGGCTATCAATGTAAATCCGGCACCTCGGCACCCGGTTTTTGCGGAGCTTTCTGGGCTTGTTCGGTTTTTTGCTGTTGCAACTGTTTATTGCCTTCGCCGAACATCACCGCGCCGGCCATGAAAATAGCGCCGGCAATGGCCATGACAGGCAAGCGGCCGGGTTTGTCCATCCACAGCAGTATCCACTTGGGCTTGATCAGACCGACGATCAATATAACCACCGCCAATATCATCACGTTAAAACTGTAGTAGATCAAAGTATTCATGAATCGGAACCCTGTTTCCAGCAAGTTAAAGAGACATACATTATTATTAGCGACGTGACCGTTGGCAATAAACAATTCATATTCACCATTTAGGAGGCGCTATGGGCGGCTTTGGTTTATTCGTAACAGTGTTGTTGGTGTTCGCCATTTTGATGGTGTTCATGAGCGTCAAGTCCGTGCCGCAAGGCATGGAATACACCGTCGAGCGTTTTGGTAAATACACCAATACGTTGACTCCGGGCCTTAACATCATCATGCCGATCATCGATCGCATCGGCCGCAAGCTGAATATGATGGAGCAAGTGCTGGATGTGCCTTCGCAGGAGGTGATTACCAAAGACAATGCCATGGTCCGGGTCGACGGCGTGGTGTTTTACCAGATCATGGATGCCGCCAAGGCCGCTTATGAGATTACTTACCTGGATATGGCGATCATCAATCTGGTGATGACCAATATCCGCACCGTGATGGGATCGATGGACCTGGACGAACTGTTATCGCGCCGTGACGAGATCAATGCCCGCCTGTTGAACGTGGTCGACGAGGCGACCTCACCGTGGGGGATTAAAGTTACCCGGATCGAAATCAAGGACATCGCGCCGCCCAAAGATTTGGTCGACTCCATGGCCCGGCAAATGAAAGCCGAACGGGAAAAGCGCGCGCAGATTCTGGAAGCCGAAGGCTTGCGCCAAGCGGAAATTTTGAAAGCCGAAGGCTTGAAACAAGGCGCGATTCTGGATGCCGAAGGCAGGAAGGAAGCCGCGTTTCGCGATGCGGAAGCCCGCGAACGGCTGGCAGAAGCCGAAGCCAGAGCGACGCAGATGGTCTCCGAAGCGATCGCCAAAGGCGATGTGCAGGCCATCAACTACTTCGTTGCCCAAAAATATATCGAGTCTCTGAAAGAAGTGGCCTCGGCCAACAACAGTAAGCTGATCTTCATGCCGCTGGAAGCTTCCAGCGTGATCGGCGCGCTGGGCGGTATCGGCGAACTGGCTAAAGAAGCGCTGGGCAAAAAGGGATAAGCCATGGCGGAACAAGATGTGCTGTTTTGGTATTGGTGGGTGCTGGCGGTCGGCTTTTTGGCTTTGGAAATCGTCGTAACCGGCTTCTTTTTCCTGTGGCTGGCGGTATCGGCGTTTATCGTCGGCGCGGTAGTCTTGTTAATCCCGGTCACGCCGTTCAATGTGCAACTGCTGTTGTTTTCCTTGCTGGCGGTATTATCGGTATTGGGTTGGCGTAAATATGCCCGCACCCGCGCAGTCGAGGCCACCGATCATCCCTTATTGAACAAGCGCGGCGCGCAATACATCGGCCGGACTTTTAATCTAATTGCACCTATCGAAAACGGCCAGGGCAAGATCAAGGTTGACGACACGTTCTGGAAAGTACATGGCGAGGATAGTCCAATGGGGGCGAAAGTTAAGGTGGTAGCGATAAAGGGGACGGTGTTTGAGGTGGAGGTTTGCCGGTGATTGTGCATTTGGCTAGGTTTGAACTTTTAGCTTGGTGCATTCTGGGGTTGATGGTCTTAATGCCTGAATTATGCTTTCGTTTTTTCTAGGACACTTACCAAATACTGAGTTATGAATACAACAAGCAATATTTAAGTTGTCGCGATTTTGATTATTTCAATGATTCAGCACTACTTGGAAAAGTATACGAGAATAATACTAATGAATTGTAGAAAATACCGCCTTAGTCGCAATAACGTTACGCCTATCTTCTGTGCCGAGCACCGGAGCTTTCAGTAGCCTTCGGCGACGGCGTGGAGTGCTTTCAGGCAGGAGGGCCAGATTTAATTAGAGTCTGCTCAGTAAATCAGCTGTGGCAATGACGAGCAAATCGGGTCGGCCAAGTTAGAATGGGTGCGCAGATTCCAAATCTTTTGTTTCCAGGCGCGCACGATCATTTGCAGTAACCCGACCAGGCGGCATTGACCGAGGGCAAAAAAGATCCCTTGCAGGACCAGCAGGTTCATCACCAAGAAGATGGTGTTGAACCAGGCGAACGAGGTGTTGGCGCGCTTGGCGCGGATGTCGTTGAGACGATAGCCGTTTTTACCTTGGTCGAATTTGCCTTCGATGGGGATGCGCTGCAGGTATTCCTGCCGGCGCTGTTCTTTGTCGTGTTTGAGTTGCTCCCGGTTGGCCTCGGTTTCGCGTTTGGGGCGGCCGAGCGGTTTGCCGGCAAAGCGGATACCGTGTTGCTTCAGGTAGTCGCGGTTGGCGCGCGTGCCGTAGATCGGATCGGCGAGCACCCGTTCCGGATAGTGGCCGTAGCGCGCCAAGTACGCTTCGACTTGCGAGACCAGATCCAGTCCTTCGTGAAAGGCATCCCATCGCAGGTGATCGACATGAGCTAGGCCTTCGCCGCTCAGGCTGACGCTGAGTTTGGCGCCGAATTCGACCGGCTTGTCCAACTTGCCGCGCACCATCGGCCGCACATAGGGTTGACTGATACTGACGATGCGGCGGTCGCAGCGGCGGGTCTGGTTTCGATACATGTCCCATTGTTGCTGGTACAGATGCTGAATCACCCAGTAGCGATGCAGCAGCCAACCCGGCAACGGCAGCGGCGAACCCTGAGGGATGGGCGCCAAGAGTTGTTCGATGTGGCTCAGGTTGCGGCGCAGATATTGCCACTGTTGCTTGATGCCTCGGCGTAGCACTTTCCGGCCGGGGCGCTTTTGTTTGGCGACGGCCAGATACGCACTGCGGGCTTTGTGGCGATAAGTCCTGGGTTTGTCCGTGACCTTCAGGCGCTTGCACAGGGTGTCGATGATCCGTTCCGTTAATTCCCGCGCTTCGTTCAACAGGCTCAAATCGGTGGGAAAGCGGATGGCTTGTTCGACCACGGTGGCATCCAGAATCAATTGGCCGCGCGGGGCGGCCGGTGCTTCCGGCTCCGGTGCCGATGGGACACCGTCTTTATCGGCAAAATCCAAGGCCGCTTCGGCCGCCTCGGGCTGAACCTCAGCTTCAGGCGCGGTCACGCTAGCCGCGGCCTTCGGCTCAGACGCAGCGGGCGTTGCCGCGGCCGGCGGCGTTTCCAGTTTGGTCGGGGTCGGCTTTTGCCCCTCGTGCGCCTCGATGATGGCGCGGTGAAAGCCTTCGAACACGGCTTCGCCCATGCGCTTGCGCACTTCGACCAATAACGACGGCGCAAACGGCGCCGCCGCTTGGTAGCCGGGCAAGCCGACGAAGTATTGCAGGTACGGGTTTTCCTGGATTTGCTGGACGGTTTCCACGTCTGACAAACACAGTTTGTGCTTGATGATCACCGCGCCGATTACGCGCCGCGCGTCTTTCAACGGCCGGCCCCGGTCCGCCCTCATCCCTTGGTAATAGCATTCCGCCAGTTCGTCCCACGGGATGCACTCACTCAGTTTTACCCAGCGATTGTGTTTATCCAGGGCTGTCTCGAACGGCCAGTCGAATTCAGCTATCGTCAGTTGTTTTGAGCTCGTGGTTCGAATCATGGCTGCACGGTTTTTGAGGCTAATGGCATGTTTTTCGTGCAGCAATTATACCAAAATTCCTCAATAACTACGCTTAATCAATGGGTTATATTTTCTGAGCAGACTCTAATTAAGCCGTCGTAATAGCGACACCATTTTATATGGCAAATATGCCAAAGCGCTCGGACTGTCCGGTATACTGCTCGCCATTTTAAATTCCGACCAACTATGCAGCCCTACCTAGATCTCCTCGCCGACATTATGGCCAACGGTATCGACAAACGTGACCGGACTGGCACCGGTACCCGCTCGGTATTCGGCAGGCAGATACGTTACGATTTGGCCGCCGGTTTTCCGTTGCTGACCACCAAAAAACTGCATTTCAAATCCATCGCTTACGAATTGCTGTGGTTCTTGCGTGGCGATACCAATATTAAATATCTGAACGATCATGGTGTGACGATTTGGGACGAGTGGGCGACGGCGGAAGGCGAGCTGGGGCCGGTGTACGGCGCGCAATGGCGTAATTGGCGAGGCCCGGACAGTACGAGTTACGATCAGATACAGATATTGATCGACGGCTTGCGAAATAAACCTGATTCACGCCGGCATATCGTCAGCGGCTGGAATGTGGCCTTCCTGCCGGACGAAACCATAGGGCCGCGCGAGAACGCCGCCGCCGGGCGAATGGCTCTGCCGCCTTGTCATGTGTTGTATCAGTTTTATGTCGCCAATGGCAAACTGTCCTGCATGATGACTCAGCGCAGTGCCGATTGCTTTCTGGGCGTGCCGTACAATCAGACCAGTGTAGCTTTGCTGACGCATATGCTGGCCCAGCAATGCGAATTGGAAATGGGCGAGTTGATCATGTCGTTCGGCGATGTGCATATCTACCGCAATCATTTCGAACAAGTCGAATTGCAATTGAGCCGCCAGCCGCTGGCGCCGCCGCAGTTACGGTTCAAGCGCCGGCCGGATTCCATTTTTGACTACGATTTTAGCGACTTCGAGTTGGTCGATTATCAGGCGCACCGGCATATTGCCGGCAAGGTTTCGGTTTAACCGATGGGTCCTCTCCCGTCGGGAGAGGACATTTCGTCAGGCTCGAAGATGAGCCGGCGGATTACTCCGCCCAAGAATAGTTGATAGTCTAGGGATTATTTATTGCCTGCTTTGATGTGCCCGACCGCTTCCTCGGCGGCTTTGGTGGCGACATCGGCATGACCTTGTTTGCCATGTTCAATGGCGCTTTCCAAGGATTTTACACCGGCATCGAGATGGGTTTTAGCCTCGCCTTTGGCGACTTCGGCGCCTTTTTTGGCATGGGTTAACGCCGCTTCCGCATGTTCCACCAAAACCGGACTATGGCCGGCTTTGCCATGGGTAACGGCTTGGTTAGCGTGTTCAAGTGCCGCAGCGGCATGTTCTTCGGCAAATACGCCGGCGCTGGCGAATAGCAATGCACTGATAGTAAGAGCTGTAATTTTTTTCATAAATCCCCCGAATTAAAGTTATTGTGTTTTTGCACCAATTCCTGGTGCTAGCTAATGACCTGATGCGCGGCTAATTGGTTCAGATTTAAATTTTTTGAGAAGAATATTTCGCCGAAGAACAGTGTCTGGAGCTCGCCGTGTTTGATTGAGCAGCATTAGCGGCGATGAGACTTTGCCGAAGCGAAACTTAATGACTAACTTGGCTAGCCGGCGCCGTCATGGAAAAACGGCTTCGATACACTGATCCTATAGAGTATGAATAACGAAAAACGCCTGATTATCTTCGAGCGGCTGGCTGCCGCCACGCCAGATCCGACTACTGAGTTGAATTACAGCACGCCGTTCGAATTGCTGGTCGCGGTAGTGTTGTCCGCGCAAGCGACCGATAAGGGCGTCAACAAGGCGACTGCTAAATTGTTTCCGGTAGCCAATACGCCGCAAGCAATACTGGCCTTGGGAGAGGATGGCTTGAAGGCGCACATCAAAACTATCGGCTTATTCAATAGCAAGGCGGCAAATGTCATAAAACTCTGCCAGACTTTGCTCGAAAAGCACGGCGGCGAAGTACCGCGCGAGCGGGCGGCACTGGAAGCACTGGCTGGCGTGGGCCGCAAGACCGCGAATGTGATTTTGAATACCGCATTCGATCAGCCGACCATCGCCGTCGATACCCATATTTTTCGGGTTGCCAACCGTATTGGTTTGGCGCCGGGCAAGAATGTATTGGAAGTGGAGCGAAAGCTGGACAAAACCGTGCCCAAACAATACAAAAAGGACGCGCATCATTTGCTGATTCTGCATGGCCGCTATATCTGCGTGGCCAGAAAGCCGCGTTGTGGTGCGTGTTGCATCGCCGATGTCTGCGAATTTAAGGAAAAGAATTTAGCCTGAATATGCAATAATCAGGACTGAACTAGAGCGACTACCTTGGGTCGTAAGCCGAGCTCACTGCATTGGTTTTCATAATTAAAAAAACACACGAGAGGATAAGCAACATGAAAAAATTCAATAAATCTCCGTTGGCCGCCGCGATGGGCAGCGCTATTTTGTCCGGCATGGCTGTCAATGTCCAAGCCGATACCAATCCGTTTGTGCTATCCGAATTGTCCAGCGGCTATATGCAAGTCGCCGATAATCATTCGAACGGCAAAATCAGCCAAGGCGCCTGCGGTTCCAATGCGATGGACGCCAATGGCGTTAAGAAGGGCGAAGCCAAGAAAGCCGACGCCAAGAAAACCGAAGGTTCCTGCGGCGAAGGCATGTGCGGCGGCATGATGAGCGGCGGCAAAATGAAAAAAGGCATGGAAAGTTCTTGCGGCGCGATGATGAAAGGCAAGGAAGGTGCCTGCGGCATGGGCATGATGGGTGGAATGGGCGGTATGGAACACGGCAATGCCGATCAGCCTAAAAAAGCCGAAGAAGGCAGTTGTGGTGCGATGATGGGTGGCGATAAAAAAGCCGGCGAACACAGCTGTGGCGCGATGATGAAAGGCGAAGAAGGCAGTTGCGGCAGCAAAGTCGACGCCGACAAAGCCGCCGGTCATTAACCCTGTTATCAATACCCGATTAGACCGAACTATGGATTTTCAGGCTTTACAGCAGCTCGTCGTCGATTACGGCTATCTGGCGCTTTTTATTGGCACTTACCTGGAAGGTGAAACTATTCTGGTTATCGCCGGCTTTTTGGCTCACAGCGGTTACTTGGAATTGCAATGGGTAATGGTGACTGCGTTTCTCGGGACATTTGCCGGTGATCAGACTTTTTTCTATTTGGGCCGTTGGAAAGGCATCGCCTTCCTCGAGAAACGACCGCTCTGGCATAGTAAAACCGACAAGGTATTCGAGATGCTGCACAAGCATCAGATACCGGTGATACTTGGGTTCCGTTTCCTTTACGGCGTGCGTAACGTCACGCCGTTCGTGATCGGTGCCAGCAAGATCCATCCCTTGAAGTTTTTTGCTTTGAACTTTCTCGGTGCGGCGATTTGGGCGATAGCGGTCGCTTATCTGGGGTATGAGTTCGGCGATCTGGCCGAAACGTTTTTGGGTAAGATTAAGGAATACGAAACCTATATTCTGGTGGTCTTGATTGTCATCGGTTTGGCGCTGTTTTGGCGGTCTACGCATAAGCCGGAAACGCCGGAGGAATAAGTCATGGACAGTGTTCTCAATCTTGTTCACGGTGCCGGCTTGGGTTTGCGGCGTTCGTTCCTGAACGAGATTGTCGAACAGCCCCCCGGCAACGTCGGTTTTTACGAAGTGGCGCCTGAAAACTGGATGACCATCGGCGGTAAGTTCGGCAAACAGTTTCGGGCGATGACCGAACGTTTCGATTTCGTTTGTCACGGCTTGTCCTTATCGATAGGCAGCAGCGATCCGCTCGACGAGCAATTCGTGCGCGATTTAAAAACCTTCATGCACGAACACGGCATCAAGTTTTACAGCGAACATCTCAGTTATTGCAGCCACGGCGGGCATTTGTACGATCTGATGCCGATGCCGTTTACCGAAGAGGCTGCCCAACATGTCGCTGCCCGCATCCGCCGGGTGCAGGACATCCTGGAGCAGCGCATGGCTATCGAAAATATTTCCTATTATGCCGCGCCGGGCCAGGAAATGACCGAGATCGATTTTTTCAACACAGTGGTGGCAGAAGCCGACTGCGATGTGCTGATCGACATCAACAACATCTATGTCAACAGCGTCAATCATGGTTACGATGCCGAAGCTTTTCTGCGGGCCATGCCTGCCGAGCGCGTCGCTTATGCGCATATCGCCGGCCACTACGTCGAAGCCGAGGATTTTCTGGTCGATACCCATGGCGCACCGGTGATCGATCCGGTCTGGACGCTATTGGGCAAGGCTTATGAATTGTTCGGTGTGTTCCCGACCCTGTTGGAACGGGATTTCAACATTCCGCCGCTGGCCGAATTATTAAAAGAAGTGGGCACCATCCAAGCTATTCAGCAGCATTATTCGGCCGACCGCCAGCAACGGGTGGCTTGATGGCCGTCGATTTCAAAACCACGCAGAGCCGGTTTGCCGCTTATATCCGCGATCCGGATAGCAATCCGCCGCCCGTCGATGTCGAGTCGCGGCGCATGGCGATGTACCGCGAGTTGTTTTTTAATAATATCGACAGTTTTATTGCCAGCAACTTCCCGGTGTTGCGGACTATTCTCAGCGATGGGCAATGGCTGGAGTTGACCCAGGATTTTTACGCTCGGCATCGCTGCGACACCCCGTATTTCTCGGAAATTGCCGAAGAGTTTTTAGCGTATTTGCAAAACGAACGCAGCAATCCGGACGATTATCCGTTTCTGCTGGAATTGGCGCATTACGAGTGGGTGGAAATGGCCTTGTCGATCGCCAAGGAGGCACCGGCTTTAGGCGACGGCGATTTTCTGGAAAAGCTGTTGCGGCAGCGCATCGCCCTGTCGCCCTTGGCTTGGCCTTTGCTGTACCGATATCCGGTACAAGCGATAGGCCCTGGTTTTTTACCGCTGGAGGCGCCGGAACAGCCTACTTGTCTGATCGTTTATCGCGATGAGCTGGATCAGGTGCATTTTCTTAAAACCACCGGATTGACCATACGCTTGCTGCAAATCTTGCAGGATCAAGGCGCCATGAGCGGCGAAGCGTGCCTGCAAGCAGTGGCCGCCGAGTTCCCGCAAATTGATCTGCAAGCCTTGATGACTAACGGCTTTACTATCCTGCGGGAATTGGCCGAAAAAGGCATTCTTATTCCGGCTACCGACGCTTGAAGCTGTGCACCCAAACCAGGCCGTCTTCGTTCCATTCCATGCCGCTGTGCATTTTCAGAATTAAATCCTTATACATCGCCAGACTTGGATAACCTTCGGCGCGGGCGTCCGCATCGCTAATATCGCCCAAGCGTTGGCGTTCCACATCGGTCACCTCGAACTCCACCTGTTCCAGCATAAAGATTTCGCCCGGATAGGCATACAATCCGTCGCGGCGTTGCTGAGTTTTCTGGCCAGCCAGCGCCGCCGCCACCAATTTGGGATGTGTCAGCAGGCGGTCGATGCTGCAGTTTTTTTCGGGGTAGTGATTCATAAATGCTAATGTCCTTGCAAGACTGGCTAAAATAGCTCGGCACTTTAAAAGTCTTGGATACGCAAAGCAAGCGCCATTCGTCAATTGGCTACAAACAGGTCTGCCATTGAGCCGCTTAAGTTTTCAGCTTCTGTTTTAAGGCGATTGATGCGTAGGTCACACGAACGGCCGCAAAACTTATGACCGGCAGCCAAACTCGTTCATAATTGCGCTTTTTTATCGGTGGAGACTGCAAATATGCGTTATTTACACACCATGGTGCGCGTGAAAAATCTGGAGGAGTCGCTGGATTTTTATTGCAACAAATTGGGCTTGAGCGAAGTAAGGCGGATGGACAGCGAGGCCGGCCGTTTTACGCTGGTTTATCTGGCCGCTCCCGGCGACAGACTAGGCGCGGTCGAGACCGACGCGCCGTTGCTGGAGCTGACCTATAACTGGGATACCGAGGATTATGCCGGCGGCCGCAATTTCGGCCATTTGGCTTTTGAAGTGGATGATATTTACGCGGTTTGCGAAAATTTGATGAAACAAGGCGTGACCATTAACCGGCCGCCGCGTGACGGCTGGATGGCGTTTATCCGTTCGCCGGATCAAATATCGATAGAACTGCTGCAAAAAGGTGATGCGCTGGAGCCGCAGGAGCCTTGGGTTTCGATGACCAACACCGGCGTTTGGTAAGACCGTTGAGTTTGTTGCCGCTCAGCCTTTATATCCATTTTCCGTGGTGTATACAGAAATGTCCGTATTGCGACTTTAATTCTCACGCGGTTAAAAACCCGATACCGGAAGACGCTTATATCGACGCCTTATTGACAGACTTAAGGGCGGACTTGGGCTTGCTGGGCGTTCCGCGACCGATCAACAGCATTTTCATGGGCGGCGGTACGCCCAGCCTGTTTTCGCCAGCCGCGCTGAATCGCTTGTTGCTGGGCATTAAACAGTTGGCACCGTTGGCTGCCGATTGTGAAATAACCCTGGAAGCCAATCCCGGCACTTTTGAAAGCGCGAAATTTCATGAGTTTCGGGCACTGGGGATCAATCGGCTATCGATAGGTATTCAGAGTTTCCAGGATAGGCATTTGCAAAAATTAGGACGGGTACATTCGGCCGGCGAAGCGTTAGCAGCGGTGGAGATTGCCGTCACGGCCGGTTTCGATAATTTCAATCTGGATTTGATGTTCGGCTTGCCGGATCAGAGCGAAATCGAGGCGATCAGCGATGTACAAACCGCCATCGGCTTGGCGCCGACCCATATTTCCTTTTACCAGTTAACCTTAGAACCCAACACTTATTTTCATAAGTTTCCGCCGAAACTGCCGGAAGACGATTTGATTTTCGGCGCGCAAAAGCATTGCCAGCAAATATTGGCGGATCACGGCTACCAGCAGTACGAAGTGTCGGCTTATGCAAAGCCAGGCAGGCAATGCCGGCACAATCTCAATTACTGGCAGTTTGGGGATTATTTAGGGATAGGCGCAGGCGCGCATGGCAAGATCAGCCGAGCGTTGCCCCACGATATTATCCGCACCGTTAAACCGAGAAGCCCGGAACACTATCTGCGCCAACCCGATCGTTCCCATTCGGAAGCCATTAGCGTCGAACAATTGCCTTTGGAGTACGTGATGAACCAATTGCGTTTAAAAACCGGTTTTAGCCTGGAGGACTACCTGGCGGTTACCGGTCTGGCAGCGGACAGCTTGCAGCCGGGTTTATCGGTGTGTCTGGAACAAGGCCTACTGCACCGGGAAGGATTGGCTTACATGTGCTCTGAAAAAGGCTGGGACTTTTTGGATGTGGTCCTAGAAAAATTCGTCGATTAAATGCGCACGGGTATAATTAGCGCTATTTTATATTTGTAATATTCCAGCATGTTCGATTATCAGAAACAGTTTATCCAATACGCCTTGGATTGCGGTGTACTCAAGTTCGGCGAATTCCAATTAAAGTCGGGACGGATCAGTCCTTATTTTTTCAATACCGGTTTGTTCGACAGCGGCGCCAAACTCGATAAGCTCGGGCAATTTTATGCGCAGGCCTTAATCAACGCCGGCGTCGAGGTTGATGTGTTGTACGGCCCTGCCTACAAAGGCATCCCTTTGGTCAGTACCACTTCGATTGCTTATTCCCGCTTGCAGCGCGATATTCCGTTTGCCTTCAATCGCAAGGAGGCCAAGGATCATGGCGAGGGTGGCGTACTGGTGGGCGCGCCGTTGCAAGGCAAGGTCTGGATTCTGGACGATGTGATTACCGCCGGCACGTCGGTGCGGGAATCGGTCGACATCATTCGCGCGGCCGGCGCGACGGTGGCCGGCGTGGTGATTGCGTTGGACCGTCAGGAAAAAGGCCCCAACCAATTATCGGCGGTACAAGATGTATCGGCCCAGTTCGGTATTCCGGTGATTGCAATTATCGGTTTGACCGACATTATTGAATTTATTGCCCAAGATAGTACCTGCACCGACAAGTTGGCGATCATTCAGGACTATCGTCGGCATTACGGCATTTGAGTAGCTATGCGAGCCTTGGGCTTTTGCTTATGAATTATTGGTCTACACTTAGCCGTTACTATTTGCCCCTTATATTGAGTACAGTTAGCACAAAGGCGAGCCATGAGAAATCTGGAATTTAAAGAACAGTTGCACGAATACACGCATTGGCGCGAACAACTGATTCAGGGTATCGAAATGTATCGGGACTGGCGCGGTCGTTATCGTTTTAACGACCCGCAGAGTACCGATACCTTGCTCAATATTCTGCAAGGCTTGCACAACGACCGCGTCACGCTGGCATTTGTTGCCGAGTTTTCCAGAGGCAAAACCGAGCTGATCAACTCTTTATTTTTCGCGGAAACCGGCGTGCGCTTGTTGCCGTCCTCTCCGGGGCGGACCACGATGTCGCCGACCGAATTATTCTGGGACGAACAAGGCGGCAGCTATATTCGTCTGCTCAATATCGAAAGCCGCTTGGAAGATATTTCCTTGATGGATTACAAGCGTAATCCTGATCGTTGGACCCAAATCGAACTGAACTGCGATTCGCCAACACAAATGCAGGAAGCGTTTAAGGAGCTGATTGCCACCAAGCGGGTGTCCAAGGAGATGGCCGATAAACTGGGGCTATGGAACGAGCGCGAGGCCGCCGAGCAAGGCATCATCAACCCGGAAACCGTCGAAGTGCCCTGTTGGCGGCACGCGATGATCAGTTTTCCGCACCCCTTGTTGAAAGAGGGGCTCTGCATTCTGGACACGCCGGGTCTGAACGCATTGGGTACAGAGCCTGAGCTGACCTTGAGCATGTTGCCCAGCGCCCAGGCGATTATTTTCGTATTGGCCGCCGACACCGGCGTGACCAAGAGCGATCTGGAAATGTGGAAAAGTCACGTCTGTAGTTCCAGAGGCAATCGCCGCCAAGGTTTAGCGGTGGTGATGAATAAAATCGACTCGATGTGGGACGATTTGGCCGGGGAAACCGGTTATGAAGCCGCTATTCAAAAGCAGATCGAAACCTCGGCGATGATTCTGAATCTGAATAAAGAGGTGATTTTCCCGGTTTCCGCCAAACAAGCGCTGTTGGCCAAAGTCAAAGGCGACAATGAGTTACTGCATAAAAGTCGCTTGAAACTGCTGGAAAACTACTTGTCGGATGACATTCTCGATCAGCGTCGCGACATTCTTAAGGGCGTAGTCGATAAGGAAATCGGTTTTCTCGCCACCGAATCGGTCAAACTGATGGCATCCAAGATCAGTAATGCCCAAAAGCAGCTTGATGAGTTTAAACAAGTCGATTTTCAAAATCACGAATTGACCGGCAAATTGATGGCCGAAACCCGCGACCGTCAAAATGCTTACATGGCCAATATCGAAAACTTCCAGGCTAGCCGCAAAGTGTTTGCGGTGCAGGCGAAAATGTTGATTGACTCGTTTGCCAAGGAAAAAATCGACGAGATCATTACTCGCACCAAGGAAGACATGAGTAAGAGTCTGACCACTTACG
The DNA here is from genome assembly GCF_030490285.1 of Methylomonas montana. Classification (NCBI taxonomy): domain Bacteria; kingdom Pseudomonadati; phylum Pseudomonadota; class Gammaproteobacteria; order Methylococcales; family Methylococcaceae; genus Methylomonas; species Methylomonas montana. The sequence continues at coordinate 4,452,491 of NZ_CP129884.1, read as the reverse complement.
GCATGAAACAAAATATGCGTAAGTTATTCGACGAACTGCGTGATCTGCTGCAAGATTCGGTGGATATGACTGAGGAAACCCGGCGCCTGATCAAAGCCATTCATAAAAAATTTCAGGACGAATACGGCTTTAAGGAAATCGAGCCGCAACTGTTTTCGATCAAGCAACATCAGTTTGAATTAGAACAGATTTTTGAGGAAGGCGAGGCGTTTCGTAATAGCGCCAAGACCACGATGACCGAACAAAGTATTGTGGTGAACAAGCTTTACAGCACCTTGATCGCCAAGGCTAGAAACATCTTGCAACAGGCGCAAAAGGACGCTGTGACCTGGAGTAACAGTGTGTTGACGCCGTTAATGCACCAAATCAAGGATCACAAAAAGCAAATTGAAAGCCGCTTGATCATGCTCAGGAAAATCAACGAATCCAAGGGTAATGTCAACGAAAGCATCGCGCAGTTGGAAGCGGAACTGGGGCCGTTGCAAAAGCAGTATCAAGAGTTGCTGACTATCGTCAAGGCCATGCATTTGGAGGTTAAAGCCGATTAACTCGGCTTTGCCCGTCCTGGCAACAACGCTGATTGAGCCGCTTTAAGCTAAGTCAGCGTTGGATAAGGCAAGCAAACTGTAAAAGTGTTGCCAATCGAATAGGGGGCCGGGATCGGTTTTCCGCTCAGGCGCGACCTCACTGTGCCCTGCGATGCGCTGGCTGGACAGCATAGGATAATTTGCCAGCAGCACCTTAACCACATTAGCCAGCTGACGATACTGAGTCTCAGTGTAAGCTAACGTGACCGCGCCTTCCAGCTCAATGCCAATCGAAAAATCATTGCAGCGCTCTCTTCCTTGGTATCTGGAAACACCGGCATGCCACGCTCGGCGATTGAATGGCACATATTGCCTGATACTACCGTCGCGGCGAATCAGCAAATGCGCCGATACCTTAAGCTGGTAAATTTCCTGGAAATAGGGGTGGGCGCTAGGATCAAGACGATTGCAAAACAACTGATCGATATAGGCGCCGTCGAACCGTTCCGGCGGCAAGCTAATGCAATGAATCACCAGTAGCGAAATATCGTCCACGTCGGGCCTGTCGTCGCAGTTCGGCGAAGCAACCTGACAGGCGCTGCTAAGGTAATGGTCGCGAATGATCATAGATTTAAACTCAGTAGGTAGCTGGGTATTCTATAAGCTTTACCCGTTTTGCCTAAGTTTTTCCATTAACGTGCCAGCTTTTATCTAACGTCGCTGACAAGCGTTAGTTTGATCATCGTTCGGTTGCCGCCGCTTGCGGTTTATAATAAAAGTCTTTTAATCGTCCGACTCCATCACGCTCATGCAACCAAGCTCCGCAGAAATCGCGCGTTATCTCTCCGAAGACATCGGTACTGGCGATATTACCGCTAACATTATTCCCATTGGGACGCTGGCCAGGGCCAATATGCTGACTCGCGACCCCATGGTTTTGTGCGGGCAAGCCTGGTTCGATGCGGTGTTTAAGCAGCTAAGTCCCGAAATTGTGATCGAATGGTTGTGTGATGAGGGCGATAGTGTGGCGGCCGGCACGTTGCTATGCCGGCTTAATGGCCCGGCGCGCGCCTTGTTGACTGGCGAGCGTACTGCGTTGAATCTGCTGCAAACCTTATCCGCGACTGCCACTATTGCCCGCCACTATGCCGATGCGGTGGCCGGTACCGGCTGCAAGGTGTTGGACACCCGTAAGACCATACCCGGTCTGCGTTTAGCGCAAAAATATGCGGTGAAATGCGGCGGTTGTTTTAATCACCGTATCGGTTTGTTCGACGCGATTTTGATCAAGGAAAACCACATTATCGCCGCTGGCTCTATCGCCGAAGCGGTCAGATTGGCCAGGCACTGTGGTGATGTGCCGGTAGAGGTGGAAGTCGAAAACCTTGACGAATTTTCACAGGCGTTAGCCGCGCAACCGAATCGGATTATGCTGGATAATTTTTCGTTAACGGATATGCGGGCTGCGGTCGCGGTCAATCGCGGTAGGGTCGAGCTGGAAGCCTCCGGTAACATTACCTTGGATAATATCCGCTCGGTCGCCGAAACGGGTGTGGATTATATATCCATCGGCGCCTTGACTAAAAATCTGACGGCCGTCGACCTGTCGATGCGCATCGAAATGCGTATCGACTGATCTCATCTGCAGGCGCTTAGTTAACTGCGTTCAGGTTTTCGTTTTCGTAAAGCCGCAATTTTTTCCAGTTGGCAAATTTGCTGTCGTCGAACGGTGCGTCGTGATCGATAGCGTGTTCGTAGCAACTGCGGAACAAGCGCGCGGTTCTAAACGCATGTAATTCGTCGTCAGCAGTCACAGTATCGACATTACCGACTTGGAAGGTTTTATTACGGGATTTGCCGTCTTTTACCCAAAACACCGTATAGCAGAGATAGCTTTTATCTTTGCGGTGATCGAACTTAATCGTTCGGGACACCCCGGTCACACCGGTCGTGGTTTTGTTTTTCGGCGGTTTCAGGAAGCGGGTCTTGCTGCCTTTCAGCACGACCAACATCTGATCGCGCCAGGTAATGGCGGCTTTCAGCGACTTGGTTTTGCTGCCCCATAATTTATGAGAAAAATAACGGCTGCTTTCTTTGCCGCGTCTAACGATGCGAACTTGAAAACCGAAGGTGTCGGGCTCTGTGATGTGTTTTACTTTTGCCATATGTCGTTACCAGAAAATTCACATGATGTCTGCATGGTGAATTTAAAAAGCGCGAAATACGCAGACCGCCTGTTAATTGTGTAAGCCATGGCTTACAAATTAGCGCGAATTTCGTCGTCTTGCAAGCGGAATTTACGGGGATTATTAGGCGATTACCCACTAATTTAGTGTAGAATAAGAATCAGCCTTTTCGCGGAGGCGCTAACACCCTCTTAACCTTTTGTTTTATAAATAATTTTGGAGAAAAATCGATGAGCGTTTTAGTTGGTAAGCAAGCCCCTGATTTTACAGTTCCTGCAGTATTGGGTGACGGTCAGATAGTTGATTCTTACAGTTTTTCCGAAGCGACTAGTGGCAAATATGCGGTACTTTTCTTCTATCCATTGGATTTCACCTTCGTTTGTCCAAGCGAATTGATCGCATTGGATCACCGTATCGACGAATTCAAAAGCCGCGGCGTGGAAGTGGTCGGCGTGTCTATCGACTCGCATTTCACTCACAATGCCTGGCGTAACACCCCGGTTAACCAAGGCGGTATCGGCCCTGTTCGTTACACCCTGGCAGCCGACCTGAAACACACCATCGCTCAAGACTATGATGTTGAGTCAGCGGGCGGCGTTGCTTTCCGTGGCAGCTTTTTGATCGATAAAGCCGGTGTCGTTCGTCACCAAGTGGTTAACGATCTGCCGTTGGGCCGTAACTTCGACGAAATGCTGCGTATGGTGGATGCACTGCAATTCCACGAAGAGCATGGCGAAGTTTGCCCTGCCGGCTGGAACAAAGGCGACGCCGGTATGAACGCCAACCCACAAGGTGTGGCCGAATATCTGAGCAAAAATGCTGACAAACTGTAAGCATTAACCGTCTTTGGAAAAAAGGCGTATTGCTTAGGCAATACGCCTTTTTTTTGCCTGGCTGCTTGGCATCCGCTGTCGCGGCGCTACTCATCTTGCTAAGCCGTGGCGAGCGATGAAATCGCGCCTTAACTGCCCCATCAAGGTTCCCTTGCCCTCAAAACACACTGCTTTAATCGAATGAGTTCGATTGTCGGCATTTTGCTGGCGGCTGGCGCCAGTCGGCGCTTCGGTGCGAACAAACTCACCCAAACCTTGCGGGATGGCGATTTGGTCGCGGTGCGTGCCTGCCGCAATCTTTTGGCCGGAACCGATAAGGTGGTGGCCGTGGTGCGTCCCAATTACGGCACGAAGGTGCGCAGGTGACAAATATCAACAAACCATTATGGGATGTGGTGACGATGATGCCCGCTTGCCTTATCGACCGATGAATTAAGCCGCCAGTCGCATCGGTAAGTGCACACTGCTTAGGCCTATTTACTTGCCGGATAGCCTCCGAGTAAGATGCCGACCGATACTCGCGCCAGATTGACGATCCGGCGCGAATGCTTTGTACCCACCGATGCAGGGAGAACCGCCCGATGACCACACTCACCATCAACGGCAAGCGCCGTAAAATCGACTTGCCGGCCGACACGCCGCTGCTCTGGGTCTTGCGCGATCATTTGGGCCTGACCGGCGCCAAATTCGGTTGCGGCATTGCCTTGTGCGGTGCCTGCACGGTGCATGTCGATGGCGAAGCGACCCGCGCCTGCGTCACGCCGATTTCGGCCGTCGTCGGTAAACAAATCGTCACGATCGAAGCCATCGACCAGGATGCAACCGGGAAGCAGATTCAAGAAGCCTGGTTAGCGCTGGCCGTGCCGCAATGCGGCTATTGCCAGCCTGGGCAAGTGATGGCCGCCACGGCCTTGCTCAAACAAAAATCCCATCCTACCGATGCCGATATCGACAAAGCCATGAGCGGCAATATTTGCCGTTGCGGCACCTACCCACGGATACGCGCAGCCATCAAGCAAGTCGCCGAGTCAACGGAGCTGAAGCCATGAACCAGTCGCCGGAGCAACTCACTAGCGTGGATAATCGTCACGCCGACGACGGCTTGTACATCGCCAACATCAGCCGCCGTGACTTTCTCAAGGATCTGGCTTTAGCCGGATTCGTACTGGCGGCCGGATTTCCGGCCCTGGTCATGGCCGACGAAACCGCCTCGCCCGCCGATCCGCAAAAATACGGTGCCGACGGCATGCCACACGGCTGGGTGGATAATCCCTTGGTGTTCGTCGCGATAGCGGCCGACGGCGCGGTGACCATCGTTTGCCACCGCTCGGAAATGGGCCAGGGCGTGCGCACCAGTCTGCCGATGGTGGTGGCCGATGAGATGGAAGCCGATTGGGCGCGGGTACAGGTGCAGCAAGCGCCCGGCGACGAAGTGCGTTACGGCAATCAAGATACCGACGGCTCGCGCAGCATGCGCCATTTTTTCCTGCCGATGCGCCGGGTCGGTGCGGCGGCCCGGCAAATGCTGGAAACGGCTGCCGCCGCGCGCTGGCGGGTAGCGGTCGAGGAGGTGCGCGCCGAGCAACATCATGTCGTCCATCCCGCCAGCGGCAGAACGCTGAGCTACGGCGAATTGGCCAAGGCTGCGGCGAAGTTGCCGGTGCCCGCCCGCGACAGCCTGCGCCTGAAAAAAACCGCCGATTTTCGCTATATCGGCAAAGGCCGGCAAGGCGTCTACGACGGCGAAGCTATCGTCTCGGGCCGCGCCCAGTACGGCATTGACACCCGCCTAAAAGACATGTTGTACGCAGTGGTGGCCCGTCCGCCGGTATTCGGCGGTAAGCTGGCGAGTTACGATGCCGGCGAAGCGCTAAAAGTGCCGGGCGTGCTTAAGGTCGTCGAGCTGCCGAGCAGTCCGCCGCCCGCTGCCTTTAATCCGCTCGGCGGCGTCGCGGTGATTGCCCGCAACACTTGGGCCGCCATTCAGGGACGCAGAGCACTGAAGATAGAATGGGATAACGGGCCGCACGCCGGTTACGATTCCAGCGCCTATAAACTGGAACTGGAAAAGGCCGCGCGCGCGCCCGGTAAGGTGGTCCGCAACCAAGGCGACGTCGATACCGCGCTGCAAACCGCCGCTAAACGGGTGGAAGCCGAATATTATTTGCCGCATCTGGCGCAATCGCCGATGGAACCGCCGGCAGCGACTGCGCGTATTGTGAAAGGGCATTGCGAAGTGTGGGCTTGCACCCAGGCGCCGCAACTGTCTCGCGACAGCGTGGCCAAATGGTTGAAACTGCCCGAGGATAAGGTGACGGTGCACGTCACGCTGCTGGGTGGCGGCTTCGGGCGTAAATCCAAACCGGACTACGTCGTCGAAGCGGCATTGTTGTCGCAGGCGATGAACGGCAAGCCGGTCAAACTGACCTGGACCCGCGAGGACGATTTGCGTCACAGTTATTTTCATACGGTGTCCGTCGAACGCCTGGAAGCGGGACTCGACGCCCAGGGCCAGCCGCAAGCCTGGCTGCATCGGACCGTTGCGCCCAGCATTTCCTCGACCTTCGGTCCCGACAGCAAACACCAAATGCCGGTCGAGTTGGGGATGGGCGTCATCAATATACCGTTCGCCATCCCCCATCTGCGTATCGAAAATCCGGAAGCCGAAGCCCATACCCGTATCGGCTGGTTCCGTTCGGTATCCAATATCCCGCATGCCTTCGCCGTGCAATCTTTCGTCGCCGAACTGGCCGCAGCGGCCGGACGCGATCCCAAGGACTACCTGCTGGAGCTGATCGGTCCGCCGCGCCGCATCGATCCGCGCAGCTTGGGAGATAGTTGGAATCACGGCGAATCGCCGGAGCTGTATCCGGTCGACACCGGCCGCTTGCGGCGCGTGACCGAAACTGCCGCCCGCGAGGCCGGCTGGGGCCGCGAACTCAGCAAGGGCCGTGGCCTGGGCATCGCCGCGCATTACAGTTTCGTCACCTATATTGCGGTGGTGGTGGAAGTGGTTATCGACGAAGCCGGCAAGCTCAGCGTGCCGCGCATCGACATTGCGGTGGATTGCGGTCCGCAGGTTAATCCGGAACGGATCCGTTCGCAGTTGGAGGGAGCTTGCATTATGGGGCTCAGCCTGGCGACGCTAGGCGAAATCAGCTTTAAGGCCGGCGCAGTCGAGCAGGACAACTTTCACGCTTATCTGTTAACGCGCATGGACGATGCGCCGCGCGAAATTCGGGTGCACTTACTACCGGCCGCCGATTTCGACACACCCTTGGGTGGCGTCGGCGAGCCGGGCGTGCCGCCGATTGCCCCGGCCTTATGCAATGCGATTTTCGCTGCGACCGGTCAGCGCATCCGCCAACTGCCGATTCGCGACCAGTTGCGGAAGGATTGAGCCTGGCGATTGGTAAGCGGTTAATGTCGAAGTATTAACGGCTGCGATCCAATTTGCGATAGCCTATAGCTTCGCTGAGGTGAGGAATTTCGATATTTTTGGAATCGGCCAGATCGGCGATGGTGCGCGCGAGTTTCAGAATCCGGTGGTAAGCCCGATGCGACAGGCCGAATTTTTCCATGGCCTGTTCCAATAGTTGATGACCAGCTTCCGACAAGGTGCAAAAAGCTTTGACCTCGGCGGCGGTCAGCGCGGCATTGGTTTTGCCGTGGCGCTGGTAAGCGATTTCTCTGGCCGCTACTACGCGTTGGCGGATGGTCTCGCTACGTTCCTCGCCGCCGGCAGAGCCTTTACGCAACACTTCCAGCGCGACGCGCGGTACTTCCAAATGCATGTCTATCCTGTCCAGCAAGGGCCCGGACACTCTGGCGCGGTAACGGGCGACTTGTTCGGAGGTACAGCGGCAGCGGCCGGAGGCGTCCCCCAAATAGCCGCACGGGCAGGGATTCATCGCCGCGATCAACTGAAAGCTGGCCGGAAAATCGGCTTGGCGGTTGGCGCGAGAAATGGTGATATGGCCGGTTTCTAACGGTTCGCGCAGCACTTCCAGCACTTTTCTGTCGAATTCAGGCAATTCATCGAGGAACAGGGCGCCGTGATGCGACAAGGAGATTTCGCCCGGTTTGGGATTGCTGCCACCGCCGACCAGCGCCGCCGCCGAAGCGGTATGGTGCGGTGCCCGGTAAGGCGGCTGCCGCCAACGACTGACATCCAGGCCGTGGTCACTGATCGAGGCCAGTGCGGCGGTTTCCTGGGCTTGCTGTTCGCTAAGCTCCGGCAAAATAGTCGGCAAACGCGCCGCCAACATCGATTTGCCGGTACCCGGCGGCCCGAGCATCAATAAATTATGTTTGCCGGCCGCGGCGATTTCCATCGCTCGTTTGACATGAAACTGACCGTGCACGTCGGCGAAGTCCACGGTGAAGACCGCTTGTTCAAAGCCGACGTTAATCGACGGCGGCGGGATACGTTGTTGGCCGCTTAAATGGGCGCAGACTTCCAACAGGTTTCGGGCCGGCAACAATTGCGCATCCTTGATTAAAGCCGCCTCCGGCGCGCAACCAACTGGCAGAATCAGTTGCCTGTGAGCATTTCGGCAATGAATCGCCACCGGCAGCGCGCCGGGAATCGGCCGCAGCTCACCACCTAGCGACAGCTCGCCTATGCATTCGTACTCGTGCAAGGCATCCTTGGGAATTTGCCCGGAGGCGGCGAGGATGCCTAGCGCAATGGCCAGGTCGAAGCGGCCGCCTTCCTTGGGCAGGTCGGCGGGGGCCAGATTGATGGTAATGCGCTGGAACGGGAACTCGAAGTGCGAATTGATGATCGCCCCACGCACTCTATCCTTGCTTTCCTTCACCGCCGTCTCGGGCAAACCGACGATATTGAGCGCCGGCAAGCCATTGCTGACATGCACTTCCACCGTCACTTGCGGGGCGTCTATGCCGGAACGGCCTCGGCTGTAAACGACGGCCAGCGACATGGCGGTTTAGTCTTTTAAAATCCGCTGTTCCAGTTCGGCGACGCGTTTTTCCAGTTCTTCCAGGCGGGCGCGGGTTTTCGCCAATACCGCTTTTTGCACTTCAAATTCTTCGCGGCTGACCAGGTCCAGCTTGGACAGCCCGCTTTGCAACAAGGCGTGCACGTTTTTTTCGACGTCGTCTTTCAGATTATGCAAGCCCGGCGGAATGGCGTTGGCGATACGGTCGGCGAGGTTGTCAATGGCTTTGGGATCGAACATGATGATTACTCTTGGTCTATGAATGGATTGGGTACGGGTAGATGATCGCGGCATATCTTATCAGTATCCTCGCGATCTAAAGGTTGTTCGGTCAGGCCGCATTGATAGTGATGCTGTTCGACCGAAAAATAACGGCAGGAACGGCATAAACCAAAGCTCTTGGACTGATTGACTTTTTGCAACACGCCCAGCGTGGTTTGCAAAGCCTGACCGATGGTATCGAATTCCTGGCGGCTGACCTTGGTTTCCGCCTGCTTGAATAAATCCAGCGGCTTTAGTTCATCTATCAGGCGTATGCCGGCTTCGGTCAGACTCAGATGCACTACCCGGCCGTCCAGGCTGTCGGTGGTTTTATCCAGATAATGCTTGCGCTCCAGAATCTGGATGGTCTGCGACACGGTGCCCTTGGTCAAGCCCAGATATTCCGCGACCGCGGCATGGGTGTTGCTGTATTTATTGCACTTGGCCAGATATTCCAGCACTTGGCCATGCACCGGCTGTAGACCGATCGTGGCATATTTTTTTCGCTCTTCCGAACGCAATAAGGCGCTGATCCGCTCGATCAGCTTGAATGTTTCTAATTCCTGCATCAGCGCGATTCTAACACAGGCCGGCCGCCTGACATGAATGGAGCGGCCGGTACTGGCATAGAAATCGGCTGGACTTAGCCCAAGCTGTCCATATGGTCGCCCCAACTGAGATTGTCTCTGACGAAGTAACGGTACTGCGCCGGCGCTTGCTTTTGCAGGTTCAACACGTATAGCGTACGTCCGATACCGCGCCGCCGATAACCACCCTTTTCCTTGTCCACAACCTGATCGCGCCAGGCACCGAAGTTGATATAAGTAAGGTTTTTATACGAACCGCTGGGCGGATAATCCATATCGGCTTCCGCTTCGATCGGTATGTGGGTGTGGCCCTCGCCATGCAAATGAAAGCCTTTTGCCAGAAAAGCGTCTTGAAAGGTCGGAAAGCTTTGCAGGTTTTTAAAACTGGCGCCGTCCTCGCTGTAAACCGAGATCGGCAGCAGTTTTTCCAGCATGTCGGCCAATAACAAAATGCCGCGCACCAATTGCAATTGAATGCGGAACATATTGAAAGGGCCGGTCAGCATCAACCAAACCCTGGCGACTCTCAAACCAAGGCGCCTGGCCGTCGGCGAGCTTTCCAGTACAAAATCGTCTTTCAACCATTCGTATAAGGCTTTGTATAGCTCAGTTTCGATGATGTCGCGCACGATCTCGGTAGACTTGTTACGCGTTTCCTCCAAGATCCGGCTGACGGCGGCCGACGTCGGTCGATAGAGATCCAATTCGGCCAAAATACGCCGGATGCGGGTCAAATCCGGTTTGGGTTGAGTTTGGCTTTCGTATTGATCTAGTGCCACATAGCTACGATAGATAAAGGTCGACAACGCGCCGGCCGCGACGGTGTCGCCGAAGCAGGGCGCGGTGAATGGCTGGTAATTCAGCTGTTGCCAGGCCTTGGCGCGCCAGCCGTCCTTGGTGGTCCAGCCTGCTTGGCCGTTGCCGGCGGCGAAACTGAGGCAATTGTCGCGATCCCGCCATTGGCCGTGGGTGATAAACACCCGTAGCCCGGCGTCTCCCCAATAAAACGGCAACCAGGGCACGCTATCGGGCGCGGCAAAATGCTGGTCGTTGTCGAAGTACATCCGCCCTACCCACTTTCGATAAGCCGGCGGCAGTTCTGCGATGTTCTGTCCCAGGCATTGCTCGTAAAAAGTCTTCAACACCTCGGGAACAGCGAAAATCTCCTTGTCATGGTTGCCCAGCAAGGTCAGTATTTCCACCGCTACACCTTCGCCGCGCAACGCCTTGGCGGTTTGCTGCAGAAGATAGAAAAATCCCGCGGGCTTGTTCTCGCTAGGCGCTCGGGTGTGTATGTCAACGATCTTGGTCATGATCCGGGTTAAACAGGGCGCGAACTCGGGATGATGGCGCTGCCAGGGATACACCTGGCTTTTGGCCCATTCCGCGCTACGGATCATATCCACCACGTCACCATCCAAAATAAAGACTAGTTCGTCGATCTTTTGCATCTCGCAGGCCCTGACGATGTCATCGAAGAAGGTCGGCCAAACCGTTTTCTCCGGGCTTTGATCGCCGGCACTGTCGTCGGTGAAATGCACGTCGCTGATGCAGACGCACAAGCGGTTTTGCGGTATCGGATCGCCACGCTCCGGTTGCAGAGTATCCAGCGTCAGTTGTAAATCTTCTTGGGTACTGGCCATGATTGCGCTCCTCAATTCCGGTGTTTTTGCAAAAATTCCACGAAGCGCGGAAAGATGTCCTGGGCGGCGTTTTTGCCCATGATCACATCGGCATGGCCGTAATCGGGGAACAGATGCAGTTCATGGCGGCCCGGCACGATTTGCTCCAGGCGTTGGTGACAGACGATATTGGAGTTGCGGAACAAAGCATTGTCCTGGCCGGCGACGAATAGACACGGGGTGTCGATCTCGGCGGCATGCTGGAAATAATTGTCCGGCAAGCTGCGGTAACGCGGCTCGTTGGGCAGATATTTGACGGCGGTATTGTTGGCATTGACCATTTTCAACACGTGTCGGTAATAATTGACGCTGCAACCGCCGAACAAGTCGCCGCAGCGGCGGTGAGTCACATCGTGCAGGTTTTCGTGTTTGTACAACACCGGAAAACCCCAACCCCACATGAAACTCAGCATATGGCACTCGGGCGAATCGCATTCGCGATGGAAGGCTGAAATCGCCATCGCCAATAATTTGCCTGCGCCCAGCCCCGGTTCGCGCCGCCAGTAGGGGTTCAGATAATCCACGCCTAAAATATAATCGGCGGCCAACGGCCCCAGATACAGCTTGATCTTGGCCGGCAGCGGCACACAAGGCGTCAGCGCCACACCGTTGGCAATCAGGCTGCGCACGCCGGTCACCGCCTTGCCGAACAGGCCCATGGTAAATGCCAGTGCCCCAAAGCAATGACTGATGACATGGATGCGGGCGGAAGGCCCGACTGCCGCGCGCACGGTGGCGATGGCCGCCGGCATGTCGTAGAGCGCCAGATCGTCGACATTGTAATTGTGCCGATGCAGATTATAGGAATAACGGTTGCTGATCCGGCCATCGAGCGTCCAGACGTCGCTGAAACCGTGATCCAGCAAATAGCTGGTCAGGTTGTAATGTTCCGGCATGATGAACATATCGCTGGCGGCGGTCAGGCCCGGCACCAGAACTACTACATCGTCGCAGACCGCGCGCTTGAAGCGCAACAAGCTCAGGCCCAGTCGGTCGGTGGTGGTGAACGGGTGGGTACTGATCTCGGCGTCCTTGACGCCCTCGGTGGTAAACAACGGAATTTCTCGTTCGAAACCGCCCATCTTCGGCGTCAGCGACGGTTTGTAGACTTCCCACAACGCGCCCAAAAAGAAGCCGCCGAAGCGTTCCACCGCGTGCAGGCGGTCTTTTAAAGTCTCGCCGCTGGCGCGTATGGTGGTTAGCTGCTTGGCAAAATCCATTATCTCGATATACAGCAGGCCGGTGGCGTAGACCTTGGCTTTGGCTTCTTTATCGGCTTCCACATGACCCTTGAACAAATTGGTGAACAAGGTGGTGGTGTCGGCCCACAAATCCGGACCGACATTGTTTTGAATCTGCTTGCGGCCGCTCAAGGTCAAGGCCTGGCCGTTGGCGTCGGTAAAAAACAGTCGATAGAGCATTTGTTTGCGGTCGGCGTCGGCGCTATCGACGAATAGATTGAACACGCCTTTATCCACCGTGCGACGGCCGCCGATCAAGTCGCCCTCCACATAGCCTATCGCCGCCGATTGGTGGGCGTCGGACTCCAAAAAAGTATCCAGATCGTCGCTTTGGATGGTCAGATGAAACATGAAGTAATGGTTATCTTCCTTGCCTTGCTTATAACCGTCTTCGAAAGCGGTTTGGCCCAGACTGAGATAGCCTTTCATTTCTTCGGTAAATTCGAACGAGGTTTTGTTGGTATTTGTCATGTCAGTATTCCTGTGAATTAGGTTTACACGCCCAGGCTGGCATCGGGCTTGATGCCGGTGATGCCTTCCGCAATCCATTCGGCCGTCGCGGAGATCGTCGCAATTGGATTGGCGCCAACTGCGCTCGGCAAGATAGAACCGTCCACCACATACAAGCCTTGGTAACCGAAAGCTTGGCCGCGTTGCTCGGGATGGCCACTGACCACGCCTTTGTCCGGCGAGTCGGCCAGGATGCAGCCGCCCAGAGGATGCACAGTCACGTTATGGCGAATTGGTAATTCCCAGGTCGGCAGCGGAAAAAACCAGTCGGATTTGACAAACTTTTTGAAGCGTTCGCCAGCGGCGAGGATGGCTTGATACAAGCTCATGCTGGTATCTTGCGGCCAATCCAAATCGATGCGGCCGTCCGCATTCAAGCTCAGCGTACCGTCGCCGTGATCCAGGCCCATGCACAGCAGCACCGCGGTTTTGGATGACAGATCGTCTTTTAAAATTTCGTGCAAGGAAAAACCCAAGGAACCGTTCCATACCCCGCTGCTCAAATATTTTTTCAGCCATGCGATCAAGGCTTTCAGCGCGCGGATCAGTTTGCGCAAGGTGCTGGTCGGGAAAGCGCCTTCGATATACCAGGCCAGCGAAGCCGGATAGGAAGCGTCTTCCAGCACGAAAGCCTGTTGTCGATTAAAGCGGTCGAACAGGTTGTAATCGGTATATTGGGTAATCACCGGGCCGTAGTTGGGATCGGCCGGTTTTTTGCCTTCCACCGCAAACGATAGAAAATCGCCGTTACCGGAGAACCAGCGGCCCAATTGCTCGCTGAGTTTGGGCAGGCTGCGATGCACGTCGCGGCAGCGCAGCAACAACTCGTTGCTGCCGAATGTGCCCGCCGAAACCACTACCCGGCGGGTTTTCAGGCTTTCCAGTTGGCCCGATGCGAAGTTTTGAAATTCGATCCGATAACCGAATTCGCCGCTGGCCGAGCTGTCGTCGTCGCCGTGTTGGTTGAGCGGGACGATTTTTTCGGCTTGGCAGTCGGTGAGCACCTGGCCGCCGTGTTGGTGTTCGCCGGCATGGATGTAATTCAGATCGAGGGTGTTTTTGGAATGGGTGTTGCAACCGACGTCGCATTCGCCACAGTAGGTGCAGGAGGTTTGCGTGGCGCCGTAGCGGTTTTTCTCCTGCAAACCAATCGCTAACGGCGCATCTTGGCCTTTATAGCTGTAGTCGTTGCCGAAGAATACGCAGATGTCGGCCAGCGTGCTGTTGCGGTTTTCGCTGGCGGCAAATTCCTGAAACAGTTCGGTACGGACGATTTGTCGGCGTTCGTCGTTTTGCCAGGACGGCACCGGGCGGGCGCCCAATACCTGTTTAGCGACTTGATAATAAGGTGCGAGGGTGGCTTTATCCAAACCGCTTGGCCAGCCCTGCTCGAACACCGCATCGGGCGGCTCCAGGAACACGTTGGCGTAGATCAAAGAGCCGCCGCCCAAACCAGCCGACACGATCGCGTCCATTTTCTGATAATTGCGGATGTCGAACAGGCCGCGCAGGTTTTTGTCGCGGATATGCCGCGGACGGTTGACGGCCTCGCCGCCTATGCTCCAGAAACTGTCAGCAATCTGCTTGGGCGAGCGGGCGAACGATGCCATCGGATAACGCCGGCCGCGCTCCAGCAATAGCACCTTATTGCCCCACTTCTGCGCCAATCGGCAAAAACTGATGGAACCGCCGAAGCCGCTACCGATGACGATCGCCTCGTAATCGAAGATCTGATCAGCCATTTACACCTCCTCAAAAAAGACATTTTATTATTATTGGTTCATTGATCCGTTCTTGGAAAGCTAACGAAATGTTACGCCGTCAGGCTAACATAATCGCTAAAACCCTGTACGGAACAATGCCTTGCAGCGCAATCCGCCGACTGCGCCATCGCAGTATAGACCAGTTCCTGCATCACTTCGATGAATGGATTCCGTCTTGGCGGCCGGTCGGCTTTACCCGGTGGGTATGCGGTGGTTCACGGTCAGGCAAGCTATACTGACAGTCATTTTCAGCGATAGATGGGGAGCGTTATGCAAAAAATATCCGTCAAAAATCCGGTGGTGGAAATCGACGGCGACGAAATGACCCGCATCATCTGGCATTTCATTAAAGCTAAATTGATCCTGCCTTATCTGGATCTGCCAATCGATTATTACGATCTGAGTATCGAACATCGCGACGCCAGCGACGACCAAATCACCATAGACGCCGCCAACGCCATCAAAAAGCACGGTGTCGGCATCAAATGCGCGACCATCACCCCGGACGAAGCGCGGGTGGAAGAATTCAAATTGAAGAAGATGTACAAATCGCCGAACGGCACGATTCGTAACATCCTCGACGGCACCGTATTCCGCGAACCGATTATCTGTAAAAACGTGCCGCGGCTGGTGCCGAACTGGACCCAGCCGATCTGCATCGGCCGGCATGCGTTCGGCGACCAATACCGTGCCACCGACTTCGTCACCAAGGGCAAGGGGAAATTGAAGATCAGCTTTAGCCCGGACGACGGCGGCCCGGAGCAAAGCTTTGAGGTGTATCACTTCGAAGGCGACGGTGTGGCCCTGGCGATGTATAACACCGACGAGTCCATCGCCGGCTTCGCCCGCAGTTGTTTCAACGTGGCGCTGGATCGTGGCTGGCCGCTGTATTTGTCCACCAAAAACACCATCCTGAAAAAATACGACGGCCGCTTCAAAGACATCTTCGAAGCCATTTACCAAGCCGAATACAAAGACCTGTACCAAGCTAAAGGTATCGTCTACGAGCATAAGCTGATCGACGATATGGTCGCGTCTGCGTTGAAATGGAACGGCGCCTTCGTCTGGGCGTGCAAGAACTACGACGGCGACGTGCAATCCGACACCGTCGCCCAGGGCTTTGGTTCGCTGGGTTTGATGACTTCCACGCTGGTCACGCCGGACGGCAAAACCATGGAAGCAGAAGCCGCTCACGGCACCGTCACCCGCCATTACCGCATGCATCAACAAGGCAAGAAGACATCGACCAATCCGATTGCGTCGATCTTTGCCTGGACCCGTGGCCTGGCGTTTCGCGGCAAATTGGACGGCAACGTCGAGTTGATTCACTTCTGCGAAACCCTGGAAAAAGTCTGCGTCGATACCGTCGAATCGGGAAAAATGACCAAGGACTTGGCCCTGTGCATCTACGGCGACGATCTGAACGACTCGCACTATTTAACCACCGAGGATTTTTTGGAGGCCTTGCGGTTTAACCTGGAGCGCAGCTTGTCCGCTTGAAAAGCATCAGCCGCATCGGCACCATCGCCGATACCTCAAAGCCTTGCCGCCCGTAAAACCGCTGCGCATTCAGATTGTCGCCATCGGTTAGCAGGGTAATTCGTCGGCAGCCATGCTGTTGGGCAAATGCCAGCGCATGCTCCAGCAGCGCCGATCCAACGCCCGAACCGCGCACATCGCCGGCTACCACCATGTCTTCCAGCCAGGCCACTCGTTCGCCCAGCGCGGTGGAGACGGTATACAGCAGGCTGACCATGCCCAGAATTCGTCCTTCCCGGCGCGCCACAAAAATATGGCCGACGGCTGGGTCGACGACGATACGAGCCAAACCCCGGCTCTGAGCGGCGTCATCCGGCTGGAATTCCACTTCCTGACTGAACAACTCGTTTAATAACCGGCACAGCGCTGGAATGTCGGCCTCGCCGGCTAAATTGATTTCCATCTTGATCTCCTCATTCCGGCCAAATGCCGTGCGGACCAGTGTAAGCGGAAATTTGTCGCCGATAAAGCTGCCGATTCGGCGGCCTGTCCGTCACACTTAAGGCCCTGGCCGCGTCTGCTTGACAGGGACTTTTCGGGTATAATCCGCGTATTTTTTATCAATCAAGTGGCTCCCGACGTGTCGATTAGCAAAAACGATGTCTCTACTTTTCAGGGCCTGATTCTGACCTTACAGGAATACTGGTCGAATCAGGGTTGTGTGTTGTTGCAGCCTTTGGATCAGGAAGTGGGCGCCGGGACCTTTCACCCCGCGACGTTCTTGCGCGCCATCGGCCCGGAGCCATGGAACTCGGCGTATGTGCAGCCTTCGCGTCGCCCGACCGACGGCCGTTACGGCGAAAACCCCAACCGCTTGCAGCATTATTATCAGTTTCAGGTGGTGATGAAACCGTCGCCGGCCAATATTCAGGAATTGTATCTGGGTTCGTTGCGGCATCTCGGCCTGGATTTGCTGGAACACGATATTCGTTTCGTCGAGGATAACTGGGAATCGCCTACGCTGGGCGCCTGGGGATTAGGCTGGGAAGTCTGGCTGAATGGCATGGAAGTCACCCAGTTCACCTATTTCCAACAAGTCGGCGGTCTCGAATGCAAGCCGGTCACTGGCGAAATCACCTACGGTCTGGAACGGATCGCCATGTATCTGCAAGGCGTGGAGAGCGTGTACGACTTGGTCTGGACCCGCGGCCCGCAAGGCGTGGTCACTTACGGCGACGTGTTCCACCAAAACGAAGTGGAAATGTCGGAGTTTAACTTCGACCATGCCAATGTCGATTTCCTGTTCAATTGCTTCGACACCTACGAGCGCGAATGCCTGATGCTGCTGGAGAAAAACCTGCCGCTGCCGGCTTACGAGATGGTGTTGAAAGCCTCGCATTCTTTTAACCTGCTCGACGCCCGCCATGCCATCTCGGTCACCGAGCGTCAACGTTTCATCCTAAGGGTACGCAACATGGCCAAATCGGTCGCCGAAGCCTATTACAACCGCCGGGAAGCGCTGGGCTTTCCGATTCTCGCCAGACAGGGAGCGTAATCATGACTGCGACCAATCATTTATTGTTCGAACTGGGCTGTGAGGAATTGCCGCCGAAGTCGTTAAAAAAACTCAGCCAGGCTTTGCTGGACAACATGCTGGCCGGTTTGAAAGAAGCTGGCCTCAGTTATAACCAAGCCCGTGCCTACGCAACGCCTCGTCGTCTAGCGGTATTGATCGACGACTTGGAGACTTTTCAAGCCGACAAAGTCGTCGAAAAGCGCGGTCCGGCTTTGCAAGCCGCTTACGGACCTGACGGCACGCCGAGCAAGGCGGCACTGGGTTTTGCGTCCAGTTGCGGCGCCAGCTTCGAGCAATTGGAAAAGCTTGAAACCGACAAAGGCGCTTGGCTGATCTTCAAACAAGCTGTTAAAGGTCAAGCTACCGCCGAATTGATCCCGGACATCATCCGGAAAAGCCTGGGGAATTTGCCGATTGCCAAACGCATGCGCTGGGGCAATTTCGATAGCGAATTCGCCCGTCCGGTGCATTGGGCGGTGTTATTGTTTGGCCAGGAAGTCATAGAAACCGAAATCCTGGGCGTAGTTAGCGGCCGGAACAGCCGTGGTCATCGTTTTCATGCCCCCTTGGATTTACGCATCGGCGTTCCGCACGATTATCTGGAAACCTTGTTGCAAGAAGGCAAGGTGATCGCCGATTTCGAACAACGCATGACCCGGATCCGCGACGCCGCCAATCAGGCCGCCAGCAAAGTCGGCGGCGCTGCGTATATCGAAGAGGATTTGCTGGAAGAAGTCGCGGCGCTGAACGAGTGGCCGGTGCCGGTGGTCGGTAATTTCGACGCCCGCTTTTTGGAGTTACCCCAGGAAGTGTTGATTACCACGATGCAGGCCAATCAGAAATATTTCCCGGTGAAAAACGCCCAAGGCGGATTGTTGCCGCATTTCATCACCTTCGCCAATATCGAAAGCTCCAACCCGGCTTCGATTCAACACGGCAACGAGCGAGTGGTGTTGCCGCGCCTGTCCGACGCCGAATTTTTCTGGAAACAGGATAGAAAACAATCGCTGGCCGATCGCGTCGAAAGCCTTGGGACAATCGTATTTCAGAAAGACCTCGGCACCTTACTGGAGAAGACAGACCGGGTCGGCAAACTGGCGACATTGATCGCGGAGAAATTGGCTACCGATGTCACATTGGCGAAACGCGCGGCTTTGCTGGCGAAGACCGATTTAATGACCAACATGGTCGGCGAATTCGCCAACCTGCAAGGCACGATGGGCCGTTATTACGCGCTGGCCGATGGCGAAAATGCGGATGTAGCGCTGGCATTGGAAGAGCAGTATTACCCCAAACAATCGGGCGGCGCGACGCCCAGCGGCCAAATCGGCCGGATTCTGGCGCTGGCGGAAAAAATTGACACCTTGAGCGGAATTTTCAGCGCCGGCTTGATTCCGACCGGCGACCGAGACCCTTACGCATTGCGTCGGGCGACGCTAGGCATTTTACGGATTTTGATCGAAAACGGTATTGCGCTGGATGTCGTCGAGCTATTGGATGCCGCGCTGGATCAATTCAGCCATGCCTTCAACAAAGCCGAAACCCGGCAGCGAGTAATCGACTTTATTTTCGACCGCTTGAAAGGTTATTGTTTGGATCAAGGTTACAGTGCGGACGAATTCGAAGCGGTGTTAGCGGTGGGCCCGACCCGGCCGCTGGATTTCATGCTGCGGATTCGCGCCGTGCAGGCTTTCCGGCAATTGCCGGAAGCCGAAAGTCTGGCGGCCGCCAACAAGCGCATCATCAACATCCTGAAAAAATCGGATCAACCCATCGCGGACAGCATCGGCACATTAGTGGAAGCCGCCGAGAAGAATTTGCTGGTGGCAGCCGAGCAATCGGAAGCCGACATTCTACCGTTGTTGGCCGAACAGAATTATCCGCTGGCTTTGAGTCGTCTGGCGCAGTTGCGCGACACGGTCGATGCGTTTTTCGATAACGTGATGGTCAATACCGACGACGTAACATTGCGTAACAGCCGATTGGCTTTGCTGGCAATGTTGTCCAACCAATTCCTGAAAATCGCCGATATTTCCAAACTGCAAGCGTGACCGATCGCTACGTTATTCTGGACCGCGACGGCACGATTAATATCGATTCCGATGCCTTCATCAAGTCGCCGGAGGAATGGCTGCCGATCCCCGGCAGCCTGGAAGCCATCGCCTTGCTGAACCGGCATGGTTACAAAGTCGTGGTGATCAGCAATCAATCCGGCATCGCCAGAGGCTTGCTCGGATTGGCGGCGTTGGAAGCTATCCACGCCAAAATGCGCCAGTTGACGAAAGCCGCTGGCGGCGACATCGAGGCCATTTATTTTTGTCCGCACGGGCCGAACGACGCCTGCGCTTGCCGTAAGCCCAAGGATGGCCTGTTTCGGCGTTTTGCCGCCGATACCCAGACCGATTTGAGCCAGACCTATTCGGTCGGCGATTCCTTGCGCGACATCCAGGCGAGCGAATCGGCCGGCGCTAAAGCGATCCTGGTCAGAACCGGCAAGGGCGAAAAAACCTTGCTTAACCATCCCCAACTCAACGTTCCTATTTTCGATAATCTTTATGAAGCAGCCACGCACATCGTCTCGAAAAGCTGATTTCAGGGTTTACCTGGGCTCGACACTGTTATTTATTTACATTGTATTCTCGACGCTGATCGTCGGCGTGGCCATTTTGGGTGGTACTTTTCTACCGTTTAAAACACGCTACAAAATTGCCGATATCTGGATCGATTGCCTGTTGTTCATGCTGAAGCTGTGTTGCCGTTTGAGCTATAAAGTGGAAGGACTGGAAAATATTCCACGCGACCAGGCAGCCATTATTCTCAGCAAACATCAATCGGCTTGGGAAACGGTGGCATTGCGGCAGTTTATTTCGCCGCAAACCGCTGTGTTGAAAAAATCGCTGCTGCAAATCCCGTTCGGCGGTTGGGCATTGGCTACCTTAAAGCCGATTGCCATCGATCGGCAAAATCAAAAAGAAGCGCTAAAAATGCTGATCGATCAAGGTACCGAGCGTTTGCAGGAAGGCTTGTTTGTGGTGGTGTTTCCGGAAGGAACCCGAGTCGCGCCTGGCGCTCATAAAAAGTTTAATGCGGGTGGCGCGATGTTGGCGCAAAAATCGGGTTTCCCGGTGATTCCGTTAGCGCATAATGCCGGCGAATTTTGGCCGCGCAACAGTTTTTTGAAATATCCGGGCGTGATTAGGGTGAAGATCGGGCCGCCGATTAGCAGCATCGATAAAAAGTCGAAGGATATTAATGCCGAGGCCGAGATCTGGATTGCGCAAGCTATGGCCGAGATTGAGGCGGAGCGCGCTGAAAGGTAGCTTGAGCGATACTTAATCAGCGGACATAAAAAAGGCCCACTTTCGTGGGCCTTTTTTTAAAGCTTCAAGCTTAAAGAGCTACAGAAGTAGAGCTAGAAACTTTTTGTTTTGATGCATCTGGATCGTCCATGCAACCGCTCAAACCAACAATCATCAGGGTCATCGCTAAAAGAGATAATACTTTTTTCATAACATCCTCCAAATAAAAGTTTTTTTATATTTTTTCGTGTACTGAATCTAAACAGAAAATTAAGCACGGCGGGATTTAAACATGGCAAAGCCATGTAGCGCAAACGAAATCTGTTTGGAGGAGGGGTTTTAACGCATAAGGCCCACTCGCGTGGGCCTTACTCAGGAATGTAAAAGTCCTGCCAACGCTAGGATTAGTTAACCCCTGAACCTTGTTGGGCAGGAGAACCATAGCCTTTTGGTTTAGGGTTGCCTTGGTCTGGATCGTCCATGCAACCGCTCAAGCTCAGAATCATCATTACCATAGCCAAGACAGAAAATACTTTTTTCATAACATCCTCCGAATTAAAGGTTTTTTATTTTTGTGTGTACTCAAATTCAAGCACGTAAAATTTATAGCATGACAATTCGGCTCATGCAATACCCTATTTACTCACAAAACATCGATGTCTTTCGGTAGATTAATCTTCACTTCCTTGCCGACCCATTGCGCGCTGCCTATCGCCTGCCATTCTCCAGACAAGTTGCTGTTTCGTAGATCCTTTTCCCATACGAGCGGCGCCCTGATTTTTTTCATTTTGACGATAAACTGGGTGTCTTCCAGGGTCAGACCGGTCTTTTTTCCCCAGAACGCCGTCACCTTCATGATGAATTTTTTCAACCGGATCTCATCGATATTCGGCGTCACCGCAATGTTGGCCCACATCGAATGCACTCGTCCCCAATTAGGCGCCAACAGCCGGCCTTGACGGTCGACGAACGGTAGCCAATGTTCTTCGCCGTTGGCATCCAAATAGGTAATCGCCAGCAAATGGTCGTATCCCTCGAAATGATCGTGCAGGTACAGGGCATGCGGCGTGATGCCCAAAAAGGTATGCGACATCATCAGCAAGGCATTGCTCATATCCGCCAGCATGCTGGTTATTGGCGACTGGCGTGTGTCGACATGCAGTCGATATAGCAAGCCATAATGGAAACTGCTGTTGAATTGAAACAAGATCAGCACCAACAACACTTTACTGATTTTATGGACATGGCTGCGGGCTGGCAAAGCATGCTCCGCTTCGAAAATTCGTTCGTACAGACTTGGCGACAGGCTTTCGCTGGACGCAGGTAAACAGCTGGTATCGCAGACCAATCTGGAGCGAGAATCGGCGATGGTCCGGTAGCGCCTGCAAACCCATGAATAAATCAGCGGCATTTTCATCAGCCAACCAATTATTGCGGTATAGCGCATCGCGATTAGAATTTGCGCATAGGTATCGATACCCGCGTAGACGCGACCGTCATCGTCCAGCGCATAGAGATCGGTCAGTAATTGCTTTTCACCCAGCTCGGCTAAGGCCGGATAATCTATCGCAAAGACTTGCGCCGGCTTAAAATCGACGCGACGCAATATGTCGAAATGATTCAGCGTCAACACGGTGCGGTTACACAACGGACATTGTTGGTCGTAAAATACCCTCAATACCGGCTGCTTTGCCTTGAGGAAGCGACCAATCCGCTTATACCAAGCAAACGGTATCACCAAGGTATAGAAAATCAGCATGCCCATCCCAAAAGGATAAATGTTGAAGGACAACGTGATGCCAATATGTAGCGAAATACCGATCAGAAAAAACAACCACCTAAAGTGGCGGCGATAGTAAAAAAATAAAAAGCTGAATTGAAAAACGATGATGGTGTAGCCGATGAATTTCTGCAAAATCTCGATGTTCAACAGCCACGACATATCGATTGCAGAAATGTAATACGGAATCGATGACGGCAGCCAAGCTCCCAGACCGTTGCGCCAATGCTCGGCAAACATCTTGTGTATCGCCGAGTCGAAATACAGAAAACCCAGACAAATAATCACCGGCAAGTGATAAACCAGCGCCGACACTTCGGCAGCTTGGTACTGGGAATAATGCACGAAGGGGCTGAGCAGTTTTCTTCTGAGATTGTCGACCGAAAATGCTTTATCGATCGGCATGAAAATCAGGAAGAAGTTGGCGCCAATCATGAACAAATCAAAGCCGCCGTCGAAATCGCGCTGCATCGGCGTGAAATTGACGAACACCAGCCAAAACAGATAATTCGCAATACTGGCGGCCTGACAGCGATAACCGATGGCCAAACAAAATGCCACCACTGCCCACAAGCACAGAAAAAACGGGATCATCGGAAATTCGACATCCAGAAAAGGAATCGGGTCGAAAATCAGGTGATTGAAATAAATCAGGAAGAACACTTCCTGTAGCGTTACCAGTCCGAACAGTAACCTGAACAAGCCTACGCCGGTCGCCGGGACTTTTTTCGAATAAAGCGAATTGATTTTCAGAACTAACAGTTTGTACATATCGCGTCAGCAGGCCAAAAGGTCACGGATTATAAGGTATTTCAGTTAGGCCCGCTTTAGGCAAAAAAAAAGCGGCTACGGGATCTATCCGTAGCCGCTTTTTCCAGAAAAGCTTTGTAAGCGGGGGGTATAGCTTATTCTTCGTCTTTAGG
Source organism: Methylomonas montana (assembly GCF_030490285.1). Lineage (NCBI taxonomy): Bacteria > Pseudomonadati > Pseudomonadota > Gammaproteobacteria > Methylococcales > Methylococcaceae > Methylomonas > Methylomonas montana. The sequence goes on along the minus strand of NZ_CP129884.1, from coordinate 4,428,883 downwards.
CTCAGCAAAAACCCATTTTACGAAGAAGTAACCTGCAGCGATGATTACTACCGCTCCAATCATGCCCGACGGTTCTTTCAACATTTCTGTTAAATCTAAGATTGCTCCCATGGGTGCCTCCTACCTTTAGTTAGTTGTTATAAAATGTGCCATTTCGTTGGCGGTCGAAGTTCATATGTTACTTTAGCCACCTTCAAAGTCAAGCAATTCATGGCTAAACGATAAACATCGCACCGCAATTGCCATCTTGGTGGAATGTGAGTAGTATGCCATTTCAACCTGAATTTTTAGAACAATAAAAAATAGTTAAACAGCTACAAGGGGAATAGATATGATCGGTGGCGTAGTAATGATTTTGACGGCAATCTGGGTTTATCAAACCCTGATCAAAGCCAAGAAAGGTAATGTTTTGTTGTGGGTTGCGGGCTGCGCGATAGTATTTCTGGTGATTCAGGTACTGTTCTACAACATCAACATCATGATTATTGATGGTATAGACGGCAAAGACGTTGGCGGCGAGTATGATCGCGACCTGACCAGTGTCGGCGACAGAAAAACTCAGGAAGGCGCGGGCGGCTGGTTTATGCCGGTTTTCTTCGAATTGTTGCCGCCTTTCGCGGGCGTCTTCGCTGTTGCGTTGATTCGGACCCAGTTCATTCTGAAAGAAGCGCTGACACCGGCCAATCTGTTCAGCGGCATTAAAGAGATGTTCTCCAGCATTGTTAACAGCTTCAAAACTTCCAGCAACTAAACGTTCGGCAAATCTAAAGCCCAAGCCAATGTTTGGGCTTTAGGTCTTGCCGAGGCGTTTTGCTCAACCCCCGGTAACAGCCGATACGATACTGACTATCGTAAATATAAATAACGCGACCGCAACCAATCCCACGGCAATATAGGCAGGCAACGAGCCATGCTTGAAATCCTCTTCCCGGTTTTTATTGCTTTGCACGCCAATCGCGGCGGCAAAGACGCTTTTTACCACATGCAACAGACTGGGTTTAGACATGTTTTCCTCAAAATTTGGTTTGATAATAATGCGGCCTAGCTAGCCGTAAATTCACCCTTTCGACTATCAGGCAGCATGAACAGCACACAACGATTACACCAGTTACTATCGCAGCGAATCTTGTTTCTGGATGGGGCCATGGGCACCATGATACAGAGCTACAAGCTGGGCGAAAAGGATTATCGCGGCGCAAGATTCGCCGACTGGCCTGTGGATCTGAAAGGCAACAACGATTTATTATCGATTACTCAACCGGATGTGATCAAGGCGATTCACCGCGCCTATTTAGATGCCGGCTCCGATATTCTGGAAACCAATACCTTTAATTCCACCCGCATCGCGATGGCCGATTACCGGATGGAAGAGCTAGCTTACGAGATCAATGTCGCCTCGGCGCGGATCGCCAAACAGGCCGCCGAGGAAGTCAGCGCGCTGACGCCAGACAAACCACGCTTCGTCGCCGGCGTATTGGGTCCAACCAATCGCACCTCGTCGATGTCGCCGGACGTCAACGATCCCGGCTTCCGTAACATCTCTTTCGACGACTTGGTCGAAGCCTACAGCGAAGCGACTCAAGGCTTGATCGACGGCGGCGCCGACATCATTCTGATAGAAACGGTATTCGATACCTTGAATGCCAAGGCGGCGATTTTCGCGGTCGAGCAAACCTTCGACAAACTGGGCTACAAACTGCCGGTGATGATCTCCGGCACGATTACCGACGCCTCCGGCCGCACTTTATCCGGCCAGACCGCCGCCGCATTCTGGTATTCTCTGAAACATGTCGAGCCCATTTCGATAGGCTTCAACTGTGCATTGGGCGCCCAGGAACTGCGCCAGTACATCGAAGAACTGTCCAACATCGCCGACACCTATGTATCCGCCCACCCGAACGCCGGCTTGCCCAACGAATTCGGCGAATACGACGAAACGCCGGAACAAATGGCCGCCGAGTTGGCCGACTGGGCTGCCAGCGGTTATTTGAATATCATCGGCGGTTGCTGCGGCACTTCGCCGGACACCATCCGTGCCATCGTCAGCGCCGTTAGCCAACATCCGCCGCGCAAGATTCCGGAACTGGAAAAACGCTGCCATCTGGCCGGCCTGGAACCGATGAGCATCGGCCCGGAAACCTTGTTCGTCAACGTCGGCGAACGTACCAATGTCACCGGCTCGGCGGTCTTCAAAAAAATGATCGTCGAAGAGCGCTACGAAGAAGCCTTGGACGTCGCCAAGCAACAGGTCGAAAACGGCGCGCAGATCATCGACATCAACATGGACGAAGGCATGCTGGATTCGAAAGCGGCGATGGTGCGCTTTCTGAATCTGCTCGCCGCCGAGCCGGACATCGCCAAGGTGCCGATCATGCTCGACTCGTCGAAATGGGAGATTCTGGAAGCCGGTCTGAAATGCATCCAGGGCAAGGGCGTCGTCAACTCGATTTCCATCAAAGAAGGTGAGGAAGCGTTTATCAAGCACGCCAAGCTGGTGCGCCGTTACGGCGCTGCGGTGATCGTGATGGCGTTCGACGAACAAGGTCAGGCCGACACGATGGCGCGCAAGGTGGAAATCTGCGCCCGCGCTTACAAGATTTTGACCGAACAAATCGGCTTCCCGCCGGAAGACATCATCTTCGATCCGAACATTTTTGCGGTCGCCACCGGTATCGAAGAGCACAACAACTATGGCGTCGATTTCATCGAAGCCACCCGCATCATCAAGCAGACATTGCCGCATGCCTTGATTTCCGGCGGCGTCTCCAACGTCTCGTTCTCGTTCCGTGGCAACAACCCGGTACGCGAAGCCATCCATGCGGTATTTTTGTATCACGCGGTGCAGGCCGGCATGGACATGGGCATCGTCAACGCCGGTCAATTGGCGATTTACGCCGATATTCCGGAAGAATTGCGTAACGCTGTCGAAGACGTGATCCTGAACCGCACCCCGGAAGGCACCGAAAAACTGCTGGAAATTGCCGAAAAATATCGCGGTAGCGGCCAGGCAGCCAAGGTGGAAACACTGGAATGGCGGGAATGGCCGGTCACTAAACGCTTGGAATATGCGCTGGTGAAAGGCATCGCCGATTACATCGAAGAAGACACCGAGCTGGCACGGCAGGAAGCCGAGAAACCGTTACACGTCATCGAAGGGCCGTTGATGGACGGCATGAACGTGGTCGGCGATTTGTTCGGCGAAGGCAAGATGTTTTTGCCGCAGGTCGTCAAATCGGCGCGGGTCATGAAAAAAGCCGTGGCTTATCTGATGCCGTTCATGGACGCCGAAGTCGACGGCAGCGAACGCCAAACCAATGGTAAGGTGCTGATGGCCACCGTCAAGGGAGACGTCCATGACATCGGCAAAAACATCGTCGCCGTGGTGCTGCAATGCAACAACTACGAGGTCATCGACCTCGGCGTGATGGTGCCTGCGGAAACGATTTTAAAAACCGCCCGCGAGCAAAAGGTCGATGTGATCGGTCTCAGCGGTTTGATCACGCCGTCGCTGGACGAGATGGTACATGTCGCCAAGGAAATGCAGCGGCAAGGCTTCACGATTCCGTTGATAATCGGCGGCGCCACCACCTCGCGCGCGCATACCGCCGTGAAGATCGAGCCCAATTATCAGGCGGCGCCGACGATTTATGTCACCGACGCCTCGCGCGGCGTCGGCGTAGTTAGCGCCCTGCTCAGCGACGACTTGAAAGCCGATTTCGTCGAGAAAACCCGTGCCGAATATGAACAGGTACGCGAACGCCATAAAGGTCGGCATGCCAAAAATCCGCAACACAATCTTGAAGCGGCGCGGAAAAATAAATTCAATTACGCCGACCACCAGCCGGTTAAACCAAAATTTCTCGGCACCAAAGTCATAGCCAATTTTCCGTTGGAGACGCTGGTTTGGTACATCGACTGGACGCCGTTCTTCCAGACTTGGGAATTGTCCGGCAGCTATCCGGCCATCCTTAGCGACCACGTGGTCGGCACCGAAGCGACCAAGTTGTTCGAAGACGCTCAGGACATGTTGAAACAGCTGGTGCGCGAGGAATGGTTGAGCGCTAAAGCCGTGATCGGTTTCTTTCCCGCCAATAGCGACGGCGACGACATCGTGCTGTATACCGACGACAGCCGCAGCCAACAACGTGAAGTGTTGCATCATTTGCGCCAGCAAAACGTCAAGGCGCCGGGCCGGCCCAATTACTGTCTGTCCGACTTTATCGCGCCTGTGGGCAGTGGCGTCGCCGACTATTTGGGCGGCTTTGCGGTCACGTCCGGTATCGGTATCGAAACCAAGCTGGCGGAATTTGAAAAAGACCACGACGACTATAGTTCGATCATGCTGAAAGCCCTGGCCGACCGTTTGGCCGAAGCGTTCGCCGAATACATGCATCAGGCGGTGCGCCGCGATTATTGGGGCTATGCCGAAGACGAAGAACACGACAACCATGCCTTGATCGAGGAAGCCTATCAAGGCATCCGTCCGGCGCCCGGCTATCCGGCTTGCCCGGACCACACCGAAAAAGCCAAGCTGTTCGAGCTGCTCAACGTCACCGAGCACACCACGATCGAACTGACCGAAAACTTTGCGATGTATCCCACTGCGGCGGTCAGCGGCTGGTACTTCTCGCATCCGCAGTCGCAGTATTTCAATGTCGGCAAGATCGATCAGGATCAGTTAGAGGATTACGCGCGACGCAAGGGGTTGAAGATCGAAGTCGCCGAACGCTGGTTGGCAGCGCATTTACATCATTAAGATCAACATGCAAAAACGCGTCGAATATCTGCTGGAACGTACCATGTACGCCAGTCGCTGGATCATGGCGCCGATTTATCTGGGTATGACCGTGATTTTGATGGTGTTGGCGGTCAAGTTCTTTCAAGAGCTTTATCATTTTGTGCCGCATATCCTCGAGCTGCCTGATACCGACATCATCCTTAAGCTATTGACCTTCATCGATCTGGCCTTGGTCGGCAGCCTGACTGTGATCGTGATGTTCAGCGGCTATGAAAATTTCGTGTCCCGAATGGACATCGAATCGGATACCGAAAAATTGGAATGGCTGGGCACCCACGATTACGGTTCGCTGAAAACCAAGGTCACTTCATCGATCGTCGCCATTTCCTCGATTCATCTACTAAAAATATTCATGAATCTGCATGCTGCCGAAACCGACAAATTGCAATGGTATGTGATCATCCATCTAACCTTGGTGGTATCCGCATTTTTCATGGGCTATCTGGATAAAATTTCCAAACACTGATGGTCGATTTCATCCTGTTCGGCACCGCCGGTTGCCATTTATGCGAGGAAGCCGAGGCTTTGCTGACTGCGGCTGGAATTGGTTTCGACAGCAAAGACATCATCGACGATGAGCAATGCCAACAACAATACGGCTTGCTGATTCCCGTGCTGCTGCATCAGGCTAGCGGGCAGCAGCTCAATTGGCCGTTCGATCGGATACAATTGACTGATTTTGTCCGGCAAACCGGTTAGGCTCGGCCCGCGTCCTGCATCGCCAGCGCTGCCTGATACAACAGCTTCTTGCGTTGGCCGGTAATCTCCACCGCCAAGGCCACGGCGGTTTTGATCGAACATTCCTTTAACAGCAAACTCAAAATGCGTTGTTGCTCCTCGCTCAGATCGTCTTCCTTTGTGTCGATCTCCCGGCCGGCGACGATGACGACGAATTCGCCCTTGCGCATGTTCTCGTCGGTCTGAACTTTCTCCAAGACCTTAGCTAATTGGTCGTTGACGATGGTTTCGTGCAATTTGGTGATTTCCCGGGCGACGACAATTTGATGCTCGGCCGGAAATACCGTCAGCATGTCTTCCAAGGCGGCCTGGATGCGATGGCTGGATTCGTAAAACGCCCAAGTCGAACTGTCAGCCAGCTTGTGTTCGAAAAAACTGCGCCGAGCCGAGCCGGTGCGCGGTAGAAAACCTTCGAAACTGAAACGGCTGGTCGGCAGCCCGGCCACCGATAAGGCGGCGATCAACGCGCAAGCGCCTGGGATGGGGCTAACTTCGATGCCGTGCTGTCTGGCCAGTTTCACCAGCGGCAGGCCGGGATCGCTAATCATCGGCGTGCCAGCGTCGGATACCAGTGCCAGCGACTGGCCGTCGCGGATTTTGTCTACCAGGCCTTGCGAGGCATGGTCTTCGTTGTGCTGATGCAAGGATTGCAGAGGTTTATTGATGCCGTAATGTTGCAACAGCATTCTGACATGGCGGGTATCTTCGGCCGCGATTAAGTCCACCTGCTTCAATATTTCGACCGCCCGGAAGCTGAAATCGGCCAGATTACCTATTGGGGTGGCAACCACGTATAATTTTCCGTACATCTATTTCTCAGGCCCTATCTATGTCTGATCGCAAATTAGCCGCCATTATGCCGCGTCGTGTTTTAAGCTGCTGGTTTTTCGGCTTGCTGTTGTTAGCCGCTTGCAGTAACGAACCCACCAAAAACAAGGCACAGCTGGAAGTACGGCCGCAGGCCGCCGTCCGCAAGCCCAAACCCGTCGAACCGGCGCGCAGCTACCGGATGCCGGATAATCAAAACAGTCTGCATTTGCTGGACGCCGACACTCGGATTCAATCCGGCGACAGCCAAGCCGCGCAAAGAGCGCTGGACAAAATCAACCCCACCGAATTGCCGCCGGAACAATTCAGTAAATTCAAATTAATCGAAGCGCAAATTGCTTTGAGTATCGGCGATGCCGAACAGGCCCTGAAAAAACTGGAAGGTGCCCGTCCTGCCGTGTTGGTCGATGCCGATCAGATCAATTATTACCAGTCGCTGGCCTTCGTCCACGCGCTGCTGGGCGATGTGGTGCCCAGCGTCAGGGCGCGCCTGAAACTCGGCCGCTTGTTGCTCGCGCCGGAACAGCAAAAGCAAAACATCATCGCGATTCTCGACGCGCTTAGCATCTTGCCGCTGGAAAAACTCAGTTCATCCGCGTCTGTCGCCGACGAACTGAGCGGCTGGATGGCCCTGGCTAAAATCCTGAAGCAGAGAGAGTTACCCGGTTTCGATACCGCCGGGCAAATTCAGCAATGGCGGCGGACTTTTCCGGGGCATCCGGCTAATGCCGATTATTTGCAGGCGTATTTGAGCGCACCGCAAGTCGCCCCGCAGCCGGTGCCTGAGATGCCCGCACAAGGTCTGACGCCAACGCCGGGAGCGACTGTCGCGGTATTACTGCCCAGTTCCGGGCCTTACGCCACGGCCGCTAAAGCCATTAAGGACGGTCTACTGGTTGCGCACCGGCTGGCCGCCAGCGCCGCGCCGCAACTGCCTTTGAAGTTTTACGACAGCGAGAAGGCTGATGTCGCCAGCCTCTATCAGCAAGCGCTGGCCGATGGTGCCAAACAGGTGATAGGGCCGCTGGTGAAAGAGCAAATCCAAAGCCTGGCGCAAACCAGCGAATTAACGGTGCCGGTGTTGGCCTTGAATCATGTCGAAAACCTCAGTAAAGCCAATCTGTATCAATTTGGCTTGAGTCCGATCGACGATGCCGAACAATTGGTGCTGAAAGCCAGACGCGACGGCTACCAAAACGCCGTGCTGCTGACGCCGGACAGCACCCAGGGCACGCGAATTCGTCATTATCTGATGTCTGCCTGGCAGGCGGGTGGCGGCGCGGTAATCGGCATGGAGAGCTACGATCCGAAACAACACGATTTCGCGGCCATCATGAAAAGCTTGCTCGGTGCCAGCGTTAGCGTCAATGGCCAGAAACAGGCGTTGGCCTTGTTCGTCAGCGCCACGCCGGAATTGGCTCGGGAGCTGGCACCGCAGTTGAAATACCAGCAAAGCAATGCGTTGGGGGTGTATGCAATGCCCAACATCTACAGCGGCCGGCAAAATCCGGTGCGGGATACCGAACTGGGTAAGGTTCAGTTCTGCGATATTCCCTGGCTATTCGCCGACGCCTATAGCGGCCCGCTCAGCCAACAAGCCGTGCAACATACGTGGCAAGGCCTGAGCGACAGTCAGGTTAAACTGGTGGCCTTGGGTATAGACGCCTACAACTTGATGGGGCAACTGGGCCAATTGGCGAACGCGCCTTACGCCGGCGCCACCGGCCGTTTGTCGCTAAGCGGCGAGAACCGTGTCGCTCGCAAACTGGTCTGCGCCGAGTTCAAAGCCGGTGTGCCGGTATCGTCGGGTTTTGTCGAATAAGATGTTGTTTGGTAAAGCCAAGCCGGTCCATCTGCAAAAAGGCGATAGCGCCGAGCAGCAGGCCTTGACCTATTTACAGCAGCAGGGCTTGACGCTGGTGTGCAGCAATTTCCGCTGCAAAATGGGCGAGCTGGATTTGGTGATGAAGGATGGTACGGCGCTGGTCATCGTCGAGGTGCGCTTTCGCCAATCGGAGCAATTCGGCGGCGCGTTGGCTAGCATTACCCGGCAAAAACAGGCGCGCATCGTCGCCGCCACCCAACACTATGTCATAATCAACAAGCTGAGCAACGCCTCGATTCGTTTCGACGTGGTCGCCGTGTCGGGCGACAACCGCCTCAACTGGATTAAAAACGCTTTTCAAACCTGAGTATTATGAGTTTACAAGACCGCATCATCGCCCACTTTTCCGACAGCATCCAAACCAAGCAGGATGCGATGGCCAGCCTTTGCGAGCTGATTGAGTTTGCCTCGCAAAAAATTGTCGAGGCTCTGGTGAACGACAAAAAAGTACTGACCTGCGGCAACGGCGGTTCGGCGGGCGATGCCCAGCATTTTTCTTCGGAAATGCTGAATCGTTTCGAGCGCGAACGCCCGGCTTTGCCGGCGATTGCGTTGAGCACCGATACCTCGACCATCACCTCCATCGCCAACGACTACCATTACGACGAAATCTTCGCCAAGCAATTACGCGCCTTGGGTCAGGCCGGCGACATCTTGTTGGTCTACACCAGCAGCGGCAATTCCGGCAATATCATCAAGGCCGTAAAAGTGGCGCACGACCGCGACATGACGGTGATCGCGCTGAGCGGCAAGGATGGCGGCGTATTGGCCGGCGTATTGAACGAAGCCGACATCGAAATTCGTGTACCGTCCTTTTCCACCGCCCGCATCCAGGAAGTGCATCTATTGATCTCGCATTGTTTGTGCGATTTGATCGATCACCAGTTGTTTGGGGGGTAAGCGCGGCTAGGGGCGGCCAAATCCTACTAGTGAACAGGCCGGCTGAGTGCCTTGTTATATGCCATGAAGTTGGTTAAAAACTCGTAGTTTTTTAACAGCTTCTAAGGTTTGATTTCAATCTTGGCGCCGACATTAACCGATTGCCAAACTTTTTCCATATTGTCATTGGAGAGTGCTACACAACCCCTAGTCCAGTTGAAGTGCTGAACTAAGAAAGACGCCCAGCCGAAACCATTTTTCTGCCCATGGATCATGATATCGCCACCTGCAGAAACGCCTTTAACCCTAGCTTGGTCGATGTCTTTTGAGTTTGGATAGGAAATATGTAGCGCTTTGAAGTACGACGAGTTTTCGTTTCTCGCGTCTATTGTGTAAGCACCCTCCGGAGTACGGTTGTCACCCTGTTTTTCCTTGTGTCCAATCGGGTTACGGCCAAACGCCACAGGATAAGCGGCGAAAACTCGACCTTGTTTTTGCAAGTACAACACTTTTTCGGATTTACTAATCGTAATTAGGTCTGCAAACTCGGCGTGAGACAGCACTGGAATTGCAATAAGGAATATGGCTGTGGTCTTTTTCATGATGCAAACGCGGAATGCAAGTGGTGTGCCCTCGAAAACATTAAAGACGAGACATTTAATCAGCAACAGGCTAATCACCGCAAAGCAAAAAGCCCCCATCCACAAAGGCGCGGGTTATCGTCGATGGAAAAAAATGTGCCGAAGCAACAAGCTTCCTCCCAGCACGAGCATTACGGATACCGCGAAACAGGCGGCCAGCCACACTGCAAGTTCGGCATTTGCCGTGGTCTCGGCGCCTTCGAGTCTTAAAAACGCATAGAACGTATTCCAGGCGCTATTTGGTATGACGCGGAGTATGCGATTACCGATTTCGGTCGCATAAAGGGCACGGGCAAGGAGTAGCGTTCCTGAGACGATGATCGCGAGCTTCAGAATCCAGATGGCCAGCCCGATTGGATGCTTCACTTTGTCGCTACTCACAAATCAGGCAACCCTTGTAGCGCCCGGTCCGCTTGGGCGGTAGCGCTGGTCGAGCGTGTCGGTCAAATAGCCGACATCGACGGTTCCGTAGGTCCGGGTCTTGGTATGAGGAATATGCATGGTAGGCTGCGCCAGCAAATAAGTGCGCAGGGCATCGAACTCGCCATGGTATTCGATAGTGATGCAACCGAGGCTGATGCCGCGCGGTCCCTTTGGATGAAGTCGAAATTCACCACGTCGGACGCCTTCCACAAAGGTCGAGTCGTCGATCGTCCCGTCATCACGCCACAGCGCAAACCAAATATCACGGTCGGTGATCCAGTCCAAAATTGGTCCCAGCCTCCCGCCACTTTGACGATCAACGATATGGTAGCGTCCAGGCGGAATGGAGCCATCATTTGGGACATTGCCAGATGTGGGATTGTTTCGATGCGGTCCATTTCCTGAAAAGGCCGTGCAATGCACGCCATCATAGGTAAATTGGGTAAACAACTGACTATTCAAACGGAACATACAACTCGCAATGTGAGGCATGATTCTCTCCATATTTCAACTGATTACGCAAGCTAGCCTGTCCGAAAGAAATGCCACAAAATCTGGGCGGAAGCGGCCCGATTATTGCCTTTCGTAATCTCAATACGACGATACGCGGGCTTTCAGTCTAGAGCCTAACGAATAAGTAAAGTTTCCTTATATTATCCCTGATTACTTTAAACAACACACGCTGAGGATCGCCCTGAACTATTTGTTTTGATATTTCAATAATTGTTGTATAGTTGCCCAATGGATACCCAACTTGCCACCACCATCTTCGAATCGCTCGCTTCCGCTGTCAGGCTGGACGTGTACCGGCTGCTGGTTAAAAACGCGCCCGACGGTTTGGTCGCCGGCGAAATTGCCGCGCAACTGGGCTTGCCGCCCACCAATCTGTCTTTTCATCTCAAGGCGATGACCTATTCCGGCTTGATCAACGTCACCGCCGAGGGCCGCTATCAGCGCTATCGAGCTAATCTGCTGTTAATGCACGATCTGATCGCTTATCTGACCGCCGAATGCTGCACCGGCCATCCCGAGCAGTGCTTCGATGCCGATGCGGTAAACGCTTGCTGCGAACCGACACTTTCTCTTTCATCGACTCAAACGGACTCACCATCATGAACGTGCTGTTTCTTTGTACCGGCAATTCCTGCCGATCCATTCTCGGCGAAGCGACTTTCAACCATCTGGCACCGGCCGGCTGGCGGGCCTTGAGCGCCGGCAGCAAGCCCACCGGTCAAGTGCATCCGCGCTCGCTGGCTTTGCTGGAGCGGGAAGGGATTGCCACCGAGGGTTATTACAGCAAGTCCTGGAACGATTTGCCGGTGACGCCGGATATCGTGCTCAGCGTCTGCGGTAATGCCGCCAACGAAACCTGCCCGGCTTATCTGGGGCCGGTATTGCGCAGTCATTGGGGGGTCGACGATCCCGCTCACGTTACCGGTACGGAAGCAGAAATCAATGCCTCGTTCATGGCCGCTTACCGTATCTTGCGCCACCGCATCGAACAATTTTTAGCGTTGCCGCTGGACGAATTAAAAAACCGGCCAGCACAACTGAAAGCCGAGTTGGACAGGATCGGCGTTTTATTGCCTTAAACAGTCAGGAGCTTATGTTATGACCACGATTCAAGTATTCGACCCCGCCTTGTGTTGCAGTACCGGCGTGTGCGGCGTCGATGTCGATCAGCAATTGGTCGGCTTTTCCGCCGATGTCGATTGGGCCAAGCAACACGGTGCACATATCGACCGCTACAACCTGGCTCAGCAACCGCTGGCGTTTGCCGAAAACCAGCTAGCTAAAAGTTTTCTGGAGCGCTCCGGTGCGGAAGGATTGCCTTTGATACTGGTCGATGGCGAAATCGCTTTGGCGGGCCGTTATCCCAGCCGCGCCGAACTGGCCCGTTGGGTGGGGGTCGTCGATGCGGCGGAAAAGCCGCAGTCCGGCTGTTGCAGCGGCAGTAGTTGCTGTTAACCCGCCCATGAAATTCCTCGACCAGCCGCCGCGCTTCCTGTTTTTTACCGGCAAGGGCGGCGTCGGCAAGACTTCAATCGCCTGCGCCACAGCCATACAATTGGCGGATGGCGGGCGCCAGGTGTTGCTGGTCAGTACCGATCCCGCGTCCAATGTCGGTCAGGTGCTTGGCATCACCATCGGTAACCAGGTGACCGCGATTCCGGCCGTGGCTGGCTTGGCGGCATTGGAAATCGACCCGCAAGCGGCCGCGCAAGCCTACCGCGACCGCATCGTCGGCCCGGTGCGGGGGCTATTGCCGGAAGCGGTGGTGAAAGGCATTGAGGAACAACTCTCCGGCGCCTGCACCACCGAAATCGCCGCGTTCGACGAATTCACCGCTTTGCTGACCGATTCGGCATTGACCGCCGGCTACGACCATATCGTCTTCGATACCGCACCCACCGGCCACACCATCCGCTTACTGCAACTACCCGGCGCCTGGAGCGGTTTTCTGGAAGCCGGCAAGGGCGATGCGTCTTGTCTCGGCCCGCTCGCCGGCCTGGAAAAGCAGCGCAGCCAATACAAAACAGCGGTCGATGCGCTGGCCGATCCGGCGCGTAGCCGCTTGATTCTGGTGGCTCGCGCCCAAGCATCCAGCTTGCGGGAAGTGGCGCGTACCCATGAAGAATTGGATGCCATCGGCTTGTCGCGGCAATACTTGCTGGTCAACGGCATTTTGCCGGAAACCGAAACAGCGCAAGACGCGTTGGCGACCGCCATTTATCAACGGGAACAACGGGCGTTGGCGGAAATACCGGCAGCGTTGCGCGCCATGCCCGCCGATTACATCGAATTGAAACCGTTTAATCTGGTCGGTCTGGCTGCGTTGCGGCAATTGCTGACTCGCGCCGAGCCGGTATCGCTGCATAGCGATGCGATGACCAGCGCCATTCAGGCGCCTAACTTGGCAAAACTGGTCGATGAGATTGCCGCCGACGGTCATGGTCTGGTGATGTTGATGGGCAAGGGCGGCGTCGGTAAAACCACGCTGGCCGCCGCCGTGGCGGTGGAACTGGCTCGGCGCGGTCTGCCGGTGCATCTGACGACTTCCGATCCGGCCGCACATTTGAGCGAAACCTTGGATGGTGCGCTGGATAATCTGAACGTCAGCCGCATCGATCCGCAAGCCGAAACCGAGCGCTATCGCCAGCATGTTTTACAAACCAAAGGCGCGCAGTTGGATGCGCAAGGCCGGGCGCTGCTGGAAGAAGATTTGCGCTCGCCTTGTACCGAGGAAATCGCGGTGTTCCAGGCCTTTTCGCACATCATTCGCGAGGCCGGTAAAAAGTTCGTGGTGATGGACACCGCACCAACCGGGCATACCCTGCTGTTGCTGGATGCTACCGGCGCTTACCACCGCGAAGTCAGCCGGCAGATGGCGAGCGGCACGCATTACCTGACGCCGATGATGCAGCTGCAAGACCCCAAGCAAACCAAGGTGCTATTGGTCACGCTGGCGGAAACCACGCCGGTATTGGAGGCGGCCAATCTGCAAGCCGATCTGCGCCGGGCCGGCATTGAGCCTTGGGCTTGGGTGATCAATAACAGCATTGCCGCGACCGCGGTACATTCCCCCTTGCTGCGGCAACGCGCCGCCAACGAATTGCCGGAAATCGAGGCTGTCGCCCAACGGCATGCACAACGTTATGCGCTGGTGCCTTTATTGGCAGAAGAGCCGGTGGGTGTCGCCCGTTTACTGGTATTGGCCGGCGGCCATCGAATCGACGCATCAATATCCCATTAACCTGGCCGGAGCAATCGCCGTGAAACGCTTTCATATTCACATCGCCGTCGACGATCTCGAAAAAAACATCGCTTTCTACAGCGGCTTATTCCAGACCGAGCCGTCGGTGCGCGAGACAGATTACGCCAAGTGGATGCTCGACGATCCGCGCATCAATTTCGCCATCTCCCATCGCGGGCGGAAACCGGGACTGGATCATCTGGGATTGCAAGTGGACTCGGCCGAGGAGCTCGAGTCGGTGCAACAAGGCTTGGCTGCGGCAGCCTTGCCGATCGCGGCCCAAAAACAGGCCGCCTGTTGTTACGCGACGTCCGATAAATACTGGACGGTCGATCCGCAAGGCATAGCCTGGGAAGCGTTTCACTCTTTGAACCGCATTCCGATGTTTGGTGAAGACGATGTGATTCAGCTCGAATCGGTCTCGTCCTGTTGCCAGCCATCGGATAATACCTAAAGGTTCGCCGCCACCTCGCAGGAGACCACCATGACCCCGCCAAATTGTGCAAAAACCGGCCTGTCCTTTCTCGACCGTTATTTGACCTTGTGGATTTTTATCGCGATGGCTGTTGGCGTGGCTATCGGCTTTGCCTGGCCGGCCGCAGTCAATCAAATTAATAGCGCGGTGTCGGTCGGCACCACCAATATCCCGATTGCCATCGGTCTGATCGTGATGATGTACCCGCCGTTGGCGAAGGTGCGTTACGAGGAACTGGGCGATGTGTTCCGCAATTGGCGAATACTGGGGATTTCCTTGTTGCAAAACTGGATCGTCGGCCCGCTGTTGATGTTTGCGCTGGCCATAATTTTCTTGCGCGATTATCCCGAATATATGACCGGCCTGATTCTTATCGGTCTGGCCCGTTGCATCGCGATGGTGATCGTCTGGAACGAACTGGCGCGCGGCGACAACGAATACGCGGCCGGCCTGGTAGCGTTCAACAGCGTGTTTCAGGTGTTGTTTTACAGCGTTTATGCCTGGCTGTTTATCACCGTGCTGCCGCCGCTGTTCGGGATGCCAGGCAGTTTGGTAGACATTACCATAGTCGAGATCGCCAAGAGTGTCTTTATTTATCTGGGTATTCCTTTCATTGCCGGTTTCACCACGCGTTTTGTGTTGGTGCGCGCCAAGGGACAGGACTGGTACGGCCAAAAATTCGTACCGAAGATCAGCCCGCTGACCTTGATCGCCTTGCTGTTTACCATCGTGGTGATGTTCTCGCTGAAAGGCGATTTGATCGTGCAACTGCCCATGGATGTGGTACGGATTGCTATGCCACTGCTGATTTATTTCGTGGTGATGTTTTTGCTGAGTTTTGCGATGGGTAAAGCCATCGGCGCGGATTACGGCAAGACCGTCACGCTGGCGTTCACTGCTGCCAGCAACAACTTCGAACTGGCGATCGCGGTGGCCGTGGCGGTGTTTGGTATCAATAGCGGCGCGGCTTTTGCGGCCGTGATCGGGCCGTTAATCGAGGTACCGGTGATGATAGGGCTGGTGAATGTCGCATTTTGGTTTGGCGGGGGATTGCCAAAACCGTGACCTCTAGCAGATATTTCAATTAAATCCTGGGTGAATTCCCACATAACTTGTCGTCTTGTTTTGAGTTTGCATGGAAACTAGCTAAAGTATCGACGCCAGACCGATTCGGCAACGTCGATACCCCGAAAAGAGGGTAGATTAAAGTCCAACCAGGAATTTTTACCACCTTGCCACTCATGCCAAATTCCCTGTTACTAGTTCGCCCCCGCCTGGTCTTGGCTATCGCCTTGCTAGTATTGCCCGGATTGCCCCATGCCCAGGAAGATGGCGAGCCATCCTTCGAAGCGGCCGATGAACAGGCTTTGTTGTTCGGCGAGTTGCCCTCGGTATTCAGCGCTTCGCGTCACGAACAACCGGTGACCAAGGCACCGGCATCGGTCGACATCATTAGCTCCGAACAAATCAAACGTTACGGTTGGCGTACCATGGCCGCGATACTGGGCAGCCTGCCCGGTTTTCTCAATACTTACGACCGCGCTTATAACCATGTCGGTGTACGCGGCTTTGCGCCACCGGGCGACTACAACACCCGGATATTGGTGATGATAGACGGTCATCGCGTCAATGAAAGTTTGCAGGATTACGCCGGCTTGGGCCGCGATTTTCTGGTGGATGTGGAGAATATCGAGCGGGTGGAAGTGGTGCGCGGACCGGCTTCGTCTCTATACGGCAGTAGCGCGGTATTCGCAGTCGTCAATGTGATCACCCAGCGAGGGCGCGACTTGCAAGGCGCTCGGCTCGGCGCCGAAGTAGCGAGTTTCGACAGCCACCAAGGACAGGTGAGTTACGGACAAAAGTTCAGTAATGGCATGGAAGGTCTGTTGTCGGCCAGCGTTTATCACAGCGACGGTCACCACACGCTAAATTACGGCGATTTGGGTAACGTTAACAATCTGGACGGCGAACAAATCGAACGCCTGTTCGGCAAACTGGCCTGGGGCGATTTCACGCTCAGCGGCGCTTACCTGCAACGCAACAAATACATTCCCGCCGGTAGCGTCGGCGCCGATCTGGGCGTACAAGGCAGCCACTACCACGACCGGCGGGCTTATGCCGATCTGAATTACCGGCACACTTTCGCAGACGATTGGGAGCTGACCGGCCGTCTGTTCTGGGATGGCTATGAATTCGACGACGATCTCAATAGCATGATCTCCGCACAATTACTGACCAACCAAGACTATTGGCAAGGTAATTGGTTCGGCGGCGAGCTGCTTTTGAGCCACACCTTTTTCGAGAGTCATCGGCTAACGCTGGGCAGCGAATATCGGCGCAATTATCACCAGCAAATGCTGAACTACGATATTCAACCCTATCAAAGTTGGGCGGATAATAAGCTGAACAGCAGCATTGCCGGCATTTTCCTGCAAGACGAATGGAGCCTGCTGGACAACCTGAGTTTGCACGCCGGTGTGCGTTATGATCGCTACGATAATTTCGGCGATACCGCTAACCCGAGGCTGGGCCTGATCTATCAACCCTATGCCGACACCACCGTCAAACTGCTTTACGGCACGGCCTTTCGCGCGCCCAACGCTTTCGAAAGCGTTTATACCTGTTGCCAAGGCGCGTGGCTAGGCAACCCGGCCCTGAAGCCGGAGCGGATAGAATCCTATGAAATCGTGCTGGAACAAAAGCTCAACGAGTATATGGATTTACGTCTCAGCCCCTACTATAACCAGCTTAGCGACCTGATCAACCAAGTCAGCGACGGCGGAACGACCCAATTTCGCAATTTGGGAAACGCCGAAGCGCATGGCCTGGAAACCCAGTTGCAGGGCCGTTTTCGCAATTTCGAAGGTCGTTTCAGTTACACCTATCAGCAAACTCGCATCGCTGGCGCCGAGCAGGCTTTGAACTCGCCAACCCATATGTTCAAACTAAATATTAGCGCGCCATTGTGGCAGGATAAATTGTTTGCCAGCGTTGAAACGCAATATGTGACCGCTCGTGCCAGCGTCGGCGGCAGCAGTGCCGACGATTATGTGCTGACCAATCTGGTACTGCTTTCCCGAAAATGGCTACCCGGCGTGGAATTGAGCGGCGGCCTTTATAACCTGTTTGATGAAGGTTACACCGACCCCCGTTTCATTCCACCCAACAGCAGCAAACCTTTGCCAAATTTAGTGCCTCAGGACGGACGCAATTTTCGGGTCCGAGCCAGTCTTGAATTCTGATGAAATGCAAAGTCGCCAAAGCAGTCATCAGGGACTCGCTTGAGCCGAGAGACTGACATTGAATAAATACCGCATATCCATCGCTACGCGAATATCCGGCAGCCGGGGCGGATCGGCTGGGGCTGGCGTGTACGCCAAGGTCCATGCCGGCCGGCCGACGTTGGCGGGCCGGAGAACCGATGCGGTCACGGCTGCAGGTATATGGCAAATGCTTTTTCGGCGCCGGCTGGATTTGATCTGTGCGGTGTTGATCGGTTGCGGTTTTTCCGCTCGAACCTTGGCTGCAACCGATATTCTAGTATTCCAAAGCCACGACAGCCCACCTTATCAACAGACTTTAGACGGATTTAAAGCAGGCTTGGCCGCGCGCGGCGTGGAGGCCGATTATCAAATCCATATTTTGCATAACGACGCGGGGACGGAAGCCTTTTCGCAACCGTTGCAAAATCCGACGCCGAAACTGATCGTCACGCTCGGCACGCCGGCCACTCGGACGGTGCTGGCCAATGAGCGAACCATTCCGGTCGTCGCCGGCTTGGTGCTGGACACCGAGGAATTGCGGAAAAACCAGAATGCCTGCGGGGTGGGCTTGAATTTTCCGGCGGCCTTGCAATGGAATTGGTTTCATCGCTTGCTTCCGGAGGCAAGACAAATTGCGGTGATTTACGATCCTCGGCACGGCAGCGCCTTGTTTCAAGCGCTGCAACAACAAGCGCGCGCCGAAAATGCCACGCTGATCGCGGCGCCGGCCATGGAACCCGAGGATTTGCCGTCTTTGTTACAAAGCCTGCCGCCGCAGCTGGATGCGATATGGGCGGCGGACGGCACCGCGCCATTCAATTCGGCGGCGGTGCGGGAGTTATTGTTGTATTCCTTTCGTAATCGCACGCCGCTGATCGGCCTGTCGGCACAGTGGGTTAAGGCCGGCGCGTTTTATGCGTTGGACTGGGATTATGCCGATTTGGGCGATCAAGTCGCGGAATTGGCGTCGAACGTGCTGCGCAAAGGCATGTCGCCCGCCGCGCTGACGCCGCAGGAACCGCGCAAGGTGAGGGCCGTCATTAACAGTAAAACCGCCGAACACATGAAGTTACCGCTCTCCGAGCGCTGGTTGCCGGAAATCGCCGAGGTATTTCAATGAAGAGAGTGCTTAATGCCTTACCGATGGCTGCCCGCTTCAATCTGCTGAATACGGCCTTGGTGTTGGTGACGGCGTTGAGCGTGGGATTCATCGTTTCTTACGTGCAATTGGCGCGGCAGTTCGAGGCCCGCCATGAACAAAGCCTGGTGCTGGCCAGCTTACTGGCGGAAACTAGCGAGTATGCGGTTTACACGCGTCAGGGTGGCGTGTTGGACCGCCAGTTGGCGCGCATGCGCGACGTGCCGGGCCTTGCCTATGTGGAGATACTGGACGAACGCGACCGGCAATTGGCGCAAATGAAAGTGTTGGATGTGCCGCTCACCTCGCCGCCGATCCAGGCTCAAGGCCCCCTGACCCTTTGGCAGTGGTGGACCGAGGCCGGGCCGCAAGCTCTGGTGGAAATCGTGCACCCTATTACCAGCAGCGGTTTTCAGGAGGAAGGTGCGCTGTTTTTGGATGTGTCCGCCGATCCTAAAATCATCGGCCAGGTGCGCTTGGCGATGAGCCTGACTTATTTCGAGGAAATCGTCCGGCATTCCTTGTGGTTGGGGGTGGCGGTCGCACTGGCTATTTTGATCATCGGCCTCGGCGTTTCGCTGGCCATGACCGCCCGCATCACATTGCCGCTCAAGAAATTGGCGTTGGCCGCGCATGGCGTGATTCAAGGGCAGGTCGAGCCGGTCAACTTAAAGAGCGGCGGTCCGGAAATGCGCGAACTGGGACAAGCCTTTAACTTGATGACGACCTGGCTGGGCGACTATCGGCTCAAGGTCGAGAGTTATCAGGCCATGCTCGAGCATCAGGCGTATTACGACGAGTTGACCGGCCTGGCCAATCGCACGTTGTTGAAGGATCATCTGCGCCTGACTTTGACGCAAACCGCTCGCCGGCAATGTAGCGCGGCGCTGTTATTCCTCGATCTCGATCGCTTTAAATACGTCAACGACACGTTGGGGCATTCCTTTGGCGATCAATTGCTACAGGAAGTCGCGCAACGCTTGCATCATCAGATCAGGGCGTGCGACACGGTAGCCCGGATGGGCGGCGACGAGTTTGTGATGATACTCAACGATTTGAGCGGCGACCGCGATCAGGCCGAGCACGATGCCGGCCAGGTGGCCGAACAAATTGGCCAGGTGCTGAGCCGGCCGTTCGAAATCAGGGGCCACGAGATCAGCACCAGCTTTAGCATCGGTATCGCGCTGTGCCCTCACGACGCCGACGATAGCGAAGCACTGATCCGCAACGCTGATTGCGCGATGTACGAAGCCAAGACTCGAGGCCGCAACACCCACCGCTTCTACAAACCCTCGTTGCAGCAGCGCGGCGCCCGGTTGCTGACATTGGAAACCGGTCTGAAACGCGCCTTGGAGCAAAACGAATTGGTGTTGCATTTTCAACCCAAATACGATTGCCGCAGCGGCCGGCTGGTCGGCGCCGAGGCTTTGCTGCGCTGGCATTTCAAGGACATGTGGATATCGCCGATCGAATTTATCCCGTTGGCGGAAGAGACCGGTTTGATTCTACCCATCGGCGAATGGGTGCTGGAAACCGCGTTGCAGTGTTTGAACGAATGGCGGCAAACCGGTGTCGTCGATGCCGATTTCCATGTCGGCATCAATGTGGCGCCGCCACAGTTTTGGCATCCGGATTTTGCCCGGCGCACCTTGGAGACCGTTGCCAGGCTGCTGCCAAATGCGCCGGGTGCATTGGAGTTGGAGCTGACCGAAAGCTGTTTGTTGCGGCCCAACGAGGATATTCAGCGCACCTTCGCTACCTTAAGCCAGGCCGGAGTCCGTTTCGCTATCGACGATTTCGGTACCGGTTATTCCAGTCTCAGCTACTTGAAACAATTTCCGCTGGATGTGTTGAAGATCGATCAATCTTTCGTGCGCGATTGTATCGACGACCCTAGCGATGCCACCATCATCCGCGCGATCATCGCGATGGCGCGCGGCTTGGGATTGGAAGTGATCGCCGAGGGCGTGGAAACCCAGGAACAAGCGGCGTTTCTGAAAGAAGCGGGTTGCCATCTGCTGCAAGGCTATCTGCTCGCTAAGCCGATGCCGGCCACGGATTTCGCCGATTTTTGCAACAACTTCCAACATCACTCGATTCCCTGGAAGCGCTAATCCGTGGCTTGGTTGGTCAGCGCTATTCAACTAGCGGGGCCGCCGGGCATGAAATCAGTCCTTGGTCGCCTCGACTTGAATTAATACCTTGACCTCGTCGGCAACCGCCGGCGTATATTTGTCGATGCCAAAATCGGAGCGTTTGATGCTGGCCGTGGCATCGGCGCCGCAGGTGTATTTCAAGCGGATGACATTCATCCCGCAATAAAAGTGTTCGACGTTGAGGTGTACGGGTTTGCCGATGCCGTGCAAGGTCAAAGTGCCGTCGGCGCCGACCAGCTTATCGCCTTGAAAACTGAGTTTGTCGGACTTGAAAGTCATCGTCGGATATTGGCTGCTATCGAAAAATTCCTTGCCGCGCAAATGCTCTTCCAGCTCCGTCAAGCCGGTACTGATCGAAGCGGTATTGACGCTGATGGCTATGCTGCCTTTAGCTGCCGCCGCATCCAATGTCACCTTGCCGCTGGTTTCATTAAAGCGGCCGCGTTGCGTGGAAAATCCCAGGTGGCCGATTTCAAAGCTGGGAAAGGTGTGGTGACTATCGATAGTGTAACTGTCGGCGGCCAATGCGCTAAAGCTCGCCAGGCTGGCGGCAGTTAAAGTACTCAGCTTTCTGATCATGATGATCTCCTGTATCGGGTAAAAATCGGGCAGCACTGCATTATTGCAGAGACTTTGTGATAATAGATTAGGTTTCAATTCTTTCACTCTGGCCATTAGCCGCTCTCATGCAACGAATCCACTACTATTACGCGGCCCTGTTCGGCTTTTTCGGCCTGTTTATATTATTGATGGCCTGGCACACGCTGTTGTCGCCATCGAGCAAACTGCCCACGGCATTGCTGCTGCTAATCTCGGTCGGGCCTTTATTGTTGCCGTTTAAAGGCTTGTTGAATCGGAATCTGAAAAGCTGCACCTGGATGAGTTATTTGAGCCTGCCTTATTTTGCCCATGGCGTCGCCGAAGCCTATGTCAATCAAAGCGAGCGGCCTTATGCGTTGCTGGAAGTGCTGTTCAGCCTGCTGCTGTGTTTCGGCGCCGGATTGTATGTTTATAAGGCTGAAAAGGCCTGAGCGTTAGCGGCATGCAAGTCCCCTTACAGTTCGAGTTTCAGAGCGATCAGACCTTTGCCAGCTTTTTTCCCGGCAATAACGCCGAGATCGTTGCTCAGTTACAGGCATTGGCCACGAATGGTGGCGAACAGCAGATTTTTGTCTGGGGCGACGCCGGCAGCGGCAAGAGTCATTTGCTCCAGGCTTGTTGCCAGCAGGCCAAGCTGGCAGGTAAAGATCCCTTTTATTTGGCGTTTAACGCGAACAATTTGCCCGCTCCAGGTTTATTGGAAGGTCTGGAAGACGTCGAACTGGTTTGTTTCGATGATATTCAACTGATCGCCGGCCACCTCGACTGGGAACACGCGCTGTTCGCTTTTTATAATACGCATAGACAGAACAATCATAAATTGCTGCTGGCCGCCGATTGCCCACCGAAGTTTTTAGGGTTCGATTTGCCCGATCTGAAAACCCGGATGGCTTGGGGGTTGACCTTAAAAATTCAGCCCTTGCGCGACGATCAGTTGATCGAGGCGCTGACCTATAAAGCCCGTTTCCTAGGTTTCGATATTTCGCCGCAAGTCGGCCGCTTTTTGCTGAATCACTATGTCCACGATTTGTCGGCATTATGGTTGTTGCTTGAAAAAATCGACCGTGCCACGCTGGCCGCGCAGCGTAAGCTGACCGTGCCGTTCTTAAAACAGATTTTGGCTGACGAAACATGAGCGACAAGGTTCTGGTGGTTGGGGCCGGTGCGATCGGCGGATTTTACGGGGCATTGTTGGCTAGGGCCGGCGCCGAGGTGGCGGTGGTGTGTCGCTCGGATTACCAGGTGGTCAAACGGCAAGGGTATCGAATCGAAAGCCATGCTTTGGGCAATTGGCAATTCATGCCCGGCCAGGTGTTGCGGGATGTCCGCGAATACCAAGACCAAGCCGATTATTTGCTGTTGTGCACCAAGCTGACGGCCGACATTGATCGGGTTGGGCTAATCCGCGCCGCTGCTTCGAAAAATACCGCGATTGTGTTCATCCAGAACGGCGTCGAGATCGAACCAGAGCTGCAACAAGCTTTTCCCGATAATCTGTTGATCAGCGGCTTGGCGTTTATCTGTTGCAACCGGGTGGCGCCAGGCGTGATTGATCATTTGGCTTACGGCAAATTGGTGCTCGGCAATCTAGCGGACCGGGACGAGCCGGAAACGCCGCATTTGCGCGACTTATTCCAAAAAGCCGGGATCGAATGCGAGATCGGCGCCGACATTGTCACTAGCCGCTGGCAAAAATGCGTCTGGAATGCGCCGTTCAATCCGCTGTCGGTGCTGTCCGGCGGCTTGGCGACTCAGGCGATCTTGCAGAATCAGGAAAATTTTGTTCGCCGTGTGATGCAAGAAGTCTGTAGTATTGCCGCAGCTTGCGGGCATGCCTTGCCGGCTGGTATCGTCGAAGCCAATATTGCCCTGACAGGCGATATGCCACCTTACAAAACCAGCATGCTACTGGATTTCGAACGCGGACACACGATGGAAACCGAAGCTATTCTCGGCAACGCGGTGCGCGCCGCGCAACGGCAAGGTGTAGACTGTCCCTGCCTGCAATCGCTTTACGCATTGATGCAACTCAGGGAGTTGCAAATCCGTTCCATTAGCCCGCTTAAATAAATCACACAATTGACATTCTGTTTTTTTTGATTTTTCGGTTAGAATGTGAAGATTTTCATTGACCTTGTCTTTGAAGAAGCCGTGTGAATTTCGCCTCAGACCTTGCAAAGCGAAGACCGGCCGCATACTTCGCTAGGCTAGCAGCTATGTGATCCACAACCAACCGTGGCAATGGTGCTGGGGTTTAAAAGTTTTTATGTCCATTTTTAGAGTATAACCATGACTGATCTATCGCTTTACAGAAACATCGGCATCTTCGCTCACGTCGATGCCGGTAAAACCACCACCACCGAGCGGATTTTGAAGCTGACCGGAAAAATCCACAAAATCGGCGAAGTGCACGATGGCGCGGCGACTACAGACTTCATGGTGCAGGAGCAAGAGCGCGGCATCACCATTCAATCGGCTGCCACCACCTGTTTTTGGCCGGGTAGCACCAAGCAATTTGAACCACACCGTTTCAATATCATCGACACCCCAGGCCACGTCGACTTTACGATCGAAGTTTATCGTTCCTTGAAAGTGTTGGACGGCGGTATCGGCGTATTCTGCGGTTCCGGCGGCGTTGAACCGCAATCCGAAACCAACTGGCGCTATGCGAACGACTCCAAAGTCTCTCGCGTCATCTACGTCAACAAACTGGACAGACTGGGCGCGGACTTCTACCGCGTCGTCAAACAAGTCGAAGAAGTATTGGGTGCCAAACCCGTTGTGATGACCCTGCCTATCGGCACCGAAGAAAACTTTGTCGGCGTGGTTGATTTGCTGACCCGCAAAGCCTGGGTTTGGGATAACTCCGGCGACCCATTGAAATACGAAATTAAAGACGTGCCTGCGGACATGGCAGAGCAAGTCGAAGAATGGCGCGCGAAACTGATCGATCAAGTGGCCGATCAAGACGACGAAATCATGGAGAAATATCTGGAAGGCGA
This sequence comes from Methylomonas montana, assembly GCF_030490285.1. NCBI lineage: Bacteria > Pseudomonadati > Pseudomonadota > Gammaproteobacteria > Methylococcales > Methylococcaceae > Methylomonas > Methylomonas montana. The sequence goes on along the minus strand of NZ_CP129884.1, from coordinate 4,404,303 downwards.
AGAGCCTACCATCGAAGAAATCAAACATTGCATCCGCAAAGGTACCATCGCGATGGATTTCTTCCCGACTTTCTGCGGTTCGTCTTTCAAAAACAAAGGCGTGCAATTGGTGCTGGACGGCGTTATCGAGTACTTGCCGAATCCTACCGAAGTCAATCCGCAACCTGAGACCGACCTCGAAGGCGTTCCAACTGGCGAACACGCGATTGTCGATGCCGACCGTCCATTGCGCGCGCTGGTGTTCAAAATCATGGATGACCGTTTCGGCGCTTTGAACTTTGTCCGCATCTACTCCGGCCGCATCAAAAAAGGCGACACTCTGTTGAACACCTTTACCGGTAAAACCGAGCGTATCGGTCGTATGGTGGAAATGCATGCCGACGACCGCAACGAGATCGAAACCGCGCAAGCCGGCGACATCGTGGCGTTGATCGGTTTGAAAAACGTGCAAACCGGCCATACCTTATGCGACCCGGACCAACCGGCCACACTGGAACCGATGGTATTCCCGGACCCTGTTATCTCGATTGCGATTTCGCCAAAAGACAAAGGCAGCAACGAAAAAATGGGTATCGCGATCGGCAAGATGGTACAAGAAGATCCGTCTTTCCGCGTCGAAACCGACCAAGAATCCGGCGAAACCATCATCAAAGGTATGGGTGAGTTGCATCTGGACATCAAAGTCGACATTTTGCGCCGTACCCACGGTGTAGATGTTAACGTTGGTAAACCACAGGTAGCTTATCGCGAAACGATTACTCAACGCATCGAAGACAGCTACACCCACAAAAAACAATCGGGCGGTTCCGGTCAATACGCGAAAATCGATTACATCATCGAGCCAGGCGAACCAGGCAGCGGTTTTATATTCGAATCGCAAGTGACCGGCGGTAACGTACCTCGCGAATACTGGCCTGCGGTTGAAAAAGGCTTTAAAGCCAGTATCGACAAAGGTGTTCTGGCAGGCTTCCCTTGCTTGGACTTCAAAGTTATCTTAACCGACGGTGCTTTCCACGCGGTTGACTCCTCGTCCATCGCTTTCGAAATCGCCGCCCGCGCCGCGTATCGTCAATCGATCCCAAAAGGTAATCCACAATTGCTGGAACCCATCATGAAAGTTGACGTATTCACCCCGGATGCGCACGTCGGTGACGTGATCGGCGACTTGAACCGTCGCCGTGGCATGATCAAATCCCAAGATGCAGGCATTACCGGTGTGCGTATCAAAGCCGACGTACCGCTGAGCGACATGTTCGGTTACATTGGCGATTTGCGCACCATGACCTCCGGTCGCGGCCAGTTCTCGATGGAATTTTCACACTACACCGCTTGCCCACGCAATGTGGCGGAAGAAGTGATTAAAGAAGTTAAAGAACGTAACAAAGATAAATAAGCAGTACATGGGCTGACCATGTTCGGCCCTGACACTACTGAGTATTGCCGATCAGCCACCTGCCGCGTTAAGCGGCAGGTGCATTTTTAACCATAAAGTTTTCGCCATGCACGAAAACTTGTTCATTTACCTAACCTTGGAAGAACAATATGGCTTTTGTAATCACCGAAAACTGCATCAAATGCAAATTTACCGACTGTGTTGACGTTTGCCCAGTCGATTGCTTTCATGAAGGTCCAAATTTTCTGGTTATAGACCCCGACGAATGTATCGATTGCACTCTGTGCGAACCCGAATGCCCTGCTAACGCTATCCACGCCGAAGACGAATTGCCCGAAGGTCAAGAACACTTCGCGGCGCTGAACGCGGAACTGGCAAAACAATGGCCTATCATCACCGAAGTGAAAGACGCGCTGCCGGATGCCGATGAATGGAACGGCAAGTCAGGAAAATTTGCGTTATTGGAAAAATAAAGTCTGCTCCCAACAGACGCATTGAGCCAACGTTTTCTTTATGAAGATCGCGTTGGTTCAACTCTCCTCCTTTAGGCAACGTTAGTTGCTACCCGCGCATCAATTCAAGCGATAGCGCTTGCTTAAACCAATTACCCTTCAGATTAGAATTTCCCTGGTTTACTTGAAATAGACCTTGAGGGCATCTCTGCGCAAAATCTATTGATAATCTGACGCGGCAGGGGGCGTGCGCTTTTATTGAAGGGGGTGCGCTTGGGCGATATCTTCCGCGGTTTTGGGGATGGCAGGCGATAAACTGGTCGTGAGTAGCGAGACCGAAACGTCGCGGGGAAAATAGCGAATTGCGATAAATCATCCCTGCCTGGATAAAAGCGTTTTGTGCGCGCTTTTATCCAGGTATTCCCTGGCCTCATTGTTTTCCATGTTCACGGGGGAGAGAACTTAACATCCTTGATGCCGGCCATATTATAGCAATAGGCGTGCCAATGCATTTAAGGTAGGCAATTCAAGGGATAGGCAAGAGGGGAATGGCAGGACTTTATTAAACTATGTTAATTAAATTAATCTAACGGATGTTTTGAGTTATATGCCGCATACCCAGGTAATTGGTAAAGGTCCGATCGAATCGAGGATAATAGCCACATTTCACAACGCCTTTATCGACCTTGAAGCACTCTCGTCATCCGGCTCGCTATCGCCAATTATCGCTCAGATCTAAATCCGGCATTTCATTGCCGCACGTCTTTAAACGTGGCCTGACGTATGCCGTGTTGTTTTTTGTGCTTAGTTCGTTGCTATTGGTTGGAGTATTGCGATTTATGCCGACGCCGACTTCGGCTTTCATGCTGCATCAGCATATCGACGATCTGGTCGAGGGTAAGAGCTATCGGGGTGTCGAGCAACGCTGGGTTAGCCGCCAACATATTTCGCCGCATGCCTTTGCCGCAGTGATCGCTTCCGAAGATCAATTGTTTTATCAACACAACGGCTTCGATGTCGATGCGATCGGCAAGGCTTTTCGTCAGTATCTGCGCGGCGGCAAACTGCGCGGCGCCAGCACGATTAGCCAGCAGGTGGCGAAGAATCTGTTTTTGAGTCCGGCTAAAAATTTCGGCCGCAAGGCTCTGGAAATCTGGTTTACGCTGCTGATCGAGACCCTATGGAGCAAGCAGCGTATTCTGGAAATGTATCTGAATATCGCCGAATTCGGCGATCATTTATTTGGTATAGAGGCGGCCAGTCGCCGCTATTTCGGTATTTCCGCCCGGCAATTGTCAGCCAGTCAGGCGGCGCTGTTGGCCGCTACCTTACCGAACCCGATATTGTTGAAAGCTAATCAACCCAGCGCCTATTTGCATAAGCGCCAGAGCTGGATTTTGGGGCAGATGCGGGCACTGGGGGATTAATCGTCTGCGCCCTCATCGTTCCGCTCGTCTTCCTCAATTTGAGGCAAGCCGGCTGCATCGGCAATCAGCTCTTTCAGATATTTGTATAGCAAGCGCGCTGACTTCGGCGGCTTGGCTTCCTTGGCTTCTTTTTGCGCGTTGCGTTGCAATTGGCGGACATGCTGACTGTCTGCGGCCGGATATTCTTCGATCAGTTGCGTTAGTTGTGCATTGCCGCTGTCGGCCAATAATAGATCGCGCCAGCGTTCCGCCTGATGATGTTCTCTGACCGCATGAGCACTGCGGTTTTTCATCCGCGCCAATTTTTCCTGGATAGCTTCGGTATCCAGCTTTCTGAGTTGGGCGGTGATGTATTTCAACAAGCGCTTCCTGGCGGAATTTTGGCCCATTTTGCCGGCGTCACGCAGTGCTTGCTCTATATTTTCCGGTAATTCGAATTCGGCGATATGGGCGGGTGATAAGCTGCAAATTTCCTCAGCTATCGCAAAAATCGCGGCAATTTCTTTTTTAATACGGGTTTTGTTGGGGCGTATCGCGTAATACTCGACTTCCTCACCCTCGGTTTCGCCCTCTTCGCCTTCGGTTTCGTCGTAATAATCTTCTTCTTCGTATTCGTCTTGGTAGTCTTCTTCTTTCATGTCAAACCATTGCTATTAAAAAAAGCACGAACATCACGACCATCAAAATAGGCACGATGACGCTGGGCCAATCGGACGGTGTTTGTTTGCTACGTGCTAGTGCGGCTTTAATGCCGGGCTGCATCCAGAACAAAAGCAGCAGCGCCAGGGCGCCGAGTATCAGGTTTTCCCAGGTTGACAGCATGATTGGCCCGCTTTGTTGTGAGTGAGGTGGTGGTCGCCGAAGCGGCCATGCGGCATTTTAACAAACCTTGCCGACCAACAAGGCATTGCTTATTGCGACAATTTAAAAGTTTTTCTCGGCATTGATCGCTAAGCGTTTATTGTGACTGGAAAAAAACCAGTTAACCACAGAAGCTGTGGATAACTTTGTGGATTAAATGTCGAAAGTCGCTGTCATTCCCCGGTAATACTGGCTTCGGCTTAAATTGTATAAGATTTAATCAGACTGATTATTTTTTATAAAACAATGACTTATATTAATCCCTTTCTTTTCAATAAGTTATTGTGTCAAGGGTTTTTATAAATTTTCCTCAACTTTTTTATTGTGCATAACCTGTTTTGCCTCAGAACAAATTTGCGGTTAAACCGGCTTTTTAACGAAGCTCTGCATGGAGCAGGTTCTACGGGGTCAACAAATTTGCGATAATAGGCGGTTTTTAAAAAGAGTCGTTTCATGTGGTTTAAAAATCTTGCCGTCTATCGCTTTTCCGAGCCGTTCACCCTGACCGCCGATGGTTTGGAGCAAAAACTGCAACAGCAGCCGTTTCGCCCTTGCGGAAGTCAAGACGAATTCAGTTTCGGTTGGACTTCGCCGCTAGGCAGGGCTTCGGATGCGTTGGTTCATGCCAATAACGGTTTCCTGATGCTGTGCGGTAAAAAAGAAGAGAAAGTCGTGCCTGCTTCGGTGATCAACGAGATGCTGCAAGAGCGAATCAGCGAAATCGAAGAGCGCGAAGCCCGCAAATTGCCGGCTAAGGAACGCAGTCGCATCAAGGATGAATTGATATTCGAACTGTTGCCGCGGGCGTTTTCGTTTTCGCGTAAAACCTATGCCTATATCGACAGCCAGGGCGGTTGGCTAGTGGTGGATGCGGCGTCGGCCAAAAAAGCCGAAGACTTGCTGAGCCAATTGCGTAAGTGCTTGGGTTCGCTGCCGGTCGTACCGCTGACAGCCACCGCCAAACCGGCTAGCGTGATGACGCAATGGCTGATCGACAATACCTCGCCCAAAGACATCCTGATCGAAGACGAGTGCGAGCTGCGCTCGCCGGAAGAAGAAGGTGCGATTATTCGATGCAAGCGTCACGACTTGGCTTTGCCGGAAATTAAAAATCATCTGGATAGCGGCAAACAAGTCATTAAATTGGCGATGAGCTGGGCCGAACGTATCTCGTTTGTGCTCGACGAGAGCCTGGCTGTCAAGCGTCTGAAGTTTCTCGATCTCATTCAGGAACAATCCGCCGACATCGAAGCATTCGACGAAACCGAACAGTTCGACGCCGATTTTTCTATTATGACCGCGGAACTTGCTCAGTTTTTGCCGCGTCTGCTTGAATTATTTACTGCCGAAGGTGATGCCTGATGAAAACCCGATTGTTATCCAGTCTGTTACTGAGTGCCAGCACCTCGGTATCGGCGCTGACGTTGGCGCCGCCGGATCGGCCAGGCGATAGCCTGATCGGCAATCCGCCTCACGAGGTTAAATATGTAGCCGCCAAACAGGAAGATACGCTGATCGATATTGCGGTGAACTTTAGACTGGGGCAGGACGAAATTGTATTGGCTAACCCTTTTGTTGATCGTTGGTTGCCACGCGAAGGTACGCAGGTCAGAATCCCGAGCAGCTTTTTACTGCCCAATGCTCCACGCCAAGGCATCGTGATCAACTTGCCGGAAATGCGTATTTATTATTTTCCCGACCCTAGCAGGGTCGTAACCTATGCGATCGGTATCGGCCGGGAAGACAACTGGAAAACGCCGCTAGGTAAAACCCATGTGGCCGCTAAAACCGAAAATCCTTCGTGGACCCCGCCGAAGTCGATCATCGCCGAGCATTTGGCCGAGGGCGATGTATTGGAGCCTTATTATCGGCCAGGTCCCGATAATCCGCTGGGTTTGTTTGCGTTTAAACTCGGTATCCCGGGTTATCTGATTCACAGTACCAACAAAACCAATGGTGTTGGCATGCGAGTCAGTCACGGCTGCATTCGGATGTATCCGGCCGATATCGAGCAGTTTTTCCCGATGGTTAAAGTCGGCACACAGGTCAATATCGTCAATCAATCCATTAAGGTTGGCTGGTATCACGACACGCTGTATATGGAAGTTTATCCGGAAATGGAAGAAACGCCGGCTACCTATGAGCAGCGCTTGCATTCGGCGCTGAGCTTGATCGAGCAGGCCAATGGCGGACAAATGCCGGTGATTAAAGGGGCGGTGTTGAAAGCGGCGGTCGAAAAAGCCACCGGTATTCCCGTGGCGATTTACGAGCGTCCAGCTCAAACGCCGCCTGTCGTGCAAAGCCAGGCAGTTCCAAACTAGCGGCAATAAAAAAGCCCGTGGCCTTTCGGCTCACGGGCTTTTTAAAATCAACAACAGCAGTAATGCTTATTTATGTTGTGATTTTTTGAACATACGGTCCAATTTGCTGTTGGTATCTTGAGCATATTGGGCAGCACGGTTTGCAGCAGCTTCAGCAGCAGCAGCTTTAGCAGCAGCTTCAGCAGCAGCAGCTTTAGCAGAAGCAGCGTCAGCAGATGCAGTAGCAACTTTACCTTCCAAAGTGCCTACTCTTGCGTCCAAAGCTTCCAGGTCTGAAGTGCTTGCGCAACCGGTTGCCAAAGCTGCAATTGCAACAACTGCTGATAATTTAATAGCTCTCATCATGGTTTTCCCCTTGATTGTGGTTTCAAAAAATAAAAAATGAAAAACGGTGGTAATTGTCCAACATTTTTTTGGATTATACCAACATTATTTCACTGTTACGAGTGTCCCTTTTTCTACCCATTGGCTTAACTGATCGATTTGATCGTTAGTCAACGCGATACATCCATGTGTCCAATTCATGGATCTGTGGATGGACAGACTACCGCTGCCCAAACCATGAATACCGATTTGCCCACCGAGATCGGTATTTTGCGGTGGAATTTGTCCAGAGGAATGCGCTCTGGCAATCGCCTCGTAAGTATCGAGATCGATTTTGCCTTTCTTCAAGGCATTGTCCGCGTTATCGACGTTGGGATAAGTCAATCCGAAGAACTTCCGAAAAGCACTTCTCTCGTTAATCCAACCAATTCGATAGTTGCCTAACGGTGTGATGTCGTCGCCGCGATGATTTTTCTCGCCGGCGCCATTACGGCCGATAGCAATGTTTTCTAATACGGCGACGGTCTTGCCACCTTTTCGGACTTCCATGCTCTGCGTTTGCGTATCGACTAACAACCAAACGTCTTCACCGGCAACGCTACGCGCCGATACAGCACAGCCCATCACAATCAAAACACCTAATAATTTTTTCTTTAGCATCGCAATCTGTAAATAATCAAAGTTTTGGTGTAATTTAACCCTTTCCAAACGTGGTATTACAAAGGGTAGCATATGACAAGAACAATCACCAAAACCACTCCCTACGACGATCAAAAACCTGGCACATCGGGTTTGCGTAAAAAGGTTAAAGTCTTCCAACAACCCAAATATCTGGAAAACTTCGTCCAGTCCATCTTCGACAGCCTGGAGGATTTTCAGGGCCAAACTCTGGTGATTGGCGGCGATGGCCGCTACTTTAACCGCAAAGCCATCCAGATTATCATTAAAATGGCGGCGGCCAACGGTTTCGGTGAGCTCATTATAGGTCAAAGCGGCCTATTGTCCACTCCCGCCGCATCCAATATTATCAGGAAATACAAAGCCTTCGGAGGCATTGTTCTATCGGCTAGTCATAATCCCGGCGGTCCCGAAGAAGATTTTGGTATCAAATACAATATCGGCAACGGCGGACCTGCTCCTGAAAAGTTTACCGATAAGCTTTACGAGAACACCAAAACCATCACCGGCTATAAAAAAGCCCGCTTCGGTGACGTTGATCTGGACACGATCGGCGAAGTCGAGAAGGGCGGCGTGAAAATTCGAATTATCGATTCGGTCGCCGACTACGCCGAATTGATGGCCAAGATTTTCGATTTCGAGTTACTCAAACAAAGCATCCATAACGGCTTTATCACGCTACGCTTCGATGCGATGCACGCCATCACCGGTCCTTATGCCAAGCATATTTTGGAAGACACTCTGGGCGCGGCACCGGGCTCGGTGTTTAATGCGGTGCCGCTGGAAGACTTCGGCGGCGGTCATCCCGACCCGAACATGGCCCACGCCCACGAGCTGTGCGAGATCATGTTCGGCGCTGACGCTCCCACTTTTGGCGCGGCGTCCGACGGCGACGGCGACCGCAACATGATCATGGGCGCCAATATATTTGTCACTCCCAGCGACAGTTTGGCGATCATGGCCGCCAACGCCAAACTGATTCCGGCATACGCCAAGGGCATCAGCGGCGTGGCTCGTTCGATGCCGACCAGTCAGGCGGTCGATCGGGTTGCCGACAAACTGAGTCTGCCTTGTTACGAAACCCCAACCGGCTGGAAATTCTTCGGCAATCTGTTGGATGCCGACAAAATCACCATCTGCGGCGAAGAGAGCTTCGGCTCCGGTTCCAACCATGTCCGCGAAAAAGACGGTTTGTGGGCGGTATTGTTTTGGTTGAACATGATTGCCCGCAAACGCGAGTCCGTGGAAGACATCGTCCGCGGACATTGGCAAAAATACGGCCGCGATATTTACTGCCGCCACGATTACGAAGCTGTCGATTCGGAGATAGCCAACGGCATTGTCGAACATCTGCGCGCTCAGTTAAGCGGCCTGCCTGGCAAAAGCTGGGGCGATTACGAAGTTAAATTCGCCGACGAATTCAGTTATACCGATCCGGTTGACGGCAGCGTCAGTAGTAACCAAGGCATCCGTATTGGCTTTGTCAACGGTTCGCGTATCGTCTTCCGTTTGTCCGGCACCGGCACGGTCGGCGCCACCTTACGGATTTATCTGGAGCGTTACGAGCGCGATGTACGCAACCACGATCAGGACGCGCAACAGGCATTGGCTGAATTGATAACCATTGCCGAGCAACTGTGTGAAATTAAAAAACGCACCGGCAGAACCGAGCCTGACGTAATTACTTAATCCATACCCAGCCATACAAAGCCGTTGGGCCTAGCTTAAATGCTTGACCTAACGGCTCTGCCCGTAAGCATCCCGCAAAATCTGCTCCGCACTGCGTCCGGCCTCAGCCAAAGCTTGGGCGCGCACTATGGACAATCCCAAACCATGTCCGGCACCGATGCCTTGAAACCCCCACGCCTGGTTTCCGACGTTTTGCACGGTATCGGGACAGGACGGTAGCTTTAGGGTGTTACGGAACACTTCGCAACTAATTGCTTCCTCGTTGTCCGGATAAGTCAGCCGGATGAACAATGCGCCATCCTTTCGGCGCTCCCGGCGAATCTCCAGAATCTGATTTTCCGCAAAGATATGCTGCAACTCGTTGGCCGAAATTTGCCGTTGCCAGCGTTGATCGCCGCCGTTTGCGAACGGCAACCAATTCAGTCCCGTTTCCACTGCTAATTTGTCCAGCAGCTGCATTAACTCAATATCGATACGGCTGCTACGGCGCGGCTTATCGCTAGGCAGTTCGCCGAGAAACACCATACAGTGAGTGGTATCGCATAACGATCCCGAATCGGCGTGCCTGTGACTGCCATGGCTACCGTTCCAAGCGATGACGGCGCGCATCGCTTCGCGGCCGCTGCCGGTCAGGTTTTGCGCTTCGGCCGCCAATACGCTATCGACATAAGTCTCGACATCGGTTTCCAATACCGTTGGCCCATTCCCGGCTGTCTGCCGCAAGATGCCGCTGACCAAACGCTCGGAACGGCTGCCGCGCGCGGTAGACACAATATGAAATTGCCCGCAAAGCGTAAAACGGCCAAGCGAGCCATCCAGTTCCGGACAATCGGCTCGCGCTTCCCAGCTGGCGGGATCAGTGGGCGTCAATAATCTAACCCGAACCGTAGCAAAGCGCGCCGGATAGTTTTGTTGCCAGCTTTTTAAAACGGGCGCGGCTTTACTCAACACCGCCGCGCCGCTCATGCCACGCTGGCGAAATATCGCCAGAAACACCGGATGCGTTGCCGGCCAGGCCAGCAATAGATGGCCGACCAAGGGTTGGCCGTCACTCGTCGACACCGTGCCGGTTTTCGCCAAGGCTTGCAGTTGCCGCAGCAGTTTTTTATCCGCTGCGTTTTGGCCGAATAAGGTTGAGCTGGGCGCTAGACCGTTTTGGCTTAGGCCGCGGAAATATTCGGGCTTGGAAAGCAAGGCCGCACGCATCGCCAGCGCCAATTCCGGCAAACTGGATTGCAATGCGAAATCGCCGTCGGCGTTTCGTTCGCCCAAATAGGTTCGCCAAGTTTGTCGATCAGCAGGCGTAGTCTGAACGGGAAGTTTTTGTTCCCGGAACGGCGACAGTAATAATCGATAACGCTCGGTTTGAAAATATTCGTGGCGTTGCGCCAGCTTGTCGGTATCGCTAGCGGCCAATTCCGAGCTTAATACTTCAGGATTCGCGTGCTTCAAGGCTGCCGCGTAGGGGATTTTCAATAAGGAGCCGGGCGGCTGGCGGCTGTCGATATCACCGCCGCGTTCCAATATCCGGCCGGACAATAGGCTCATCAGCAGATAAGCGTGGCCGCCTGCTTGGTCAAACGCCCCTCCCAGCAGCTCGCTGAGTTTTGCCGATTGCGAGCACGGCTCCTTAGGCCAGCCGGCATCGACCACCAAGCGTCCTAACAAGCTTCTGTCGTTAGCATCCAGTTCGGCGCCGTGGCTGATACGGGTTTTCATACCTTGCAGCTCCGCGTCGCTCGGCCAAGCACTGGGTTCCAGATCGGCCAACTCGCCGCTGAAATGCATCGCGGCGGCCTCTTCTGCCCAGCCCGGCATACGGCCGCCGCAGCTGCGATGGCTAACTTCATGAAACAACTCGTGGCGAAGATAGATGGTTTCGCTTAGAGCGCCTTGTGGATGTTGGCGCAGGTAAATACTGCCAGGTCGCCAGCCACCGGCATGATGGCCGCTGAAATCGCCGCCGGTCAAAGCCGGGAACACCCGCACCGGATCATCTTCGCTAGGTATCCGATAGCCCTGCGCGGCCAATTCGCTGAGTGCGGTTGTTGCGGCTTGCGGCAATTCGGTTTGCTGCGCGAACACACCGAAAAACAGAACGGCGGCGCCGATGTCAAACAGGCGCAATGATCTGCGGCGCAGGGTTAATCGCGTAGACATACGGATTTTTGGTGGTTAACGAAGGGCATATAAACCTTTAAGCTTGCGATCCGACGGCATATGTGAGGAGGGAGTTGAAGGGATTTTACGATTTAGTTTGACAATCGGTCGAATCAGCCTAGAATGGGTTCCAGCTAGAAAATACGATTTACCCTTTGTTTACCAGCTCGATGTCTCTTCTGTAGTTCTTCGTCCTTGTTTTTCATTAAGTAATTTCCACATTTACCAGCGTTACCCGCCTTACTTTTGCTAAGGCTTTATCTAAAATTTTTATAGGACTTATTATGTCTACAATGACAACTGGCGTCGTAAAATGGTTTAACGCAGACAAAGGCTTCGGCTTTATCGAACAAAAACAAGGCCCTGACGTTTTCGTACATTTCAAAAACATTCTGAACCCTAACAACAGCTATAGAACGCTGGACGAAGGTCAGCATGTGCAATTCAAATTGGGCCGCGGCCCTAAAGGCCCACAAGCCGAAGAAGTAACCATTATCTAATAACTTCTAGCCGTGGTCGTCATCCGACACCCACGGCTTTTCTGTTAGATACAGTGGAAATCGTATCACGGTTTCCACTACCTCCGCTTCGGTGAGGTAGGCGTTAAAAAGCCTTTGCATAGGCCGTATTCTTTTTTCCCATCAACACCGCTTCCTATATCCCTTCCAGCTTTGCTAGAATACTCAACTGCCTTAACCGGTAGCTAAATCGGAGTGTAGCTCAGCTTGGTAGAGCACTGCCTTCGGGAGGCAGGGGCCGGAGGTTCGAATCCTCTCACTCCGACCAACTAATAATCTTACGGAATCCAACAAAGCGCTGAAGCCCACAAGAAACAAGGCTTCTCGGGTTTTTTATTGTCCAGTAACATCTCTCAAAAATCAGTAACAACTTGCTTTTTACGCAGTAACAATTACAGTAACCGCCAGAATTACTGTTTTTACTGCCGGAGTTACTGCAATGGCAAAAGAGTTACTGAGCGACGTTACTGTTCGCAATGCCAAGCCCACCGATAAAAATCAACGCCTTAACGACGGTAGCGGCCTCTATTTGCTGATCAAACCCAACGGGGCCAAGTGGTGGCGATTTGATTACACATTCGCCGGCAATCGCAAAACCTTGTCGTTAGGCGTCTACCCCAAAACTGCACTATCCGATGCCCGGAAAAAGGCGACCGAGGCGCGCAACAATGTTGCAAATGACATTGACCCTAGCGACAAACGCAAAGAGAAAAAAACAAGTCCAGCAGATCGAAAACGAAAACCAAAAACGCATCGACGCCGGCTTGCCGGTAATCGGTTCATTTGGCGAAGTTGCGCTGGAGTTCTTCGAAAAGAAAATGCAAACCAAGTCAGACAGCCACCGGAAACGCACATGGCGAGTTATTGATAACGATTTAATGCCCTGGCTCAAACATAGGCCAATTAATGAAATTAAGGCCCCGAAGTTACTCGACGTGCTGCGACGAATCGAAACCCGTACCGTTGAAATGTCGCATCGCGCATTGCAAGCCAGCGGGCAAATTTTTCGTTATGGCGTTGCGACTGGACGTTGTGAGCAAGACATTACCCAGTCACACAAGGGCGCATTAGCCAGCAAGCAGACCACACATTTTTCAGCGCTCACCGACACTAGACAACTTGGCGGCCTACTTCGCGCGATTGACGAATACAGCGGTTCATTTGTCGTTAAGTCGGCGCTGATGCTCGCACCTTTGGTGTTCGTGCGGCCTGGCGAACTGCGCGGCCTGGAATGGCAGCACATCGATTTTGATACGGCTGAGTGGCGTTACTTAGTCACTAAAACCGATACACAACACATTGTCCCTTTATCGAGGCAAGCGGTTGATGTATTACGCAATCTCTACCCATTGACCGGCGGCGGACGCTTTGCCTTCCCTTCCGCCAGAACGCCCAACGGTAGCCGCTCCATCTCGGACATGGCGCTTTTGGCCGCTTTGCGGCGCATGGGCTTTGATAAATCTGAAATGACCGTGCACGGGTTCAGAGCAATTGCGCGAACACTGCTCGATGAAGTTCTGGGCTTTAGATTGGATTTTATCGAACATCAACTGGCCCATGCCGTGCGCGATCCCAACGGGCGAGCCTATAACCGAACGGCCCACTTGGAAGAGCGGCGGAAGATGATGCAAAGCTGGGCGGATTACCTGGGCAGCTTGAAGGCTGGCGCGCAGGTTATACCGTTTCCTGCAACGGCTTAGCGGCGAGAATCGTCATGCCGTCGTGGTTATTATTCGTGCTGATCGGTACTTTGGGCGGCGTTGCGTCCGGCTTGTTTGGCGTTGGCGGCGGCATAGTGATTGTTCCTGCGCTTATTTACTGGGCCGGATTTTCGCAGCACATGGCGACAGGCACCAGTCTGGCGGTCTTATTGCCCCCGATAGGATTGGCGGCAGTGTTTGAGTATTACCGGCATGGCAACGTCGATGTTCGCGGCGGCGGTTATTCTGGCCGCCATGATGTTTGTCGGCGCATGGTTTGGCGCCTATCTCGCCAACCACATATCAGGCCCCCATCTGCGCCTGATGTTCGGTATTTTCATTTGCTGCCTTGGCGTCTATTTGATTTACGGCGCCTTGAAGCGATTGGGTTGGCTATATCGAATTTAACCGGATAGCCCGACGGGGCAACAAGCGGGATTCGTCCCCCGTTTCCGGTTAATCCTTTCTTTGACGGCAATACTTTTGACGGGGTGTTAATTGAAGCCATTAGATCGCTGGAAATTTGTTCACGAAATCAGTTTGCATGAAGCGACAATGCTGATACTTGATATTGAGCCACATCGATTTGATGAACCAGAGGATAAATTTAGCTCAGAAAGATACGATCAAATTCGGGGTGCATTACAAAAGGATATCGAAACTGGAAAATTGCAAAATAACAATCCTGCAAAACCTCATAGCCCTAACAGTTTTGAACCATTTATTTCACTTAATAATTTGAAGTGCTGGATAGGTCAAAACGATATTACCGCCCCTTTTTTTGAACGACTCCGAACCTCAAAACCTGTAACCACTAGCGACTTAATTAGCCTGGTAACGCTGTCAAAAGCTATTGCGTCATGGTACACAATGAAAATTTCAGAGGCATGTGACTGGATTCTTAACACTATTACCGAATTATCTATCTACGGGTTGTGGCCGTCGTCTCTTCCTGAAAAGTTAGAACAAACAGGTAAGTTGAGGGATATTATTCTTGAATTGATAAACTCGAGATGGTGGGATAATCCGGAAAATATGCATATAAGATTTACTGGCTATGACATTACCTTAAATGAAATTGCCGTTCTGAAATCCGAGGCTTTTCTTCTGTTTGACTTACCATTTCCAGAAATAAACGATCTTTTACAAAAGATCGAACATGATGAAAACCAGTCAGATATTGGTAATGCTGATGTTTATGTTTCCAACATCAAGCTAGTGCTTAATTGCATAAATTAACGATTGTATTTCTTAACTGAGCACCTTTGACTTCGCGTTTACGCCAAACAAAAGGGTTAGCATTGTTATTGTAGACCGCAACAAAATCTTTGATGGCTTGCGTCAACTGTTCAATGCTGCTGAAACTGGCACCGTGCAGGGCTTTGCGCGACATGATGCCGAACCAAATTTCCACTTGATTCAACCAGCTGGCTGAAGTGGGCGTGAAATGGAAGTTCACATTGGGATGCGCAGCAAGCCAATCATCGTTTTTCTTGTGCGTACAATAGTTGTCAAGAATGATATGGACCTCTTGAGAGGTAGGCACCTCGGCGACCACTTCATCAAGAAACTCCTGAAAATCTGGTCGCTTCTTGGTGGCGGTTGTTTTGGATTGAATAGCGCCGGTCGCAACGTTTAAAGCGGCAAAAAGATTGAGGGTGCCGTGGCGCTTATAGGTGCTTTTTAAACCGCGAACAATCTTGCCGCTGCTGGTATGGACAAAACCACTTGGCCTTTCTATGGCCTGAATTGACGGTTTTTCGTCGATGGAAATCACCAGCGCGTTACAGGGCGGATTAAGATATAGCCCGATTATATCGGCCGATTTCATGGCAAACTCAGGATCGGTACTGACGCACCATGAACGATGGCGCTGGAGTTGGATGCCTTCTTTGCGCAATAGTCGCCAGACGGCATCATCGGAAACACCCAGCATTTGCGCCAACGATCTTCCATCCCATGTGGACAATCCAGCCGGTGGCGGCTGTTCAAGTTGCCTCAGCAGCCGGGTACGTAATTCTGGTACGGGGTATCGTGGTGGCTTCCCAGATCTTTGCCGATCACGAAGTCCTTTCATGCCTTCAGATGCAAACCGTTTGCGCCACACAGCCACCGTCCCCGCCCTGATATTAAGCTCAGCAGCAATTTCGTCATTGCGCTTCCCTTCAAGACAGCGCGTCACAATCTTTGCTCGCTCTATCATGCGAATCTCATCGGTTCGGCTGTTGATTAATCGCTCCAACTCTCGGGAGCCTCGAAATACCGGCAAAATTGCCGCAGGTTCTGGGTATTCAGTTTATGCTCAAAGCAGAAAACAGATTTGGCGCCTTATTTTCGCCCTGTTTGGGGCTGTTTTTATCCTGAAATCGCCATTTTTGACGATTTCAGGCGCACTTTGCCCGTCAGAAGGCAAAAGCAGGCTTAATGCCGCCAGTCCTTAAACTGCAGAGGCGACGTAAATTATAAGTGGCCACCTTGAAGTTCAGTTGTAACGTGGCGCGAGCTAGCCCAATACTACGCAAGCCTTTGCCACCCATCTGTTCCAAGCTGGCAAACACATGCTCAACCCGTGCACGGGTTTTGGCAATCCGCGTATTGCGCCGCTTTTGGCAGTCGGATAGCGGTTTGCCTTTGGCCGCCTTGCGTTGGATATGCACCCGAAGACCTGACGCTTTGATTCGCGCTTCACGTTCTTTGTCCACATAGCCTTTGTCAGCATACAGTTCGCGGCCGGTATTAAAAGTGTCCAGCACCTCATCCAGATGCAAGGTATCGTGCTCGCTGGCCGTGCTGACTTTAACTTTACGAACCAGTTTGTATCGCTTATCCACGTTGGCTGACAACTTGTATCCGAAGTACGATTTGCCATGCTTTTTTGTCCACATCGCATCGATGTCTTTTTGCCGACGCTTGGCAGGTGACCAGTCGATAGGCATGGCCTGCTCTTCGATCAGGGCTTTCTCGCCTTTAGGCCGATGCTGCTTGGGCGCGGGCACGATGCTGGCATCAATCATTTGGCCACCACGCGCCAGATAGCCGTGCTTATCTAGAGTCTGCTCAGTAAATCAGCTGTGGCAATGACGAGCAAATCGGGTCGGCCAAGTTAGAATGGGTGCGCAGATTCCAAATCTTTTGTTTCCAGGCGCGCACGATCATTTGCAGTAACCCGACCAGGCGGCATTGACCGAGGGCAAAAAAGATCCCTTGCAGGACCAGCAGGTTCATCACCAAGAAGATGGTGTTGATCCAGGCGAACGAGGTGTTGGCGCGCTTGGCGCGGATGTCGGTGAGACGATAGCCGTTTTTACCTTGGCCGAATTTGCCTTCGATGGGGATGCGCTGCAGGTATTCCTGCCGGCGCTGTTCTTTGTCGTGTTTGAGTTGCTCCCGGTTGGCCTCGGTTTCGCGTTTGGGGCGGCCGAGCGGTTTGCCGGCAAAGCGGATACCGTGTTGCTTCAGGTAGTCGCGGTTGGCGCGCGTGCCGTAGATCGGATCGGCGAGCACCCGTTCCGGATAGTGGCCGTAGCGCGCCAAGTACGCTTCGACTTGCGAGACCAGATCCAGTCCTTCGTGAAAGGCATCCCATCGCAGGTGATCGACATGAGCTAGGCCTTCGCCGCTCAGGCTGACGCTGAGTTTGGCGCCGAATTCGACCGGCTTGTCCAACTTGCCGCGCACCATCGGCCGCACATAGGGTTGACTGATACTGACGATGCGGCGGTCGCAGCGGCGGGTCTGGTTTCGATACATGTCCCATTGTTGCTGGTACAGATGCTGAATCACCCAGTAGCGATGCAGCAGCCAACCCGGCAACGGCAGCGGCGAACCCTGAGGGATGGGCGCCAAGAGTTGTTCGATGTGGCTCAGGTTGCGGCGCAGATATTGCCACTGTTGCTTGATGCCTCGGCGTAGCACTTTCCGGCCGGGGCGCTTTTGTTTGGCGACGGCCAGATACGCACTGCGGGCTTTGTGGCGATAAGTCCTGGGTTTGTCCGTGACCTTCAGGCGCTTGCACAGGGTGTCGATGATCCGTTCCGTTAATTCCCGCGCTTCGTTCAACAGGCTCAAATCGGTGGGAAAGCGGATGGCTTGTTCGACCACGGTGGCATCCAGAATCAATTGGCCGCGCGGGGCGGCCGGTGCTTCCGGCTCCGGTGCCGATGGGACACCGTCTTTATCGGCAAAATCCAAGGCCGCTTCGGCCGCCTCGGGCTGAACCTCAGCTTCAGGCGCGGTCACGCTAGCCGCGGCCTTCGGCTCAGACGCAGCGGGCGTTGCCGCGGCCGGCGGCGTTTCCAGTTTGGTCGGGGTCGGCTTTTGCCCCTCGTGCGCCTCGATGATGGCGCGGTGAAAGCCTTCGAACACGGCTTCGCCCATGCGCTTGCGCACTTCGACCAATAACGACGGCGCAAACGGCGCCGCCGCTTGGTAGCCGGGCAAGCCGACGAAGTATTGCAGGTACGGGTTTTCCTGGATTTGCTGGACGGTTTCCACGTCTGACAAACACAGTTTGTGCTTGATGATCACCGCGCCGATTACGCGCCGCGCGTCTTTCAGCGGCCGGCCCCGGTCCGCCCTCATCCCTTGGTAATAGCATTCCGCCAGTTCGTCCCACGGGATGCACTCACTCAGTTTTACCCAGCGATTGTGTTTATCCAGGGCTGTCTCGAACGGCCAGTCGAATTCAGCTATCGTCAGTTGTTTTGAGCTCGTGGTTCGAATCATGGCTGCACGGTTTTTGAGGCTAATGGCATGTTTTTCGTGCAGCAATTATACCAAAATTCCTCAATAACTACGCTTAATCAATGGGTTATATTTTCTGAGCAGACTCTATCTAATTCCCGATTCGCGGCTTCAAAGATCGTTTCACTGGCTCCCGCCGCCATCAGTCGCTCACGGAATGTCCAGAACGTGGTGCGATCGGGGATCTGGCTGCTGTGCCTTAGCCCGGCAAACCGTTGGAAACTCAAACGATCCAGCAATTGAAATTCCAGTTGTTCGTCGCTGAGGTTGTACAGTTGCTGCAATAACAACGTACGAACCATGATTTCGGTCGGAAACGGCGGACGACCGCCGCGCTCCCGACTGGGTCGGGGTGCCGCTGCATCAATCGCAGCTGCTAAGGCGGCGAAATCAACATGCTCTTCCAGGATTTGAAGAACATCACCTAACTTGTTCAGCTTGGTTTCTCGTTCTTCGGCGGCAAACAGGCTTTCTTTGATCATGGGCTTTAGAATCCGTTGGATGATGCGACTATTTTCTCATGGGTGCCGGTTTTTCGAGGTGCCCTCTCGTCGATCTTTGTCTGAGCAACTGATCGATATAGCTACCCGCGCCATTGCTTACTCCGTTTTATGTCGATAACGGAGTTAGTATATTAAAATCGATTAATTATGCAATTAAGCACTAGATGCCACTGCCGAGCACATATCCAATGAACTAAAAGTACTCAATAAAGCGGCTTTTGAGTTTTGGAGTTCTGCCGATCCGGACGACAAAACTACCCACCCAACAAATGAAGAAGTTTCCAATTGGTTAAAGCGACAAGGCTTTTCTGATATTTCTGCTAAGCAAGGGGCCGTAATTATTAGGCCCGAATGGGCAGCAAGCGGCAGGCGGCCAACAAAATAGCTACACCCTTTAAACCCAGTAATAGCATGGCTTTGAGCTAATAGACACAGCAGTTTTTTGCAGTATTACCTGAAACCATTTCAGCTATTCAACACATATTGCACCCAATAAGCTAACCCCGTCATTCACAAGATGGAGTTAGACAAAATGCAAAACCCACAATCCGCCATCGTTTTTGGCTATCTGAGAATCTGGCAAATCGTCGGCGATCGTAAACGCGGCATTGAGCCGTTATTGCCGGTTGGCCGCTCAACCTTTTTGGCCGGCGTCAAATCCGGCAAATACCCCAAACCCGTCAAACTAGGCGAGAGAACCACCACCTGGAAGAAATCGGATATTCTGGCATTGCTGGATAGCGTGGACGGTGCAGCATGAAAGGGGATATTGCTAACACTGGTTCCAATACCCTAGGCCTGATCATCGATGGTGCAACCCATCAAATCAGCGTGGACAGTCGAGTCATTGCCAAGGAGTTTGAACGCGAGCATAAAAGCGTACTTAGAACACTTGATGATTTAATCGCCGACGGCACCGTCTCACAGCACGAATTTGTGCCGCGAAATTATCAAAAACGCGGCAAGGAATATCGCTGTTTTGAACTCAACAAAGCCGGCTGTTTAAAAGCCATGCCGTTTATCGGCGGGCGTAAATCGCGGGAAGGTCAAAAGCGGCTGGTCGATGAGTTTTTGCGATTGGAAAATCAACTGAATCGGCAAGCCAAAGAGCGCGAAACCCTGGCCTATCAGGTGGCGCGACTATCTGGCAAGGACAGTCGCGGCATTCTGACCGATGCCATTCAACAGTTTGCTGACTATGCGCGCGAGCAAGGCAGCCAGAATGCCGACCGCTATTTTGCCAATATCACCCAGGCCATTTACAAGGCGCTGCTCATCATCGAACCGCAGGCGACCGAAATCAGAGAGCTATTGACGGCGGTGCAGCTCAAAACCTTGGAACTGGCCGAGCTGACCGCCGCCCAGACCTTGACCGAAGGCATGGAGAGCCAACAGCCTTACAAAGCCATTTACCAAGCCGTGAAAGCGGCCCTGGATGGTATTGTCGGTGCTAAGGTTAAGGTTCTGGGCGGTTAGGCATGGCGGCGAGGCAGTCTAAAAAGCCCTACATCGCCCAAAGCGTGGAAATGATCCGTTCTGCCGCTTACCTGGATTTAAGCGGCAATGCGGTGAAGTTGCTGATCCTGATGCATACCCATTGGCGCATGTACGAACCCATCGCCTACAGCATCACCGAAGCTCAGAAACGCATCGGCTGTTGCCGTGGCAAGGCGCACGAAGCCTTTAGAGAACTGGAAAGCCACGGCTTTATCAAGCTGATGCTGGAAGGCCATTTCAGCAAGCAATTAGCGAGAAAATGGCGGCTGACTTTCCGCGAGTTCAACGATCACAAGCCAAGCGATGAGTGGCGGAACTGGCAGTCACAAAATTGATTTGCTTATTCATAATATGAACGCTTCATGCCGTATGCTGAACAAGTCATGCCGTATAGTGAACATGTGTTCATAATATGAACGAAAAACACCAAAAATCAATAACTTAGCTTGTTGAAAAACAGCCTTGGGTGTTCACTATGCGGGATGTATCTATTATTTAGAGTCTGCTCAGTAAATCAGCTGTGGCAATGACGAGCAAATCGGGTCGGCCAAGTTAGAATGGGTGCGCAGATTCCAAATCTTTTGTTTCCAGGCGCGCACGATCATTTGCAGTAACCCGACCAGGCGGCATTGACCGAGGGCAAAAAAGATCCCTTGCAGGACCAGCAGGTTCATCACCAAGAAGATGGTGTTGAACCAGGCGAACGAGGTGTTGGCGCGCTTGGCGCGGATGTCGTTGAGACGATAGCCGTTTTTACCTTGGTCGAATTTGCCTTCGATGGGGATGCGCTGCAGGTATTCCTGCCGGCGCTGTTCTTTGTCGTGTTTGAGTTGCTCCCGGTTGGCCTCGGTTTCGCGTTTGGGGCGGCCGAGCGGTTTGCCGGCAAAGCGGATACCGTGTTGCTTCAGGTAGTCGCGGTTGGCGCGCGTGCCGTAGATCGGATCGGCGAGCACCCGTTCCGGATAGTGGCCGTAGCGCGCCAAGTACGCTTCGACTTGCGAGACCAGATCCAGTCCTTCGTGAAAGGCATCCCATCGCAGGTGATCGACATGAGCTAGGCCTTCGCCGCTCAGGCTGACGCTGAGTTTGGCGCCGAATTCGACCGGCTTGTCCAACTTGCCGCGCACCATCGGCCGCACATAGGGTTGACTGATACTGACGATGCGGCGGTCGCAGCGGCGGGTCTGGTTTCGATACATGTCCCATTGTTGCTGGTACAGATGCTGAATCACCCAGTAGCGATGCAGCAGCCAACCCGGCAACGGCAGCGGCGAACCCTGAGGGATGGGCGCCAAGAGTTGTTCGATGTGGCTCAGGTTGCGGCGCAGATATTGCCACTGTTGCTTGATGCCTCGGCGTAGCACTTTCCGGCCGGGGCGCTTTTGTTTGGCGACGGCCAGATACGCACTGCGGGCTTTGTGGCGATAAGTCCTGGGTTTGTCCGTGACCTTCAGGCGCTTGCACAGGGTGTCGATGATCCGTTCCGTTAATTCCCGCGCTTCGTTCAACAGGCTCAAATCGGTGGGAAAGCGGATGGCTTGTTCGACCACGGTGGCATCCAGAATCAATTGGCCGCGCGGGGCGGCCGGTGCTTCCGGCTCCGGTGCCGATGGGACACCGTCTTTATCGGCAAAATCCAAGGCCGCTTCGGCCGCCTCGGGCTGAACCTCAGCTTCAGGCGCGGTCACGCTAGCCGCGGCCTTCGGCTCAGACGCAGCGGGCGTTGCCGCGGCCGGCGGCGTTTCCAGTTTGGTCGGGGTCGGCTTTTGCCCCTCGTGCGCCTCGATGATGGCGCGGTGAAAGCCTTCGAACACGGCTTCGCCCATGCGCTTGCGCACTTCGACCAATAACGACGGCGCAAACGGCGCCGCCGCTTGGTAGCCGGGCAAGCCGACGAAGTATTGCAGGTACGGGTTTTCCTGGATTTGCTGGACGGTTTCCACGTCTGACAAACACAGTTTGTGCTTGATGATCACCGCGCCGATTACGCGCCGCGCGTCTTTCAGCGGCCGGCCCCGGTCCGCCCTCATCCCTTGGTAATAGCATTCCGCCAGTTCGTCCCACGGGATGCACTCACTCAGTTTTACCCAGCGATTGTGTTTATCCAGGGCTGTCTCGAACGGCCAGTCGAATTCAGCTATCGTCAGTTGTTTTGAGCTCGTGGTTCGAATCATGGCTGCACGGTTTTTGAGGCTAATGGCATGTTTTTCGTGCAGCAATTATACCAAAATTCCTCAATAACTACGCTTAATCAATGGGTTATATTTTCTGAGCAGACTCTAGGTAGGTGCCATTTAATTTACCCCGCTGAAAATCTTGGAAACGGAACGATAGCGAAGTGAAGATTTTTAGTCCGCGATAGCCGTAGCGCCGGGCGGGTTTTCGTAGTGAAGCGGAGAAAACCTGCAAGGCATCGCGAAACGGCGTCAAGTCATGCGAGAGCCAATGTTTCGACCCCTTGTTGGGTCGAAACGAGGTGGCGCGGACGAATCGGGGCCGCCGGAGGCATAAGCGGTCGCGTAATTTTTGCCGCTTGATTGGGCTGGGATGCCCAAAACAAGCTTTCGCAAAAATAGCGACTCCCCGAAAATTGGGCAGGTCAGTTTCCTCTGGACCTTGCTCGTCATCGTGTTATGCCTTTGAATCGCGTCCAAACATGCTGGGTTGCGGTATGTAATGCAAAAAAGGCTAAACCGTAACTGATCGGCCGCAAGGGAACGCTATAGCGAGGAAATGGAGCGCCGATGATGTGTATAGCGATGAAATAAAACGTCACTACGGCCAACAACATTGCGGTTGTATTCTTTCGGGCCTGGAAAATGGCGATACAGGCGCCGATTACCCCCAGAAACATCAAAAAAGGATGAAATGCCTTGGCAACCGTATGGGTGATAGCGAATAGCTCTTGGTCGAAATAAGGCGAGTAGGTCGGAGCGAATATAAACGCATCGCCGACGCTTTCCGTGAGATTCCAGGAAAAAAATTGAATGGGCTTACCAATCAAAAGCCACGCTAAATATCGTCTAGGTTCTTGCTGAAATTTTTGGCCAATTATTTCCAGGATCTTGCCTGTATTACCTTCTATTTCTTGATTGGCCGGATCGTAGCGATAAGGATAGCCATACGTTTCTGGATGATTTTCGTACATCATGTTGATGTACATGCCATGCTGTAGAAAGTTTGCCGTCAGCGCAGGATCCGAAAAACGACCGGTTTCCACGACATTACGCGCGGACCAGGCGCCGGCCGCCAATATCACTGGCAACACCAAGTAGGCCACGCATTTCCAGTGTGGGCGAGGTACATAGCGAAACCACGCCAAAAGCGCCGCCAGATAAGCCAGGATCAAATATTGGCTGGTCGGGCGTACCAAAAAGCTAAGCGCTAACAGCGTACCAGCTAGAAGCGCCCAGCGAAAATGTGCCGATCGCATGGCTCGCTCTAATATCAGTAAATGGGCGCCGAGCAGAAATGTGAATAGCGACTCGGTCAGAAGGTAGACCGAAGCATTGATTAAATGCGGGCAAATAGCGGTCATCAAGCCGGCGGCTAACGCCCATCCCGTCGGTAAAAACCGGCGATATAGCAATACATAGATAATGACAGTCAAGACGCCAAGTGCTGCTTGAACAAACAACACCTTGGCTATGGGAAAAGTCTCGTTGTCCGTCCCCACAAAAAGGCTTAGCAAAAATGGATAACCCGGTGCGCGCAATGCATCCGGGGCTGGTGCTGCCGCTGCGGCCTCGGGCCAGATATGGGAATAGACCCCATAGGTTTTTAGGTTAAAGGCATAGGCTAAATAATCCTTGGTATCGCCCCGGATGAGACCATCTATGCTGGTTTGCGATACGACTTGAAAAAACAGGATAGTGGAAAGAACGGTAATGCCGGTCAGGCCAGCCCACCAAAACGGTTTGCATCGATTGCTAAATAAAGACATGTCGCCTATTGGTTTCAAAATTGAAAAATATCGCTGTCGGAAACCCAGCGGCCAAACCAAATTAGATTCCCGGTAACCGAAACGAATACGAGGTTAGCAAGAAAAAACGAGAATGATTGACGTAAGTCGACTAAGGGTACGATTCTTAGTATTGACAAATAGCCAGTCAAATCAGCCTGTTTGTAAATTGCCCCGCTTTGCAACAAGCTAGCATAGCGAAAAGATCATGCCTTCGCGGGCGAGAAGCATTTCAAAACTTAGGGGGCTCGCATGACTACATATATCCAGAAAAATCGCCTCCAGCTCATCATCACTCCGCGTCGGCTCATGGTGCGTCAAAAACAACTGCTTAACGCCCGCTTGCGCCGCGAAATTCATCGCCGAGTGATAAGTGCCGTGGCCCCAGCCGTGTTTGCCGGCGTACTCGGCATCGGTGTAGGAACTATCCATGATCAATGCGTCGACGCCGGCCATTGCCGCGATGACTTCTTCGCGCTTTTGCTCGATTAGCTCTTGCATGGCCGGATAACCCGGATGATTGGCCTGATAAGGATTCAGCGGCGGTTCGTAATCGCCGGTAAAAAACAAGGAGCTGCCGTCGCTGTCGTCGATCCGATAACCGAAGTTATATACCGGGTGATTCAAGACTGTCGGCGTCACGCGGACGCTGCCGACACTAACCGTCTGGCCGGCTTTTAGCGTGAAATAACGCACCTCGGCCTGCAATTGCGCTTCACTGATCGGAAAATAGCTATGCTGCAATTGCACATGCATGGCCCGCTCTATGCCTTGATGGGTCAGGGGTTCCAGGCCTCCGTAGATATTGATGCAATTGCCGGCCTTGAACATGGGCAGAAAAAACGGCAAGCCCTGGATATGGTCCCAATGGGTATGGGTGATTAGGATATGCGCCGTCAGCGCTTGTTTCGGCAAACTTTGCGCGAGTGCGTGAATGCCGGTGCCGGCATCGAGAATGATCAAATCGCCGGCACTGCTGGTGATTTCGATACAGGTCGTGTTGCCGCCGTATTTGACGGTACTCGGCCCCGGCGTGGCGATCGAGCCCCGCACTCCCCAAAATTTGAATTTCATTGCTCGATAATCCTGTCGCCTGATTAGTGCGCTTCGTCCCAATTCTCGCCGCTACCCACTTCCACCAGCAATGGCACATGCAGTTCAGCGGCGCCGGACATGATGCCGCGGATGGTTTCGACGTGATCCGTCAGCTGCGCTTCTGCCACTTCGAACACCAGTTCGTCGTGTACTTGCATAATCATCTTCACATCCGGGCTATCGGCAGTGATCCAGGTATCGCAAGCCAGCATCGCCCGCTTGATGATGTCGGCGGCGGTGCCCTGCATCGGCGCGTTGATAGCAGTGCGTTCGGCGTATTGGCGCATCGCGGCATTACGGGAGTTGATCTCCGGCAAATACAGGCGGCGGCCGAAAATGGTTTCGACATAGCCTTGCTGTTTCGCCAGTTCACGCGTGGTGTCCATATACTGTTTCACGCCGGGGTAACGGCTGAAGTATAGATCGATATACGCCTGGGCTTGATTGCGCGGCAAGCCCAATTGCTGCGCCAGACCGAACGCCGACATGCCGTAAATCAAACCGAAATTGATGGCCTTTGCAGAGCGGCGCAAATCGTGAGTGACTTGCTCCAGTTCCACTTCAAACACTTCCGCCGCGGTGGCGCTATGCACATCCACGCCTTGCGAAAACGCTGCCAGCAGGCCGGCATCGCCGGATAGGTGGGCCATGATGCGCAGTTCGATCTGCGAATAGTCGGCGGCGACGATTTTATAGCCGGGCGGGGCGATGAAGGCCTGACGAATCTTGCGGCCTTCTTCGCTACGAATCGGAATGTTTTGCAGATTAGGATCGGACGACGACAAGCGCCCGGTGGCGGCTACGGCCTGATGATAGGAGGTATGCACCCGGCCGGTGCGGTCGTTGACCTGCTGCGGCAGTTTGTCGGTGTAGGTGGATTTGAGTTTGCTCATGCCGCGAAAATCCAGAATCAGCTTAGGCAAGGCGTAATCCACCGCCAGTTCTTGTAACACCGATTCGTCGGTGGAGGGCTGACCTTTCGGGGTTTTCTTCAATACCGGCAGATTCAAACGGTCGTACAAGATTTCCTGAATCTGCTTGGGTGAACCGAGGTTGAACGCGGAACCTGCCAGATCGTGGGCCTGCTGTTCGATGCCTATCATCCGGTTCGCCAATTCCAGGCTCTGCTGGGCCAGCATCGCGCTGTCGATCAGCACGCCGTTTTCCTCGATCCGCGCCAACACGCTGATCAGTGGCACTTCGATCTCGTTGTACAAAGCCCACAAGCGAGGATGTTGTTGCAATTGCTCGGACAAGGTTTGATGCAGGCGCAGGGTGATGTCGGCGTCCTCGGCGGCGTATTCGCTGGCTTGTTCGATGGCTACTTCGGCGAAGCCGATCTGCTTGGCGCCCTTGCCGGCTACGTCTTCGAAATGAATGGTCTCTACGCCCAGATAACGCTTGGCCAGATCGTCCATATTGTGTTTGGTCGCGGTACTGTTCAACACGTAAGACTCCAGCATCGTGTCGTGTTGGATGCCGCGCAGCGCGATGCCGTGATTGACCAACACATGGCTATCGTATTTCAGGTTTTGGCCCAGCTTGGCTTTGTTTGGGTCTTCCAGCAATGGCTTTAAAGCGTCCAATACGGTTTGCCGGTCAAGTTGGGCCGGTGCGCCGGGATAATCGTGCGCCACAGGCAAATAAGCGGCCTGGCCGGCTTCGACTGCAAACGACACGCCGACGATTTGCGCATCGCTGTAATTCAGACTGGTGGTTTCGGTGTCGAATGCGAACAACTCGGCTTGTTTGAGCTTATCCAGCCAGGCATCGAAATCGGCTTGGCTGAGGATGGTTTGGTAATCCCTCGCTAGCGCAGCTTTCGGCTCCTTCTCTCCAACGGGAGAAGGCTGGATTGAGGATTCCGAAGAATCGTTTTTTGCATTTCCCCTCACCCCACCCTCTCCCTCTGGAGAGGGAGTTGAGCCATCGCCGTTCAAGGTTTTCAGCCAACTGCTAAAGCCCAAATGGCCCAGTTGGTCTTTAAGGGAGGCAATGTCCGGTGCCTTGCGCTTTAATTCGTCCAGACTGTAATGCAAGGCCACGTCGCATTTGATGGTGGTCAGCTCGCGAGACAGCGGCAACTGGCCCAAGGCTTCGCGCAAATTGTCGCCGATCTTGCCCTTGATCTCGTCGGCGCGGGCGATCAAATTGTCCAGCGTGCCGTATTCCTGCAACCACTTGGCGGCGGTTTTCGGCCCGACTTTCGGTACGCCGGGAATGTTGTCCACCGCATCGCCCATCAGCGCCAGATAATCGATGATCTGCTCCGGCTTTACGCCGAATTTGTCCTGCACACCCTGAATATCCATGCGGGTGTTGGTCATGGTGTTTTCCAGGGTGATTTGCTCGTTCACCAACTGCGCCATGTCCTTGTCGCCGGTGGAAATTATCACCTCAAAGCCTTGTCGAGCGGCGTTCTGCGCCAGGCTGCCCAGCACGTCGTCCGCTTCCACGCCGTGTTCGATAATCAACGGCAAACCCAGCGAGCGAATCAAGTCGTGCAAGGGCGCAATTTGCACCCGCAGATCGTCCGGCATCGGTGGTCGATGGGCTTTGTATTGATCGTACAAATCGTGGCGAAAAGTCTTGCCCGGCGCATCGAACACCACGGCAAAATAGGGCGTGCCGTAATCGTTGATCAGCTTGCGCAGCATGTTGGAGACGCCGTAAACAGCGTTGGTCGGCTCGCCCTGCGCATTGGTCAGCGGTGGCACCGCGTGAAAGGCGCGAAATAGAAACGACGAGCCGTCGACCAGGATCAGTTTGTTAGGAGCGGAATCGGACATGGAGAGTCAACAAGCAACAGTAGGGTTGGCGCAACGATACAGGGCCTGGCAGCCTGCTGCAAGCGCCGATGAATATGTTATTTGACGGCGACATGAACCGCTGCAGCGAGAGATAGGCAGCATGCATGCGGATTCAAAATCTACCGGAACTCTTGCTCTCAAGGGCTTTTGTTTTAGTTATTACGCTACTGCCTGCCAGTCTGGTCCCGTTCGGGCTGATCGACCAAAGCCGCGATCACCAAGTCGCCGCTGACATTCAATGTGGTGCGGCACATGTCCAGAAAGCGATCCACGCCCAAAATTAAACCCATGCCTTCGGCCGGGATGCCGACCTGCTGAGTCAGGATCATAATCAACGGCAGCGAACCGCCTGGCACGCCGGCCGTGCCGATCCCGGCCAGTATCGACATCAACACCACCTGTACCTGCTGCGCCAACGTCAAATCGATGCCGTACACCTGCGCCAAGAACAACACGGTGATGCCTTCGAACAGCGCGGTGCCGTTTTGATTGGCGGTGGAGCCTATCGTCAGCACGAAGCGCGCGACTTCCGGCCTAAGATTTAATTCCTGTTCGGCCAGTTCCAGCGAGCGTGGCAAAGTGGCATTGGACGAGGCGGTGGCGAAAGCGTACAGATAAACCTCGCGGCATTGCCGAAAAAAAGCCCAAGGCGCGATGCGAGTGAACAGTCGTAACAGCAGGGTGTAAACCACGCCCTGCTGTATCAGCAGGCCGGTGACCACGATCAGCACATAAAAACCCAAGGAAAATAATATGTGATGACCAAATTTGAAGGTCGATTGAAACACCAGCGCAAACACCGCCGCCGGCGCGAACTTCATCGCAGTATCGACCACCAGCAGGCAGGCGGCATAGGTTTCTTCCAATAACTCTACCCAACGCGACGGTTTGCCTCCCGTGGTGACGGCCAGCGCCGCGCCGAAAGCCAAGGAGAAAAACATCAAGGACAGCATCTCGCCTTCCAGCGCCTGAGTCGCGCTGGCAAACGGATTCTTGGGAATAATCTCCAGCAAGGATTGCACCACCGGTTTGGCCTGAGCGACGTTTTGCTGGATTTTATGCACGCCTGAGCTGTCGCCCAGCATCTGCGAAATATCCAGACCATTCCCCGGCTGAGCAATATTGACCAGCGAGATGCCGATCACCACCGACGCCGAACTGGCCAGCACGGTAAAAAGCAAGGTGCGCTTTGCAACCCGTGCCAAGCCGTGATGATTGCTGAGCTGATAAACCCCCAGTATCAGGCCGCTCATCACCATCGGCACCACGATCATGAAAATCAGCCGCAAGAAGATTTGGCCGATGGGCCCCATCAAATAAAGGTTAAATAGTTGCAATGCTTCCGAGTCGGCGAAGCCATGACAAATTAGCCCGGCTACGGCGCCAAGCACTAGACTCAGCAGTAATAGATGATGGTTTTTCATGGTGAATGTGGAAGAAGTTGTCTTAATCGTCTCGATCTTAGGTCTTTTCCGAGGATTTTGGAATTTTTCGGCGTGATATGTTCGGCAAGTGGCAACTGGATACCGAGTTGAATGATTGGTTCGATGCGGATAAATCGTATCGACTGAATCTTGGCTTACGCATTACTGCAAACCGGGGCTTGGGAATGCAAAACCGCTAACGCCGCATCGCTCGTTGCGCCTTACGCTTTTGCAACCAGCGGATCACTCCGGTGACGAACAGCGCCGGGCAAGCCAGGCCGGCAATAAATACCAGAATACGCCCGGTCATGCCGAAGGCCTGGCCGGAATGCAGAGGCCATTGCCAGTGAGTGAATACCTCGCCAGCCGTGGCTGTCGGCAGACTGGGATCGTCCAGATCCAGAATCTTGCCTGTATAGCGGTCGATGACGGTACAGCGGCGTTGCAAGATGCTACCGGGCGCATCGACGCCATCTTGGCATACCATATAGGTTTTAGTCGGCTCCGCCGCTCCATAAATCCAGTGCGGCCGGCCATCCGGATACTGTTGCCGTGCGATAGCCACTGCTTGATCCATGCCAATCGCCGGCGCATTCTCCGCGGGCGGCGTGGAATGAAACCAGTAACGGTAAGTTACTGGCGAGAATAGTTCGAGTACTGGCACCACATTGTGCGGCAATACCATATAAACGCCGGAGAACAGCACCGGTATCATTACTAGAGCGGTGTAAAAGCCGCTGACCTTGTGCAGGTCGTAATTGAAACGCACCTTGCCGGCGCCGGCCTTGAAAACTAGCGCCTGGCGCCATTTTCCGGTCAGCGGCCACCAGACGATCAGGCCGGTCAAAGTGGAAATAATCAATAACGCCCCGGACACGCCGACCACCACCGTGCTGACCTCGTTGGGCAGCAGCAAGGCGTAATGCAATTCAAACATCAAACCGATAAAGGTGCTGGGCAGCCAGTCGCTGGAACGGCCCTGGAGCTGTTTGCCGGTGACTTGCGTCGTGTAAGGATCGACCGCCACCAGCCAGCGTTCGACGCCATCCGCACTCGAAACGGTAAAGTTCAGCTTGAAGGCGGCCTCAGCGTTGCGCGGATACGTGGCGAAATTATGCTTGGCTTGTGGCGGCATCGCTTCCTTGCCAGCCGAGAAAATCTCCGCCAGTGGCCGATATTCTGCATGCGCCGTTGGCTTTACGGTCAGCATATCAGGATGCAGCCATTCGTCGATTTCCGGATGAAACACCAGAATGCTACCGGTGATGCCGTAGATAGCCAGTAGCAGGCCCAGCGTCAGTCCTAGCCAGAGATGCACGGTCAGCCAGCGCTGGCGGCGGAGTTTTAAACGGGGAAGGCTAGGATTTTGCGGTTCTTTTCGAACCGTGGAAGCAGGTTGATAGAGATTTGTGCTCATGCTTGTAGCCCGAAAGGAACCTTGAAAGTTAGGAAAATAGAGTTGGCTAAGCCGGCCGCAACTTTGCCCGGAAAGCCTCTTTGTTGAATAAGACGTTCCGGCACCGAAAAATCCCACACCGGCTTGGTTGGCCGGACGGGATTTGTAATCAATGCCGTTTAAGGTATACCCAAAGGCACAAGAGTCGCTGCGCGTAAGGGTGACGATAGGAACCTCAATCCACGTGGGCTAGACTTCACGGCTTTGGATTTGCAACCCAAGGCCGATCCGTGAAACTCGATCGGATGAATTCGAAGTCTTTATCCCTCCGAATACGCTTCGCTATTCGGAGCTACAATGTCTGAACCATCCGGACGCTAGAATTCCAAACGGATCGAACCCATGAAATTGCGCGGTGCACCCGGCTGAGTCAAATAACCGTTGAATGCAGATGTTTCATAAATGGTCTTGTCCAGCAGGTTATTGACATTAAGTTGCGCCGTTACTTTTGACTGCCCCACGTTCCAGGCATAACCGATCAGGGCATCGACTCTGACATAGCCCGGCATTTGCCAATTATTCAAATTGTTGCCTTGGCGCTCGCCAACCATATACGCGCCGGCGCCAACATTCAGGCCACGTAAAGCGGGATCTTGAAATGCGTATTTGGCCCAGAAGCTTCCTGAATTTGCCGGAACGTTCCAAAGTTTGTGACCTTGATTGCCTCTGTTATCTTGAGTGATGACAGCGTCGGTATAGGCGTAGGTCGCAATCAAATTCAGGCCTTCGGTAATCTGCCCCGATACATCCACCTCTATACCGCGGCTGCGGGCTTCGCCGGTTGACACGGAAAACCGGGGGTTTACCGGGTCCTGCGTCGCGATGTTTTGTTTGGTCAACTCGTAAAAGGCAACGGTGGTCATCAGCCGCTTATCGAACCATTCGGTTTTGAATCCCACCTCGTGCTGCTGAGCGGTTTCGGCATCGAGCGGTTTGCCGTTTGATGCCAACGCGCTATTCGCCCCGCCTAGAGATTCGACGTAATTTCCGTACAGCGAAAGCCAGGGCCAGGGTTGATAGACCACGCCCACGCGCGGACTGAACGCCTCGTTTTTGACTTCGGTCTCATTGTTTCTGGCGGTTTCGATGGAAGTCGAGGCCGCACCGCTGCTGCGCGTTGCCCAATCGTAACGTCCACCGCCCATGATATGTAACTTATCGAACAGAGTAATCTGATCCTGAAAGTAGGCGCCGTACCAATATTGCTCTAAGGTGCTGAAATCATTGAAACCCTGGCTTGCGGCGGATGGAACCTGTCCGTAGACCGGATTAAAAATATCGACCACAGGCCTATGGCTGGCGGGGGCAGGAGCACCGAAAAAGCCCTGCCCTTCGAAGTCTTCCCAAAAGTAATCGAATCCCGCCAACACTCGATGCTCGGTCCCTAACAGCTTGAATTTGCCGGTGAGGTCGACATTTGTCGCGACGGTATCGGTAATGTCGATCGGCCTATCGGACACATTCCGTACCGCAGTGCGATTATTGGCGGGATTAACCCGACCGGGAAAAAAGGATGAATTATTTATTTGGTAATCCAGTTTGTAGTAGTGAAAGCGATGCTGGATTTTCCAATCATCATTGAATTGATGAGACCAATCGAACCCGATCAAAAACTTGTCGAATACCGATTTTTCATTGTCCGACCCAAACCCATAGTAGCGGCTTATAGGTACATTGGCAGGACGATTGCCCAGCACGGGCAAGCCGGTGTAACTGGTGCGCTCGTCGTAGAGATATTCCAGGTTCAAATTGATTTCGGTGCGGTCGCTGGGTTTCCATGCAATGGATGGCGCGAAAAACACCTGTTCCTGATCCGTTTTGTCGATAAAAAAGTCGTTGTTTTGGTAGGCCAAATTGACTCTGTATAACAAGGAATGGTCCTGGTTGATCGGCCCGGTCGCGTCCGCCGTGGTACGAAACATATCGTACGAACCAAACTGCTGTTCCAATGCGTAATAAGGAGTATCCAGCGGTTTTTTGGTAACAATGTTGATCAAGCCGCCGGGTTCGATCCGACCATACGCAGCCGCGGCCGGACCTTTAAGAACTTCCAAGCGTTCCAGATCGGCAACCTCCTGCACGGCACGCCGGATGCGTAATCCGTTACGATAAACCGTGGTCGCGCCATCGGTCAGAAAGCCGCGTAACTGAAAGCCTTCGTACATCGGGTCGGTCGACCAGTTTATGCCGCTGACGTTTTTCAGCGCATCCTTGAGACGAATCGCCTGCTGGTCTTTTAATATTTGCTTGGGGATGACCTGAATCGACATTGGCGTCTCCATAATCGGCGTGTCGGTTTTTGTGGCGGCGCTGGTATTGGGTAGGCGGTAATCGGCGTTATACGGATTAGCGGGATCGTCAGCGGCATGGCCGGTCACCGTCACCGCCGGCATGGTCGCCGCCGACTGCGGCTCTACCGCTGTCATTTTCTGTAGCGTTACAGTGTTGCCGCTATTGAATTGATATGAGATTCCGGAACCCGCCAGTAGACGTTTCAGCGCTGCTTCCAGCGAATATTGGCCGCTGACACCCGGCGAATTAAGCCCCTTGACTAGTTCCGAGTTGTAAACGAATTGCACGCCGGACTGTTCGGCCAGCGCGCTGAGCGCGGAATATAAAGGTTGTGGAGCGATGTTGAAGCTGCGGCTTTCGCTGTTGGCGGCGCTGGTGCTTTCGGCCTGGAGGGGTAATGGCGCGGTCAATGTCATTAACCCCAAATAAAGCGGCAGCGTGGTAATGCCAAGCGAACGGCTAAGCCGGGTTTTGTCTGTTCCGATGACTGGAATTCCTGTTTTTCTCATATTTTTCTGTCCTCAGTGATGATGTGTTCAAGCTGAGAACGTCTGGCGGCAGTCGAAGCCGTACAAATGATGACGCGGCAAATTGTCGCAGGTTGGGCGATTCGCCTCTATAGGGGGCTCAGCATTATTGGGTAACAATCAGGACTGCAAAAACACAAGTGGACCCGCATGGATGATCTTGATAGGCAACGTCTGTTGCAACGCCTCCAGCCAGGCATCGATTTGTTTGATGTCGACGGCGATGTTGACTTCCCGTTCCGCCAGTTTGTCGTCCAGCAGCTTGATCTGACCACGGCGGTAGCGGTTGATTTCGGCGATGACCTGTTTCAACGGCACGAAGTTCATCAGCAAGCGGCCCCGGCGCCAGGCGTCGGCGTTGCTTAATTCCACTGATTGTAGATTACCGAGCGATTCGGCATTAAAAGCCAGCTGTTGTCCGGGCTGTAAGGTGGCGCTGTCGGTTTGCGCGCCTTCGGACGAAGGCCGGCTGGTGCGGACCCTGCCTTGTAAAAGAGTCACGGCGCCGGCCTTGCCGTCGTAACGGACGATGAAGCGTGTGCCCAGGGCTTCGGTTGTCGTCGAGCCGGCGCTTACCCGGAACGGCCGGCTACTGTCGTGGGCGACCTCGAATTCGGCTTCGCCGCGCAGCAGTTCGACCCGGCGCTCGTTACCGCTAATCGACACATCGATGGCGGTGTCGGTATTCAGATGCGCGACGCTGCCGTCGGCCAGTGTGATCGAAGTTTGTTCGCCGATGTGGGTGCGGTAATCGGCCAAAGGATGCGTCAGGTAATCCGGATAAAAACCAGTAACCACCGTTAAAGCCAGCGAAGCGGCGGCGGCAAGTCCCAGGCCGCGTCGCGCGATTGTAGTACGGCGACGTTTCGCGGCAAGTTCCCTGCGGCGTTGCCGGTCGGCCAGCAACGGGGCGGGCAGTTGTTGCCACAGCTTGGCGATGTCTCGATAGGCTTGTTCATGCTCCGGGCTTTGCCGCCGCCAGTCTTCAAACTCGATGGCCGCATCGGGTGCTACTACCGCACCGGACGTCAGGCGAACATGCCAGGCAACTGCTTCTTGCCTTATCTGTTCGCGGATTTGCTGTGTGGATTCGGTCATCGGCGGCTTGATGAGTGGGCTCGGATAATTACTATAACGAACAGGAGGGCTTGAAGCCACACTATCGATCGACGAATAAACGGCAATGATTCAAGGCCCGGGCCAGCTGTTTTTCCACCCAACTGGTGGAAATTTTAAGCTGCCGGGCAATCTCGGCGTGGCTCAAGCCTTCGACTCGGCTCAAGTAAAGGATTTCGGCGCACTGGTCGGGCAATTCCGCCAGCGCCGATTGCACTTGTTGCAGTTGATCCTGAGCCTGAGCAACTTGCTCCGGTACCGCAGAATGGTCGATTTCTGTTTCGTCGCCCAGATATTGATCAAGCAGTTCGCTACGGCGCTTTTGGGTGCGGATATGATCGATGGACAGATTGGAGGCCACGGTAAACAGCCAGGCCACAACCTCGTTCTCGCTGCTAGGTGGCGGCTTCAGCAGCATCAAGCGCAGGTAGATGTCCTGAACCAGATCGGCAGCCGTATCCTGGCAACGGATGCGCTGATGCAGAAATCGCTGGATTTGCGGGCGGCTGGTTAGAAAAATCTGGTAAATGTCGTGTTCTGAAAAAGCCATGCGCGGGTAAGTCAGGCTAGGATCGGCGTTAATTGTGGCAATCAGTACAGCAGGATTTGTGCCATAACCGGGCTTTTCTCGCTGTGTAACGCTTCGGTCCTTGAAAAGTAGAGGCTAACCGCAAGAAGAATTTAATAAACTGTGTGAAATGCCGCATACATCGTTCCCACGCTCGGGGTGGGAATGCAGCCTGAACCGCCCTGCGGTTCGAGACGCTGGAGCGCCTCCTAACTGGGTTCCCACGCAGAGCATGGGAACCATAAAATTGGTTCCGTGCAGGTGTGTTACCGAGTGCTGATCTGGGACTGGCATTCCATTTCTAACATACCCGGAAACAGCGAGGATTAGGTAAATGGATTACGAGCCCCGACCGACTCATGGATTTTTTGAGTAAACCTAGCTTAAAACTCAAGCCGAATCGAGCCCAACACAGTTCGCGGCGCGCCTGGATAAATGCCATTGCCTGTGCTGTTTGAAGCACTATCGTAGTAGTTTTTATTCAGCAGATTGTCGATGTTAAGCTGGGCGGTGAATTTGGTTTTGCCAATGTTTAGGGTGTAACTGGCTAACAGATTGATGGTCGCATAGCCCGGCAGTTGGAAAGTATTCGAGTTATCTCCCTCCCGTTGGTCGCGAACCAGCACACCACCGCCGAATTTAAGTCCACGCAAATCGCCGCCTAAAAACTCATAGGTATTCCAAAGACTGGCTATGTTGCGCGGCACATTAAACAGACGGTGTCCTTGGTTTCCAAGGGTGATGTTGCCATTAACATCCTGCCCAGTGTCCTTGGTGATTTGGGAATCAATATAAGAATAACTGCCGATGACATTCCAGCCAGGTAGCACCTCGCCCGCTACATCCAGTTCTATCCCCTGATTGCGAACTTCGCCGACAGCGGTTTGAAAACCACGCAGTGCATTATCAGGGTCAGGATCGGTGACAGCGATGTTTTGTTTAGTAATATCGAACCAGGCGAGGGTGGTGGAGAGGCGTTTGTCGAACAGTTCGGTCTTGATGCCCGCCTCAAATTGTTGCGCGGTGGTGGCCGGCAAGGCGATGCCATTGGCATTGATACCGTTCGTCGAACCAAAGTTCTCTACATAATTTCCATAGACACTGACTTCGGGTATGGGTTGATACAAAATACCAAAGCGGGGATTGACCGCTTCCTGTTCGGTGTTGCTATAGGTATTGGTCTGGTCTCCAGATGAACTGAAGGTTTGTGACTCTGTAAACCTTGCCGTGTCGTATCTGAAACCCGCCAACAGATGGACATGGTACGGAAGCTCTATCTGATCCTGTGTGTAGAATCCTCCCCATTCTTCCGTAAAAGCATTGTGTCCAAAATTGAACGGGTTGTTAATGCTACCGCCGAATCGGCCGGCGTTCAGGTCTAAGCCCGTGTGCTGCGGATTGTAGGCGTCAATTTGTAAATACGGTGTAAAGAAAAAGTCAGTGCTGTGGTCAAGGCGCTGATAGTCTCCGCCAATCAGCACTTCGTGTTTAATCCCCCAAGTACTAAATTTTCCGAGCATATCTAAGGTGGTGTAATAGTTATGGTCGTCGCGCTCATCACGAAAAATCCCTCGGTTCACTCGACAGCCTGCGGGGGTGCAGTTACTTGGATTTACGGGACCATTGACGTTAACAGTAGGCAGCGTATTGGCCTTGGGCAGGAAAATAGCATCGAAACGGTGACGTAGCGTCCAGTTGTCGTTAAACGCATGCGACCAATCAAAGCCCACATTGAAGGTTTCACTTTCATCCCATTGTCCCTTTTCTCCCAGATTGCGCTCACGCGGCAAATTGACCGGACGGTTGCCTATAGCAAACAGCCCCATGTCATGGGGATCCTTGCTGTGTTGGTATTCCATGTGGAAGTTTGCCTGA
Organism: Methylomonas montana; assembly: GCF_030490285.1. Classification (NCBI taxonomy): domain Bacteria; kingdom Pseudomonadati; phylum Pseudomonadota; class Gammaproteobacteria; order Methylococcales; family Methylococcaceae; genus Methylomonas; species Methylomonas montana. The sequence continues at coordinate 4,366,913 of NZ_CP129884.1, read as the reverse complement.
GTCTGGTCGCTGATCGTCCAATGGAAGGTCGGGGCAAAAAATACCCGGTCGTGCTCAAGGAATTCCCGGAACGAACCGCTATTTTCATAAGCCAGATTGACACGGTACAGCAAGGACTTATCGTCTGTCACTGGGCCCGTGGCATCCGCCGTGGTGCGGTAAAAATCAAACGAGCCAAATTGCTGTTGCAAGGAATAATAAGGCGTATCCAATGGCCGCTTGGTGACGATGTTGACCATACCGCCAGGCTCCATGCGTCCAAAAAGTATGGAGGCCGGCCCTTTGAGCACTTCAACTCGCTCGACGTTGGCCATTTCGCGCGGGCCATTGACCACAAAACCACCATTGAACTTGCCGCCGTCACGGTAAAACTCAAAAGTTTCAAAGCCGCGTACAAACGTGGCGCTTTGTCCGCCAAATCCACCAGATGCCCGGCTGGAATACGTACCGCTGACATTTTCGATAGCCCTCTCCAATCGCACAGCCTGCTGGTCTTGCATTACCTGCTTAGGTATGACCTGCACGGAAAAAGGTGTTTCCATGATCGGCGTGTCGGTCTTGGTGGCGGTCGTGGCGTTGGGACGGTTGTAGTCGGTGTTATAGGGATCGGTGGAATCATAGACTGCTTTGCCGGTTACATTAACTGGAGCTAATGTCGTCGCCGATTGAGGCTCCACGGTATTGGCTTTTTCCAGCGTCACACTGCCGGACCCCGTCTTTCTCGGCACGAGGCCGGTGCCGCTCAGCAATTTTCGCAAGGCCTCTTGCGCGGTAAGCTGGCCGCGCAACCCCTGGCTATCCAGACCACGCACCAAGTCGGCATTGAACAGCACCTTCTGGCCACTGGTTTCTGAGAATTGCAGCAACGCATCGGATAACGAGCCGGCGGGAATCGAAAAGTGGAGCGATTGTTCGCTTGCCGCGTTTTCCTGCCCGGCAAGCGTGGGTTGCGGATTGGCAGCCAGCAGCAGAATGCCGGCGCAGATGCCGGAAATGGCAAAGCTAATCGGCCTATGCTTGCTGATTAATATTGCCGAGGCTTGTTCTGGTTCGTGGCAATCAGCGTCCGCTCGGGCTACTGTGGGTCTGCTTATCATCTGTTCTCCAATTATCGAGTCCGTGGAAAAGTTGGCTTCCTTCTATTTGCTGACGCAAATCAGGTTGCTTGGAGATAAAGACGACGTAGCTTAGGCAGGGTATCCATTCCCTGCTGAGATTTTTTTGCTGGTTGGCTTGATTCAGGGCGGGCGAATACCCTAAAGGGTTTAAGTCAATGTGCCCGTACAGCAATTCGCAATTGCCGGCGAAAATTATTTCGCCGACAGCAACTCGGTACGGCGGATCGTTGGTATGGTGGATTCGCGATAGCAAACCGCCATAAACTTAAAGGTAACGGCGGTTTGCGATCGCGAAATTGCCCCACGCCACTGAGGTATTGGAGTTAGGTTGACGATCCTTCCCACGTTGGGGCATGGGAAGGATACGTTATTCACTTCAGTAAACGGACACCGTCGCCGAGGCCCGCAGGCTTGGAAGCGCCGAAGGCATTTATTACACTAGCCTTGCCGTCGTGAGGAAAGTCGTCGGGAGGGAGCTTGCTCACGGCATCGATCCACACTTTCGGTTGGGGGCGGTTGTAATACCAGCCGAACATCGAAGGACTAAATACCTTATGCAAAACCGTTCGTTCGGCCTTCATCAATTCCCGCAATATTCGCGCATCCAGCTCAGGTTCCGTAAAAAAATACAGGGCGACGATCGCACCAAGGCAAAGTTCTTGTTGATCACTATCTTCTAAAGGGCAGCTAGAGACGATGGTTTTTAGTGTTCGATCCAAGGCCTTGTTCGGCTCCACTGCCAGCAACCGCCGCTTGCCATCCGTCGCCTTTGCAACAAGGTCAAGGCAAGTCTTTACCCGATTGCTTTCGCAACGATGGAGTTCCTCTTCGCTAGTCGGGAAATCCACCGCGTATTTCGCCAAATAAATGCGTCTATAAGCATCGTCCAGCGAATCGGTTTCACAGGCGAAAACCGCGAGCAATCCTACTAATGCCAGAAGTGTGGCTAGGCTTGATTTCTTGACTGGGTTCACTGGCGGCAACCTCAAGGGTATTTGGTCCAATCGGGAGCACCTCTGGGTGTCGGCGTGGTCTCCAGACGGGTGATTACAGCATCTGGCGCACCGAAAATCCCCGCAAAAGTGATGCTTGATTTCGCCCCTTCGCTAGGTACTGCGAAGGTAACATGCCATGAACTTGCGAAATCAGCCGTTGCACAGCCATAGAATTTGGACGGTCTGTTTGGATCGGCGATGAACCTATCCTTGATCGCCGTTTGTTTCGGAATGTCCAGCGTCAGTACCGTCGACTGATCCGTCCAACTCGCTTCACATTCGGAATTGTGAGTCAATTGCAAGATCAGTCCTCCAGGCGTTGCGTGGCCCGAATACCACACCCTACTGATTGACTTCGAGGGAAAGGAGGCCAAATAGTCCCAAAATTCCTGAGGTTTATTGATGCCCTTATAGGTAATTCCGTATCCTCTGGCGAGGTTCTTAATACGCTCAACGTAGCTGGAGGCTCCTTTACTGATCACGTTATCGGCTGCTTTCTTCCTGACCTTGTGCAAAGCTTTACCGGAGAGCGCCTCTTGCGCACCTTCCCAAAAAGTAATCTCGGAGTCATCCAACCAGCGCACACTATAAGCCGGCTCGTACACCACCCAATGCACATTCTCAGCCCTTTTGTGGTAGAGGTCTTTCTCGGCGGCAATCTGGATGGGATAGAAATAGTTGAGCCAGATCTTGTCGTGGCCCGGGTCGCAAGACTTAAATGTTCCTGGACCGCCTATCAAAATTATGAAATTTTCCACGTTTCTACACTCTTCTCACTTTGGATCGGCCATTTCGGGGTTGGGGGTTGGGGCGAGTGGTTTCGGTGAAGCTGGTGTCAGTTGTTGGTGCGATTCTCGATTTCATGTATGTGACGTAGGCCTTCCTTACGGAAATAGTGCCCAAAAACGAATGCAACTACCAGGAGCACCAAAAAGACGAAGTACGAAGGGCTACGCATGAAGTTCCAGATATCCGCAAATGAAGCATTTTTTCCAGTTCCATCAAGCGCGCCTTTCAGCAGGAACGTCATCGGCGCGATAGTGAACAGAAGCATGATTCCCTTGAATATTCCGACCCCAACGTCAATTAATGACTTGCCGAAGGCCTCTCTTGCTTTGGGGTTGTACTCTTCTGGTTTCATTGTGTTTCTCCGCGTGATGGATGAGGTATGAAGACAGTGGAACACCTATCGAATGATTGGGCCCACACAGCTTGATACTTAGCTACTAAACTAGGATTATTTGCCTGTATATCCAGTTTGCGCATCAGTATAGAAACTAACCTGGGTGTGTCAAGCCAGCGCTTTGTCCAACGATACATGAGCCCGAAGAGAGGGGTGTATATGGCGGCAATGCCGTAAGTGACGCGCACAAATCGAGACCGATGCGTCCCCATTTCCTATAGCACATCACCTTATCGAGTTTCATCAATCGTTGGGAGGCTAACAGTCTATTTCCGCTTGAAAAAAATTTTCAATACGGTGAATTTTTTTGTCGGGATGAACCATGTGTTGGTGAAATGAGAAAACCACCGACGGCGAGCTGTGTGTGGGAGAACCGCCCGCACGGCTCGGAAGGCTTTTGTCCTTTCGACCCCTAGCATCTGTTAAAGGCACAATTTATTTCGCCGACAGCAGCACCAGATGGTCGGTGATTTTTCTAACCTTAACCGGCAAACTTTGTTCGATGGATTGCAGTGCGACGTCGGTATCGGCGATGCCGAATACACCGGTGATCGGCAGGTTTTTGAGCGCATCGCCTACCATGACGATTTTGCCGGGGTGGTAGCGATTCAGCTCGGCGACGATTTCCGCCAGCGGTTTGTCCTGAAACACCATGCGCTGCTGGTGCCAGGCGGCGGCGCGTTGTAGGTTGACGTGGGTCGGGGGGCTGATGCCATCGGCGCTGAACTGCAGTTGCTCGGCTTCCGCCAGTCTTTCCTTGATCTCGCCGCTGGCGCTGGTGACTTTGACGGCGTGTTCGAACACCGTGACGCTGGCTTGCTGATCCTGCAGTTTAACGTCGAATGCGGTGCCCAAGGCTCGCACCTCGCCGGCGTCGGTTTTCACCACGAACGGCCGCTTGCTGTCGGCGGCCACCTTAAAAAAGGCCTCGCCTCGATGCAAGGTAAGCAACCGCTGCTGTTCGGAAAAATCCACCGATACCGCGCTGGCGGTATTCAGCAATACGGTCGAGCCGTCGGCCAAGGCGATTTGCCGTTGTTGGCCGGTGGCGCTGCGATAGTCGGCCAGATAAAAATCCAGTTGTTGGTAAGCGATGCTCAGCGTCAGCAACAACGATGCGGCCAGCGCCAAGCCGGTCTTGAATGTGCGTCGTGGCGGTTTGGATGCATTGGCTCGGCTAAACGCCAGCACTTCGCCCGATTCGGCGCCGATATCCGCCAGCGTCAGGCCATCCAGGCCGGTCCAGAAGCTATTGACCGCCTGCCAGGCCGCGGCATTTTCCGGGCATTCGGCCAGCCAATCCTCAAACTCGCGGCGCTGTCGGTCGCTGAGCAGATCGGAGCTTAACTTTGCCTGCCAAAGGATGGCTTGCTGTTCGGCCTGATGTTGTGGGGTATCGGATATGGAGTTGATCACGCGGGTTTTACGATGAGACGTTGCAGCCCTGTCTTAATATCCATTCCAAGTTTGGCCTAAGGTATTGTGAACGATTGTCGGGCATACGGCCAGCCGGATTACGCCTGGTGGTCATTGGCGTTTTCCAGTTCCAGCATGCGCCGCCGGCAATGTTCCAGGGCCTTGACGATATGCTTGAGCACGGTATTTTCGGCGATGCCCAGCTTGCGCATGATCTGCGAATAGGAATAGTGTTTGAATTTGTGCAGGATGAACACTTCCCGGCAACGCGGTGGCAATTCCGAGATGGCCTGTTTCAGATGAGCAAGCTGTTGCTGGCTGTAGAGTTGCCGTTCTACGCCGGGCGTGGCGTCGGCATGGTCGAACAGTTCCTCCTCGTCGGCATATCTTTCCTGCTCGCGCTTGGTTTTGCGCAGATGATCGATCGCCAGGTTGCCGGCCACCTTGTACAGAAATGCGCGAGGGTTATTAATGCGGTTTTCCGATTCGAACTGCGTGAGCCTGAAAAAAGCATCCTGCAGAATGTCGGCGGCGGTCTCCGGGCAGTTGACGCGATGCACTAAAAAGCCCAGCAATTCGTCGCGATGCTGCTGTATCAAGTCTGTGGCAAAATCCGGGGAAAATTTGAACACTGGCCAAACGCCTATGGTTGCGATCGTCATCTAACAGCAAATCCGATGCCATTGCTTGGCAAGCATAGGTTTGGCCAAAGGCGCATGACGTGGAGGTCAATTTGGCAAGCAGGCTCGGCGCAAAAAATAAGGCATATCACGCAGTTGATTATGAGATATGCCACACCAGTTCCTGCTTCAAAATAGAAACTTCCCATCCCGGCTTGGTATCTCGCAGGCAAGTTGGTGGCTGGAGTCGTAATGCTCCGCAACCCAGAAGATAGGCGACGTGGCCGTTTCAGCGGCTACGGCACCTATCCAAGCCAATGACTAAGAAAATATCAGAATCGGTATTCCACGCCACCAAACACCGAGCGGGTTGCGCCGGGATTGAACTGCTCCAAATCGGCGCCGCCAGCATTGCCTAGTACCCAAACCGAGGACGCATAATGTTCGTCGGTCAAATTTCTGCCATCGACGAACAACTTCCAATGTTTGCCGTCGTCCCATCCCATCCGCGCACCCAACAATGCATAGGGCTTGGCGGCCAGGGTGTTGGCGAAGTCCGCATAATTGGAACTGACGATGCGGGCGTTGGGGCCGATGTAAAAGCCGCTGGGATGCTGGTAAAGCGCTTCGACGAAGGCATTGTGCTTAGGTATGCCGGGCAAGCGGTTATTGCCAAGCGCGGGGTCGTTGTCAAACGTAAAATCATTCCATGTGTAGTTTCCGCTGAGTCGCAGGTTGTCGCCGGATGCCACCAGATTTAGCGGCAAAGTGGTTTCCAAGCCGAGTTCGACACCGCGATGCAGCGTCGTACTATCAGCGTTGGTGGAGGAAAACGCCGTTGGATTTCTGGGATTGGAAACAATCAAGTACTCGTTGTTGACCCATGCCTGGTAAAAAGCCAAGTCCCATTTCAAGCGCTGGGCTTGCCCGCGCGTGCCGATTTCCACGGTGCTGGCGGTTTGCAGATTTCTCTCGGGTTGGAGATAAATATTGGCAAGATCGGCCATTTTTGGCGGTTCGGAGCTGCGGCTGACATTGCCGTAAATTTGCGCTTCGTCGGTGGCTTGCCAGGTAAAGCCCAGTTTAGGATTGGCTGTGAAAAAATCTTGATTGGCCTGATTGCTGGGTCTGGCGGCACTGGCTACATAGCCCTCGTAACGCTCGTAATTCACGTCGCGATAATTTAATTGAATGCCGGCTATCAAGGTAAACGCGTCGGTCAAACTCAATTGATCTTCCATAAAAGCTTCGACATTCAGCCAGCGGTCGCGCTCCGCCGTCAACAACGGTCCAAGCTGCCTGCCAACGACGCCGTAGTTTTTATCGTTGATAAATTGCCATTGGGTTAGACCACCCCATATCACCCGGTTTTTTAAACCCAATAATTGACCGTTGAGTTCATGCCGCCAATTGAAGCCGACATCCTGCCACTGGTCATGATTGCCGCTATCGGTATAGTCGTAACGATAGTTATTGATCGAATAATAAGTGCCGATATCGAAGCGGTCGCCGCCATTCAATTTTACCGAATGTTTCAGATCGAAGCGGTAGGATGAAAAGCCGTTAGGCAGGGACCAATCGTTGGCGTTTTGTTGCGGATTTTGGTCGATTTGCCGCTTGCTCAGCGATGCCGGCCATAAAAAATTATGGTTTTGCGCATCGAAATACAAACGGGTTTCGTGATTTTCGTTCCAGCGATAGCCGATATTGCCATGTCCCAAAAACTGCTCTTGATGATTGTTTTCCCGGGGCGTATCGGTATTGACGTAGGAAAACGTGCCGAAAACATCCAGGCCGTTTTCAAACGCTTTGCCGCCGCTGAAATACGGGCGGTAATAATCGTTAGTCCCCCCGACAATCCCGATTTTCAGCGGATCGGCGGTATATCCGGTCGGCGTGATGTAATTGATGGCGCCGCCTAGATTGCTGCCGCCATATTCCAAGGCATTGGCACCGCGATAAACCTCTATATGATCGATGGCGTAAAGATTGAGCGCCTCGACATCGAAAGTGCCGTTGGCGTGGGTAAACGGCATGCCGTTGCGCAGGACTTTGATCCCGCGAATCGGCGAAATATCGGAATTGCCGTCCGAACCGCGGATGGAGATGCGCGATCCGCCGGTCGCACCAGCGCTAATATCGCCCACATAAACACCCGGCGCCGTCGCCAAGGCATCGCTGACCGACAATGGCGCGCCTTCCGTGATCCGTTCGCCATTAATCACCGTCGTTCCACCGGACACACGATTCAGTTTGGCTTGTGATTCTTGAATGGATGGCGTGGTTAAGCTGGGGCTATCTACACCAACGGTTTGTCCGATCACCGTCATAGCCGGTAACGTGGTAGCGCCGGATTGCGGCCCGATATCAGGCGCTTTTTCCAGTGTCACTGTCTTGTCATTGCTGTAACGGTAATTCAAGCCGGAGCCATGCAGTAGTTTTCGCAAAGCCTGTTCCGCCGTGTAACTGCCTTTCAGTTCGGGCGTTTGAATTTGTTCGTCGATGTCGCTTTCGTACAATACCTGCAAGCCGGTGGTGGCGGAGAAGCGGGTCAGCGCGCCGGCCAACGATTGAGCGGGAATGTTGAAAGTGATGGTAGCCTGCTCGCCCGCGAGGGTAATCGCGGGAGCCAGCAAGCCGGCGGCCGCCAGCAGCATTAAACGGCCTGTGATCGGGAAATGCATCGGTCATTCTCCTTGATTGATGAACAGTGTCATCAACCAAGACGATGCGGTCCTGAGCTTACCCTTAGCGGCAAGGAAAATAATTTTAGGCGAAAGGCGAAAGGCGAAAGGCGAAAGGCGAAAGGCGAAAGGCGAAAGGCGAAAGGCGAAATTTCAGCTTTCGTCTTTATTCGAGCATCTCACTCAATACAACAACACCAAGCCGCCCGGCACGTTGACTGTTTGCGCATGCAGCGTGGCTTTCAGCGCATCCACCACGGCATCGGCATCGCCGATGTTGAACACACCGCTGACGATGCGTTCCGCCAGGACCGGTTTGACGGCGACGATACGGCCATTGCGATAGCGATTGACTTCCGCAAGCACTTCAGCCAATGGCTGACGCGCGAAAACGACCTGGCCGCGACGCCAGGCGAAGGCATCGTCGCTATCGACTTTATGTACGGCCTGAATTTGGCCATCCCGGTAATCGACTTGCCGACCGGCATTTACCAATGTCGATGCGCTGTCTGCACTCACTTCAACCGTGCCTTCATTGACCGAAACCCGTAAATCGTCAGCCCGTTTTGCCACGCTGAACGCGGTGCCCACGGCGCGAGCGTCGGCGCGGCCACCGTCGACGATAAAAGGCCGGGCCTTGTTGGAGGCCACCTCGAAATACGCTTCGCCGCGTAGCAATTCGATACGGCGCTGCTGGGGGGTAAAAGAAATCACCAAAGCAGTATCGGTATTTAGTGTCAACCGCGAGCCGTCTGCCAGGCTGACCTTAAGTTGCTGGCCGGGAGCGGTATGGTAATCGCTTTGCCAATTTTGCAACTGTGCCGGTAAATACCAGGTTATCGATAGCCACAATAAACTCAGACAGGCTAGGGTCGCAATACGCCGGGTAAATCGTCCTCGCCTGCTGGCCGAGCATTTGGCTTGATGGGTAAGCGCGGGTTTTAAACGATGAGGAAAGAGAGGATTTGGTTCTGGGTTCAGTTTCGCAAGATCGTTCCCTTTCGGATCGGTGGATGCCGGCGTTTCGGTCTTTAAACGTTCCTGCACCCGCTCGGCCGGCAATTGCAACACACTCCACAATTTGCGAGTGCTCTCATAGGCATTGGCGTTTTGCGGATCAGCCCGATACCAAGCCTGAAAATGACTGCGCTCTGCATGGCTGACATCGTCGGCCTGCAAGCGGACAAACCAGGCGCTGGCCTGATCGGAAACCGACGTGGATGATGTTGGGCTGGGCTGCTGCTGGGACATGAAAAAAGATCAAACCATTAAGCGCGAGCAGCCATGATGCCACGTTTTAAACAGCTGGGTAAGATGATTCATAGGGGGTGAATCAACACAATTCGATGCGTTGTTTCAGCAGTTTCAAGGCCTTGTGCATGTGACTTTCCACCGTGCGCGGTGAAATATTCAACTCGGCGGCAATTTCCGAGTAACTTTTGCCGTCCACTCGACATAGCAAAAACACGGTGCGGCACTGCGGCGGTAACGCGTATATAAAGTTTTCGAACAATTCCATTTGTTGTTGCCCGGCCAGGATGCGGTCGGGTTCCGCTTGCTGACAAACAATTTCCTCGCTGAGCGAGCCGCCGTCGCGCTTATCGCGTCGGGTCATGCTGCGTAAATGATCCAAAGCTAGATTATCGGCAATCCGGAACACGAAGGCGCGCAGGTTGACGATCTCGCCATCGCCGGGGTGGCGGGCCACGCGCAGATAAGTCTCTTGAATCAAATCGGCGGCCGTTTCCGCGCAACTGACTTTATAAGTCAAAAATTGCAGCAGTTCGTGTTGATGACTTAAAAAAGCTGTCAACAAATGGTGTTTGCCGGTGGTGGTCATCCGCGGGAATAAAGACATTCAAGAATCGACTCTTCAGCAAATTGCAGACCAGCAAGCCAACGCCACTCTGTACGGCAGTCGTTATCGGTTTTGGAGCAGACCTAGAGCGGTATGTAGGCAAGCGTCGCGATGAAAAGTTAGGCGATATGCCGTATTGAATGCGTCATATCGCCTATTTTCCGTAGCCATGAAATGCGGCAGGTTGGCGTTCGGTGCGGATTGAAAGCGTGATAGTTATCGCCAGGGGGGCGTCGCCGGCCTGGACCGCAGGGCTTTCAGTCGCGAACAGGGTTTAGGCGAGGAAGTAAGCTTTTGGCTGGCATGAATCTGGCTGTGTTTTTAGTTCCCAACACACGGCAATAGAGCAAGCGCGCAGCATGAGCCTGGATATTAGTACGCTGTATCAGATGCACCACAAGGCGTTATTGCATCATTTGCTACGCATCGTCAAATGTCCGGAAACCGCGCAGGATCTGGTTCAGGAAAGTTACATCATCCTGACGCGTAGCGCCGCGATTGGTATCGAGCATCCGCGCGGCTTCTTATACCGCACCGCCAGCAACCTGGCGCTAGATCATCTACGTCACCATAAAATCGTCGAACGCCACCAGCAGGTCGCGCAACTGGACGAAGAACCCGAACATGCAGGCGCGGAAAGCGAGATAGCCGACCAACAATGGCGAACGTTACTCTATCAGGCCATAGACGAGTTATCGCCGCGCAGCCGCGACATCTTTATTCTCCACAAGATTCGCGGCATGAGCTATCGGGAGGTGGCGCGGCTACTGGATATTTCCGAAAGCGCGGTGGAAAAACACATCGTCAAGGGTTTGATGCATTGCCGCAATCGCTTAGGCGAGCATTCTAGCCGTCCTTATCAGTCTAACTGAGGTGTTTTAGGGCATTAAACGTCTTATCGATATTCCCGCCGTTTTGCGCGGTTGCCGATTTATAATGCCCCATGACTGAAAACGCCTCTTCATCTGCGTCAACCGACCCGGACGCCATTGCCGAACAAGCCATGACCTGGTTTGTGCGCCTGCGCGCCGATACGGTAACGGCGGCGGAACGCAGGCAGTTTCAGGTTTGGTGTCTGGCCAATCCGGCGCATCGTCCGGCCTATGATGACACCGCCGCCTTTTGGGATGACATCTATTTTAGCCAGACACTCGCCGCGACCGGATTGTCACCGCAGACCCAAGCCGTGCTGCCAGGGCGGTATTCCCGTAGCCGGCGTATCGTGAAACCGTTGCTGGCCATTGCGGCCTGTATCGTACTGATTGCTGTCGTTTATCGGCCGACCTTAGACTGCTGGCAGACCGATTACTGCACCGGCGTCGGAGAGATCAAGACCGTACATTTGGCGGATGGCAGCCAGGTGACGCTGAATTCGGCCAGCGCCATCAACGTCAATTTACGCAACGGTCTACGCCAGATTCAGCTGACGCACGGCGAAGCCTTCTTCGAGGTGCAACGCGATGTTCAGCATCCGTTTCTGGTGGAAGGGCATTACAGCAATACCAAGGTGCTTGGCACTCGGTTTGTCGTCAGGGAAGATGCCGGCAGCGACAGCGTCACGGTCGTTAGCGGCATGGTGGAAGTCAGCCGCAACCGGCAAAATCCGGCGATATTGAACGCCAATGACAGCATCACCGTCGATGCCGAGCGCAGCAGCGAAGTACGTCAAGTGTCGTTTAACAGCGCCACGGCCTGGATGAAAGGCAATGCCTTATTCGACAATACGCCGCTAAGCGAAGTCGTTGCCGAGCTTGGTCGTTATCGGCGCGGGAGTGTGCTGATCAAGAATGAATCTTTAAAAAACCTGAAAATCAGCGGCCGTTTCGATATCGCCGATACCGACAAGGCGCTGGAGTCGCTGCAACAAACCTTGCCGATCCGAATTTATAAGATCACACCATGGCTGGTGGTGATAAGTTGATTTATCCAAAAATCGCTACGATTTTATAACCATCACGCCCATTGCCAATTCGATCAAATAAAAAAATTTCCGTCCAAGCTGAGGAAAAATTCTAGTCGCCCGTCTCCATTGCAACCCCAAGGTTTAGGGACACGTTTCATATCAGCAATGGAGAAGTTAATGGCACCTCGTTCATCCCGCAAAACCTCTATCGGCAACCGGCATATGTCCATCAAGCTCTGCCCTTTGTCGGTGGCTATGATCTCGGCGCTCGGTACGCCCATCGTGATCGCCGCCGAGCAAAACATCGCCTTCAATATCCCGCCGCAAGCGCTGGGCAGCGCGCTGAATGCCTATGCCGATACCGCCAATATCCAACTCAGCTATCCGGCCGACCTGACGGCCGGCCTTAAATCGCCGGGCGTTTCCGGCCAATACACCACACAGCAAGCCTTGCAAAAGCTGTTGATTGGCACGGGAATCGTCACCCGTACCACGGCAAACGGCACGATAACATTGCAAAAATCGCCTGACTCGCAAGCCGATGTCTCAACGCTGTCGGCGGTAACCGTGTCCGGCGATCGCGCGTACAGTGATGCCGCTGACCCTTACAGCAAGGACTATGCGACGACCAAGGCGTTTGCCGCCACCAAGACCAATACGCCCATCATCGAAACCCCAACTTCGATTCAGGTCATAGCAAGAGCCGTGATGGATGATCAGAAATCCTCGCGGGTCAAGGATGCCTTGGAAAACGTCAGCGGCGTGCGGGCCCAACCTTCGCTGGGCAGCAGCGTCGGCTATATCGTTCGCGGCTTCAGAACCGGTAATATTTATCGAAACGGCTTGTTGATGAGCGAAGGTACTTTCGGCGACCTGGACTCGGCCAATCTGGAAAACATCGAAGTGCTCAAGGGTCCTGCACAGCTTTACGGCCGCACCGAGCCGGGCGGCCTGATCAGCCTCACCACCAAAAAAGGTCTGGATACGCCTTACTATTCTCTGGAGCAGCAGTTCGGTTCTTACGATTTGTACCGCACGCAATGGGATGCCGGCGGTCCGCTGACCGACGACAAATCCTTGGTATACCGTTTTTCCGGCGCCTATCAAAGCAATGATTCGTTCCGGGATTTCGTATCCGTGGACCGGATGGTATTCAACCCCAGCATTACCTGGCTGCCCAGCGCTGCCACCGACGTAACGATCGATATCGAAGGCACCGAAAAAACCGCGCCGGCCGATTTTGGCATCCCCTTCATCGGTAACCGTCCCGCGGCGATTCCAATCAGCCGCAATCTGGGCGATCCGAACACGCCGCTCGGCGAACAATCCAGCGTCAAAATCGGTTCCGAAATCAATCATCGCTTCAATGACGACTGGGCGATACACAACCGCTTCCTGGCCAGCCTATCGGACGGTACGACCACGTTCGTCAATCCGGCGCCAGCGTTCAATGCCGCTGCGGCGTTGAATCAAACCACCGGACTGATGCAGCGCAATATCTTTCAACAAACCAGCGAGCAGGAGCATTACGCGACCAACCTGGACCTCACCGGCAAATTTCGCACCGGCGACCTCAAGCATGATGTGCTGCTTGGCTTTGATTATTACCGCAGCTTCGACTCCTATGGCGGCAACGGCAAATGGAAGGAAGCCGACCCTGCTCTGGCAATCAATATTTATAACCCATATCCCAGCTACGGCATTTCGCGGGCCGCGTTCGATAATTCATTGCTGACTTCCAATACCTTCGGCTCGCCTGCCAACGGCGGGATTGGCAATCGCGCCAAGCTCTTCAACAGCTGGTATGGGGTTTATTTTCAAGACCAAACCACTTTCTGGGACAAGTTACACATCATGGGCGGCGGCCGTTACGACTGGACCGAAACCGGCCGCGGTAATGGCTTTAATTTTTCCGACGCCGCCGGGCGAGTGAACGAGTTCAAAAAGGAAGATCAAGGTTTCAGTCCGAAAGTGGGAATACTCTACGAAGCGATGGATGAACTGAGCCTGTACGGCAACTGGACTACCTCGTTCGGCGCCAACAATGCGCCATCCGCCGATGGTAAGACCTTCGATCCGCAAATTGGCGAGCAATTCGAGGCGGGCATCAAGACCCAGTTGTTCGATCAGCGGCTGCTGGCTACCTTGGCCTATTATCATTTGAGCAAGGACAACATTCTGGTCAACGATCTGAGTACAGCCGATCCTTTCGACAAAATCGCCAACCTGCAACGCAGCCAGGGCATAGAGCTGGATATGACCGGCTATCTCAGCAACCATTTCAGCCTGATCGGCAGCTATGCCTTTACCGACGCGCGCATCATCAAGGATTACAGCGGCGGCACCCAAGGCAATCGCCTGAACAACGTGCCGGAGCATTCCGGCAGCCTATGGCTCAAGTACGACATGAACGGCTATGCGGCTCGGGATGGTTTCAGCGCAGGCGTTGGTGGCGTTGCCGCCGGCGCGCGCGAGGGGGATAACACCAATACCTTTCAGATGCCGGGTTATGTCAGGATGGATGCCTTCGTGGCTTACAAGCAGAAAGTCGGTGGATCGCGGGTCACCGCGCAATTCAATATTCGCAATCTGCTGGATAAACGCTACTACGAATCCACCGATCCCGATTCCAACGTTGCCCCGGCCTTGGGTGTCTATCCCGGCGCACCGGTCACGGCGATAGGCTCGATTCGGGTGGAATACTAATCGGCATAGCAGCCTGCCCTCATCCCGACTGGGGGCAGGCATTTCCATCCATAACCGCATTACTGTTAAGCCAAATTATCAGATGAGTTTTTTCACCCGACCCAAGGTCAATCGATGAATAATATCGGAATTTTATCCAAACTTGTCGCCGGACTTTTTCTATGCGGCTTGCACGGCCAGGCTTCATTTGCCAAGCCGCCGCATCCGTTTTCGGCGCGAGAATTATCCTTACCGACCACCGGCATCAGCCAGCAACACCATCTCGCGCAAACAGCAGACGGGCAGTTAATCGTCAGTTGGGTGGAAGCCGACGGTGAAACCAGTACCGCCAAGTTCACCATTCTGGAAAAACAGGGCTGGTCGCTGCCGTTAACCGTGGTCAAGGTGGACGGTAAGTTGGCCGATCCGCCGGTGGTGCTGGGGCTCAGCGACGGCAGCCTGGCGGCGGCCTGGATGCCGTATATCAAGGATGCGCCGGACCGCTACGCGGCGGACATCTATCTGGCCAGATCGATCGACGGCGGCCTAACTTGGAGTACGCCATTAAAACCCTACGCCGATGCCGCGCGCATCTACGACGCACAAATGTCTTTGGCCGCCCTGCCGGATACCAGGATAGCATTGGTCTGGACCGACATGCGCAACGCCGGCCATGGTCCCGAGCACAAACAAGACAACCGATTCCAATTAATGGCGACCGTGGTCGACAAAAACTGGCGCGCCAGCCCGGAGATTATTCTGGATAACGATGTCTGCTCCTGCTGCCGCAGCTTTACCGACGCGCAGGGCGAACAGCTGGTGACGGTCTATCGCGACCATGCCGCCGGCGAAATCCGTGACATCAGCGCGGTGCGCTGGCAAGCAGCCGGCAATCCGCGAATCGCCGGCGTTCATGCCGACGGCTGGGTGATCGGCGGCTGTCCCAGTAACGGGCAGTCCGTCGATATGGCGACGCACGGCACAGTCGTCGCCTGGTTTACCGCCGCTGACGGCAAAGGTCGGGTAAAAACGGCTTTCTCCAACGACGGCGGCGCGCATTTTGAGCTGCCTATCGAACTGGATGCCAATGCCAGCGGTTATGCGAATGCTCTGATGCTGGACGACGGTTCCGCTCTGGTCAGCTGGCGCGGCCGCAATGGGCCAGAAGATGAGCTACGGGTTGCCAAGGTGACAAAAAGCGGTTTGGTTAGCCGGCAAACCACGGTTTATCGAGGGGGCTTTCCGAAATGGCCCAGCAAATATCTGGGCATGGTCCGCGTGGGAAAAGAAGCCTATGTGGCTTGGACCGATCCGGTACATAAAAAAGTGAGACTGATGGCTTTAACCGTCGAGTAGGGATATTGGTTATCGACTGTAGCCAATATTCGGATCGTTCAGACTAAAAGATGCCGAGCCGGATCGATACGCCAGCGCGAGGGCGCTTCAAATGTGACGATTCGGTCTATGCCGTCGGCTTTGGATAAGTCGCAATCCCGAGGCGGAATGTAGCTATGCGTCTTGCTGTTGAAGATCAACCTGACTTTGGGGTGCAGCAAATCATCATGATTTTGCTCGACCACGACCGCCAAATAACCGCTTTCCAGACGCACCAGGGTGCCGACCGGATAAATGCCGATGGTGCGGATGAAATGGTGGACCAGCGGCGTATTGAAGTGATGTTCGCTCCATTCCAGCATCTTCTTTAGCACTTCCGTTGGCTCCATGCCGCTGTGATAAACGCGATTGGAGGTCAGTGCATCATAAACATCGACGATAGCGGCCATCTGGCCATAGAGGCTGATGGCGTCCCCTTTGATTCCCAAAGGATAGCCGCTGCCGTCATGCCGCTCGTGATGTTCGGCGGCGATGCTGATCGAAATCGGCGATAAGTCGGGGGTATTTTCCAAAAGCGTGCAACCGTAATCGACATGCTTTTTCATGATGGCGAACTCGGTTTCGCTGAGCTTGCCGGGTTTGTTCAAAATCTGCTCCGGCACTTTCATTTTGCCGATGTCGTGCAACAATCCGCCTATGCCGACCAGTTCGATGCTGGCTCGATCGATCTCCATCGCCCGACAGAAACTAATCAACAGCGTGCTGACCGCAACCGAATGCTGAAACGTATATTTGTCGGCCTGTTTGATTTTCAGCAGGCTGACGATGGCGTCGGGGTTACGAAAAATCGAGCCGGTAATGGAGGCAATGATGGGTTCCAGTTTTTCTACTTCGACTTGTTTGCCCATCCGGCAATCGAGCAGAACGGTATTCACGATGGCGCTGGCTTCGCTAAAGATGCGCCGGGCCTTGACCAGCTCTTCCGGCATGGCCACCTGTTTCGGAGCGGTGGGTGTCAGGCTTTGGCCCAGGCTCTGCATTTTGGCTTCCAACTGTTGATGCACTTCTTCGGCGCTGAGCGCTTCCGGCATATCCAGTCCGCGACTGGTATCGATGTAAACGTAGCGTATGCCGGCAGCGATTATTTTTTCGATCTCGCTGCTATTTTTCACCAAAAAACTGTTGCGCAAAAACGTGTGTTCCATCCAGCCGCAATTGAGGTCATGGATGTACATGTCGGGGCAAAGCTCGGAAACATCGATTTTTTTGATCATCAGTCTGTTTGCTGCCGATATGGGAAAGGAGGCAATAAGTTTTCTATATAGGCTTTATTGTGCCCTACGGGATTCTTCCGGTCTATAAGCGCCGGGCAATGGTGGCTACCGACCCGATCTCGAGTTTCGAAAAATTAAACCCGGAAACGTTCGGCGCTTTTATCGGCATGAACGGCGATTTGATAGCTCGCCTCGCCTTCGACATCGGTGGCGCGGAGCTTGATGAGCTTGATCGATTCGCCGGCGTTGTCGGCGATAGTTAACCCCCGAAACCGACTACAACGCCGGCTTATCGTCCTTTAACATGGGCAATAAGCCGGCGGCATCGGTTTTGAATTTATTTGTTCCGATCAACAAAACGATCGCGTCGAACTGGTTGATGGTAGCGATCGATTTAAGGTCGGCCTTTAGCCGTGTGCGGCGCCTTCTTTGATCTGTTTTTCCAAATTTTCGTGTGCGCGTTCCAACTTGGCAAATACCCTGAGGATATCGGTGGCTGACAAAATACCTACCAATTTGTCCTTTTCCACCACGGGTAGCGCACCGACCCGATGTTCGGCCATCATCGCCGCCGCTTCCGATGCGGGCGTTTCCGGGGTGACGGTGTAAACGCCGCGATGCATGATATGGACGACTTTTTGCGAGACGACATGCAGTTGCGTGTTGTCCTTACTGGTCTCCACCGCGTTGGAATTGCTTTTGGGTCCCAAGGCCTTGTACAAATCACGATCGGAGACGATACCGACCAGTTTGCCCTTTTCGACCACGGGTAGATGACGAATTTTCTCGTAATGAATTAAAAAAAACACCCGATCGATCAGATCGTGTGGCTCCACGGTAAATACTTTGGTAGTCATCAACTCTGCGACATGCATGGTGTTCTCCCATAAAAATGGCTGTAAGAAAGTAAGTAAATTCTGACGTCATAGTCGAACTATCGCCGGGCAAAATCAAGCAATATAAAACCGCGTATTCAATTTTTGGGGAAATTGCTGATAAGGCTGGCGCAGGCCAGGTTTTCAGTCGGCATCGGCCTAATAAAGCGTTCCGCCCAAATCAAGGTAAGTCAGATAAAGCCGCATATCGAACTCCAATTGGTGGTAATCCGGCTCCATGTGCTCGCATAGTTTATAAAAGGCCTTGTTGTGCTGTTTCTCCCGCAAATGCGCCAGTTCGTGCACGACGATCATTTTTAAGAATTCGGCTGGCGCAATTTTAAAGATCGATCCGATGCGGATTTCATTTTTCGATTTTAAATTGCTGCCCTGAACCCTGGATACAATCGAATGTAATCCCAAGGCCTGATGCAACACATCGATTTTGTCGTCGTAAACGACTTTGCTGAGCGGATTGGATTGACGCAGAAATTGATTTTTAAGGTCCATCACATAAAGGTAAAGTGCTTTATCGGTCTTTATGTCATGAGGCGAAGGGTATTTTTTCAGCAGTACCGCAGCCAGTTTATCGCTATCGATAAGCCGGTGCACTTGCCCGGTGATGTTGGGCGCATAGCCGGCAAGGTATTTTAGAGGGCGCATTGGCGGGTGCCGAACGCAAAGATTTGCACAAGCCGGATGTTTAATCCCATGGTGGCTCGTTGCCATCATAGGCGATGAAGTTTTTATCGCTGGATCGGGTGGTCCCGCCAACCTCGCCGTTGCCGGAAGGCGTTTGCGCCGCCGGTTTAAGTGGGGATTTAGACGGTGCGACCAAAACCACTGCGTCGGTTTGCCATTTGCCAAAAAGCGCTATGTCCTTATTGGCAGGAGCATACCATTTCTTGTTGGCAGCATCCCAGCGTGCGCCGAGCGCTTTTGCCGCATCCTTTTCGGCGTAGGGTACATTCAGGTAAGTCTTCGCGTCTGCCATTTACTACAGTCTTGGATCAAAATAGATTTCATGCATCCGGGTATTGTAAATCATTGCTTACGCAAGCGAAGCGGATAATCTGGCTTTAGCTGGCAAAACACTCGGCTCAAAAGGCTCGGCGCCTTGCAAATGGTCAACCCAAACGCGCGGAAAAAATCAGTTGTCGTGGTTTTTCCGGTTCACATTGATGTTGCTGGCGAAGGTAGTCGCCGCAAATAATGCCGATGAAATAATAAACTCACCCGATATAAAGCCGATAACGCCCGTCACAAAGGTTAGGCCCGTCAAAATGTCTCTTTGTAAGTTAGTCATTTTCGATTCCCGAAGTAATTCACGGACTTAGACTATATGCTAGATTTTATTTATTAACAATAATGCAAAAATGACATTTATTGATCGCTATAAAGAAACAATGCGGGGTTGCCTGGATCGCGTAGGCTGCCGCTTACGCAGTTGAGTCATTGACTCGCCAAAACACCGCAACGCAATTTATCGACAAGGAGTCTGAAATCTGCGCCAATCTTCAACGGTATCGACATCCCATTGTTTGGGAAGCTGATGCAGCTTAAGCCCGGCTGCTGTTGACCGAAGCCGGGTTTCTGCCATCACGGCATCACTGCCCCATGGCATGTTCGCAAATAATCCGGGTTGAGGCTGGTTCATGCCGATCAATACATAGCCGCCATCTTCGGCAGGTCCGAGCACTAAATCAGCGCCGTGGCTCAACACTTCAAAAGCCTGCTGTAAATCTGCGCCGGTCAGACTGGGGCAATCGCAACCTATCAATACGGCATGCCGATAATCTCGCAATGCCTCGACAAAAGCCGCATGCATTCTTTCGCCCAAACCGGCGCCGGATTGCAAGTGCAAGGTCAGCGGGTAATCTGCCGCGCATTGTTGAAAAAAGTCATGCTCAGTATCCGGCGCACAATATAACCGTACGTCGCACAGGGCTTGCCGAAAGGCCCGATCCAGGGTGAAGCGCGTTAGTACCATATGCGCGGCCATGGCCTGTTCGGCGGTCAACGCCGGTTGCAAGCGGGTTTTGACTTGACCTGGTTGCGGTGCTTTACAAAAAATGAGCAGCACGCAGTCGGGAAACAGAACGCTCATGTTGCTTAACGGTCGCGTAGACGTCGAAACGGCAATACCAACAAGCCCATCAATCCCAGCTCGGCGTTGTCGCGAAGCTCGTATAAACCTATCGTCATCTCGGTCTGCGGCGATTGCGCCTGCGGGCAATAGGTTTTAAACAAGCGGTCCCAACAAGATAGCGAGAAGCCGTAGTTACTGTCGGTTTCCTGGCGCAGCGCGGAATGATGAATGCGGTGCATGTCCGGCGTCACCAGTCCAAAGCGCAGCCAACGCTCGACCACAGGCGGCAGCCCGACATTGCCGTGATTGAATAAGGCGCAGCCATTTAAAATAACCTCGAAAGCAATCACCGCCACAGGCTCGGCGCCGAGCAAAACCACCAGCGCCACTTTGTAGAACATCGACAGCATGATTTCCAAGGGATGAAAGCGTACGGCGGTGGTGGTATCGAATTCCAGATCGCTATGATGTACTTGATGCAAGCGCCAAAACCAGCGCCAGCGATGCGCGGCGATGTGTTGGGCATAGATCGCCAGGTCCAGTAGCAACAGGCTCAGTGCTATTGATAGCCACTGCGGAACCGGCAACGCATGGAACAAACCGAGCTGTTGCTCGGCGGCCCAATTTGCCGCCAACCAGGCCGCCGCGCCGATGCTAATGCGCATGACTCCGACATTCAGCACCGCCAGACCGAGATTGACCGGCCATCGTTGTTGTCGGCTCAGGCTTAAACGGCGCTTCGGGCGGTAAAGCTCCCAGGCCGCCATCAATAAAAAAATCCCCAGAAACACGGCAAAGCGGACGATTGCTTCCATCATTGTCTCCGATAATAACTGGCCGCCAACTGGTTGGGGTCGGCGCCGAAAAAGTAGCGTAACCGCAAGTCCCACATCAACAGGATAGTCTTCAGGACGCCATGTTGTTGCCAACGCCGTGCCGAGGTGGTGACTTTCGCTTTTGGACAGCAGGGTTTACCCAGTTTTTTCAACGCAGCGCTGATCGCAATATCTTCCATCAGCGCGATTTCCGGAAAACCGCCTGCCGCCTGGAAGGCGCCGCGCGTGATGAATAGGGCCTGATCGCCGGTGGCGATGCCGGTCAGCCTGGAACGCCAGTTCATCATGAAGGCAATCAATTTAAAAATGGCTTGAGGGCTATCGAATTGCACATCGAAACGTCCCCACATGCCGCCCGCGTCTATCGCCTTTAATATCAGCTCGATGGCGTTGTCCGGCAGTCGGGTGTCCGCGTGCAGAAACAAAAATACCTCGGCCGCGGCCCGGGCTGCGCCGGCGTTCATTTGTCTGGCCCGGCCGCGTGAGCTATGAAAGACCTTATCCACTAGGGGGTTGGCGATGGATGGACTATCGTCGTCGCTGCCGCCATCGACCAGTAACAGTTCGCAATGCGGTCTTAAAGGCTGTAAGACTTGCAATTTACCAGCGAGTTGTTCGGCCTCGTTGACGACAGGAATGATAATGCTCAGCGCCGGCTTCATCGGCTATGCGCATCCAGAGCACCACCGCAACTGCTGCCCTGGCCGGCGGTACAGCCGTAGCAATGCGCGGCCGTGGCAATCGCCTTGCCGTCCAATGTCGCCCCATTCAAGTCGCCGATGTGCGGCCGCGCAGATGACCATGCGGCCAAGGGCATGGCTAGCATCTGATTAAAATCGCAGTCGTAGACATAGCCTTGCCAATCGATGCTGATGGTATTCAAACACATCAAGCCATCGAGGTTTTCGACCCGGAAGCTATTGCGGAGCAGTTGCAGATAGGCATCAAATCGGCCCTGGCTGATCAGCGTGCTGCCAAAACGCTGGATTGGCATATTGGCGATGGCAAACAAACGGTTAAAGACAATGTCGTAATTCTGGTTTAGATGTTTTTTGTAAGCCTGTTCCAGATTGTTTTGATCCGGTGGCAATACCGCATCCTGCGGGTTAAAGACCAGATTCAGCTGCAATGAGCTGTCCGGTCGGCCGTAACCCAGCCGGTTCAAATGTTGCAACGCCGCCAGACTATCCTGGAAGACCCCCTTGCCGCGCTGTTTATCGACATTTTCCTGTAAATAACAGGGCAGCGAGGCAACGATCTCCACTTGCTGTTCGGCTAGAAATTCCGCCAACCCTGCGTAAGCCGGTTCTTCCAAAATCGTCAGATTACAACGATCGATGACTTTGATGCCCTTACTGCGCGCTGTCGCGACCAGAGCGCGAAATTGCGGATGCATTTCCGGCGCGCCGCCGGTCAAATCCAGGGTTTGAATCTTGGCGGTTTCGGCAAAAGCCAAGACCTGCTCCAGAATGGCCGCGCTCATCGACTCGGTGCGCTTCGGCCCCGCATTGACATGGCAGTGCACGCAACTGAGGTTACAGAGATAACCGAGATTGACTTGCAGAACTTCCAGCGGCTTGCGGAAGATGGCCGGGAAATCGCTGTCGGCCAAAAACGGACGGGTGTCGTGCATGTTTAATCCTTAGAAAACCAGATGTCGCCATAATAGGCCAAAGCCTGACCGTTGCTGTTGTCGGTATCGGTCATCAATGCCACCGCATCGATGTGGCGGATGTCTTCGCCAAACAAGGTTTGCAAATCGGCCCTGATATTCCGCTTTTCGTGAAGCCAGACCTGCAACGGTGCCTCCGCACCGCGCAGCGCCAGCATCATTGCATGATCGCCGGCGAAAGCATTGGGCCATACCGTATCTTTTGCCGTGTTGCCGGCCCAGACATAATTCACGGCCTTGGTTTGCCAGAATGCCCAACTACTCTTGACCACCACATAAATGCGCGCAGCGTAATCGTCGCCGGCCTTGCTTTGTTCGTTCAGCCCGCTCAAACGCTGATCGATACGCCAGGACCAGTTCAGAAACGGGGTTTGTTGCAGGTAGATGCGTCGCTCCTTGAACATCCCGGAACCGGCCGCCCGGCTTTCGGCTTTTAGCGCGACGATGCCATCCACGCTCTGTAAGCGGTATTGGGTTTGGCCTTTAAAACTTTTCTGTTCCCAATCATCCAGACGATGGGCGCTGAATTCGCCTATCGGTAAAGTGTCTGCAGCCAATAGCTGACCACTCCATAACGCTAAGCCGAGCATTATTAGTAATTTCACTGTCAAATTCCCATTAAAACTGCCGGCTTAATCGCCAAACCGATGCGGCTGCAAATGTTTCGACAGCACCGGGATCAAGGACAAGCCGCCCAGCAAGCTCAAAGCCAGCAGCACTTGCCAGGAAAACAGCTGATCCAGCCTGTCGATATTGCCCAGCGATTGACCCAAATTGGCGAAGATGAAACTGCCCGGCATGATGCCGATGAAGGTGGTTACGACATAGGTGCGTAGCGATATGGCGGTGAATGCCGGCGCCAGATTCACGAGCCAGAACGGGAACAGCGGCACTAGGCGCAGGAACAGCAGATAGTTGAATGCGTCTTCGTGAAAACCAGCCAGCAGTTTTTGCGATAGCGTGTGCCCTTGCAAACGCTGTCTAGCCCAATCCGCGAATAAATAGCGCGCCAACCAGAATATCGCTGTCGCCCCCAGCGTCGCGGCAATCACGATCAATAGCGTACCGATCCAGCGCCCAAACAGGAAGCCTAGCAACAGCGATAACGCCGTGCCGCCCGGCAGGCTTAAGGCGGTGGACAGGGTGTAAACGAGTCCGCAAGCCAGTAACATGGCCAGGTAATGCCGGCCGGTAAAGTCGGTGAGCGCTTGCCGGTGTTCGCGGATATTATCCAAGCTTAATAGCCGGTGGCCATCGAACAAAAAAAACGCGATTATGGCAAGCGCCAGCAGCCAGAGTAGATGTTGTTTTTGCATGTCCGTTCTCCTTAGAATGAATGGGAATGCGGTTTGGACGTGTTCGGTGGGCATTCGTTCTGCCCGATGATTATCGCCCACCGAATCGATGCCGCTACGCTTATCCCCGCAAGCCGAAAATCCATTTAAGCCATTGCTTGCGCTTGGGTGTCAGCGACTCTTTGAGCCGTTGATCGGCAACCCGGCGATTAATCTGCGCCAGCGTCGGGTAAATATGAATGGTGTTGCTCAAATCGGCGGCCTGCATGCCTTTGCTGATCGCCAACACATATTCGGCAATCAATTCTCCGGCTTGCGGGCCGACGATGCAGGCACCCAGCAGTTTGCCGCGCGGTGTGGTGACGATCTTGGCCAGGCCGGCGGTTTCGCCCGCCGTCACCGCCCGGTCGATGTCGGCGAACGGAAAGCGATAGACCCGATGTTTGATGCCTTGCTGTAAGGCTTCGCTTTCCGATAGCCCGACGCGGGCCAGTTCCGGATCGGTATAAGTACACCAGGGAATGTTGCGGGTCTGAACCTTGCTCGGCCAATGAAACAGCGCGTTTCTCAAAACCACGCCGGCTTGGTGTTCGGCCATATGCGTGAACAAATAAGGGCCGGCGACATCGCCGCAGGCATAAATGTTTTTATTGCTGGTGCGCAACCGGGCATCCAGCACTAAGCGGCCATTTTCCAGCGCGACGCCCGCCTGTTCCAGCCCCAGGTTTTCCAGGTTCGGCTTGCGGCCCGCTGCGATCAATAAATGACTGCCGCTCAGCCAATATCGACCGTGTTGGGGATGCTCCAGCAGCACGCGGGTTTCGCCATTCTCGTGTTCGAGTTTCAGGACTTGAATGCCTAGATGCAGCTCGATGCCGTCCTGTTTAAACTGATGATGAATCACCGCGCTGACATCTTCGTCCTCGCGTGGCAGCAATCTGGGCGCCAGATCGAACAATGTCACCCCACTACCGAGTCTGGCCAAGCTTTGCGCCATTTCGCAACCGATAGGCCCGCCGCCCAGAATCAGCAAATGCCGAATCGGCCCGTTCACGGCAAACAAGGTTTCGTTGGTCAAATACGGCGTATTTTCCAGGCCTGGCAAGGCGGGGACCGCCGGGCGGGTGCCGGTGGCGATCACAAATTTTCTGGCACGCAAGGTTCGAGCATTGACGACAAATTCATCGGCACCGGCAAATTGACCGGCACCGAAAATTACCTCCACGCCCAATGCGGCAAAGCGTTCCGGGCTGTCGTTAGGCTCGATCTGTTCGATCACACTTTGCACCCGTTGCATCACCAGCGACAAATCGATGGCCGGCGTGTGTGCGGCGATGCCGAAGCGGTTGGCATCGCGCATGGTTTGCGCCACCTTGGCGCTGTGAATCAAGGTTTTGCTTGGCACACAGCCGTAATACAGACAATCGCCACCCAGCGCCCGTTTTTCCACCAATGCCACTTTTGCGCCCAGCGTCGCCGCGCCGGCGGCTACCACCAAGCCGGCCGCGCCACCGCCGATGATGCATAAATCGTATTCTGTCGCGCTGGTCACGTTCGCCTCCAGTGATGGGTTATGGCTGTTGGTCGTGATAACCTGGAAAACCTTTCAGGCAATTTAGAATTGGGTTCGTTCCCGAATCCCAAGCGATTCAGATCGGCAGGGTAAATTGATAAATCAAAAACTGTTCGTCACGAGTCCAGCCAGCAGCTTGATAGAGCGCTTAGCGGTATTGCTCAACGCAATCAGTGCGCCTGTTTCGCGCCGGTCTCCACCAAGGCGGCCATAGACTGTAAACCACTGGCCTGCAAGCCGGCAATCAGGCTGGCCTGATTCTGCGGCGGTTGATTCTGGCTCACCTTCCATTTGCCGGTTAGCCGGGTGATGACCATTTCCACGCCGACAATAGCCGCTAATAAACTGTCGGTGAATTCGGCGGGTGCATCGGCCACCGCCCATGGCTCGGGAAACGACGCTTCGTTATGCCTGGTCAGCATCTCAAGTTGCGCGCGCAACCAGAGCGTGTCGTCCACGACACGTACGCAACCATAGGCGTGCACCACGCTGTAGTTCCAGGTCGGCACGACTTTTCCGGTTTGTTTTTTGGTCGCATACCAAGAAGGGCTAATGTAGGCATTGGGGCCATGGAAAATGGCCAGAGTCTCGGTCGTACCGGTAAAGTCAGCCAACACCGGATTAGCGCGGGCGACATGGCCGCGCAGCGTACCAAACGGCCCTGGCGACTCGGATAAATGCAGCGGAATGTGATTGGCGTTCAAGCCGTCCGAGGATAATGTGACCAATGTGGACAAGGGCTGCGCACGGATCAGTTCGTGCATCGTCTCAACGCTCGGTTCCTCGAATTGTTTGGGGACGTACATGCTCATATCTTGGCTGGCGAATAGTATCCGGGTCCTTCGTGCTTTGCTCTACAGGCGAATCATGGTGGGTTAGCGCGCGGTGACCTGGTTCGAGCGATGCTGCTCGATGCCATGCACGATCACGCTGTTGCCCCACAACGCCGATATGATGGCGCTCGCGTCATCGGCCGCTGCACTTGAGATAAATCTGGCCGCCGCCGGGCTGCTGCGAAGCGAGGATACGCGCTGGTCTCCAAGACGCCGCGCCACTTCCTTCGCCACTGCGGTGGCGGGGTCGACGATGGCAACGTCCGGGCCGGCGATCTCCCGAATGAGTTTGTTAAGAAATGGATAATGAGTACAGCCGAGCACCAGTGTGTCGGCTCCGGCTTCCAGCAGCGGCGAGATATAGCGGATCAGAAGGGCGCGGCTGGTATCGCTGGTCAATTCAGCTTTTTCGACCTGCTCCACCAATCCTGGGCAGGGCTGTAACAGAATTTCAATGTTTTTACCGTGGGCTGCGCAGAGCCTGGCGACGCTTGGGCTTGCCAGTGTCTGGCTGGTGGCCAGTACGCCGACCACGCCGGACCTGGTGCGTTGTGCCGCCGGTTTAATGGCCGGCTCCATGGCAACCACGGGTACCGGACACCATGAGCGAAGTTTTTCGATAGCCACCACGGTGGCCGTGTTGCAGGCGACCACCACTGTCTTAACGCCATATTCGAGCAGAAGCTCGGTAATCTTGGTCGCCCGATCCGCGATAAAACCCGCATCCCTGTCGCCGTAGGGCGCATAGCCGGAATCGGCCACGTACAGCAAGCTTTCCGCGGGGAGTTCGTCGCGGATTGCGCGCAGAACGGATAATCCTCCTACACCTGAGTCAAATACGCCAATCGGGGCGTCGTTGCGAAGGCTTTTCATGGTTTTTGCAGTCTGTGAATGTTCGGAGCGATTAGTGATTAATTCGCGAATGGCTATATTGCGCTGCACTATATCACTATCGCCGCTTATCATTCGATACAAGGCTGGCAGATCAGGGCTGGCGACTACGCAAATAATTTTCGTTAAGGCGACTGGCTTCCTGGGCTGCCGGCCGCGCGTAAACTCGCCCCACATAGTCTTCAAACAGCGGACGTTTTTCGATGGTGCCAAACATCATGCCCCAGCCCAGCTGCGAACCCACATACACGTCAGCTGCGGTAAATTGCGCGCCGCAAATATAAGGTCCGGGCACCAGCGCTTTTTCGACCGCGGCGATGGTTGCGTCGTAACTGCCAAAGCCGACGAAACCGCTCTTGCCCTCGGGCACCTGCCAACTCAGCGCCTTGGCGGTAACGGCCAGTTCCAGCGGGCCCGCCGCGAAAAACAGCCAGCGAAAATAGTCGGCACGTGCTGGATGGTTGGCCGTAGGCATCAGGTTTGCCTTCGGAAAACGATCAGCCAGATAAGCACAGATGGCGGCAGTTTCCGTGACCAAAGCATCGCCGTGTTTCAGGGCCGGCACCTTGCCCATCGGGTTTACGGCCAGATATTCGGCGCTTTTCATGGCGGGTCCGAATTCCAGCCAAACTGTTTCATACGGTTCGCCGATCTCTTCCAGCATCCAGTGGGCGATACGCCCTCGTGATTGTGGATTGGTATAAAACACCAAATAGCTCATTGTGTGACTCTCCTTGGCTGAATGAATTGCGCTAATCGGAGATAGGCGGATCTTTTCGTTTGCTCACCGATTCCCAAAATTTACGATTTTTTGTCCAACCGGGTTGGCAAGTCGTCAACATATCGGCGGGCGGCCTTGCGGATGAACCGGGTTTGGGATTGGAAGTTGCGGCAGCGGGAACACATCAGCAGATGCACAGCAACCGCCAAACGTTCGGTCAATCTCAATGGTTTGTCCAGTGCCTGGGACACCAAGGCGGTAATTTCTCGACAACTACGCATGTTGTTTATCCTTATTTGGCATGATTGAACCAACGCAATTCCAGACATTCGCGCAATCTCAATCGGGCCCGATGCATACAAACCCAGTAATTGGCTTCGCTGATTCCGGTTTCCTGACAGACTTCCTCGGCTGCCAGCCCAACCAACTCCCGCAACATGAAGATTTTGGCCAGTTTCGGCGGCAGATTGTTATGGCAAAGCTCGTAGACTGCCCAGAACTCCTGCTGCTTTAACGCCGCTTCCGGGTCGGACCAGACCTTTGGGCCGCCGTTCCAGTGACCGTCGCCGATAAAAAACGCGTCGATGTCCAAATCTGCATCGTCATCATGGCTATCCACCGGCTCGAATGCGGAAATAGTGGTTTCCCGGCCCTGTCGTCGCCAGTGATCGGCGATTTTATGCTTAAGAATACCGATCAACCAGGTTCGCAAGCCGGAATTGCCTTTGAAATTCGATGGTGATTGCAAGGCTGCCAGCAGTGTATCTTGCACGGCGTCGTCGGCCAATGTGCTGTCGCGTAATTGCAATAGTGCATAGCGAAACAGTATCGGTCGTTGCGCGGCCAGGGTTTGTTCACGCAAACGGTCGCCAGTGCTGTGCGCCACCGAATTCAACAGCAGGCACCCTCGGCAGCCACCGCTTCGCCGCGCGGCGCCGGTGCACAATCGAACAAGCCGAAATGCCGGGATTGATCGCCCAATACTTGAAAGTGCTCGGCATAGCGGGTGGCGGCCAGCATGTCGGCGGTATTGCCGCACACCCGCAGCGGCCGGCCGGTTTCGAAATGATGATGGTCGTCCAGATCGAAGGCATGCGGATGTTCGGCGATGCTGCCCAGATAGCAAGCCACCTGGCCATAATCCTCGCAGCGGTCTTCCAGCTCCAGTTTGAAGGCGCGCACCGTCACCGATTTGAAATTGACCATGCCGATCTTGGCCGCCACTTCCGGGTCATCCAGGCTGATGGCGTTTTGTTTCACAACCCGCACGTCTGGGCAACCCAGGTTCTGCAAAATCCTTCTAAAGTCTTCCCAATATAAGGCCCCGCCCAGACACTCGCCCAGCAACACAGGGTCCTGGCGCAATTCGGCCGGAATCCGCCGGTCGGCGAACACATCTGAAAAATACAACTCGCCGCCGGGTTTCAAAACCCGGAAGATTTCCGCCAGCACCTTGGGTTTTTCCGGCGACAGATTGATCACGCAGTTGGAGACCACCACATCGATGCTGTTGTCGGCGATGCCGACGGCCGCCAGATTTTCGATATGGCCGTGCAGAAATTCGACATTGGAGTAACCGAATCGATCGGCGTGCCAAGCGCGGTGTCGCACCGCCACTTCCAGTTGCTCGGGCGTCATATCCACGCCTATCACTCGCCCCTGCGGGCCGACCAGTTTCGATAGCAAATAGCAATCGCGGCCGCTGCCGCAGCCCAGGTCCAGCACGGTTTTGCCAGGCAAGGCTGGCGGCAGCGGCGAACCGCAGCCGTAAAAGCGTTCCAATACTTCCGGATGCAAGCCGGCTAATAATGCTTTCAAATAACCGGGCATCGCGTCGATCGTGCAACAGGCGCTGGTTTTCAGATCGTTGCTGGATTGCAGCACTTGGCCGTAATAATGACGAACCGATTCGCTGATCTCGATACTGGTGTCCATGAAATCCTCTGTCAACTGAAAATATTAAAACCCGCTGGTAGCGGAATAGATAAGGGCTGCGCATAGCGCCGCGCAGGGCAGCGTCAATAGCCACGACCACAGAATCGACACGATCGTTCCGCCATTGGCCTGACCACCGGCCAAACCGATGCCGAACAAGGCGCCGACCGAAACATGAGTGGTCGATACCGGTAGACCCAGATTGCTGGCAAAAAGCACCAGCGCGGCGGTGGTCAGATTGGCCGACAGGCCTTGGTCGTGACTGATACGAGTAATTTTATGGCTCATGGTTTCCGCTACCCGCCGGGCATGCAATAAACCGCCCAACATCATCGCCACCGCCACAACGCCGATAATTGTCGGCGCATGGAAGCCGGGCGCCAGTAACAACAAAGCGGCAATTTTAGGCGTATCGTTCAAGCCTCGGGCAAAACAGACCGCGCCGGCGCCGCAAAAATGCAAGGTATCGATCAGCCCGCGGGTATCGATGCCGATGAGCGGCACGGCATTGCTTTGCCGACAGTCATTCTGTCTGCCGACCAGGAAGGCCGGCGTATTTAGCGCTACGGCGCTAGCGGCAGCATGCGATACCGGCTCATTGACGGGTTCAAGGCACAGGCAAATAGCATCATCGCCGGCCGTGCCGGACCGCGATGCCATCAAGCCGCGAAACAGCAAGGCGGCCAGCAACAGGGCCAGTACCGGACTTAGCAACAAGGGCAGTACAAACTGTTTCAGCAAGGGCGCGAAACTGATGTCGCCGCCGGTTGCCAGTAAACTGCCACCCAACATGGCGCCCAACAAGGCGTGTGTGGTGGACACCGGAAAACCCAGCCGGGTCGCCAAAATCACCGTGCTACCAGCGCCGCCGGCCACGGCCAACATGAACGGCGGTGCTTGAATCAGCGCATCGGGCGCCAGCCCTTTTCCGGAAAATTTGATTAACAATGTCTGCGCCAGAAACAGCGCGCAGATCGAGCCGGCCAAAGTCGTCAGCGTGGCCCAGGCTAAAGCGGTTCGATAGGTCGCCGCGCCGCTACCGAACAGCGACGCCACGCCCTTGAAATTGTCGTTGGCGCCGTTGGCATAAGCCAGGAAGCAAACGGCGCTCAATAGTAGAACCAGCATCATCGATGACCTCCTTTGCAACATTATTTGCTTGATGAGTCGAACGACGCCCGTAATCCTTACAGAACATTTGATAGTTTTATCATTTAATGCCGGAGAAGAGAATGAAAACCGGTCGCGGTTCTTGCTTGCTGATTCGACCAGGGCAGTCTGACGGAAAATAGCGGTTAAACCAGTTGTTCCGGCCCGCTCGGTAGGCGCCTAGGCTTCCGGTCCGCCGTACCCGCACCCGGATTTATCGCTTGGCATAGCGCCAGGTCAGGCAGCATAGCCCGGCGTTGCTGCCAGTTTCAGTCCCAATCAGCTGGTTATGGCGATGCTGGCGGCTGTTGGTTACGCCTGTAGCGTTGCCATATCGATCACGAATCGATATTTCACATCGCTTTTCAGCATCCGTTCGTAAGCGTCGTTGATCGCTGGCATCGCGATCAATTCGATGTCGGAGACGATATTGTGTTCGGCGCAGAAATCCAGCATTTCCTGGGTTTCGCGGATGCCGCCGATCAAGGAGCCGGCCAATGTCCGGCGCCGGAAGATCAGGTTGCCGACATTGGGCGACGGATGCGGCTCGGACGGCACGCCGACCAGACACATCGTGCCATCGCGCTTCAGCAAGCTCAAATACTGATCCAAATCGTGCGGCGCGGCGACGGTATTCAGGATGAAGTCGAAGCTTTGCAAATGTTTAGCCATCGCCTCGGCGTTTTTGGAAATTACCACGTCATCCGCCCCCAGCCGTCGGGCATCGGCTTCCTTGCCCGGCGAGGTGGTGAACAGCACCACTTCGGCGCCAAAAGCATGCGCAAACTTGACGCCCATATGGCCCAAACCACCCAAGCCGACGATGCCGACTTTGTCACCCTTGCCTACTCGCCAATGCCGTAGCGGCGAATAGGTGGTGATGCCGGCACACAGTAACGGCGCGACCGCCGCCAGATTCAAGTTGTCGGAAACATGCAATACAAAGCCTTGGTCGACGACGATTTGGTTGGAATAACCGCCATAGGTTATTTTGCCGGTATGTTTGTCCGGGCTGTTATAGGTGAATACCGTATCGGCGCAAAATTGTTCCTGATGGTCTTGGCAATCAGGGCATTCGCCGCAGGAATCGACCATGCAACCCACGCCGGCCAGATCGCCGATCTTGAAACTGGCGACTTGCGAGCCGACCTCGATGACCTTGCCGACGATTTCGTGGCCCGGCACGATCGGAAAGGTGCTGCCGTTCCATTCGTTACGGGCCTGGTGCAAATCACTGTGGCAGACGCCGCAATACAGAATCTCGATGCGCACATCGGTCGGGCCCGGCTCGCGGCGTTCGAAATGAAAGGTGCGCAACGGCGTTTGGGGGTTGTAAGCGGCATAGCCGTAGCTTTTCAGCATCTCGGGTTCTCCTGGCGTGAATGATGTTAAATATGAAGGGCTTGCCGGCTACTCGCAGCCGCGCATGACCGTCGAGGCGACTTCATGCGCGGCCCCTCGCTTTAAGATACTGTCGTAAAAGGTAAGTTGGGCTGAATACAATGAAGCCCAACATTTTGATTTTGTTGGGCTTCGCTCTGCCCAACCTACATTTGACTTTTACGACAGCCTCTCTAATAAAGAGGGGGTAGAGGGATTTATTTAAACAAATTCCCTTCAATCCTCTTTATGCCCTGCGGGTACTTTTACAAAGGGGGAAGTGAATCGGTGCTTCATTTTTACCACAATTCGACTGCTTTATTAAACCGATGCGCACCGGTACCCGCCCGACGCTGTATATAGTTGCCGGTGGCGGTATCGGGTGGCACGGTCTTTTATCGCTGCGATGAAAGGCCTAGAGTTTTCGGAAATATCTGGTTGGCCCTGCCCCGGCCTGGGCTACAGCATTTCGGAAATACGTCCGGCCGCTCTTTTTACATCAAGAAAGATCAGTCCCAACTTGGCGGAAGCCTTGGTCAGAACGGTGAGTACCCCTTCCGTACCGGCATACGTCATTAGCACATAACCAGAGGCGCCTTTAATCAGCACCTGCTCCAACTCGCCTCTTGCCAGTTCCTGCGCGGTACGGTCGCCCAAGGATAACATCGCGGCGCTCATCGCTCCCACTCTGTCTTCATCCATTGAAGCCGGCAATACCGAAGCCATCATCAAGCCATCGGTGGATATTACGCCACTGGCTTCAATATCGGCCGATGAGCCATTTAATTCCGTCAAAATAGACACTAGTAAATCTGAACGCATGGTGAACTCCTTATTTGTCTCTGTAGGCCAAGGCCAGATTGGTGAACAATGTGCGACTCATGCCGGAAATCTTCAAAAACTTTTCCAGCTCTTCCGCCAAGCTGGAGGCTTGATAGGATTGCTGCATGACCAATAAGGAAAATCCGGTTACCGCATTAACGGCGGCAATGATTTGCCCGCAACGTTGTTTGTCATCGCCGAAGGTGTCGACGATCAGGCTGAACAGCCGATTATTGATTAAGGTCATTGCCCCAGCCATGAATTCGACAGGCAACTTAACTTTGACGTGCACATCACCGACCTTGAACATCTGCGCGGTGAAATTTTTATCGAATGGACCTGTAAATAGACCTTCCATCCATAGGCCATGGGTTTTTTTCAAACTCTCAACCCGGCCTGCCAGAAACGTGGACGCTTCCGATATGTTGAGCAGCTGTTGATAGAACTCGTCGGTAACGGCTCCCAAATGCGGTTTGATTTGCGGCCCTATCTCGACTAACAAGGCTTCCTTGTCAGCCGTCAAACCACTAAACGATTTACCATATACGGTAAGCTTCTCAAAATCCTGCGACATTACACACTCCCCTCATGAACGTGAAGTTAATGTGGCCGGCTATGAGTTTATTGTTTTTGCCCCGGCCACATGGTCTTGCTAACGTAAGCCAGCGCCACAAGCATATACCAAGTCTTTTAGTCGGTATTTTTCGTCATTGCTTATTTATGGGTTCTGAGAATTGCTTCGCAATGTAGAATATTTACCTTGTTCGGGGCCACAAAACGAGATCGTTACTGGCTTTGCGCCGAATATTGCCTGATCTGCGCACTGGACAAGCGCATCATTCGCCTGATTGTTCGCCGCTTTGAAATTGCTAGAATCCGGGAAACGATTAATGAGGTAACAGCTCATTGCACGATAGACTCTGTTATGCTCGTTTTTAAATTTATAGCCTCTTTGTAAGCCTAATGAATCACGAAGTCATTGCCTCTCGAATGGAACACATCGCCATGGCGACCGGTATCGTCGCTGGTATATCAGCTGCCGCTGCATCGGTCGCCACGCCGACGGGGTTAACGGCTTTTGGTGTATGGTTGGGCTTGGTAGATGAGCCTCTCATTGTGACAGTCGCCCCGGTCCTCGATAAATTGGCCACCGTAAGCGGCGTGATTTCCGGTATTTCGTATTTTTTTGCCAGGCGGAAAAATACGAAACTTGAGAAGCGGGCAAGGCCGGATAATTCGGCGCAGTCCGACTGAATCAGGGAGCAGAGCTTTGTCTCTGAATTGCCTCAATACTGCTCCCAAAGCTCCGGCCTTTCTTGGTTCGTTGGTAGACGATTTCGCTTTCAAAACTTGGATCAGGTATTGAGGATGGCTCTTTTATCCGTCAAATATACCCAATCCTGGTCCTCCTTGATTTTCAAAGCCGTTAGCTTTTTCCCCGCGCAGATTTCGCTGATGGATTCCCCGCTAGCCGGGTCGTAGCAAATGCTGTGCATGGAACATTGCAAATAGCGCCCCGATTCGTCGAATATGTTGCCATCCTCACAATCCAAAGCCTTGGGCATGTGCGCGCATTGGTTCAAATAACCATAAATCGTCCCTTTAAAGCGCACCAGGATTGCCTGTCGCGTCTCGCCTCGATATTGGACGTTAAACGAAAACTTACCCAATTCGGCGATTTGTGCGGTTGGACAAATGGGAAAATGTTGCTTCACAGTCATGACGATTATCCTCCATCAGCCCAGCAAGCAAATGGCGCACCATAAAAAGCTTGGTACTCAATAAAAACTGATTTGCCGAGACGGGTACTTTGGTGCTCGGCGAGTCAGGCTAAACTCCCTACGCCATTCTGACGGTCATCGGCGATGGCAGGGAAGTGGTGGCCATCCTAATTGGCGACGAGGCAATGCGCCACCGCGCGATACCGGAAGGGATCATGAAGGGGATGATATGTTGCTCGTTATCTTAACCGCCATCGGTTGCGCGACAATCCAACACTAACCAGCCTCTGCCGCCAAATTGGGGTAATCCGTGTATCCCGTCTTAGCCGGCTGTGACCCAGCACCATAGAAAGTGTCTGTATGATAGGGGTTCAATGCCAAATTGAGTTGCAAACGTCGGACTAAATCAGGATTAGATATATAGTCTTTACCAAACGAAACAGCATCCGCTTCGCCGGCTGTGAGTACCTGTTGGGCTGTTTCCCGATTGAATCCTTCGTTGGCAATCAGCACGCCACCGAAACGTTTTTTCAAGGCCGGACTGATGCGGTTTTCCCCAAGCGATTCGCGGGTGAAAATAAAGGCAATGCCACGCTGGCCTAGTTGTTCTGCCACATAGCCAAAAGTGTTCAAGGGGTCGGAGTCGCCCATGGTATGTGCGTCTCCCCTGGGAGCGAGATGAACGCCGACTCGCCCCTTGCCCCATACCGAAATGGCTGCATCGGTGACTTCAAGCAACAAGCGGGCGCGATTTTCTACCGAACCGCCATAAGAGTCATTTCTTTTATTAGTGCTATCCTGCAAAAACTGGTCAAGTAGGTAACCATTGGCGCCGTGAATCTCCACGCCGTCAAAACCTGCTCGCTTGGCGTTTTCCGCCCCATTACGGTAACGCTCAATGATGCCGGAAATTTCAGCAATCTTTAATGCTCTTGGCGTTACATAGTCCCGCAAGGGGCGCAGCAGACTGACATGTCCCAATGGCGCGATAGCACTGGGGGCAACGGGTAGTTTGCCGTTAAGGTAATCTGGGTGAGACACTCGCCCAACATGCCAAAGCTGTAGAAAAATTCGCCCGCCGGCGGCGTGAACAGCGCGAGTCACTTTGGTCCAGCCTTCGATTTGCGCATCCGACCAAATACCCGGCGTATCGGGGTAGCCCACACCTTGCGGGGTAACACTGGTGGCCTCGCTTAAAATCAGCCCGGCATCCGCTCTTTGCGCGTAGTATTCGGCCATAAGGGCATTAGGCACTCGTCCGGTGCTGGCGCGGCAACGCGTCAAAGGCGCCATCACAATCCGGTTAGGTAATATTATGTCGCCCACTTTGATAGGGCTAAACAAACTGCTCATACATTCTCAGTGAGCAGCAAGAGCTTCGTCGATAGAAGAGAGAATCTCGTTCTGATCAAATTGTTTGTTGCGAATTTTCACCTTTTCCGTCACTAGGTCTGCTAAATGCAACTGAACTGCTTCATCAACAAAGTTGGAAATATCCCCTTTTTTCATCCCTGTTCCAGCAAGATAGGTTCTTAGCGCAACATCAGTAGATTCAGGTACGACAACTGACCATCGGACGCTGTTCATTGTAAGCACCTTATGTTTAGTTTAGAGCGATGAACTGATTATATGAGCTTATGTGTTTATACGCACAATGCTTTTGAATTGCAGCATCACAATTTTTAGGACTTTAAGTAACACAATAGTATTCTGTAACATAGCAAGTCATTGATACCGCAAGCCAAGGGCGTGGTAATAAACGGTACGGATGTAAAAGCCGGCAGCCTTGAAAGCCAAATTGCTAATGGCTTTCCAGTTTTCTTAAGGCGCCAGTAAGAAACCCGAAATAGAGTGCAGGCTCCCTAAGCCCTTGAAGATGATCGTAATGGACACTACACCCACCATACCTGCTAATCAAAAGCCCAAGTCGTCAAAACAAATCTACATTGCGACCGACGGGTCGTTAAAGTCTTGCATCACGGGGCCGTTACTTGAGCTACCCTTCGACTTTCGAGAGTGGCCGAAATCGGATACCGGCAACGTTGTCCTGTTGTTCAACAAAGCCGCTTAGGCACGCCGCAAAAAGGTTTTTTCGATCCGTTACTGCACGGATGCTTGATTGACGATGGTGATGTGCACGCCGATAGAGGCTGCAAGTGCTTAATGGCCTGATTGAGTTGTTCTGACCCGATAATGCAAGTAATAGCCGTCATACAAGCCATTTTTGTGGCGACCTTAACTTCCAGACAAAGCTACTGCCTGTCAGATCAGGTTTGAAGTTTTACAGCAAATACACCGTTTTCCCGGATTAGAAAACAGCTCGAAATCAGTGAGAAGATGGCATTTCAGGGCTACGCCACGCTTCTGCGACCATTTCGATCAGTTCGCTCGCGAAGAGCCGTATGAACTGAAAGCCAGCGATCAGCAATATGGCAGTAGAAAAAAGCAAAGTTAGTGCGACTAGTAAGACTTTCATATGGCCCTCCATCAAACTCGTAATGTTGACGATGGCGCATTTTTTCAGTTTCTGTTGAAATATCAAGTCGATACGCCGCAACAACCTGTTGCGCGATCAGAGTGATTTTGTGAAAACTCAAAGCCTTAGCAGGCAAAGTTCAGGTTAAATATTTTTTCAGCGACTCAGGCAAAATGCGCTGATATTAAGCTCAACCAAGGCAGCGGCGACATGGAGTCCATTTCAACAACCGCTACCACCTCAATGCACTACCAAAAGTTGGCCGCCACCAAGTAAATCGCCGCGATTTCCAACACGATTGGCAGCACGAAAAAGTAAGGGCATTGCTCTTTGATCGTCAGCACGGATTCTCTCACCCTGCTTTTCTTAGCCGTGATTGAACGGGTCGCACTAGACGCTACGTAAAAATTTTCCGTTGGCGATGAACTAACGCTATTGATGAAGTAATTGTCATCATCGAAGATTGAATCAAACAGATCGTCCAGCTTTCTTTGGTTGTCGAATAAGCCGTTTAACGCATTTCTATCTATAGCTGCAGCAGACATGACACAGACCTCCGTTTTGTTCGCTTGGGATAAAGCATAACGAGTTGTCGAACAATAATCCGTGACGAATGTCATGAAGCACAGCACTGCCCCAATACAAAAACTAACGAAAACACTGGGCTATTTTGGCAGTTGCACGAAACCTTGCTCATCCAAGGGAAAGAAGGGGTTGTAACAAACTTCCCAGAGAAAGCCATCGGGATCGGCAAAGTAGCCCCTGAAACCACCCCATGACGCCTTTTCTGCCGCTCGAATCAATTTGCCGCCAGCAGCCCCACCGCTTCTAACAAGGTTGCTTCGACTTCGACTTCGGCTTCCGACGCAACGTTGTGAGCCAAGGCAAATCCAGTGAACCCCGAGCCCTCTGGCGACACAGTCGCATCATCAGCTATAGTCATCAGAATGGAGATCATATTCGTGAAGCTATGGAAAAACTTGAGCAGCGCTATCGAGCAGGAGAAGAGAAGTAACGATAGTTCCTGCAAACTCTTTGCACAATTACACCGGAATTACACGGACAGGATTTTGAGCATAAAAAAAGCAGCCCTAATTTCTCAGTAACCGCTTGATTTATTTATCATTTAAATGGTGCCGGCAATAGGAATCGAACCTACGACCTTCGCGTTACGAGTGCCATAATTATATTTTAACTTATTGATTTTAATAAACTTAAACAAATAGCTCTCACGTTGCAAAGCCTATTTGTGCACATTCGGGTTTATATAATTTACCCAGATTTTACCCAGCAATTCTCTAATGCAGCAGATTTAGAGAACTGCGCGCCATGCCTTGCAGGTTGTATTATCGGACTGAGGTCACAACGTTAATGCAACTGATTTTACCTATCGAGTTTCTCCAAAAGCGCCCAAATAGCCAGCCCCTGGGCCTTTGGGAATTGGGGGTCTATAAAGCAGTCGTTGAAAGGCTCCCCAAACGGCCAAGTACTGACTTTTACGTTGCAGTCATGAGTGACAGCACTTGAATAGATACCTGCCAGTCAGTTCAAGCTATAAAAGTTTGATTGCAAGTCCAGTCCCGTACTTCACGTTCGTTCCTTGAAGACGCATTCCGCCATGCTCAACAATAGTTGATATTCCATTGTATCCGTTGGAACGCAATTGTTCATGGCCACCTCATGAACAGTGGCGAGTTGCTTATTGTCAATAAGCCGCCCCGGAGTATCTAGCACGACCGCTGTACCAATAGTCCGTTGGTCTGGGTTCGATTGCCAATATGACTTGTATTTTTCAATGAATGCGCGGTTATGGTTAAAGGCTTTTTGACCAAGTTCATTTGGGTCACGACCTTCCAAGAGGCCTAGCTTTTCATTGACAGTTTTGCCAATTGAAAGTGCTAGCATTCCTCGGGCATTTAGAGGGTTTTCTGACTTCACATATCGCTTATGCAATTGTTTTAACCCCTCCTTGATCCGCTTCTGAATCTTATGTGGGGACTTTAGTCGCTTGCATTCGACAAAGAAGGTAAAATCATCAAGCAACACCCGAAGATCTGCTTCGTGCCCAAAATCGACGACAAGCCCAGCACTTACAAATTTCGCCGCTATTGACAATTCAAAACTGAAATCACGGCCTGATCTGTGTTCTGAGTCAAGAACATATAATTCATGGCCTTTTAAGGCATCTTTAAGGCGCGATACCAACTCCGGAGAGCTTTGTCCGTTCAATCCATCGTAAATGCGATTTAGCTCAGCTACTTCATGGGCCGCATTTACCCATGTCTCTAAGGTGTACTCTTCATAGAAAGCATTCAGTGTATCTGCAAGCTGATGCTTGGCAAGTACCTCGAACAAATCTTTGTATCTGCCAATACGTGTTCGTGAGTACGCAATTCCGAGCTCCTCCAGCCAAACACAGGCCTTGTCGAGCTTTGCCAATACTTCGATGTATGTGTCAGATGTGTAATAGTACGTCAGACGGAATCTCCAAGAGCAAACAAAATGTCAGCCATAAACCTATAAGCAGTCATATTCTAGATTAAAGCGATTGTCGCTTATGGGTCGATTGCGACAATTCGCCATTTCCAAAAACAGTCATTCACTACTGGAGCAATCCTATCGGAACATGGATGCCGGATTTATATCTGAACAGATAAAGGTCTATTCAATCGTAACGCGGTAAGGCGGATCAGATTTGTAGGGTGGATTCGCCGATAGGCAATCCACCATAACTTTGCGGCCTGTGGCGGTTTGCTATCGAGACCGTGAAAGAATCCAAAATCGCGAACAATTCTATTTTGTAATGACTGTTTTTTAGTGGGCTGATCTTCATAAGGAACAAAATTCCAGCCTTAGCAGAGCGGCAGTTGCCAATTAAGCCTGATTTTCAGCCTTATTTAGGCAAAAACCTGGTTTGTTTCGCCATTCCCTAGCCGCTGAGCGCAGTAATCCCTAAAGGCCGCCACACCGAGTATATTCAGCACTCGGGTAAAGTTGTAACACAAGGCCATTAGGCTAAATTCACCTCGGCATTTTTCGAGCCCGCGCATCAGAAAATGGTGCATGCCCGCTCGATGCTTGAGGGTACCGAAGGGGTGCTCAACTAAACTGCCCCGCTTTTTCATGATTCCTCTTGCCGCTTTCATGTGCTCTCTGTGTTGATCAACAATAGCTTCATGCTCCCAGCG
This sequence comes from Methylomonas montana, assembly GCF_030490285.1. Taxonomy (NCBI): domain Bacteria; kingdom Pseudomonadati; phylum Pseudomonadota; class Gammaproteobacteria; order Methylococcales; family Methylococcaceae; genus Methylomonas; species Methylomonas montana. The sequence goes on along the minus strand of NZ_CP129884.1, from coordinate 4,326,386 downwards.
CTCGAGTTTTTTGTAAAAGGCTTTTCCCCCTAAACACTGGCTACGTAAGGAACAGTGATTACAGGCTGACCGTTTACTTTTATAATTCCATACGTTTCTATTGCTTTGTTCGCGCGGCTTACCGTACCGAGCCAGTCGCTCACCTTGAGGACAGTGGTAGCAATCGTTTTCGGCATCGTAAATAAATTGGTCGCGCGTCAATCGGCCCTCTTCCACGGTAGGACCACGCCTTTGGGGGATCGGCACATAAATTTCAATGCCTTGTTCACGGGCCTGTTTAATTTGCTCGCCGCTGTAATAACCGGAATCGGCCAGTCCAGTGAGATGTTCCGACTGCAAGACGGCTTGAGCCTTTTCCAGCATCGGCATGAGTTGCTGGGTATCGTTACCATCCTGGGTCACCTCTACTGCTACCAACAGTTTGTGTTGGCTGTCCACCGCAATCTGAACGTTGTAACCGGCCGTGGTTTGACCGCGCTTCGTCAGCAAGCGGGCATCCGGGTCAACAGTCGAAATTTGGCGGTCTGGCGAGGCGTTTAGCTGATTCTGCAAGGCTTTTTTCTCGGCTTGCTTCGCTTTAATACGTGCAATTTTGTCAGCTAAGCTCTGCTCGTCAACCAAACTGCCAAGGCCTGCTTTGTCGTCAGTGGCGTCTTGTTCGGCCAATTGTTGCTGGTATGCCTCGATTTTCTTGTCCAGTTCCGCCAGTTGTTGTTCTAGTTTTTTAGCGGTATAGATACTGTCCTTGCAGGCATCCGCCTTAAAGAAACTACCGTCGACAGCCACTTCGTCCCCCGCAAATAAGTTGAGCTGTTTACAGAGCAGAATGAAATCTTTGTTGATCGCCTTTAAGGCAACGCCGTTGTCTTTCCGAAAGTTAGCGATGGTTTTATAACTGGGCCGTAGGCTATCAACCAACCAGATCACCTCAAGATTACGAGCTGCCTCGCGCTCCAGCTTACGGCTACTGCGTATCCCGTTCATATAACCGTAGAGATAGAGCTTTATCAGCAGGCTTGGATGATACGCCGGTTGCCCGGCTGTCAGACCTGAATGGCTCTTTTGGATTTCCAGGTTCACTAAATCGAGCGTGACCACGTAGGCATCAATCGCGCGTACCGGATTATTCTCGGATACATACTCATCCACGCTGGGCGGTAGCAGCGATGATTGGGAACGGTTTTGTCCTACCTTATAATTCCGGTTAGCCATTTTCTTTTTTAATCAATTGGATAGTCAGGAATATTATATCTGGCACGTCGGCTGAATACTTTCACAGTCTCTATCGCGAAACCGCCCTACACTTTAAATGACAGCTTATTTGTCCTTTCTTGTCATTTCAAATTAATCTTCATTGTCCGTAATGGGTCGGTTTGACTCAGTGACGAACGGCAGCTATCGGGTATCGGAATTCAATGACGGCTTTCGGGTGATGAATCTGAATAGCTGGCAGTCGCAAGGCGACCCAAAACGGCCTGTCGCGCTTCTCCAAACCGGCCAGTCAGTCAAACCCAGATTCTGCAAACTGGAGGGCTACAAAGCAGCCGTTGGTGACCTCACACAATCGGCCACTTTCCTGCCACTGAATACCCCAAAAATTATGGAAATTGAATGCCTGTTATCTGCACAAAACCTGACACCGACTTTGTACCCTTAATAAAGAATTGTGTTTTATGCAATACACAAATTAATTCAATAAATTATAAGTTTTTAAGCTGGGGATGATTTTGGTAAGGAACGAGAAGTTTGAGAATAGTTATCCTAATTAAGGTTGTAAGCCCTAACCCCTTTAAACGCCATAATCGGACTTTCGATTTAGTTTTGTCTAACTTGTCATTTTTTAAAAACCTATCCGCAGACTTTTCAATACTTCTGCCACTTCGGGTTTTGCGGCCGATGTGGGTGGGAATATAGCGCAGATTGTGCGACGAATTTCCGGATCTGACAGATAACGAACTCGAATCTTATCTGCATTTTTGGTGATGGTGAATTCCGGCATTAGCGCAACACCGATTCCGGCGCGTACCATACTCAGTATCCACTCTTCGCTATTACTTCTATAGGCAGCATATAGATCGACCTGTTGACCCTGACAAATACTCCTAAGTGTTTCCCGTAACTCACAGTTCAGGCGATCCAGGTAAGGCTCGGTTTGTATGGTCGCTAAATCAATTTGTTGCAGTTGATTGAAACGGTGTTTGTCGTTGAAGACGACGACATAGCGTTCTTCGTACAGCTTTAAAGACTGGTAATGCCCTGCCGGTAAGGCTGTTGGTGCGCTGATAACTAAATCCAGGCCATCTTCATCAAGTTGATTCAATAGATTGCATTCACTGTCGACGACTAATTCCAGTTCTACATGTGGTCGTTCTTGCTGAAAGTCAGCGAAGAATGGACTTAAATGGTGTGCGGCAATTGTCGTCATCACTCCGATGCGAAGTGGCACAGTATTTAAGCGGCTGAAACGCACAGCCTCAGCTTTGACAGCTTGCGTCTTGCGCACTATTTCACGTATAGAAGGTTCGACCAAACGTCCTAAAGCCGTCAACCGACATCCGCTGCGGTCTCGGCTAAATAGCTCACCGCCAAGTTCTTCTTCCAATTTCTTAATTGCTTGGGTCAGCGAGGGTTGGGCCACATAGGTTGCTTGTGCAGCGCGAGTGAACGAACCTTTATCGCAGACGGCGAGAAAATAGCGAATTTGTTGCATTTCCACAGTTTGCCCCTTTTTTGAATAGGAAAAACCTATTGTTTCATAGAAAATTGGTATTTTACTATTTACCTAACTCATTATTTAATATAAACGTCCAATCAAATAAATATTCAATATTCCTATGAAAACTGCAAAATTAATCGTAATGTACCCTACGCCAACAGATTTAAAAACTTTTGAACGTCGTTATGCTGATGAGCATGTGCCGATGGCTGTCGAAAAGCTGGCCGGCAAAACACGATTTGTCGCCTCATTGATTCTTTCCAATGTAGACAAATCTGCAGCGCAGTTTCATCGAATTGCCGAGGTTTATTTTCCATCGCTCGCCGAATTACAGGCTTGTCTGAATTCACCAGGCGGTCAAGAAACAGCTCAGCATGCCGTTGAGATTTCTAGCGGTGGTGAGCCGTTGTTTCTGATCTCCGAGGTGGAAACCTTTGATTTCTAATCCGACCATCGGATTTAACATAATCACAGTGGAGGCAAATCAATGTCTAACTCAATCAACAAACTAAAAAAGGTGGCTTATAAGCGCATTAGGTGGCTGGGTCTGCTGCCTGCTGTCTTTTTGGTTGGATTAATGCCGACTATTGTCCAAGCGCATCGCGGGACGCCTGACGAGGCCGATGCTTGCGTTACGAGGGTTGGTTTTGAACGAGTCCATTTCACGGCCTATACCCCAACTCTGTCAGGGGATCGGGAATATTGCAGCATCATTCCCGAAATCGGCCCAACTAATTTGGTGTTCGACTACGAAGGTAAAAGTCTGCGCAATGTCAGCGTGGAATTCGAAATCACCAAAGAACCTGAAGGGCAAAGGGTTTTTTATCAGCAGCCGAAAAAAGTTAAAAACGGCACTTTCGATAGTTTGGTCGATTTTAGTCAGTATGGTGCTGGTAATTATTTGGCTCACATCGCTATTGTCGACAAGGATAAGCGTCTTGATACTCATATTCCGTTCTCTGTTGGCCTGGAATCGGTTCCGGGAAAAAGCTATATGCTGCAGATTGTGATGATCGGAAGCTTGTTGTTGCTGGCTTATATATTACTGAAGTTAGCGAATAAGGAAGCGATCAATCACTCACCTGAGACATGATCGAATGGTACAGGCGAGTCAAACGAACTTAGGGGAATATAACTATGAATATGACTCAATTAAAGGTTTATTTTTTAAGAATTAATTCTTGGCAGAAAGTGCTATTCGGGTTACCATTATTAGTAATGGTTGTCATGCTTTTGATGGATCATAGTGGCGACTCGGTACAATTGGGGCAAGCCGTGTATCGGCCTGAGATGCTGCAACGTCTTTGCAAAGCTGATCAACTCAGTGGAGACGCTGGAGAGACTTATGGCGAAGAAACCGAAAACGGCATCAAATACAATGTCCGCACACCAGCCAATTATGATGCATCCGTTGCCCACCCACTATTACTGGTATTTTCTCCGGCAGGATCGAATCGGGCTAAAACCGAAAAAACAACTGGATTCACTTTTCCTGCTACCCAAGCCGGTTTCATCGTGGCCTATGCGGATCATCCGGAATTGTCGCCCAGCACTACCGTAGAATTAGGCACCATTCCCAGCTTAATGGCTAAAAAGTGGTGTATTGATGAAAAACAAGTCTATGTTACCGGACATTCCGATGGAGGGACTTCGGCGATGGCATTAGCATTTATGACTGGCACACGACACATCCCACGTGCCATTGCGCCGAGCGCAGCAGGGGTTGCGTATGATGATTTACGCGACCGAAGATGCCCTGAACCCTTGCCGGTTATGGTTATGCACAGCAGCAAGGATCGCCTGTTTCCTGGTTATGGTCAGCAAGCGGTGGGTTGGTGGGCGGCTTGTAATAAATGTGATCCTATTCCGGATAAAATCGCAAATGGTTGCTTCTCTTATTCAGGGTGTGCCGGGGGCGTAAAAACGTTGTACTGTGAAGGTGATCAAATCCATTCACATTGGCCCGAGCGAAGTCAGGATATCATCGAGTTTTTTGTGTCAGCGACTCAAGTTAGCCCACGGGGGGCAAAGTGAAATTTGCTCTATATGAATCGCAGTGGGTGCAAAGGTATCCATTCAATTTTAAAGGTATTAGTTTATGGAAAAATATGAAGGAAGTTGCGCGTGTGGCACTATTAGATATTTTTTTGAAGGCGAACCTATTAATTCGGCATTCTGCTACTGCAAGGAATGTCAAGTGCATACTGGTTCGGATAAATGGTTCGTGTTATGGGTGCCAAAAGATAAATTCTCTTTCACAAAAGGTTCTCCTTCGTCGTTTACGCGGAAAGGTGATTCCGGGGAAAACGTCAATTATCAGTTTTGTGGGGCTTGCGGCACAACCTTGTGTGCTGAAATAACTGCAGGAGATTTTTATTCAGTCGCAGCCTCAACATTAGCTGGCAACAAAAACTTATCTCCCAAAATGGCAATTTATACTGCTTCAGCTCCAAACTGGGCAGTGTTTCCAGAAGGCGTACCCAAATTTGCTGCCTTGCCTCCTGATTTTAGTGCTTAAATGCCTAACAAGTCAGTCAAAAGGACGCGCCGCCCGTTGGCGGTTTTGGAGTTTCAGTTTGTGAATGGTGCAACGCGGTGATTCAACTAAAACCGTATACACAAACCTGTATTGAACAATGAGAGACCAAATGAGAATTTTTTTGGCAGCCGTAATTATTATTTCTTTCGCAGGTTCTGCATTAGCTCAGGAAAAAATCGATCGCATGCGCGCTGTTACCATGGAATCGTTTACGCCGGATACTGTGAAGTGGAATGACGAACGGCTACTCCCTAAAGGCGCCAAAAGTGTAGTTCTAGTTGGTGACCCAAACAAAGCAGGAGTTTTTATCGTTTGGCTGAAATTTCCGTCCAATTATCCGATTCCACCGCATATACACCCATTTACAGAAGAAATTACAGTCCTGCGCGGCAAATTAGGAAATGGTATAGGTGAAACATTCGACACAAATAAGGGCGAGATGCTTAAAGCAGGTTCCAGTTTTGTGCTACCCGCAGGTCACACCCATTATGTCTGGACAACTGATGAGGAAACAGTCATCGAGCTAATCGCCACTGGGCCATGGGGTATTACTTATACCAATCCTGCCGATGATCCACGCAAGAAGAAATAGCGCGTAGGTAGAGTGAACTTGCGAACCACAACAAAATTTAAATCAAGCGTAACCCGATGCTCCATAACGTTTCACCACTGAGCTTTGCGTTGAGCGGCATGATTAACCAATGCTTTAAAAGGGGGGCATTTATATGGGAGACTCAGTGAGCTCAAATCATAAAATCTGGGGTACGACCACTTCGAGGGATTATAAGCAAACTAGGATCGCAGGATGGATTGGTACTGGATTATTCGGCTCTCACAGATTTCCCGTGGTTAACCACAACCGATAGCGCGCATAAACAGCCTAAGATCACTACATATAGTGTCTACCACGGCAATTCTTGGAGAGCCGATTATTCATGGCGCTCAAGCGGGACGGTCGCTATCGCGCCCGCCCCTTAGCTTTACGTTGAGCGCTCAAATGACGACCAATGGGCATCCCAGCACCGAGCGATTGCAGCAACTCAATCGCATGTATCGCACGATAAGCCGTTGTAACCGCTACATGATCCGAGCTGAGGACGAGAAAACTCTCGCACAGGATTTCTGCTCGGTGATGGTGGAAGAAGGCGGCTATCGCATGGCCTGGGTGGGGTAAGCAGAAAGCGACGAGGCTCGAAGCATTCGCCCTATCGCTTACGCTGGACTCGAAAGTGGCTATCTCGAGAATCTGAATCTCACTTGGGCCGACACGGATCGCGGGAGCTGACCAGCCGCCCGCTGCATTCGCGAGCAGACCATTCAGGTGACGCGGGATATCGCCAATGATCCGCAGTTCGTGTTCTGGCGCGAAGAGGCCGCTAAGCGCGGCTACGCCTCGTCAATCGCATTGCCGCTAACGATCGGGGCGGGAACAATTGGCTTCCTCGGCATGTATTCGGAGCGCGGCGACGCGTTCGACGAGGAGGAAATCGGGCTACTCACGGAGGCCGCGGACGATCTGGCGTATGGCATTACCGCGCTACGCAAGCATCGCGAACACGATGCTCTGCAAGAGAGGCATCTCACCCAGATCGAGGCGCTGAATCGCCTTATGGACGCGACTGTGCAGGCCCTTGCAACTACGGTGGAAGTGCGGGACCCCTACACTGCCGGCCATCAGCGTCGTGTAGCGAAGCTGGCGGTGGCCATCGCCACGGAGATGAGGTTGCCGCCCGAGCGGATTGAAGGCTTGCAATTGGCGGCAGTGCTTCATGATATAGGCAAGATCCATGTGCCCGCGGAAATTCTCGCCAGCCCCCGCAAGCTCACCGCAGCCGAGTTCGAAATCATCAAGACGCACCCCACAGTCGGTTACGACATTCTCAAAGACATCGACTTTACGAACCCGGTGGCCCGGATCGTATTGCAGCACCACGAGAGGCTGGACGGTTCAGGGTACCCGGCCGGCTTGAAGCAGGAGCAGATCCTGCTCGAGGCGCGTATTCTTTGCGTGGCCGACGTGGTGGAGGCTATGGCGTCGCATCGCCCCTATCGGCCGGGCCTTGGTGTCCCCACAGCCTTACATGAGATCTCGGAGCACAAAGGGCAGATGTACGATTCCGACGTCGTAAGCGCTTGCGTAGGCCTATTCCAGAGCAAGCAGTTCGAACTGTAGGCTGCGACGACAGTCGAGACTCGCCGACGGCGCCCAAGCATCCGTTCAACCACGACGGGCCGAAAGTGGCCCGCGGCTTAACGGTACGTTGGTAGGTAAGAAGAAGGCGATGATCCAGCTCATCCACGTCGAAATTGCCGGCTTCATCTGTGCCACAGTTTTTGGAGTAATTTGGGCTCTTGACCCGACCGGGAATTGGGAGCCTTTGACTGCACTTTGCGGGCTCATTGAGGTCGGTACAGAATTTGCGAGCTTCGCCTAGTCTGCGCTACAAGTGATAAGGGCGGGCGGCCTAAAACGGCTGAACAACGGATTGTCCAGGCGATGGCGAACCTCTGCCAACCGATGAACCGTGAGTTGAGCGGCTCCTTTTCCGTTAGGTGCTTACCAGCTATTAACGGAACGATATCGCTGACTGTCTTTGGCCGGTGATGAGGCAGTGATAATGTCAATTTGCTAGCCGAATATCGGACAGCCGATTGGGTTACATGATGCCTTAATTATTAAAATGGGATAGCTACTCCGAGCGGCGGCTTTTGGCCGTTTGGTTGAGGTCGCAAACGGCGGCTTTGTAGGGTGCGCCGTGCTAAGGCGGCGTTATTCCAGTGGGTGAGAGGCCCACCCGGCTAGTGCTCCGGCCGGAAGCAACCGAAGCAGTCAGGGAGGTAACGAACTGGCTGAAGCCTTCGGTGAAACTGTCACGATATACGGTGACGGTGCGAGTGTGCAGGCCGTAATGCGAATGAACGCTGAGCAAGCCTCGAAAAAGCCAATGTGCAGGCTGACCCGACTCTACAATCGGGGAAAGCTGATACGCCTGGGGGAATTGAGCAAATGACGATCCCAGGTGCTGCACCGGGGTAGTGGCGACAGCATGTACACAAGGAATACGCGCGCAACACGGGAAGCCCTTTAGCGTGGCCCGCGATGGCCAACCGGATGCCCGTGAGGGACAGGCCGGGCGCTTTGGGGTGGCGGAGAGGTTCGTAGTACCGAGGAAGCCTGGTAATGCGGGTGGAGGGAAGGGACCTTAGTTCAAGATCAACGCAACAAGTGGAAAAGGACGGGAGATTGGGCAACCTATCAACTCCGATAAGAGTTCAGAAACTACAGATGGCGTTACACGCAAAAGCGAAGGCTGAAGCCAGTTATCGTTTCTACGCGCTGTACGACAAGGTATACCGAGAAGATATCTTGGCGCATGCCTATGCCCAGTGCCGCTCAAACAAGGGAGCACCCGGTGTGGATGGTCAGGATTTCGAGGATATTGCGGCGTATGGCGTTGACCGGTGGCTCGGCGAACTGGCGCTTGCGCTTAGAGAAGAGACCTATCGGCCGGAGCCGATCAGACGAGTGTTTATACCGAAAGCCAATGGTAAGCTCAGACCGTTGGGAATTTCAACGTTACGAGATCGGGTTTGTATGACCGCAGCGATGCTGGTACTGGAACCGATTTTCGAAGCGGATATTCCTGATGAACAGTATGCTTACCGTCCGGGTCGCAATGCCCAACAGGCGGTAATTGACGTGGAAGAGCGGCTGTTTCGAGGCCGACCGGACGTCGTTGATGCCGATCTGGCGGACTACTTTGGAAGCATTCCTCATGCCGAATTGTTAAAGTCGGTGGCGCGTCGTGTGGTTGATCGACGGCTGCTGAACTTGATCAAGCACTGGCTGGAATGCGCTGTCGTAGAATCCGACAAACAAGGTCGGAAGACACGGACGACCGAGGCCAAGGATAATCGCCGGGGCATTCCTCAGGGTTCACCCATTTCACCCTTACTGGCCAATATTTATATGCGCCGGTTTGTGTTGGCGTGGAAGAAACTGGGATTAGAGCAACGCCTGGGCAGTTGTATCGTGACCTATGCAGACGATCTGGTGATACTGTGCCGCCGCGGGAAAGCTGAACAAGCTTTACAGTGGTTGCGCGCAATCATGAGGCAGCTGAAGCTCACGGTTAACGAAGAGAAGACACGAATCAGTAAGTTTCCGGAAGACGAGTTTGATTTTCTGGGTTATACGTTTGGGCGGCTGTATTCGGCGCGTACTGGCAAGGCTAGATTAGGCCAGCGACCGTCGAAGAAGAGTATCCAACGGATGGTGAGTACCGTTCGTGAACTCACAGCGCGCCAAACGACATGGCAAGAAACCACACAGGTGGTTGCGAAATTGAATCGTTCATTACGCGGATGGGCGAACTACTTCAGTGTAGGAACCGTGACCAAAGCGTATCGGACGCTCGATAATTACACCGCAGTGCGGTTGCGCCGGTGGTTGCGACGTAAGTATAAAGTCAAGGGCCGACGAGGCGGGACCTATCCACTCCCGCATCTCTACGGCTATTTCGGACTTGTCCGCTTGACTGCGCTGGGACGTGACCAGCCGTGGGCGAAGGCGTGATGTCTTGTCCGAGAGCCCAGTGCCTGAGATAGGCTCGCTGGGTTCGATGAGGGGGATGTGGAAACGGGGCTATGGTTCGGCTATTGAGGCACCGCCAAACGAAAGAGGCGGAAACAGATATGCTAAACCCAACGCTACCGCGCCACATCTCTACTCTACCCTCCAGTTCCAGAATCTGGCTTCGGCCGACTGGCGGCTTTGGAGAAGCGCGAGTGGCAAAAATGGGTCGATAGCGTCGAACAGATCATTAAAAACAATTTCACCAAACCAGCGTCATTTTTTTAGTATCCGCCGTTTTTGAAGTAATTCGTCTCGCTGTTCTGCCCAAAAAATGCTGGCGTCATGCTCCGATATATTTCCATCTACTGTCAATTGGCAAAGCCCAATGAAATAGGCATTGAGTTTGATGATTCCTTCGTCTTTGGGGTATTGACTCAAGAGGTTTTTATGTTTTTGTCGAGCATCGTCATTGCAAAACTCATTGGGGAGTGGAGCGAAATCGATATTGTCACCGCCTCCAATCGCTGCTGTGGCGGATTCGGTCAGGATTATTAGCAAACAGAAAATTACCCTTTTCGTCACGGACTGCTCCTCGGATCAAATTGTCATTTCATTCTGCATTGAAACGATAGCAGCATAGTCTCTGTTAAAGCAAAATCTGTCATATCTTGAAAAGTGGCTCATGATTTTCTACTTCACTTTTGGCTCAATACATCGAATATCGTCGTGTCTAGGATTATTCACCCCAATCGTCGACCGGCGTTGTAACCATATTGGCGTAAGCTGAGTTTTCAAGTAAGTCATAGGCATCATCTGTATTGGAGGTTATGTTGAGCCAGTCGTGATAACACCCTGACGGCATGATCACTGGAATTCGCTCATGAATGGGCTGCATTAGCTCATTAGCGGCTGTGGTAATGATCGTGCAGGAATACAGCGTTTCGACTTCGTGTTGCCACTGTTCCCATAAACCGGCAAAGACGAATAGCTGATTGTCCTGATGATGAATATGGAAAGCCTGTTTTCCGGATTCCAACTTTTGCCACTCGTAAAATCCTTGTGTAACGATCAGGCAGCGCCGTTTTTGAAATGCGGCCCGGAAGGATGGTTTTTCGCGAATCGTTTCCGCGCGGGCGTTGATGAGATGGTGACTGTTTTTGGTATCTTTCGACCAGGACGGCACCAACCCCCAGAATAAATTGACCACTTTCAGTGATTTGTCTTCCAACTCGACAATACAAAGGATTTTTCGCGCCGGCGCGATGTTGTAACTGGGCTGGTATTTTAGCAGGCGTGAGAGTTGGAAATGCTCCGCAATCTCTTCAGGTGAGGCTGTTAGCTGAAATCGTCCGCACATGCTTTTCTAATCCACTCTGGTTTACTGCCAACCTTGTAACCATTGCCCTGTATCGGTCAGATCTCGCCAAGGCAGAATAAAGCTGCGGTGCGAATAGATCGCTTGCAACTCGATGTGTTCTAAAGGCGCATCCGGCAATTCGGGCTTGATCAGCTGGGTGACCAGAAAATGCTTTTCCATGTTTTTGGGCATTGTGGTAGTCAATTTGCTCAACAGCAATTTGTTCGGATTCAAGCGACTTTTAGTTGAATCAGGCATCGGAATGTCTCCTGCGGATGGCTTCATGGGGTGGCGTTGAACGTAAATGCACGACCTGAGTTTTCTTTAACGCCTTGACCAAGGTCATATAGGTATCGCGATCAAATGCCGGTCTGCCTTGCTCCAGCAGTTTTTGGACGTCTTCGTCACTGTGCGCCGTCCCGAGATAACACCAATGATCGATGACGTGCAAATCGTCTTCCTCGCGAATGCCGATGGCGCCGGGATAAGGCCAACTGGCCAGCTTAAGTTTGCTCATGGCGGTCAGTAAGCGCGTGGCGTGTTCCAAGCCGGATTCTTTGCCGACGCAGGCACCTCGGCAGCGTTTGAGTTGATGAGCAAAGCACGGTTTGCCGCTGCCAATCTTTTCAAGACCGAGCACACCCAGGCATAACTGATGTTGTTCGGCTAAATTGCGTAAGGCCTTCTGGGCATCGCGCTGATTGCTGTAGAGACCGTAGAGATTGTCCTGCGTGCCAAAATCCAGATCGTTGGCCCAGGTCAAACGCGGCAACAACTGGTCCTGCTTCTGATCCAATTGCCAGGCACACAGCGCATTTTTACGCCGCAGACGTTGGTTATGCACGGGTGTCATTTGTTTGATCAGCTTGGCTTCGGTCAATAATGCACCCAGTTCACCGCCGGTTTCAATCCAGTCGATACGCTTGGTTTGCTGCGACAAGCTCATTTCCTTGGCTTGGCGATGATCGGCAGCGAAGTGCGAAAGCACTCGCTGTCTGATGTTGACACTTTTGCCGATGTACAGCGGCAGTTCGTTTTCACCATAGAACAGATAGACGCCGGGGCCTTCTGGCAATTCATGAACGAGATTCGGATCCAGTTGTGACGGCAGACTGGATCGCTGCACCAGGTTTTTAACCGTGGCTTCGATGGCATCGGCAGCAAACTGCAGATGGGCATGTTGCCAGAATTGATGAATCAGTTGGGCATCCGCTAAAGCACGGTGGCGATCCTTGGCTGTCAGTTGATGGCGTTCGATCAGGCTATCGAGATTGTGCTGGTGATGCTGCGGATACAGTGCCCTCGATAGTTTTACCGTGCATAACACCTGCGGCTTAAACACCATGCCAACCCGTTTGAATTCATTTTTTAGGAACCCATAATCGAACCTGGCGTTATGGGCGATGAACAACCGGCCTTGCAATAAGGCATCCACGTCCTTGGCCACTTGTTCAAAGGTGGGTGCATTTTTGACCATGGCGTTGCTGATGCCGGTCATCTGTTCGATGAACAACGGAATGCGCATTTGCGGATGCACCAGTTGGCTCCATTCCCGCACGCCATCGTCATCCACCAGGACAATGCCGATCTCGGTAATACGGTCTTTGGTGGCAGAGCCGCCGGTGGTTTCCAGGTCGACAAAAGCTAAGGCTTGCATGGTGGAGTCCTAACGGTAACTGCGCATCTGGCCCACCAGTACGCCTTGAATGCTGACTTGCGACGGATGGAAACGCATGGCTTCCATGCTGGAGTTGGCGGGAATCAATAACACCTCATCCGCTGTCTGCTCGATGTACTTCAAGGTGGCCTCCTGGTTGTCGATCAGTGCGACCACAATTTCACCGTTCTGGGCGTGACTACGTTGTTCGATGACAACCCAATCGCCATCCAGTATGCCGGCTTCGATCATGGAATCCCCCTTAACTTTGAGCACATAGCACGATTGTTCGCTGCGAAGTTGATCAGGGACACTGATCCATTCGGTATGCTCAATCGCCTCGATCGGTTTGCCGGCGGCAATGCTGCCAACCAAGGGCAAAGCGTGGGGCAGCTGTTGGCCAGATTCACGCAATGCCAAGGCCTTCCCCGTTAATCGAACCCCTCGACGCTTGTGCCCCATGGCTTCGACAAAACCGGCATCGATCAATCCCCTTAGGGTCAAATGTAACGAGCCCCGCGACTTCAAGCCGAGTGCCTGACATAGTTCATTCAACGACGGCGGCCGTGGAAACTGTGTCTGGTTGTCCAGCAAGAAATCCAAAATAGCCTGTTGTTTTCGGGTTAAGGCGCTCATACGGCAAAAAATAAGGTTCAACACATTGAGAACAATCATAGAACGTTTGCGATTTCGATGGTAGTCTTATGTCATCAATAGTTTGTAATTCACCGTGATACCCATGACCGAATCATTGCCATTTTCGATCCTTAACCCCTCACAACCGTTACCCCTAATCCGTGACGGATTGGATTGGTTTCATCTTGCCAAGCCGGGAAAAAACCGACGACTGCCGCTGTTCATCAGCAAAGTGGCCGCGGGTTTTCCATCGCCGGCCGATGATTATGTGGAAAAGACCTTGGATTTGGAGGAATTACTGATTCAAAAGCCGGCGGCGACTTTTTTTGTGCGAGCCCAAGGTGATTCCATGTTGGGTGCCGGGATTCATCCCAATGACATTCTGGTTGTCGACCGCTCCAAGGAACCGATGCCCGATAAGATCGTGATCTGCGCGCTCAACGGAGAATTGACGGTCAAGCGTCTGATGGTTACTGACGGTCAATGGCGTTTGAAAGCCGAAAACCCCGCATATCCAGATATTCCCTTAACCGATGATCTGGAAACTGTATTCTGGGGGACGGTTACCAATGTCATCCATCCTGTCTGATCATGACGGAACAAGCACTCATCTGTCTTGTCGACTGTAACAATTTTTACGTGAGTTGCGAGCGGGTGTTCCGGCCGGACCTCAATGACAAACCGGTTATGGTGCTCAGCAATAACGACGGTTGTGTAGTGGCGCGTAGCCAGCAGGTTAAAGATTTAGGCATCAAAATGGGTGTGCCTTTATTTCAGGTCCAACATTTGGTCAATCAGCATCAAATCCAACTGTTTTCGTCGAACTATACCTTGTATGCGGACATGTCGGCGCGGGTGATGAGCTTGCTGGAAGAATTTACGCCGCGCATGGAAGTGTATTCCATTGATGAAGCGTTTTTGGATTTAACCGGCGTGTATCCTTGTTATCAAGATCCGATTGCCTATGGCCAACGTATCCGCAAGACGATTGCTCGGCAAACCGGCATTCCGGTGTGTGTGGGTATGGGACCGACCAAGACCCTGGCCAAGCTGGCCAACTTCGCCGCCAAGAAATGGAAGCAAACCGGCGGTGTCCTCGACCTTACCGACCCCGTCCGTCGGGAAAAGCTGATGAAAATCGTTCCGGTAGATGAAGTCTGGGGAATTGGCCGGCAAACCACAAAACGTCTTAATCAATTGGGCATTCAAACCGTCTGGGACCTGACCATACAGCCTCCTAAAACCATCCAGGCGCAATTCAACGTCGTGGTCGCCCGTACGGTGATGGAACTGAACGGTACGGCCTGTCTTGATCTGGAAGACGTGGCAGCGGACAAGCAACAAATCGTCTGTTCACGGTCGTTCAGTCGTAAGCTGACGGAGTTGGACGAGTTAAGTCGAGCCCTGTCGGAATACTGTACCCGAGCGGCGGAAAAGCTACGTCGGCAACAGTCAGTGACCGGTTGCGTCAGTGTGTTTATTCGCACCAATCCCTTTGCGGTTCAAGATCCCCAGTACCAGCGATCGGCAACCGTCAAGTTGGATGCCGCCACCCAGGATACCCGAACGATTATTCGCGTCGCACTGTCGAGTTTAACAGCCATCTACAAACCCGGCTTTGGCTATCAAAAATGCGGTGTCCAACTGAGTGCGATTCGGCCTGCAGCATCCCCCTCGCAGTTCGATCTCTTCGACTTGAGCTGCGAGGGTACGCCGCCCGATAACACCATACTCATGCAAACCCTGGACACCATCAATCGACGATTCCCCAAAGCGGTCACGATCGCGTCATCGGGCTTCGATAACAGTTGGAAACCCAAAGCCGAACGCATTTCACAACGCTATACTACCGATTGGCGAGAATTGGTCATCGTTCGCTAACTGCATGACTCAGCATATAAAGAACGTTTGCGGCTCCTCTGGTTCCAATTGCCTAGACATCGATTCACAATAGTGTTGGAAATTCCCCGTGAATTCGATGGCAGGAAGAAGATTGTTGTCAATCATGTGAGGAATATTGAGATCGATCAGAAGTTCGTTGATGTCTTCGAATTCTGTCTTAGCGTCATCGGTTCTCAAGAGCGGCCAAACGTAAACGGTTGACAGTGCTTTATCATCATCAAAAAAAGCCGCCCGTATTTCCGTGGGTATGCCATCGACGCCGTGTTTACTGAGCAGGACTTTTGACACGGGATAATCTTGGGCTTTCATAATTACCTTGTAGAAGATATCAAGCCCATTGAGTAAATGGATCCCGCGCGAGGCGGCAATACTGAGCGGATTGGGTTTTTCAACAGCCCAGACAGTGTGCCCGGTTTGTTCATCCATCTCGTCTTCAAAGGCTACTGACCATTCTTCGGCAAATCCGCCAAAGGCATCCGATTTGGGCTGTTCACAAAAAAGGGGGGTTAATGCCTGATCGCTAATCACCACACCCACCAGGAATCGCAAAATGAGGTCCGCCTCCGGACTCTCCGAGGGGTTCATAACAAAAGAACGGCGTGATTCCGATGTTGAAATTTCGCCTTCGGCTTGCTCGATCAATTGCTGGTTGATCTGGCGAATTTGGCTAGGTAACCAGTTGATGTCTTCAAGGGTGAATAATTCGTCATGAATGGCGAGAGCTTGTCCATCATTGATCAGCCCATGGCTTTGAAGCAATTGTCTAATGCGCTCGGGGTCTTCAATACGCTTAGGCAAAGCCTTTCCAAGGTGGGGCTCGATGACCATCGGAATGGCGAATACGATCGACTCTGCATTCGGCATAGACGGCAATCTCACCCGAATGCGTTCGGCGAGCGAAACAATGCGCTCATTTAATATCGAAAATACGTGCAAACCTTCCGATTGTCGTAAAGCGCTTACCAAAATATCGTCCTGGCCTTTTGCAATACAGGACTCGATCAACGCTCGAAAAAGTGAATCGAGCTCCGACGACGTTGGGTTCAGGGCGACTTTCTTAGCGGTTAAAGTAATGAATTCAACGAAAGGATCCGACGTAGCGGTGTCGTTAATAGAACGGGTTGACATGATAATGCTCCTGGGTTGTGTTGAGGTTGAGGAGTAAAACAAGTTTTGGATTTGGCCTGAGCCTGGGGTTATGCTCCGGATGTGTGTGGATCATGCCGTGCAGAAAACAGATGACATTCATGGAACACCTACACCCGCTTTTGCGTATTGGCCAACAACACGTTGACGGCGTAAGCCACGACAAAAACGCCTACCGGGACGGCTTGCGGTGGAATCGGGAACGGCAAGGTCAAACTGACCAACAACAGATACAGCGCGCCCAGAATCAGGTAGAGGCTGTAGCGATGCGCCATGGGGCTGGGATAATCGAAATTGGTCTGGCTGATCTTGCGCCGTACCAGTCCGTCGACGACAAACGGCAGCAAGGCGGCTGCCAAGTACGGCAACCAGATGCAGGCCGTGGTCAGGCGCTTGATCATTTGAAAAATCGTGTCCCACAGCACGTTAAGCCGGCTTTCGATGAAGGGAAACAAATCGTTGCGACCCACATCCTCGAAGCCTTTGGACATCTGCCGTTCGCGCTCGGTCGGGATGAAGTAGCGGAACACACTGTCTCGGATGCCGGTGGTGACGAACAAGCGATCAAACCAGCGCTGCGCGGTGTGGCTGATCTGAGATTCTTTATCGGCGCCAAAATAGCCAATCATCATCCGGTCTTCGGCGCGCTGCAGTTCGCGCGTCCAGCGGTCGGACACAAAACTGGCCACCAGGATCACCTCCAGTAGCCAAAGCATCAGACTGAACAAGAGATTGCGCGTCATGAGCTCGCACCATGGCGGTCCCGTTGTTGATCCAGGTCCGACCGCAGAATCGGCAACCGACCTTTTACTATCCGGCCGCCGGATAACTTGGCGATGTAATGCAAGTCCGGCAGTTGTCCGAGTAGCTGCGGTGCAAACAAATCACCTTCTTCTTCCATCAGGCGTTCACCGACATTGCCGGAAAACACCGTAGGATTGGTCGCACTGGTGGCGACGCCTTGGGTGCGCATGATGTACTTCAACCGCGTCTTCGGTAGATTGTCGGTAATGTACTGCTGGGTCTCGCTGTCCATGATCCTAAGGGCAATCAGGTTGTTGACGTTGCCCAGTACCTGCCGCGCTTTGTCCTGGGAACCGGTGCGGGCGGCAAAATCGGCAAAGGTCTGGGTGGCGATGAACAAGCGAATTTTGGCGCCGCGGCCTTTGTTCAAGACCTGGATGAAGGGATCGTTGATGACTTCCGCCGCCTCGTCGACGAACACATTCACGGGTCGCTCCGAGACACCATAGTTGTAACGGTCGCCGGCAACCGCCGCCAAGTCAGCCAACAGAATCGAGCCAATGGCACTGCCCACCATGCCGTCCGATAACGAGTCCAGGCCGATGTAGGCGACCTGGGCTTTTTCGATGATGTGGCCGGTATTGGTGATGGGCCGCAAGTCATCTACGTCGTGCGGATTCGGTGACAGCAAAGGCCCCAAGGAGCCGGAGGTCAGCATGTTCATGATCGGAATCAAGGACGCCACCATCTTGCTGAAGTGCGCCCGGTCGTGTTCGAACAAGGACAACAGGCCTTCCAAATCCAGATTGGGCAATTGATACTGCACCACCTCCCGGTAAAATCGCACCAGGCCTAATGCTTTGGAATCGATGTCCTTGGCATTCTTCAGGTAAGGCCGCGCCTCTTGCCGCCAATGACCGAGGTTGTTGTCGAAATAGCGTTCTAAGGCTTGAATCACCAGCGTGGAGGGTCCGCCTTCCAAATAACGACGCAGCTTGACCAAAGTTGGTCGCTCCTCGATGACCATCAAGCCTTGAATTACGTTATCCAGTGATTTTTGGCCAAAGGCTTTGAACGGATCGTTACTGCTTTCGCTGGGAGAAATAGCGCTGATACGACTGGCGATTTCCGAAGGCCGGTTGAAATTGTGCAAGGGATCGAGTCGGACGCTGTCTTCTGGAAACGCCGGGTGGAAATACACGAAGCGATCCGGACGCTTGGCCAAGGCGCAGGCACGTTTGGCGCAGGTCATCAAATCCTTGTCGCCCTTGGGATCAATGATAATCACCGCTTCGCCGCGCAACACGGCTTGCGTTACCAACACGTCAAAGGCGCGGGTTTTGCCGGCACCGGTGGTACCGACCAGCAGCGTATGGCCGGCGGTATGCTGCAAGGGCTGACGAATATCACTTTCGGACACTTCCAGTCCATGTATCCAGGCCGAGCCCATGCGTTGATGATCGCTGGGAATCAAGGTCGAGACATCGCGTTTTAAAATCTCATAGGCCAACTGGGCATGCTTTTGCACCCAATCGAATCCCCAACCAAACCACAAGGCCTCGGGATGCTGTTTCACCATCGAAACCAGCTTTTCGGCATCCAGGTACTGGAACCGAAACTGGCGCAACCGGCGTTTGCGATACCAGAGATTCAAGGCCGGTGACAATCGCCAACACGCCATCACTCCGCACGCCGTCATCAACCAGTCGAAGGGTTCGCGCGGCAAGCCCGACCAACGACTGGTGAAATGCGCCAATCCGGCACCACCCAACCAACCCGAGATGGCATACACCTCGAAGATGGGGCGCCAGGGGAACTGGTAGTCGTAATCGGATTTCATGGTTTGATCCGTACTTTGATGCCTTGCCCCCGCCCCATCACTTGGCAGTCAGGATGCTGACTGATTTCGCGTAGGAACTCGTAGCGTTTCAAGTCGGGATGAGCGTCCAGGTAGACCCCGAGTTCGTCATCAGAAACAGTGATCCAGTCGTCTTGCTGATCTCGAGTGTTGCTCAGTGTCCTGATCCACGCGCTCACCACCGGAAAATCTTGCCTAGGTTGAACGCTCTGAATGTCGTCGTTAGCGCTCGGTTTGGCCGAAATCGAGACCATTGTCGATGTTAAAGAGGGTTCTGCCGGTTGTTTCTGGCTCCTTGGTTTGGTTTTGCTGTTTCGCTGCTTGGTGGGCTTTTGAACGGTCGATGGATTGAGTGGATCGATACGATTGTCTGGTTTGACTTCGGCATTTTCAGCAGTCAATGCATTTGTTGTGGCATTCGATGATTGAATCGATAAATCGCCTATCATGCGCAATAGCATTTGCGCAGGTTCCGCGGCCAGTTGTACGACGCGTTGCTGCCCTAAGGTTTGCACTTTACGCATCGGAGACAACACATCGGTCACTAACCAGTTTTGATCGACCAATCCTTGAATGAACACATCGCTTTCGATCTGAAGCTTTTGCGGAACGTCTGGAAACAGGCAGAACCATTTGCCTTGTCTTTCGAAGATGTCTCCGGCCCATGGCCACTGACCCTGAGCGATCCGGGTCGCGATTTCGATAAGCCAAGCGCCGGCCAGGCCATGATTGCTGAGCCATAAGGTTTCTGGAACTTGGATGGATTGCGTTTGGATTTGCTCAGTCACGATTTCCGCTTGAGAGTCGGCTGAAGACTGGGCATCGCCATCCACACTCGGCGTGCATGCGTCCTCGACAAGGGTGGTGGTTTTGTCGGTTTCACTGGCATCCGATTCAACCTGCATTGCAGGGGATAACGGGACCTGCTCTTGGACATTGCCATCGGGAAAGACAGCCAAGTTTGGCATTTCGCGGTCGGTTGCTGGTGTCTGTGAAACCTGCTTGGGTTTGATCGGTTTGCGAGGTTTTACCGCTACTGACTTTTCGGGCAATGCCTGGTCGTTGGTTTCGGGTTGAGTTGGCGTATTACGATCCTCATCCTCGACTTCAAATCCTTCGATCGCGGCCGGCGGCTCATTGCTGAATATCGACTCCAACGATGCCAAACGCAGCATGTAAAACACGGCGTCCAAGTTATCGGGTCGCATACGCCAATAGCGGTACTGGCGCCCCTCTGCATCGCGTTTGGGAATAGCCAAACCGCGTTCGATCAAAATATCCGCCAAGGTATCTTCATCGCGCGGAATACCGGGCACTTTGTCTTTGGCCAGCAAACCGACTATGTCTTGCGCACCGGTACGCCAGACAATATGCACCCCGGATTGGAATCGCCATACTCTGGCGCCTTTGTCGTTGACCAGCCACTGGCCGGATTTAATCAAGCGCCGCATCGCATCGAACAGATACCGCTCGACCGGCATGCCCAACGCCGCATCGACCGAATGCGCGTGGGTTTTCAAATCGCGTTCCACGCTTTTGCAGTCAGCGGTAACCACTAACTCATAGAGCTTGCTGCCGCGATCCAGACCATGCAATGTTTCCAGTAGCGCTTGCATGATTTCTGGCCCCGGTTCCAGCAGGTAAGCACGCGACTCACGTGTCAGCACCCGCTCGATAACCAGTGCAGAAAACTGTTGGTGGCGCTTATGACGGTTCTCTCGCCAGCGCAAAAAATAGCGATCGATATGGTGTTGTGCCGCCCAGTCGGTCAAATTTTCGTCGCAGGGATTCCAGGTGTGCTGACCCTGACTGTCGGTGACAGCGATGTCGGACACAGGTTTACCGATATCGTGCAATAAACCGGCAAAACACACGGCCAATCGCCAGCGCGGCTCCAAGGTTTTGCGAGCCTTGGGTGTGGCGTCGGTTGCAAACAGAGAACCCTGCGCAGCTAGCGTTGCCCAATGCGCGACTTCGAGGCCGTGCCGAAACAAACCGCCGGCGCCGCGATGGTGATGTGATTCGGAGGCCGGTAACAAGTGACTGAATGCGGCATAGCGCGTAATGACTGGCAGTGCAATCGCCTGATACAACGCATCCGGCAATGCCAATGCCTGCTCGATCGATTGAATCAGCTCGCTTTGGGTGGCCAGAATACGCTCTACCGATGCCGCGGGCAGCCCCTTCATGAACGGCGGATAGCGTGGAATCTCCTCGCCAGACGATGCCGGCGGTGCACTGGCCAAAGCCGGTTTGTCGCCCCAAAGACGCTGACTGATACGTTGAATGAAAGATGACGGGGCGTTTTCCATGACGCCGCATCGTGACATAAAATTTTCCGACCCTTCCTGCAATAAAGGTCAAATTCGACCTTTATTGCAGGAAGGTCAGAAAAAATTGTTATTAATGTACTGCGCTTTCTAATTCGTCTGGAGGCCGCATGAACATTGACAGCATTTTCCCCTATCGTCGCTCTTTTATCCCCGTATTTGCTGCCCTGGTGCTGTGCACGGCTTGCGCAACACCAGCCGCGCGGGATGAGCGTGTCGACGAAATCGTGATCGGATCGATGATGCTCGATTCCAAAGGCCCCTGGCGCTTGGACAGTGCTTGGCAGGCCGGCGGAATGGGCGGTTCGGCGTTACGGACGGCGTCGATAGAGCATGTCGTCAGTCAAGTGGATTTGCCCAGGCCGCACACGGATACCGATTCCGCAGTGACTGCAAAAGGCAAAGAAACGAGTCCGAACCAGAGTGCTCCCAGCGTGCCGTTCGGCGACGACCAGTCTCGATTAGAACGCGCTTGGCGCAAGTATTGTCATCATCAACTCGATTTGACCGAAGCGGAACACGACCTGATCGAGAGAAACCCGCCTCCAGTAACTTCGACATTCCGGCACTGCGATCCACGCAGCTTGAAAAAGTGAGGATGGTATGACCCAAAATACCGGAACATCACTGATCAATCTAACCGAACGCTTCCAGTCATTGACTGAGCGAAAAAAAGCCCAACCCCGACGCGTTGAGCCGTTAGCTACGCTTCCCAGCTGGCCAGCCGCTATGCGCGGTACGCCGAATGCCTGTTTGCGCAGTGCCTTGTTTGCTGGCGTGCAGGGTAATGAACGGATCGCGTACAAAAAGCGTACCTTACTGGCAGCGGTCGATGGGATCGAAGTCCGTTATCTGGGCGTTCAGCTCAATCAGTCGGATCTGGACGTCTGGATGCAGATCGTGCACCTGTCCAGAACGCAATTGCCGGGATTTAGCGTGACCTTCAGTGCGCACGCGCTGCTGACGGCGCTGGGTCGATCAACCGGCAAAAGTCAGCACGAATGGTTGAAAGAATCCATGGCGCGTTTGGGCGGCGCCTTCGTTGAAATCACCTACCATGGTCGGCAGACTTTTGGTGAAAAAGGCTTCCTGCGCTACCACCGCGACGAAGTCACTCAGCGCTATGTGGTGGAACTGACCGAGTCGATGTTACGACTGTTCGAAGACGGTTATACCTATATCGAATTTGAGCAGCGGCAGCAATTGCGTAAACAACCGCTAGCGTTATGGCTGCATGGTTTCCTGTCTTCGCATGCCGCACCGTATCCGTTGAAACTGCAAACGCTTTACCAACTTAGCGGCAGTAGCACCCAAAACCCCCGCGACTTCAAACTGCGGATGCGTAAAGCCTTACAGGCCTTGGTCACGATCGGTGCTATTGAGCGCTTTGAAATCGATGAGGATGTCGTCAAGGTCAAAAAACAACCGACGCCGACGCAAAAAAGGCATCTTGAGCTCAGGCAACATTGAACAAAATGGCACGGCATTCGACTGACGCTATTTTAGCCCGGTCGATGCCACCCCGACACGGCATTCGGCTGACGGGCACACGGCATTCGACTGACAGAGGCACGGCATTCGACTAACAAGGTAACGGCATTCGACTGACACCCCACGGCATTCGACTAACGCAAAGCACGGCATTCGGCTGACAAAACACACGGCATTCGACTAACGCTCAGTCAATTTTTTGGAATCGCTGCAAGACACGATTGACGTGGCCTGCAGCGATTTTCAACGACTCGAAAAAACGGGTGCTAATCTATTTATAATCTTTTTTTAATCTAAATATAGGACCACTGCCCTGTGGATAACTTTGGGCCTTGGCCTTCCAATCAGCAGCGTCATCGACACTCAGCGCAAACCTGTTTCCATGGCTTTTTGAAACTGCAAATAGGCATCGCGCAGTTTGCCTAGCATGGCCATTTGCTTACGGATATCGGCGAATTCGTTTTCCAAGGTTTCTACCAGTTGCTGTTCCCAGTCGGGTTCACCCTTCAGTATCCGCTGCAAGGGATAGCGATAGCCAGGACCTTTTTTCAGGTATTGGCAGATCGGTTTATTCTGACCATTTTGGCGCAGGGTGGCTATTCGGTACCACTCGATGCTAAATGACAGCCGACTTTCACGACGCCGAATTCTAAGTCCAATACGGCCGCGCTCTTTGGTAGTCACGTGTTGATGTCGCTGATTCAATTGTCGCCAGTAATCATCCACCAACATGCGGGCATGGGCATGCAATTGCTCGGCTTTGTTCTCCAGCCACGACAAGACGGCAGCATCAGTCGGTAATAAGGGTTCTTTCTCGATATCGTTACTTTTCATGAATTTTCCTAATACTTAACTTCAGGGATTTAGAGTGATCGTCCCTGAGGGATTTTTGGGGGGATTTTCTGGTATGACACAGAGCTAGAGCTAAAAACCTGTACAGACACACCGCCCCTGCGTCCCTGAATGATCAGGGATTCAGGCAGTGAAAAATTGCCAGGTTGGCATCGATGTTCCCTGATAACGGGGTTATCGGCCTATCCCTGTTCAGACAAGGCGCCTAGCGAATGGCTGAAAAAGTTTGCCGAATGTCCCTGATAGATCAGGGACATGCCGAACGGAAATCCTGCACAGGTTTATGAACTGAGTCTGATCAAAACCTGTAGCGGATTCTAGGCGTGGGAAAAGCCTGCGGCCTGACAACAAAGGCCAAAATCGCCCTTTATTGCAGCCAAGGTAAAAAAATTTGTTTTATCCTGCATCTTAGGTCGAATTTGACCTTTATTGCAGACGAGTAGCCTGTTGACCGGTGTGACAATAGGGCTATGAACCCATATCCCGCCGTATTGCTGATGGTACTGACGATGTTGCTGCAAGCATTGCCCGCCTGGGCCGATGAGGCTGTCGACATGCCGACTGTGCCATATTTCGAAGACAAACAGCGCGGCTGGTTTTGGTACGAGGTGTTGCCGGAGCCGGTTAAAAAAACCCAACCCGAAATTCAAGCTGATCAGCACAAACCGAAGCCTGACAGCAAACCGCCCAGCGTCGATCATCAGGCTGAAACTGAACTCAAAACTCAAGCCCAGCCAGCTGCAGAACCCCAACCCCTGTCCTCTGCTTGGTTGAAGCAAAACCTGGAGCATTATCTGAACCAGGCCATCGATAATCCCACTCAGGAGAATGTCGCTGCGTTTTATTACCTGCAGCGGGTCATGATGGATAAAGCCGAGCGTTTTACCAACGCCGCGCGCTACGTGGTGATGTCGGATCCGCTACTCGATGAAACGGTGCGCCGGCCAGTGGCGACCTATGCCGCCAACGAAGCTAATCATCAAGCCAGTGTGGTCGCCGAACAGGCTTTGAAAGCTATTGCCGCCCAAGCTGGCATTTTGTTTTTCTTTCGTTCCGATTGCCCTTATTGCCATGTCCAGGCGCCGATTCTGGCCATGCTGGAAAACGCCTACGGCTTCAAAATCTATCCGGTGTCGCTCGATGGCTTGCCGATGCCGAACGGCTTTTTTAGCCAGTTCAAACGTGATAACGGTCAGGCTGCAATGTTGGGCGTCGAACAGACGCCGGCACTGTTTCTGATGAAACCGCCCAAGCAAATTGTACCGTTGGCGCAAGGCGCATTGTCGCTGGAAGAAATCACTGGTCGGATTCTGCTGGCCGCCAAGGAAGCGGGTTGGATCGATGCCACCCAATACCAAACGACCCAGGGTATTCGTAACACGCCGATGCTATTGCCGGCCGCCGGTAGCATCAGCCCTGCGGTTACTCAAGATCCACTGTCATTGATCCAGGCACTGCAACGCAGTCCGCAAAGGGGGAGCACGCCATGACGTCGTTTACGTTTCGATTACGCTATCGTCAGATCTTAGTGTTGATGTTGTTGGTTGAGAGTGCCGTTCCAGCCTATGCCGATCTGCAACAGGAAATGGACAGCATGTTCGGCACTATGACCAATTTCACAACACCGACCGCTCATTTGGGGCAGCGCCGCGGCGTGATCACCGGCGGCAGCCTGGTGGCGCGCAATGGCATCACCAACACCAATCTGGTCTCGTTCGTACCGCCTTCATTCAGTGCCGGATGTGGCGGGATCGATTTGTTTGCCGGCAGTTTCAGCTTCATCAACTTCAACCAGTTCGTGCAATTGCTGCGCAACGTGGCCGCCAATGCCTCAGGCTATGCATTCCAACTCGCCGTTGGCGCTATGTGTCCCTGGTGTGCGTCGGTAATGACCGACTTGCAAAAGAAAATCCAGGAGATGAACCAGATGTTCAGCAACTCCTGTCGCTTGGCGCAAGGCTTGGTCAACGATACGGTCAAAGCCTTCGATTTGCAAAGTAAGACCAATCTGTCCAATGCTTCGTTTACCCAAGGCATTTCGGATGTGTTTTCCAGCTGGACCAATACCAGCACCTTGGGTGATCCGGTGCAACAAATCAAACAAAACGATCCCGCCGACATGACCAAGGTCATTCAAGGCAATCTGGTGTGGCGAGCGTTGGTTAATCAGAACGCCGGCGGCTGGTTTCGTTTTGGCGGCAACAGTTTGCTGGAAGCGGCGATGAGTATTTCCGGTACCGTGATCGTCGATGCCCCGCAGGCCGCCCCAGACGGCAAAGGTGAGAACAATGCCATCAGCGCACCGCCACCGATTTTGCGGATCAAGGATTTGATGTACGGCAACGATGCCGGCAATAGTTATCAAACCGTCAGGATATATACCTGTTCGGATGGCCACGATGCCGATCAATGTCTGAAACCCATCGTCCAGAACGTCAATCTCGTGGGCTTGAAGCAACGGGTGATGGAGATTCTGCTTGGGTCTGCCAATACCGGCAACGGCTTGATCTACAAATTCTCGACCAACAGCGGTCAAATCACCGACAGCGAAAAAGCCTTCATGCAAACCGTGCCGGATGCCATCGGCGGCATGATCCATAACCTGGCGCGGGAAGACGCCGGTATTGCCAAATTGTGGGCCGAGGAAGCGGCGCCGGTGATTGCCTTGGAAATGGCACAGTTGATCGTCAACGATTTGCTCAACGCAGTACAGACTGCGGCGCACATGAACGACCATGCCTACGCCAAGTTGCTGATGGATGCCTTGAAGGATGCCCGTGAGCAAATCCAAGACGAATACGTCACCATCGCCGGCCGTTATGGCAATCCTCAAACCCTGATGGCGTTTTACCAGCAGTTGATGACCACCGTGAAGCCTAAACACTACGGCACCGTGGCGCAGTTGCCGGCTTCCGGTACGGCTTGGCCAACGCCTTAGTCCCCCATTTATTTGAAGGCCATCTCCTATGTTTGAAATCTTTTCCGTGGGCGATTCCGCCTATTTGCAAGCCGTCCTCAATGCCATCGCGATGATTTCAGGTACCGGCGATTACCGTACCGCGGCGGCCGTCGGCGGTTTGATCGGTGTCATCATCGTCATGCTGCGGGCCTTGTTGCAATGGGATGGTCGCGGCATTCGTTATCAGGATTTATTGTTGGCCTATGTTCTGTGGTTGATGCTGTATGCCCCATCGGTGCGGGTGTCGATCGAGGATGCCTATACCGGTAGCGTGGCGGTAGTCGACAATGTGCCGTTGGGGCCAGCCGTGGTGGGTAGCGTGATGTCGAACATAGGTTATCGCACTACACGGCTGTTCGAACAAGGCTTTGGTACGCCGTCGATGACCGGCAATGGCTTTGCCGACAGTTTGCAGACCCTAACGGCGGTGCGGAAAAATTTGTTGTCCAGAATCAATTTGGGCGCAGCCAATGTGCCGAACGCCGGTAGCGACATGGAAACCTCGTTTGCCAATTACGTGCGCGAATGTACCTTGACCGGTGTCGATCTGAATCAGAAATCGGTGGACGCCATTTTGCGCGATGCCGATCCGTTGAATGCCATCCGTTTCGATTCCGACATTTACATGACCCAAATCTATGTCGGCGGCCAACCCCAAACCAAAACCTGCACGGATGCCTGGGCTGATTTGAGCGTGGTGGCCACCGGTAATTTCGCGACGGCGCTGGAAGGTTTACTGCAGCCTACCCTGGGTGTGCCGGCGGCAGCCGACACGGTGCCGAAAATTCAGGACGCCTTCGATGCGCTGGCAGGACCTGGTGTGGTCGATGCCGCCGATTACATGTTGATGTCGGCCATCATGCCAATGTTCGAGAAAGGCGTGATCGGTCGGCATGAAGACGGCTTGCATTGGAACAAAGCGGCGATGGTTGAGCAAGCCATTCAGCAACGCAATACCCAATGGGCGGCCGAACAGACGCTGTTTGCCAAGATCGTCCGGCCGATGATGGCCTTCATCGAAGGCTTGAGTTATGCCATCGCCCCGATCATGGCCTTTGTGGTGATGCTGGGCAATGTCGGTATCCGGATGAACATCGGCTATTTCTCGATGCTGCTGTGGATCCAATTGTGGATGCCGATACTGGCGGTGATCAATCTGTTCATCCAGATGTCGGCCGCCGGCAAAATGGCGGCGCTGACCACAGCCACCTTCAACATGCCGTCTATGATGGGCATTTACCAGCTGGACATGGAGTTGCAGCAATGGCTGTCGATCGGCGGCATGCTGGCGGCCTCGACGCCGGCCATTACCTTGATGCTGATCTACCGCGGTGCAGTGACCGCCACGCATTTCCTGGGACGGATGGACGGCGGCGATTACGTGAATGAAAAAATTGCCACGCCCGATGTGATCAGTCCGGCGCCGGTCTTGAATGCGCAAGCGCAACACCAATACAGTCCGTTGTCGGCGGTCACGCAAACGGGAGTCGATAAGGTGCTGCCGACGTTCACGGCCGGCAAGGACATGAGTGCCGCACTATCGTCGGCTTATAGCGCTTCGGAACAGGCGACCAATAGTTTCATGCACAGCGTGTCGTCAACTGCTTCGAAGTCGGCCAACATCAGCAGCGATGCCTTTGACAGCCGGTCGCTGGGCAATCAAATTGCCAGCAGTTCCAGTTATACCGACGCCTATAATCGTCAGTTCGGTGAAGCCTTTGCCAAAAAACATGCCGATACCGGTATTTCCGCGGATCACTTTTCGGCACTAGTGGCCGGTAGTGCAAATGCCGGCGGCAAGACCTCAAACGATAAATTGAGTGCGGCGATTTCGGGGCGGCTCCAGAATGACTTTA
Source organism: Methylomonas montana (assembly GCF_030490285.1). Taxonomy (NCBI): domain Bacteria; kingdom Pseudomonadati; phylum Pseudomonadota; class Gammaproteobacteria; order Methylococcales; family Methylococcaceae; genus Methylomonas; species Methylomonas montana. The sequence goes on along the minus strand of NZ_CP129884.1, from coordinate 4,297,767 downwards.
AAGTGGGTCAGGACAAATCCGATGCCATTGCCGCCGACATCAATCAAACCGTCAACGACAGTCAGGGCTATCAAGCGGGGTTGGCGAAAAGCCTGGCAATGGATGCGCAAACCGGCACCCGAAACGTCGCCTCAATGGGACTGCAAAATCAATCGCTGTCCTCGTTGCAGCACAGCGCAACCGATGCGGTATCCGCCAGCGAATCCTATCAACAAACCCTATCGGCCCAACAACGCTTCGGGACACAAGCCAGTTTCGGTGCGGCAGAAACAGGTAACAAAATCGCCCATGACCCCGGCCTGATGGAACGCCTGGATCGGACGCTGGATCAATACGGCTTGCGGGGCGATACGCAACGGCTGGCATCGCAATGGAAAGCGGCGGGTTGGATCAGCGATGCCGATCAAGCCTATGCCGCTGCCGGCATGTCGTTATTGACCGGTTTTTCGTCACCCAGTTACCGCACCCTAGATGATCAACAATCGCACCAGGCACAAATATCGGGTTATCAACTGTTGGGCGATGTGTTTAATGCGCCGCAAGCCGATCAAAGCTGGAATGCCAGCCGGAATGAATCGCTGAAAGCCAGCGCTCCGCAAGCTGGCAGGGTTCAGGCATCAGTCGAACAGGGCAATCTCAAAGACCCGCGCGCTGAAACCAAATCGCTAAATCAGCGCGCACATGGACAGATACGTTCAGCGATAGGGAAAATTGCCGGTGGCGAAGCTCGTGTTGAAGCACAACACGATCGTAACCTAGCTGAACGTGAACAAAACTCAAGAGAAGGCTTTGGGCAATTGGCAAGTGTCAAAGCCGAGCACTTTAGGCAATCCATTGCGGCTGCGGCCAATGACACGCCTTCGGCGGCGGAGGCTTCCTATAATTTTCTAGGAGGCAGCTTATACAATACCGCTAAGACATTAGAAGCAGTAGGTATGGTAGGTAAAGAGCATATAAATCAATTCGTTGCTCATGCGCGTGCAGCACATGAAAATGGCGAAAACATATGGGATGCCGTTAAAACTGCAGCATCACAATCCTACCCTGGCTTTACCGAAGTGTCGCAAGTTTGGGCTGATCAAAGGGTAAATGAAGTGACAGATAAGTTGACCCCAAACCAACAGGCTTACTATAAAGCAGCTATGTTCGAAGCCTTTGCCGGAATTGCCGTTGGTGGTGACGATAACGGCAGTATGGGGGCTGCAAGACAACGCTTAATGGATGAAGAAGCCCCTTCCGATGGAGCTAATATAGCGAAATTACTAAGACAAGCCGCTGGTCAAAATAGACCTGATTTAATCGATCAAATCGGTAACCTTAATCGTGCACGTGGACGAATTAATTATTGAGTGTTGACTACTGGCCTTTTGTTCGAAGAATTTGCAAAAAACCTACGACGAACCAGCGCAAAATCATGATCCCTAAAAAAAGAATCAAGTAATTGATTAGATTTGAGTTTTCGTTTGATAACACTAAGGATGTCAAAACTAATCCAGCCCAATAGTAGTTACTTTCGTGAGATAGTTTGGCCGCTATAAACTCAACAAACTGAACAGTTAGCTCAGCCGCAGCAATAATGGCTAATATCAGAGTCCCGATAGTCCCAACAAAACTGAATTCTTCCGGCACCTTTACCCAGTCACTGATTAGCCAAATTAGCCCAAAGCATAATGTCAGCATTACTAAGCTTTTAAAGGCATCAAGAGACGGAGCTTTTGGCTGAAAGTGTTCAAAAAATCGTTGTAACCCACTCGGAAACTTCGCAAAGGTAGCGCCGCAAAATGGACAGACCGATCGAAGTGGTTGGCCATAATACGTCACCACTCTGGGCACCATGATTCGGTTACATTCGAGGCAATTGACCGTGGCATGATGGTCGGCCAATACCGACTTCACGGAGTTAATTGGGTGCTTGTTGGACGACAATCGAAAGCGATGTGATGATAACGAAGACATTAATGATCTCCTGTTTTTCGCAGTGGCTTAATTTTAATGCGGCCAACCTGAGTTGCCAAGCCCGAGCTCGTTTCGGCTTTGGTAATCATGTTCCTCCTGTAAATGCCGGCAGTGCCATTTTCAGAAGACAACTGCGCCTGTTCATTGGGCCGGCCATCCAATGTGCAGCGAACTTCTAAATGTGGCATGTCAGCAATCCTATGCACGACAGCCCTGAGATGTCGGAATTCCACAGAACTCGCCTGCACGACTGTTAAGGGTGTCGTTGCCTGTCAAGGGATCCAAACAAGATGGGCTAGCTATCTTTCCAGCCAGTTCTCTACGTTGAGGCCGCGGATGCGGCTGAATTCGCGCGTGTTGTCCGTCACTAGCGTAAGGCCGAGCGCATAGGCGTGTGCGGCGATCAGCAGATCGTTCATGCCGATAGGCTGGCCAGCGGCTTCCAGTTCAGTGCGGATGCCGCCATATTCGGTGTCAGCCGGAATATCCAGCGGCAACACCGGGATTGTTTCAAGGATGCCTTCTACCCTGGTGAGCAGCTTGGATGAGCCCTTCTTTGCGCAGCCATAGCGTAGTTCGGCGGCGACGATGATGCTGGTGACAATCTCTTTGGGTCCGACCTGCTCAATGCGACGTGCGGCAGGCCCATCCGGTCTGCGGATCACGTCGCTGATGATGTTCGTGTCCAACAGATATCCACTCAAAATATGTCCTCCGGCTGGGCGGGCATATCCTCGACAGCAGGGAACTGATCTTCTGGCCCTAGCGGCGCCTCCTTCTTCCACTCGGCCAGCAGTTCGACGATGTTTGTTGGCCGGGTCACTGGCTCGATGATAAGTTTATTGCCTTCGCGATGGATCATCACGCGATCCCCCGGTAACTCGAACTCCACAGGAATCCGAACCGCCTGACTGCGGTTGTTGCGAAACAGCTTGGCCTCCTTGGGCCTGGACGGGGTCGATAGGGTAGGCATGGCGTTGTTCTCCAATGTATATGCCACACTGTATATGCCTGACTGCACCATGTCAATCGGCCGGTCTGCACTTCACTGCACAACTATTAGCGGTACACTTGTCCGTAAAACGATCATTAGGCGGCCATGCCGGACAATGTCCGTTAATAAGCTTGATTTATGCGATTACGGACATTATGACAGGCGGACGAATTAACGAATAAAAGGATAATAATGGCATTGATCGGTTACGCCAGGGTATCAACGACTGAACTGGATACTGCCTTGCAAACTGACGCGCTAAGCAAGGTGGGCTGTAAGCAGATTTTCGAAGATACGGTTTCCGGGGCTAAAGCCGAACACCCCTGCCTTGCCGCCGCCGCTGCACGCCTGAAAATTAGCAAGACGGATTTATGCGCAGCATTGCAATCGGCCAGCGCAGCAGACTCATGATATTTCGTGTGGTCGACTTCTGAAAATGGCAGTCAGCCTGCAACTACAAGGAAGCCAAGGTCTTAAAAGCGGGTACGGAAACAACCTTACGGTTAATCCCATCACGCAAATGTTCGTCATGTACTTGATTTGTTTTTCATGGCGCACATTTGGCAGACGGGCTTAAAATTGCTGTCATAGATGATCAGGAAATCATGATGACACCGACTGCAGTAGCGCAATTTCACCATGCCAGCTTGAAAAGCCTCAGCAATCACCCAAGCCTCGGTGAAATTGGCCGGCCTGATTTTACCGAAAGGTCGTCGTTCACGGATATGACCTGGAAAGGCTTTGCAAAAATAATCCCAGGCAAACATCACAGCATTAATGTCTATGCCGGTTTTCACGTTACGCAGACTAGCACAACGATAAATGGACACAAATAATGCCATGTATAAATAAGTTTCGCGGGCCTGCGTGATCATCTCGAGGCTAGGGATTTTCCCTGGCAGAGGCCTTTCTCGGTGCAGCTTATAAAAAATATGCTGTAAATCCTTGTCGCGCAGGCATGTAATGACTTTTTTGACGATCGATGTGCGCAATTTTCGCTTTAGCAATTCATATAACAACCAATGCTCATACCACTGCATTTGGTAAGTGTGCGATTGCCTCACGATGATCCATCCTGGGCAAGTATCATTAGTAACTCTTTGGCCCGGTGTTCTGGAGACTCTGAAGCAAATGTTTGTGTTTCCATAAATTCTCGCCAGTGACTGGGATTGAAGCGAGGGCAAAATTTTAGATAGTCGCTTCCAGCCAATGCTTTCATCTGCTTGGTTGTCATGTTGCGAAGTATTTCAATGGCTTCTGCCGGCAAACCAAGATAAAACTGGGCTTTATGCGCATCGCCGGTTGCGATCATCTCTTTGGCCACCAGCAAGTAATCCAGGTTAAGGTTATACAGATTATCGTCCATTGAGATGACGTGCCTAAATGACCGATCTGATAAGCTCAGCTACGGTAATGACTTTTTTGCCATACTCGATAGCGGCAGGAATGTCTTTCCAGTGGTAATAACGCCCGATACCCAAGGCGGGGTTATCCGGCGCCGATTGAATCGCTTTGGCAAGCAACCCTGCGCCTATCTCGAGGTTGGTGATTGGATCGAGCAACTGTTCGGGTTTGTCCACTCGATGACCATGCCAACGCAGATTGACTTGCATCATGCCGACGTCCACATTACGGTTACCGTCAGCGAGCAACTGCTTAAGCTGGATGACAGCATCTTGTTTGCTTGTTGTCATGATCGTTTTGCCGGCATGATTGAGCGCCCAAGGCCAAGGCGTCACTTGGTTATTTTGGTGATGATTTCTCGACTCGATCAGCGCTACTGCATACAAGACATAGGGATCCAGTTGATGCCGTGCAGCGACTTGCCCCCATACCGTGTTTTTCAGTGAAGGTTTGGCAGAAAGGACGGTGGCCGATCGGACATGCATCTGGTTTTCGGCCGCCCAAATTAACTCGGTGTAAACACTAGACATCAAGCCTAGTAATAAAGCGATATGACTGGGTATAAGTGGTAATGGTCTGCGCCGACTTTGTACGGGTAAGGATTTGAGTTGACTCAACATGGCACACTCTCGATTAAATGAACATCAATGAAAGTGTAAAACCTGCTGCTGAAGAAAACTGGTTTGAAAAATCACCCTTAGGGTCGATATTCGTGGAATATGGACAAAATGTACTTTGGGCATCAGCAATAGATATAGCATTGGCACCCTTTGTCGATTTCCATGTGATCAAAGCAATAGCATGACAATAAATCTCCTTAAACAAACATTAGGAGTTCGTCATGAATCAAGAAAACCCAAGCCATCGGCATACGCCCTGGAACAAGGGCAAGTTGATTGGTCAGAAATCGCCTCTGAAATTGAAGGAAATTTGGGCCATACGTATTCGTTTACAGATGGACAAAAACACGCGCGAGCTTGCGTTGTTCAACCTGGCCATTGATAGCAAATTACGAGGCTGCGATTTGGTCAAGCTCAAGGTCTGCGATATTGCCCAGGCAGGTCGAGTATCATCTCGCTCAATCATATTAACCGTCCCATAAGTTCTCGCATGCAGCATGTTAAAATGGCGGCATGGAGAGAGCAGAAAAACGAAGCCAAAAGCGCAAAGAAGTCGTCGAAGCCGTAGTCGTGCGGAAAGAGCCCATCACACTTGTGGCGCGTGTCTTCAATATCCCGAAACGAACGGTATTTGAGTGGTTGGCCCGCTACCGTCAGGGCGGCTGGTCGGCATTGGCCGAAAAAAGTCGGCAGGGTCGCCCCAAGAAAGTCACAGCGGATGACCTGAAATGGCTTTATGACGCGGTGACCATGGGCAACCCCTTAAATTACAAGTTGCCATTTTGCTTGTGGACAGCCAACACGATCCGTGCGCTGCTGGAGACAGAACGGGGGCTACGGCTGTCGAAAAGTGGGGTTTGCCGCCTCTGCTGGGGCACTTAGGCCTAAGCCCTCAACGTCCGCTGTACAAAGCTTACAAGCAAGACCCCGATAAAGTGAGGGCTTACCTTACTAAAACCTACCCTGAAGCTGTGTCGGAAGCGAAAAGATATGGAGCACGCCTTTATTTCGTCGATGAAGCGAGTTTTCGCAGCGATGCCCATCGAGGTACGACCTGGGGCAAGATCGGTGAAACACCGGTTGTCAGGGATAGTGGTGGGCGATTTGGCTTCAAGCTAATCAGTGCTGTTTCTGCTCGCGGCGACCTCCATTTTGACGTCATTGAGGGCACCATGAACGCCGACACCTTCATTGCCTTCCTGCAGAAACTACGTCACGACGCGGGTTGCCCGGTATTTATCATTGCCGACAACGCAAAATATCACCACAGCAAAAAAGTCAGCGCCTTTTTGGAGACACAGGCGGGTCAAATCATGATGGCCTTTCTGCCGCCCTATTCGCCTGAGTTGAATCCTGATGAACAAGTCTGGAACCATGCCAAGGCTCAAGCAGGCAAACGAAGCATTAGAAACAAACAAGAAATGGAAGCCGTCATCTTCGCGACAATGCAAGCCATTCAACAAAAAATCGATCTGGTCAAAAGCTTTTTCCGGTTAACGGATACTGCCTATGCCAAGGATTTTGGGTAAGTGCTGCGCGAGAACTTTTGAGACGATTAATAATGCAGCAGAAAACACATAGACCTGTTCAATTTGAGATAACCGAACAAACCAGAGACTCATTAGCAAACTGGATTAGCCAGGCTCAATTGAAATCCGATGAATATCTTTTCCCTAGTCGAATTCATGAATCACCACACATTTCAACCCGGCAATATGCTCGCATTGTTGAGCACTGGGTGACATCGATCGGTCTTGATCCAGCAGCATACGGAACCCATACGATGCGCCGGACAAAGGCAACCTTGATTTACCGTCGGACAAAAAACTTGCGGGCTGTCCAACTATTGTTGGGTCATACCAAGCTTGAAAGTACTGTTCGTTATCTTGGAATAGAGGTTGATGACGCACTAGAAATTTCAGAGCAGACTGAAATTTAGCGCTTTTTGATGAGGTAGCAGTCGTGTATTTTTGACTGCTACCGATTTTGGGTGGCCTAATTCCAACCTATTTTGTCGGTCGCGTTGCACCAATGCGTTTTATGTCTAGCGGACGGGGTAACTGTCTAAATACAATGAGTTGGAAATCCAGTGAAGCCGCTAAATGGCAGCTTTTTGGCGAGTAATCTTGCATCGTCTTCGGCTCTACCCGGCCAATTTAGCTGTCGTTTAACACCCGGTTTAACCGGGGGCATTGAGCAGTTAGACGTCTGCGTGGGCTACCAGTTAGATCACGCTGGATTCTTCCTTCAATGCAAGCCAAGCCTGTAGTAAGTAGCCGACTAAGGCCGCAGCCTCATCAAGCGACATCGGGTGCCTTGGTGGCTGTTCGCTTTCCTTCCCGTGACGAGCTGCGTCCCCGGCAACTGTGACTGAGTTCGCTGAGTGCTTGAAACGTTTGAGATCATTGATTGATCCCCAGCCATGGCTTGCGAATGCGTTTTGACCTCCAAGGTCAGCCTCCACAACCTCATAGATTCTATATAGCCCAACCCAGGATTCTGAGTCCTTGTCCACACATAGTCGCAGTACCTTTGCAACCGCAGCGTCAGAAGAGGCGAGTTGGGCGAGCAGACGTGTTCTTGGCGGAGGATTAGGTTTTATAACGACGTTGCCTTGACTATCCGACGTGGTTACCGTGACTTCTCCACCTTCAACTCGTAGGTGAAGTCCCTCACGAATGTGAACGAATACGTCTCTTCCCCCAGTCTCGTGTTGCCAATAGACAGCCCCGCTTCGGAGGTGTTCATGTGCGCCTCGCGCAAGCTTGAGTACGCCAGATAACATGGCGAGCTCCTGCTCCGCTACATCGAGTGCATATTCCACCCCAAACCAGCCACCCATTCCGATTGAAAACAGCCACCTGTTCCGACTGAATGTCGGCCAGCCATTCCGATCACAAAACCGCCACCCGTTCCGATAAAAACCCGCCATTGGGCGGGTTCTGTTTTATGCCTGAATCCGGCAGGATTATTCTTTCACCTCCGTGTTTTGCCAACGCCGCTTTCGCATCGAGCCGCCCTTGAGTTCGATGCGGTGGGCACCGCTGACCAATCGATCAAGAATGGCGTCGGCCAAAGTCGAGTTACCTCCGCTCAAGTAATCATGCCAACGATCCACCGGCAGCTGACTGGTAACCAGCGTCGACCGGTTGCCGGTCCGCTGCTCGATGACTTCCAATAAATCACTGCGGCCGATGGCGTTCATCGCAGCAATGCCAAAGTCATCCAGAATCAGCAAATCCGCCTTGGCCAGTTGATTCAGCCGTTTGCGAAAACTGCCATCGCCGTGGGCGATAGCCAGGTCTTCCAATAGCAATGGCAATCGATGGAATATTACAGTCAACCCCAGTCGGCAAGCTCGATTGCCCAAGGCGCAGCCCAACCAGGTTTTGCCGGTTCCGGTTGGGCCGGTCATCAACAGGTTAGTGCCTTGGCGAATCCACTGGCATTGCGCAAGCGAGGCCATTGCACTACGCTCCAACCCGCGTTCCGGCAGATAATCGATGTCTTCGAGGCTGCCGTTTTCCCGGAATTTGGCCGCTTTCAATAAGCGTTGCAAACGACGATTCTCCCGGAAGGTCATTTCCTGGTCGATCAACAGGCCGAAACGCTCCTCAAACGATAAGTGATGAGCAGACGGATTTATCAATTGATCCTCGAAACCCTTGGCAAGACCGGATAATTTCATTTCATGCAATTTGCGTAATGTTTCCTGACTTAACATTTTCCTGGTCCTCAATGATAGTGATGTGGGCCGCGAACATTGTCATGCTCGAAATTAGCTTCCTGGCGTTCTTCTTCGGTCGATAGCACCCGATCCAATTGATTGCGCAGAATGGATCGCACGTTATTGACAGATGTGGCGCCGATTTCAATCGCTCGCTGGCAAGCAGGGTTGAGCCGGTCCTCGCCATAGTCTTTTGCCAGCCCTTTTAAGGTGTTGTGCATGCGATAGCCCTGTTCGTGGGTTTTTGTGTCGATCAGAAGTTGTGCCATAAACTGGTGGACGTGGTGGCCCATTTGCTCGGCCCAAGCCAATGCTTGGTCGGGTTGCCACAAACCGTAATGCCGGTGCGAGGCTTCCATGTGCTCCGGAACGGTAACTTTGGCAACGCCAAACTGTCGGGCATGGCTGGCCACCCGTCGTCCTCGAGATAGCACCTCCAGGGTCGACGCAGTAATCCGCAACTCGATTTCCTGTTTTTTGTATTGATACGGTACGCTGTAATAACAGCCGTCAAATTCGACGTGGTAATCAAGGCCGACTCGGGCTTTATGAAATTCCGCGTAATGATAAGGCGAGGCCGGTAACGAATTCATAGCTGGCCGATCGAGGTTTTCAAACGCTACCCGCCGGCAACCGGGCAGTTTTTGAAAGGGGCGGTTATTCAAATCCACCAACAATTCGGCGATGGCCTGATTCATCTCGGCCAGACTATGAAACACCCGTTTGCGCAGCCGAAACAGAATCCAGCGTTCCACGATCAGCACACCGTTTTCGGCTTTAGCTTTATCCTTGGGCTTGTAGGGACGTGCCGGCGAAATCACGGTGCCATAATGATCGGCCAGATTTTGATAGGTGGCATTGACAACCGGTTCCCGCCGGCTGGCCTTATTGACGGCCGACTTGAGGTTATCGCACACCACCGCGGCCGGTACCGAACCGAAAAACTCGAACATCCGCACATGGGCGGCAATCCAATTCGGCAAGCTCTGCGACAAATGCCCCTCGGCATAGGTATAACAGGAGGCGCCCAGCACGCCGACAAAAATTTGCACGTGGCGAATAAAACCACTAACCCGGTCTGCCAGCGGCAAAGTCGGGCCCGCGTAATCCACGAATACCTTCTCGCCAGCGATATGGATTTGCCGCATGGAACGTTTCAACGACGCCACGAATTCCTGATGGCGCAGGCAAAACATGCTGTATCCCAGACCACCGGGGTATTCGGTCAGATATTCCACATGCAACACCATCAAGGTGGCGTCTTTGCGTTTCAATTGTTGATGAATCTCCGCCCAGTCTGGTTCCGGCTTACGTCCGGTTTTGGCGACCGTTGCGGCTGGAAATAAGCGTTGCTCCAATTCGGCGTCGTCAACGCCCTCGGCAATCGGCCAGCCGATACGGGCCGCTGCCGCGCGGGTCAAATAATCGGCGACGGCGTCTCTGGACAATCCAAGACTTCCAGCAATCTGCCGGCGGCTGAGTTTCGATTCATAATGCAGGCGTAACACCTGGCGGATTTTTCTCATGGCAATTCTCCTGTTGGCCATCATTCGACCTCGTTGGCACTAACCAACGTTTTTCTCCAGTGGGGTTAGATACCGGCACGTTGCAGCCTCACAGCACAAGTAGCGGCGATAAAAAAGACATATAGGTAGGCCGCCCGTACTTGACAGACGGGCAAGGGAATCGCAGAATTGACATCGAAGGCACACTTCAAATGCAGTTCCGCGAAGCCTCTGGAGCGCTAACTCCAGGGGCTTTGCTATTCCTGGCCTTGTGTACGGTCAGCAAGTTTTAAGTCATGTTTTTTCTCCTGTTGTCGATTCGGCTTTGATTTTGGTGCGATGCGATGACGGACCTCTCGGTTTGAAACTGTAACGTTCAGGCCAAATCTCCTCGATCCGACATTCCAACAGACCTGCGATATAGCGGGCAATCTCGTAGGCCGTAATCCGGTCATGAATCACGTTATTCACCACGCCACCTGATACGCCTAATTCGCGAGCAATTTGCGCTTGGCTTTTGCCCAGGCGTTGCAAACGGTAAATGATTTCAATGGCGTCCATCGTGGCTAAAGGTGACATCGTTTCGGGCTGCGAGTAATCTATCGTTAATTAAACAACAATTATTGTAACTCAATAGAGTTTCAATATAACTCCATAAATGATGATTATGCAACATAACCCGCCTCAAAAAGCTAACTTGGGTCTGGAGGGTTTCGCTAACCGACTGACTCAGCTCATTGCTCAATCCACGCCCAGTCAAGCTGAATTTGCCCGCCGTATTGGCATATCCACCGGCTTTCTGAGTGATGTAGTCCGTGGACTCAAGAAGCCGGGTACCGAATTTTTCTATGCCATCCGCACCGAATTCGGCGCATCGATCGATTGGCTGCTCACCGGCGAAGGCACGATGTTTGGGCGTAACGATATTGATCTGGATTTACTGAGGAACATTGAGCTTTATATCGCCGTCGCCCGTTCGGCCGTTGTGGATGCCGACCCAACCGCCAAAGCGCTGCTACTGCTTTGTCAAGCCGGCCAGTTACAAGAGGCCCTGGCCGATCCTGCTTTAAATGATTTTCTGGAACGCATCGCGCCCCTCAGCGACCTCAATTTAGCGGCAGAACTCTACAACAGCCATCTTTGGTACCACGATCCTACATTCCGTCGGCGCAACCTGCTCGCCGCCGCCCAAGCCCACTTTGAAGCACAAAAACCGCACGACAAACGAGCCGCCTTTGCCGATACGGCCAATTCTACAGTCCAGATCAATTTTGGCGGTTCGCAACGTAACGCCGGCCGCGACTACAACGAAAAATAAATTCTTTAAACCAAAGGAGATTGTAAAGCAATGAACAAGGAACAAGACCAAAACACCCACCCAAACAACCACACCCGCGCTCACATCAACATCGACGGCATTCAGCGCAATTCGGGCCGCGATTACTACGAAAACATTACCCTAGGTTCGATTAAAACCCTGCTTCTGTGCGCCCCAAAAGCCCTGCTTGATCGGATAGCGTTGGATAACTCAAGAATGTTCGAATACCGGTTTGGTTTCGAAACGTCCCGAACGATTCGGCGGCAGATTCTGGCGATCCAGAATCGCTACGACTTTACCGACAAACAAATCCGTGGATTCCGTGTATCGGGCACGTTAAAAATCACCCACAAAGAAGCCAAACTGGCGCCCAGTCGGTTGGCGTTGGCAGCCGGCTGGGCGCAGGTCTGGATACTCAGCCTCTACAGCATGGTGATGTTGTACCTCGTGGGATATTCGCTTCCGCCTACGCCGAAACAGCTACAAGCCCTGGTGCTGCTCGGCGGATTCTGGCTGATCATGGCCTGGATGCTCAACAAGCTCTATATCGCGTCCTGGTACATCGCCAAACAGGCCGGCGTCCCGTTGGCATTCCGTCGGCGCATTCTGAACGCCGCCGGCCAAGACCGCTACAAAGAATAAAATCCTAATACCCCAGGAGATGATGAAGCAATGAACAAACAACAGAATCAAAACCACAACCACAACAGTACTCAACTCAATTTCGGCGGCATTCAACGCAACGCCAGCCGCGACTACTACGAGTATTTAGTGGCAAGCTCCCTCAAATTGCTGTTAGCGTGGACACCAACGGCGGAACTTGACCGGAGATCACTGGATAACCCTAAGCTATTCAAGTGCCGTTTCGGGTTTGCGCCACCGACTATCATTCGGAAACAGGTCATCGCCATTCGCCGGCAGTACGATTTCACGGATCAGCAAATCCGCTGGCTGCGCTACTCAGGCTTGTTAAAAATCACCGCCCAGGAAGCCAAGCTAGCGCCCAGTCAACTGATATTCATGGCAGGATGGCTGCAATTGGTCTTAGTTAGCCTGGTCTGCTCCTCCATGCTGTTTCAAATTACTTACCCCACCGCCATCGTTCCCGCCTGGAAACAAATGGCAGGATACCTATTCATTTGCGGATATTGGATGATGATGGCCTGGCCGCTAGGCAAGCTCTATCTGGAGCCATGGTACGTGCTGAAACGGGCAGGCGCATTAGCTGCCAAAAATCACCCGATAAGTTGACACCCGTATGTAGCCCCGAAACCAACGAGCCATAAACAAAAACTGACGGAGTAAAACTCAGGGCTGAACAAAGTTGTTTTCTCGGTGATTTCATCGGGTCATTACGAGATAAATAGATTTGTTTGGCAATAGGGATTCGGACGGAATTTGCAGTTAAGCCTGTTTCTAAGGGGAGCTGAACCGAAAAACCTGCTAAAGAACCTTCTACTTGCACACCCAAGGTCGTGTGAGTTGCGTGGCTTCTGCGTTACGTATTGCACACTAGTTGAACCAACTTGCGTATGAGAATCTTGAGAAATTAGTCGTTAAAAGCAATACGAAGTGGCGTCAAAACATATGAAGCTGGGAAGCGGTAAAACGTTGCCGCTTATTGTTGATGCTAGCTTTGAATAGCGGCAAGCCGATGCCGAAAAAGCCATCAGAACGCCATAAAGTCGTCAAAATTCATTGGCATAAATCATGCTGTCAATTTAAAAACTGATCCTGAATGTTTGAATTTCAAGTTTAAAAGGAGATAGATGATGTTTATTAACACAGCGTCAAATATATATTCAACTCGAGCGCCTACGGCCAGTACTAGCACTTATCCATCTAACTCAGCCAACAATATCACCACTGGGAATGCCGCTAGTGGCGGTGATAGCGTGCAAATAAGTAGTTCCGCGTATAAGGCATTAAACGACTCAAAAGCCACAACATCAGATGGCGTGAAGCTCATCTTTGATCGAGTAAATAGCGATCCTGAGTTCGCAAAGGAGATGGCTAACGTATATACGTACTCTAGAGACTTTGAGCTTGTAGATTTGAATGATTTGCCTAGCCTAAGCGACGCATCGGCTATGTCCGCATATACTCAGCAAGTCAAGAGCTTTGAAAATGAAGCGGATAAAATTAGAGACCAGCGAATTCAGATTTATACCGAGATGAAGGGCAGTGGGGCTAGTGACTCAGATATCTTTAACAAGATTATGCAGTTTAACAAAAATCTACCGGAAGATTACCAAGCAAAAACTGGCCTTGATAAATATAGCAAATATTTAAAATCGGCATGATGGCTCCAAAGACCGCCTAAATATTTAAAAATATAGAGGCGGTCATATTTTGCTTAATATTGGTAATTCACAATGACCTGATCGACTTGGCCATAAGCAGGCGGAGATACAGAGCCAGAACCAGCAACACCGAACGCATAAATCATTTTCTTATTCGCAAGAAGCCCATTGAAGCTTGAAGTGGAGCCACTTCCAGTACTAGTTACATTTATACATGCACTTGTTGTATCGTGGCACAGGTAGACTATCAAGCCAGTCGGATAACGGGATAGTCCCCACGACCAAACAACGGACGTAATGGTAGCTGTAGCAGGAATACTACCAACTGGGTTCAGTTGAAGATAGTAATAAATTCCTTTGCTATATAACGTCGGACCTCCAGCGCTATTCGCCCAAGCGCCGCCGCTGGCAAGAGGGACAATACCTAAACTTTCAACAGGATCAGATGATGTTCCCATTGGAGCTGACATAATTTCTGATGCAGGTATAAGCTGAACAGTGGCTGCCACAGACCCTGTCTGAGCCAGTGCAGACTGCATCAGTGCCATCAAGCTTATACTGAGAAGAATTTTCCTGCTGATTGATTTGGTAATTGTAGCGGCTTGCAATCAAAATCCCGCAAACCAGCAATCAGCGCAATTTTCGACCAGGATTAAATGCAAATGACGGGCGTTCAAACCGACATTATTTGCAACTGAACCTGCAATCATTCGCGCCGACCTGCAATTATCCACTGCAAACCAGCATTATTTGCAACTGAAATATGTCACTGGCCATCGGCGGCAGCCGGCCTAAAGCGGTCTATGAAAAATGCAAAAATTCAGTTTTCCGAATGGCTGGTTTATAGCGATCATTTGACAGCTATATTGTGCTCGTTTTCTAAACGCTTGAAATTCGCTAAACAGCATTGGCCTGACGGGTTCCTGATTTCACAGGCACATTCTCCGGCTTTGGTGCGTTGCATGACAAAATCCTTTATCGGTTCCGCACGCTGAGCTTTTAACGCCGATAAATACTGCTCGGCGTCAATATCAAAACAGTAACAAAGCGCGTCGTTTTGAATCGCCTGATAGCTTCGTAAATGCTGTTTGGGAATAGTGTTGCCTGCGTTGGAGAAGTAAGCAATTGAGCAAGTTTTTGCCGGGCAAAAATAATAGCTGTTACTGCTGAGCGCCTGATTCTCTGGAAACCGGACTTGATGATAAAGCGTAGCCATACCGACGCTTTTGCATGTGCAGCCGCATTCAGGGCAAATCTGTTTGGTTTTGGTGGATGTATTGGTGGGGCAGCAGCAATCAGACATAGATGTATCCTTGCCTTATCGAGCAACAGGTGTGGCAAGGGAACCCGGATAACCCGCATCCGCCGTGGCTTTGATCAAGGCTGCACTATCGGTTTTTTGGTTATCGAAGGTGATGGTGGCCGTTTTTGAATCGTAATCGACAGTCACTTCTTGTACGCCTTCGACTTTCTTCAAAGCTTTCTTGATGGTCACTGTACACATGGCACAGGTCATATTTTCTATGTTCAGCGTCACCGTTTGCTGCCGGTTTGGCTGTGCAACAGTCGTTTCAGCATGAGCTGCCGGCATCCACAACACACTTGATGACAAGCTTAAAATAAACAAACTGGATTTAATGGTCATATCTGAATCCTCTCAAGCCATGAAAAAAGGCGCTAACCAAGGAAAGGCCAGCAGTATCAAAATGAATGCGGAACCCAACCAAAACATCAGGCGTTGTCGGTGCTGGATGTCAGATGTGGCGCAGATTTCACCTGCCTCACAGCGGTCAGGCATTAGATAGAGTTTTCGATACCCTAACGCCATAAAGATTAGAGTCAGGATGATGAAAAATGGACGGACCGGTTCCAGTGCCGTCAACGTGCTAATCCATGCGCCGCCAATACCCAACGACAACAGTAAAAATGGCCCGACACAACAAGCCGAAGCCCCTACAGCGGCCAATAGGGCGCCGATACCCAGCCATGACTGGGTTTTTATGGGTGTTTCAGGGTCTGTATTCATGCGAATCTCCTCAACCAAACAATGTTCAATGCTGGCAAGAAGCTTAAACCCTGTTGTTTAGAACAGAGTCAAGTGCGTGATTTAAAATTAGGGCTGGGTTGATGCGTCTTCGCTAAACGCATCGAGAATAGCGCAATGAGTGGATGACGCTGTCTGCTGACAGTCGTTGACCAGAGTTCCCAATATCTGTCGGAGAGCCGTTAAATCCTTAATCTGTTGATCGATCTGCTGGCATTTCTGCTCGGCGAGTTGTCGAACGTCAGCACAATGCGCCCCATCAAGCGCTAACAAGGTGGCAATTTCCTTCAAGGTAAATCCAGCCTGTTGAGCACGTTTGATAAAACGGATTTGGATAACCGCATCATCCGAATAACAGCGATAACCGTTATCGGGTTTGTCAGGTTCCGGCAGTAAACCTATGCGTTGATAGTGGCGGATGGTTTCAATGGTGACTCCGGTTTGTTTGGCAAGTTTGCCTATGGTCAAAGACGACATTTCATTGAACCAAACGTTGAAGGGTTGTTATTTTCTCTCGGGTTTTCCAATCATCAGCTATTTAGAACTAACTATCAATAGTATCTGGAATGGCTGCTAGTGGTCTGATGCCTGTCTTCAAAGGAATCGGTGTCAAATGGACTGGTTTGGGTCGGTCTTTGTCGGTCAAGCGGCTGCTGACACCTACTTCGAAAAATAACCAGTCCAGGAAACGTACGTTTTCTGGACTCCATTAACCATCCGCCGCCCGTTACCAATCTACAAGGCTTTCTGAGTCCATAAACCTATTCCACAAAACAAGTTCCAGATAAACTGCGTTCATTAGACTTATTGGACTTTGGATTACGCGAACATGTGCAGAACTTCGAGGCCCAACCGGCAGTTGCAAATAATGTCGGTTTGCAGTGGATAATTGCAGGTCGGCGCGAATGATTGCAGGTTCAGTTGCAAATAATGTCGGTTTGAACGCCCGTCATTTGCATTTAATCCTGGTCGAAAATTGCGCTGATTGCTGGTCTACAGGTTTTTGATTGCAGGTTGCTACAGGTAATCATACCATTACACTCCTAAAAATAACTCCAAAATGTACTTCAGTTTGCGGGCAACGTGCTAAGCCCGCGAGGCAGTATAGTTTGAATACTAACATTTAAGATGTGTCACATTGTCGCAGACTCACTTGGTGTGTTAGCCAGTCGGCGCACGTTCTGAATTTCCTTCTCCAACCCCTCCAAAGCCAATCCTCACCATAAGAGTTCACGGTTTCCAAGCAGCGGTGGTGTATCCAACCCCATTGCCGTTCCATGAAATCCAATTGCCAAGCGTTTCACTGCTGTTCGGTTGGTGGTCAGCATGCCAATTGGGCGCGAGTACCACAGCCTTAGCTCAACAGCCAACCTCAACATCGGCGCCACCGGATGTTTTGGTATCGGAATGCCTGGTGGTTTTGAAGTCGGAATGGGTGGCGGTTTTTATCGGAATACGCAATCGAGAACTTCTTGAGATGTAGTGCAGTTGGAAAATGCGCTTGACTCATAGATGAAGCCGCCATTTTGCTCATCTCGGACCACGCGCATAGGAGGTGTAGTGAAGTGGAGCGCAAGATGCTCCAGATCGGATAGCCAACCCTGAATCTGGATCTGCCATTGGGGTAAGGTACTGGTCATAAGGTCTAACGGAAGATTAATGGTTTCTGTATGTATATCATCCGTGATTGATTCGGACTAAGTAATGGCTTACACGATAAGCATTTGCAACGATTCCTAGTGCAGCTATAACAGCGGCAAGAGCAGTCCAAGAGCATTCATGGGCGGAAGAGAAAAAGGCATAACGTAAAGCTAACCTGGCGCGGCCGGAAAGCTGAAAAATAAAACCGCATTATAACCGCGCTCCGGTTGAGCCTAAGGTCAGGCCAATATTGAAAGTTTGATCTGGCCCCGCGCTTGTTTATTATCTTAGGCAAAAGGCTGGCCAACCTACATTCAATCGCCACCAAGCTTCTATCGCATATCGAATCTCATAGTTATCAATAACCTGATAACTAATTCGCCATTTATAATCGGAAAACGGTGATTCATCAATAACGCATCCTAATTTCACGGTATCTGCATGACCTTGATTAAACAGATGCTGCTTAAGACGCTTTTTAATATCATCTTCGGTGCCAGAATAAGCAACATAGTAGTTGTCGCCTTCTTGATCAATAAGGCTAACCCCTTTAGGTGGGTTTTTACGGAGACGTTTTTCTTTGTTAAGAACTTCAGAAATAGCCTTTCTCAGTTCTTCTTTTGGCATAGTGGTTTCTATCCAGTAAACCCCTTGCGAAGCTGGAACATTAGTGTCAATACAGGATGTACTTTTAACATCAATGGTAACTTTATCTTTGTCTATGGCTTTACCATATTCATTTAAAAGGTTTTTCAAATTCTCAAGAATTTCTGACATATAGCCGTCTCTTTTGGTTGTATTGTCTAACAAGGAATAGACTTTTCTGTAAATTATCGATGATAAATAACAACGACCGAAATTGATCAAATTGTCGCCATTGAATCAGATGGAGTGATCGACCGCAATGGGTCGCTATGTTAATCTACACATAGGGGTCGGTTTTGTTGGCCAGTTTGAGACAGACGATAGTTTCCAGTGAACGGCTGCTTAACCTTGAAAAGCGGTCATTCAGAAGCCGACTATGCTTTAAGCGTTTGTAAATCCTAAAATAAACTTAAAAATACCCGCTTCGCGACGAATTAAACTTCTCAAGCCTAATGCTAAAAATCTGGGCTCTTTATGCAGCCCTTTTTTATAGGTATCTTCGATTTTTACAGCGTCCTCATTATCTGTACGAAACTGACGAACAACTAATGATTGCAGTTTATGGACGAATTCAAGGGTAAGTTTGAATTCGTCGGTGTTGTCTTTAACCTTACCCAATGCCGTTTCAAAAGATTCTCTATGAATGTTCACCGGGATTTTTGTTTGGATACCATTCAAGTCGGCCTGTTTGACGGCAAACGAAAACAGCCTTTCATAGAAATAAACCACATAAGGACTAATCGACAAGCGGAATAAGTTATCGCAGTGATTTTCAATGATCAGGTCAGTACCTTTAAACAAACCAGCCAGACTTATCAGCTCTGTTTGCAAAGCAAAGTTGCGTTTTACCTCAATCCAGCCAAAAGGATGAAAATTAATATTTTCCTCAACGGTTGCAAATTCAAAGCCACGTAAGTGCGAGGCTAAGCCCAATAGAATCGCTAATTGTCGTTCAGTTAAATTTATCTCCAACGGCTTTTCTTTACCCAGCACGCCTGCCAGCAACGGCATCTGATGATCGATAGGCAAGGTCAATCCGTACTTTGGCGGCTGAAACAAATAACGGCTGGCAAAACTGTCCGGCAAAGCCATTAACTCGGTTGCAAGTGCCGAACTATCATCAGAAAAATCATTTACCAATGCCTTGATATACGGGATTTTTCCGTCAATTGTCTCGCCCCGCACCATATCTTCTATCGAAAACCAGGCCAAACGGTCGTCGGATTTGATTTTCTGGTGCAAGAAAAGATAGCCCTCCAGCGTTAAGTCAATATAGAAAATTTCCAGATAATATTCAGTCAACGCATGATTGGGCGCAGCGCCTTGAACTTGCCGATAAGGCTTCAAAGTGCGCCAGGGTTTGAATGTGTAATGCAAGTCAAAGACTAAGCCTGCTTCTTCCCGTAACTCCCGTTTCAGGGTAAACGTTAAGGCATTCTTGATTAACCCGGAATTGGGCGATTGCAATTCTCTAATTAACGAAACCTTGCCACCGATTGGTACATCATTTTGGTTAGCCCGGCCGCCGATTAACCCATAGTCGCCTGCTGATTTATCATGGCGTTTTTGTGTGTCTTCGCGCTGGTAAAACAAAACCTTGCCATCCAGTTTTATAATGCTCCAGGCGACGTAACAGTAACGGATTGGTTGAGCGTCGTTGCCGGCGTGATTCTCCAGCCGGACGTTTTCGACAATCCTCAGCACATCGCGTTGCTGATTCTTTTTATCGCTTGAAATGCCTTGAGTATTCCAGAAATTAGCAGCAAAAAAACGCGATTGGCTGTCGCACATTGTCGTTAGCACCGATGTTGCCATTAATTGTGCGGGAAAAGAGACAAAACACCATTCGCCTTCTAACAGAAGATCGGCCTTTAGTACTGACAAGCTATCCAACAGACACTCGCAAAGCAACACCGTGTTTTCGGCGATACCCACATCAATATCGTGCTGCTTGCACAGCGTCTCAATCAAACTACCTCGCTTAACACCATAAAAATCGCCTTCCTCTTCGGCGTAACGCGGCATTGCGGTAATCAGGGTTTTAATAAGGTTTCTGGTCATAAGTGATTCAAGGGGGCTTGCGACTCATCGCGTTGTTATTTAGCGTGTACTTCCACATCGATAATCGCTTCCGCCAGTAGATGGGGATGATTATGTAAAGTCGTTTGATTCGGAGTTTCTTGCAACAAGGCCAATACCTAGGATTTTTAGCGGGAATGTCTGCGTATTGCTCTGATTAATAGGCCCAGCGTGCCATCAGCCGGAATGCTCAGACTTTTGGCGGCAAGACGCGCAGCTGTGTCATCGGTCAACAGCAGGCAATCGCCGAACTCAACGCACAAATGCAAAGCTTCTTGTTCAACGATATGCAAGGTGTAGAGTGGCTTCAGCGCCTTGACCAATGGGGAAGACATTAGCGGGCTTTGCCGAGCAAACAGCGTTGGTAATGATGCCATTGCCTGCGGACGATGACGCTGCAGTTTCAGCAAACCGCTTCGGGTACAATAACCTTGCCAAAATCGGCCAGAATATCGAGACAAGCCAATTCATCCAGATGAATGAGTAGTCCCGCGTCGGCAAAGACGACCGGGCTAATCTTGACCACGCAGGCCCCACGCGTATGAAACGCTCATTCATCGTTTCAAGATGCGATTCCAGATAACGGCGCATGGATTCGGCAATCAATTCGTCCATATTGGCGACCCAGCCTTGCTGAATCATGTATTGCGCTTGTTGCCAGAGTTGATCGGGGATTTCATTTTTTACGGTGGTCATGATGGTTATGACTCTGCAAAGCTACGATTGTAAATATGACTGGCAAATTTTAGTAAAAACTCAGGCTGAGCGTAATCAAAAAAAGAAAATGTATAGTGCTTTGATATGTAAACTTGATTTGGATTGCGATTATTTTCTAGGGCTATATCTTTTTTTTCATCATGTTCTGAAGTCAAAAACCAAAATGAGTGATAAAGTCCGGTAATAAAAAAATCATCGCCTTTAGCTTTTAATTTACCTTTATCATTTTGTAAATCATGCAGTATGTTATGAACCTGAATTCCCTTGGTCTTGGTCTTGGTCTTGGTCTTTTCATTAAAGTATGAAACATAGTGCTTAACCAGCGGAATACGCTTTTCTTTAACGATTAGTTCAGCCTGTTTAAACGCTTCGCTTTCCTCGCTTTTATTGAACAACAAAAACAGATTTTTTTCATAGCCCTTTGCTTCATTGCCTAAATCAAAAATTGCCCGCATATTGCAAATGAATAAATAAGCAACGTCATGTTCATTCAGATTATTAAAAATAGCAGTGGAATTATGGGTTATCCAATTACGAGTCATTTTCATTATCCATGAAAATGCAAGCGTTATTTGGTTATCATCTATTCTTTTAGGCTCAACCGATTCCTCCCATTCGTGCGCTAACGTTCTGATAAAGAGTTTATACAATGCGGCTTTGTTACTGGGTTCACGCAATGGTAAAAAGTTTTCTAAAACATCCAAATAATCATCTGCATCCAAGAAAGCTGGCTTTTTATCATCCTTGCTGAATTTGTCAAAACGTAAACTTTCCTTTAATGCTTTTAAATATCGACAACCTTCAATAACCCCTCGCCTTAAAATCGCATAATCAGATTCTCGTTCTTTAATCCATTGCCTTAACTTCACATACTCAGGATCGCTTTTTTCAAAGCCTACGACTTCTGGAATATAAATGTCATCGCATTGTTTTTTAAAACCGCTAAAAGAATTCTTTTCTCCGGTCATAAAACACATCTTTTCAGCGGGAAACCCTAAATGCACCAAGTCATTAAAAATATAAAAACCGGCATTGATATGAAATTTTTGTTTTTCTTGCGAATCGTTGGGGATAAGCAAGTCAAAATCGACATTATTATCCAAGCGAATGTCGATAATTACTACGTCAACTTTTCTGGCTAACTGGTTGTTTGCCTTAAAATCAACATAATCAAAATAATGACGGCACAAAAAGACGCAATGCAAAGCCGAATTTTCTTTACAAAAATTTTCCAAATCACTGGGTTTACTTAATAAACTCAGCTCATCTTCATCCCAGTTGTCAAAACTGATTAAGTCCTGAAACATCAGGTTTAATGTGGCTTTGCCTCGGTCAAATCCTCCCCCAAAATCTTCAATCCATAAGATATTCATACTTCCCCGTCAAATAAGGCTTTATTTAAAATTAACTCCGCTATAAAAAGCTGATCTTCGCTTTTACAATTAAATTGTGCTTGGTCGCCTAATAGTTCAACCAATCGCTTGATAAATGCCAAGCCTTTGTGGGTTCCGGCTAAGTTGCTGGTCGCATTGGCTTTGCAATGATTTTTAACCGAGAACGCATAGTTGCCTTGCTCTGCCAACTGCCAGCTAATTTGAATGCGGTTCTCACCATCCCAATATTTTAAAGCGTTTAAAATAAGCTCAGAGGTGATGGCAAACAACAAAGAAAAGCGGATTTGATTAACGCCAAAATTTAGCTTATCGCAGTCTACTATAGACACATCAATTGCCGAAATATGCTTAAGCGTCCAGGCATAGAATACATTAACACCTTGACTGTCGACATTAAGCGGCAAAACTTCTTCAATAAAAGACTTGCGCGTTGCCTTTATTAACGCCGTTTCCGGGTTATCAAGCAGCTTTCTTAACTCGCTGGTATCGCTCATAAAAATGATGCGGTTTAGCGATTGCCGTAAGGACGAAGCAATCACCAACCTAAGCGTTGCTTCCCCCGTGTGATCTTTTTGCCAGGATTGTTTAAACTCTTGCGGGTCGCTGATCGACTGCTTAAAGGTGTCAATCAAGCAATCGGTCAAGGATAGCGTGGAAAACAATGAAGCAATTTTGTTGATCGCTTGATAGTGCTTGGTGTCTTTTTCGTAGACCTCGCCACCTAACAAATGAATGACTTGTCTAAGCGATTCCGGCGCAGTGGCGAGGGCATTACGCATGGTGTGGGTAAAGAAAGAGAGCATTTCTTTTTCTTTTTCATGTATAGCACGATATGCTTTTTCCTTTTCCTTAATTTCTAATTCAAGTTGTTGGTTTTTTTCTTCTAATTGCTCGGCCAGTACAATAGCGGTTAAGCAAGTGTCTTTATAATCTTTTTCAGAATCATAGGCATCGCTATATACTTCTGCAATAGCTTGTTTTGCCAAATCAAAGTTTTTCATCTTAATTTGACAGTTAAGCCATTGATAAATTATTTTTCCTTGTGAACCGCCGACTTGTTCGTACCAATAAGCAGCTTGGCTATAATCCTGTTCAACTCCATACCCATAGTAGTAACAATTTCCTAAGCAAAGTTGAGCATCCGAATTATGATTTTCTGCGGCTTGTTTATACGACTTAAATGCTTTGACATCATCCTTTTCAACTCCATATCCATATCGATAACAATTGCCTATGTCATATTGAACAAATGGTTCTTGTTCAGCGGCTTTGCCGTACCACTTAAACGCTTCTACATAGTCTTGCTTAACATCTTCAAGTCCATATTGGTAAATACGCCCTAACCACCATTGACTATTAGCATCGCCTTGTTCAGCTAATCGTTTGCACTTTTCAAAATGTGGTTCTATAACGGTTATTTCGTTGTTTGTAGTCATTAATTCGACCTAACCTGTGTGCTTGATAAGTTTAAGTTTCGCCATGGAGCATCCTTCGTCATTTTTTTAAAAACGGCTTCAGGTAATCTTTTCATGTCAGTATTCTCGATGATTTACGCTTGATTCGTTTGGTCAAATATCCTGTCGTAATCACTGTGCTATCGTGATTATCATTTTATGTTCATCTATAAATAGAAATTACCTGATTTTGAAGCTGCTGGTATTCCGCCATGAATCCGCTTTCACAACATGGTGTGTAGTATGAGATAAATTGCCAGCAATGTAATGGGAGAACTGTGGGAGTTTTTGGGTAGTATCGAGAACAATTTAACGTACTGAAGTGTATCGGGATAATCTATTTTATGTAGAAGAAGGTTTGGTGACTAAAGCTAATTGATATTTTGCCGGACTGTCATTTGGAATCTTGCACCCAGCTACACAATAGGTAAGGTAATCCTCATGCTTTGGCTGGTAATGTTAGTTGGGTCCCCAGAACGACTGTCCGCTATGCCTGGTGAACCAGTCTGTCAGTTATTAGGAGCCGATGACCGCTGTGGGTCGGTTTAACTCAGTGACGAACGGCCGCTTTCAGGTATCGGAATTCAATGGCAGCTTTCCGGCGATCAATCTGAAGAGCGGATGGTCGCCAGACGGCAGTTTGAAAACAAGCCGTTGGATTCGAGAGACTCAACGGCTTTTCACTGTTCTACCGCAGAAATGGCGATGCTATCTGTAATTGTTAGTTGCCCCACTAGACTTCCAGATCGATGAACTCGGACTACTCCCTATCTTCCCATAAACGATTGGCTTTCTCGATTAACTGATTTCGAAGCTGTAATTGATAGTCCGAAATTAAGTTGTCCTTTTCAATTTGATCAAAATAATCCTGCAAATCGATTAACATCCTAAAATAATCTACAAAGCCAGGTATTATTTCAAAGATGCAATCGCAAATTCCATCGACAGATGTTATTTCTCTTTTTAGGTTATATACATACTCTTGAATCAAATAACAGCCATCATCTATCGGCTCAATACTTAAACTGAAACTTTCATAATCAAGATGCTTCTCAACAAGCTCCGCTATATCAACTGAACATGGTCCTGATTGCTCGCCTAGATCGATTACCTCATATGTTAATTCATTGACAGAATAACGCATCCAATACGTTTGATAGGCATTCATTGGCAGGCCTATGCTATATTGATCGCCTAAAATAGCCCTATGCCTTTCAATTTTAACAATTTTAATATTAGGTTCAGAGTTCTCAGTGTGAACGGTGTTTCTGCTCAGTAATTTCTCTTCGTTTACATCAACAGGCCATCCATTGACATAAAATATTCTGTTAATGTATCTAATATATAATTTTTATTTTTTACAGACATTGAATATCAACAAAGTATATATGGCTGGTACCAGTGGTTTACTTGGAGACAGGCTATTAATTATCCCGATTTGATCAGTTTTGGTTGTGTAGACTGCCAACACGACGCGATTTGCTCGCGATGTAATGTTGACATAGTAGATGGTCGAGCCGTGACTCTGCAAGGTTGATTTCCCGAACCTCAGTTCCATTTGCATGAAGGCTAACCCAGGCCGACCATGAATGCTTGCCATTGAAGGCAATACCTAACGGACTGCATAGTCGTGTTATCGGGATACGTGTATCACTCCCAGTTGCCGACTATCTTGTCCATCACCCAACTGGTTCTCGCTGCCGTTTCGCCGTTTGACGGCGATCGACCTAGGCCGCGCAACTCGGCAACGATAGCGCTGATCAAATGCAACTGAATGTTTTCCGGTTTCGGCGGCAGGTATTCGGTCAATGCGCGGCCATCGTCAACCACGATAGGCGTGAATGCGAATGTCGAAAAGCGGATGAAGCCTTTGGTGCCAAAGATCTCCACTGTATCGGCTCGGCCCGATTCGGGGGCTACGAATGACCAAAAGCCCGAGCCGATCACGCCGCTTTCGAACTGGAAAGACGCCGCAACCGTATCCTCGGCGGTATAAAGCCCCCCGCGATTTTCGCAGCAACCTTGAGTGTTCGAGATCGGCCCCAAAATGAAATCCAGTACGTCCAAGGTATGGCAGGCCAGGTCGAAAAAATAGCCGCCACCAGCGATCTCCGGCCGTACTCGCCATGGCAGGTTGTCGGTATTGAAATCGGCGGCACGCGGCGATTGGGTCAGCCTGATATTGACCGCCAGGATGGTACCGACTGCCTCAGTATCGACCAACGCTTTAACTTGCAGAAAATACGGTAGCGAGCGGCGATAGTAAGCCACAAACAATGGCAAGCCTGCGGCACTGGCTGCCTGATTCATCGCCAGGCAGTCCGCATAATGGCAAGCCATCGGCTTCTCGACATAGACCGGCTTGCTGGCGCGCAAGGCTTTGATGGCATATTCGGCATGGGTCGACGGCGGCGTCGCCACATAAATGGCGTTGACTTCGGTGTCGTCGATTAACGCATCCGCGTCGGCATACCACTTGGGTACTCCGTGACGTACCGCGTAATCACGGGCCTTACCGGCATCACGACGCATCACCGCGACCAGCCGTGACTGTTCCACTTTGTTAAACGCCGGCGCGCTTTTCTTTTCGGTCACCGCGCCGCAACCGATCACACCCCAACGGACTTCGTCGAGCTTAAGTGTCACGTCTGATTGAATTGATAGTAGTTTGTCGCCAACATGCCAGGCACTAACTACAATTGACTCACGGCGAACGTCACTCCGGATATTCGGGGTAACGCGGCAAGCTATCGCCATCGCACGACCAGTCGGCACGCGAATCCCAAAAGATGCGCGCCTGCGGCTTGATCGGCGGTTCGTCGTCCAATGACCCGGCGGGAATCACGACGCCGTCGATTTCCGGAACGAATCGCGCAACCGAACTGCCGCATTCGCTGCAAAACTGACGGGCAAACCGTTTGGCTTCAGGGACCTTAAAGCGCTTTAGCAACGATTCGCCTTCAGTAAAGGCCAATGTGGCATTCGATAGGAATAAATTGGTCGCGTGCCCGGTTCCTGAAGACTTTCTGCACCGCGTACAATGGCAGTGATAAAAACGCTGAGGATCGCCGCTGACTTCGTATTGAACAGCACCGCATAGACAACCGCCTTTTAGCGTGATTTGAGACATAGCAACTCCTGTGATTCGAATCGACCGGAAGAAATTTCGGATACCACTCGCCGGCGAAGTCGTGTAATGAGCCGACCGGAAATGATTTTAGCTCGTCGATCGCACGCTGCATAGAATCTGGCGAGCGCCCGTATACGATAAGATTACGCCTGTAGAGGGTGGCGATTGTCGCAGTCGACCCTAACCGGCCTGTAACGTTTCTCCAAAGCGGCCAGTCGGCAAAATACAGATATTTGGAACGGACGGCTACAAAGCAGTCTTTGGCGACTGCATCCAACGGCCATAAGCGGTCATAGAAAATTTTGTCACAAATTTGTAGATAGACCAGTGATAAACTCCAAAGCTGCCTCTCGTTCAAACTACACAAAGCCTTCAAAACTTCGGTTTACAACCAAAGCGACATTAACCTCAAAAAAGGATTTTCCTTATGCCATCCTCACGAGTCATCCGAAGATTAAAGATTACTCTTTTTTTCAATTCATATTTGATTGCTTCTTGGGCATCGGCGACGTTACCGGATATCAAGACTTATTGGCCAAAGTCGGAGGAAGCTCTTCAATTAGAGGCTTACTCACGAACTTCTACGGAGATGGAGTCGCTTGCGAAAAACGGGGATCCCGAGTCCCAGTATCAGATGGCTGTTCTGTATCGTGAAGGTAAAGGTGTAAGCAAAGATTTTGGAAACATGGCGACTTGGTTAACAAAAGCCGCCGCCCAAGGGCATAAGATTGCTAGGTTTGATTTGGCAACAGCCTACCAGCTTGGGGAAGGTATGCCGAAAGACGTGAACGAAGCATTAAAACGTTTCCGTGAGTTGGCGACAGAAGGAATGCTGGATGCAAAAATTCGTTTAGGGTTGCTTTTATCCAATGGCACAGTTGTTCCAGCAGATGTCGAAGAAGCTAAACGTTGGCTGCTGGAGGCTGCTGCTAGTGGTAATCCGACCGTAAAAACGGAAGTTGGCAAGATGTTCAATTTTGGTCAAGGCTTGACCAAGGATTACGCTCAGGCACTACGCCTATATCGGGAGGCTGCTGAGCAGGGAAATACGACAGCCATGAACAATTTAGGGGTGATGTACAAAAAAGGCGAAGGGGTTTCAAAAGATTTCGAAGAAGCGGTACGATGGTATCGTCGCTCGGCGGAAAAAGGGGATATGGACGGCCAAATGAACCTGGGCTATGCCTACATGAAGGGAGAAGGTATTAAGCAGGATTCGACCCTAGCAGTCGAATGGACGCGCAAGTCCGCCGGCCAAGGTTTTGCAGCAGCCGAAAATAATATGGGCAATTTTTACGCAAATGGCATGGGTGTACGTCAAAATTTCCCTGAGGCGGTTAAATGGTTTCGCAAGGCGGCTGATAAAGGCTACGCCGATGCATTCGTTATGCTTGCATTAGCGGCTAATCAAGGCGGCAAAGCGACCGCAAAAGAAGTTCAAGAATCCATGGCTCTTTTGCGCCAAGCCACAGATCAAGGTTATCCGAAAGCCTTTTATGTGATGGGACTAGTTTACCGCGATGGCGCGGCCGGGGTTCCCAAGAACCTTTCAGAAGCGGCAAAATGGTTTCAAAAAGCAGCCGATCTCGAATTTCCCGAGGCCTTTTTGGACTTAGGGGGAATGAATGAAATGGGTTGGGGCATAAAGCAAGATTTTGTTCAAGCAGCCCGTTTTTACCGGAAGGCCGCCGAATCTGGAAATGCCCAAGGCCAATACCAGCTATCGATCCTTTTGTTTAACGGCAAGGGTGTGCCCAAAAATCCCCAAGAGGGTTTGGCTTGGCTAAGCAAGTCGGCGGAACAAGGTTTTCCTAAAGCACAAAAGGATATGGGATATATCTATTTCTATGGCTCAGGAATAACCAAAGATACCGTAGAAGCTGCCAAATGGTTTGGGAAATTAGCAGATAACGGACAGGCGGATGGTTATTTCGGGTTGGGCTTGATTTTCTTTGAACAGGGTCAACGGGATGCAACAAAATACGGGGAAGCCGCCAAGTGGATCCGTAGCGCTGCGGAGAAAAAACACCCTACGGCACAAAACTACTTGGCCGTGATGTATGCCAACGGCTTAGGTATCGAGCGCGACCAAGACAAAGCGATCAGTTGGTTTCGAAAAGCGGCGGAACAAGACGAGGTTGCGGCCGAATATAGTCTTGGGCACATTTACGAAGATGGATTGGGTGTTCCAATTGATCACAAGATAGCATTGGAATGGTATCGAAAATCCGCTAACCACGGATATCAACCTGCTGCTAAGAAAGCCAGAATGCTGGAGATGCAGCAATAAATTGCGATTATAGATGCTTAACGTCATGTGTTTTGCTAAGTCCTTGAACGTCTGCTTTGGAAGGAGTTGAGATCAATCGAAAAGCCCTTCTAATATTCTGGATGACCGGTTTGGGTCGGTTTTCCCCCCTCAACTAGGCAAAAAAATAATCGTTCTCTATTGATCGTGTCGTCTTCGGCTCGACCAATAGCTGTTTATCAAAGTCGACTTCTGATGACCAGTTAAGGTAGAAAAAATTGCTCCTTTAACGCCGGGCTCTGCGGCAAATTGGCCAGCGCAACGGAAAATTTTTCCAACAGCAGCCCCTTGTTATAAGCCATTGCTTGTTTTCTTGCGAAGCGCCTTTGGCAAAATAGCATCAATCTCTTCATCGCTAAAAGTTAGTTCTTCAAGTTTCTTTAGTGCTTTCGTAGCTTCTTTATAAGCTTTTGCAATAGTTCTTGGAGAGCCTCGATATATTTTTAGTAATTTTTCTTGAAGAGCATCCCTGCGCTTTCTCATTTCATCGTCCTCTGCGTGACCAGACCTTATGTCCGTTAAAAGAGAGAGATAAGATTCCCTAATATCCCATAAATCCACAGCCGCGTCGGCATGTTTCTGGGCTAAGCCACCGAGATCATATTGCTTCACATAAGTATTCAAAACGGTAAGAAAAAATGAAAGTACCGCAGAAAGAATGCCTATTTCCTTACACTCACCAAACACGGCAACCATAATCCCGGTTGTTGTTATTGCAGAAAGAATGATCTGCCAGAGCTTTATGCAGTTGAGCCGTGTATTTAATATGTCAGAACATTTTTCATGTGTTTTGTGTGACCATGCAACACGACCGAAACACTCTCTTATTTGCTCCTCTAATACATTAGGAAGGGAATTTTGTTCCATAAATCTCTCGCCATTTCTGATTTGCTGAATACGGCATTTTATCTGCTTCGTACTTTAGTGCCTCGTTAGCTATGTTATAGCAACGAAGCGCTTTGTATTCGAAAGCCCCTTTGCGCCATACGTATTGGGAGCTTCCCGGTGCAAGCCAATAATTTTTATTTGGATCTTGATTCTTTAGATATTCAAAAAAACCACGTGTCATCCAATCATAGTAAATATATGATTTGTCCCTGTATTCCCACTGTTTCATAAAGTTATACGCAAGCGTATCGATCAGAAGGCCTCCCATAGGGACATCCCAAGTGTCTTTCCATGCTCGCGCCATTCGGCATAGCCGCTTGAGATTTTTATTCCATAGATTATTCGCGCTTGTGATCTCTGTTATTTCCTCGCGCGGCTTGGTTACCTTCCACGAGCCACCATTATTGCTATCTGGATAGGTATAGCTTGAACCATCTTTGTTAATGAACCCAGGAACAATTTCGTAGCATATTCCGTCTTGGAAATTTAGCTTTACTACTTGCCCGTCTCCACTCACATGAGTGGTGGAGTAGGTTTTCTTGATTGAATCCTTTACTGCCTGGATAAGTGCAGACTGGCCATTCCCTTTGTATTTGTCATATTTCTCATACTCGGAATATGGGAGCTCGACAATCATATCTATATCGCTGACATGAATATCCGTTCCTCTACCATATGAACCGACAAATAAACTGTACCTCGTATCAGAGTCAATTCCTCTGAAGTCCGAATTAACGGCTACCCACTTAACCCGGGACAAAACCGAACGCCCGTTGCACAGATCTGTATCATGAGTTAATGACTAAAAAAACAAAACGACACAGGGAATCCGTGCAACGAACCGTTCGATTATCAATGAACTGGTTGGCCGTAGCAAGAAAAGTCTTCGACAATTGGCGGTACTGGTCAATCGATCTAAAAGTAGCGTCCATCGGCATCAACAAGCGCAAGCCCGGCGCAATCGCCATCCTGAATCCGCCCTGTGGGAAACCGAGGCGGGCGAAGCTTGGCTGAAATTATTGATAGTGGCGGTTCTGTATAGCTTTGGCATGGAGTGCCATGTCGGGGCGGACAAGCTATCGCGCTTTTTCAAGCTGATTCGCATTAACACGCATGTCGGCGTTTCGCCCTCGGCCTTGCGCCAACAATTGAGCCGGATGGAAAATTTGTTGCCCTTGTTTCAGCAACAGTGCGAAAAAGAGGCCTCGACTCAAGCGCGTTCAGCCGTCGTCGCCATGGATGAAACCTTTTTTGGCGATTTTCTAATTCTGGTGCTGATGGACTTGTCGTCCGGGTATTTGATTCTGGAAGACATCGGCCATGACCGCCGCTTCGATACGTGGTTTGAGAAAGCGATACCGCGCCTGAAAGAGTTGGGCATTGATGTCAACCATGCCGTCAGCGACCGGGCCAAGGCCTTAATCAAACTGGCGATCACCGGGTTTGACTGTCAATCCGGCGCCGATGTTTTTCATGCCCAGCAGGATGTCAGCAAATGGTTGGGCACAACGCTGGGCAGGCGGCACGAACAGGCGAAGACACAACTGGAAACGGCTGAGGCGCTGGTGCAAAAGAAACCGGACAACAACCTCGCCGAGTTAGTGCAGCTCGTTGATGCAGAACGCGCCTATCAACAGATACAGGAAACACGCGCCGATTATCACGAAAATCTGGCGGGTATTGCCGAAGAGGTCCATCCCTTTTCGTTGCAAAGCCAGCAAATCAACCGGGCGGAACAGGTGGCTTTCGGGCTGGAAAAACGGGCTCAAGCGTTTGAAAAAATCGCGCAATCCCAAGCGATTGCCGACTTGAAACAGACCCTGAATAAGTTTCGCAATCAAATTAATGATCTGGCGACCAATGTAGAATCCTGGTGGCTGTGGGTCATGGAAATTCTAACGGGCCTTTCGGTGGATGAGGCCACGCAAACCTGGTTGATTCAGACCCTGCTGCCAACGGTGTACTGGCATCAGCAACGACACAAAACACAAAATCCCAGGCAACGCGAAAAATACCGTCAGGCCTGGCAGCAAGCCGTGCAGAATTTACAGGCTGATGCTTTCACGGCAACACTGCCGGAAAACGAATTGCAACGCTGGTTGGAATGGGCGGAGTGGATGGCGCGAAACTTTCATCGGAGTTCGTCCGCTGTCGAGGGCCGAAATGGCTATCTGTCGCAGATGGTCCACAATGGTCGTGGGTTGACCGAAAAACGCCTGCGGGCATTGACGGTGCTTCATAACTACGGCCTCAAACGGGCTGATGGAACAACGGCGGCAATGCGTTTATTTGACCAAACGTTTCCTGATTTGTTTTCATGGTTGGTGGTTGAAATGGGCGTACTTCCGCTGCCAAGAAAAGGCAGAGAACGGGTCGCTCGTAACCCATTGTTTTTGGAAGCTGTCCCGGGTTAAGTTGGAAGCCGAATTAACTCTCTTGGTAATCTGCTTTGCTCTATAACGAACATTCGAGACAGTAGTATCGCTCATACGTAAAGCGGTACAAAAATTTGAGAACTTATCACTGATGCTCAAATAGCACTCCTTGCTTATAACGCCAAAGCCAACCCTTGAAAGATTGGTTATATATTTTTGGTCAAAGCTACCTGATGATTTAATAACCCAAGTCCGGTGGCTCATGTTCACTGACAGATTCACGGAAGGGGAAATAATGCCTACCACAGCTGGGACATACAACCGAGATTTTCGGATCAGGCTTCACGAAATTGGTAGGGTATTTTTCTCCGCACTTAGGACAGAAAGCGGCGAAGGTAGCGTTCTCCGAAAATTCATTCATGACTTTCCTACTATAGAGAACATGGTTTTCGAGGCTCGGATGTATAGTTATTATCAAGGCCTGCATATTTTGTACACTAGGCGTACTCTTTACGTCAATCTTCTTCTGAAACCCTTGAAGTTCTAAACGGGAGAACATGCATTTTTGACATGATAACTGCGTCTAGATAACTTCAACGAGTGAGCTACTAAAGACAAATGCTTCAGGATTTTTAAATGTCTGCTCTTCATGAACTTGCCGCCATTCGGAAAATTTATCGATAGACCGCTCAGGGGCGCCTGGCGACCGTCCACTCTTCAGATTCATCGCCGGAAAGCTGTCATTCAATTCCGATACCTGAAAGCGGCCGTTCGTCACTGTGTCCAACCGACCCTAAGCCGCCAAATATGATTAATTTGAAATGACATGAAAAGACAAATAAGCTGTCATTCAAAATTTAGTCGCCATTAGTGCTTGCATAATCGCACTTTTTGACGCAAACATGCCTATCGCTAATCGGACCTTCGCGGACTGGCCGGGAGGTATACGGAAATTTTTTATTAACTAAGCTCTGATCTAACAAAGTCAACAACCACTATTTAAGAATCTGCATGACAACTAGTAATAGAGTGAAAGAACGCATTGGGATCAATGCAGTGTCTCGTACCGTTGAGGTCGCGTGGGAAAGCGGTTGGCAAGAGTACGATGCTGCAAATGACGACGCAATTGATGGTGTTATCTTGTTACGCAAAGGACGTATTAATCCAGCTGACACAGGCGGGCTTGTTTTTGTTCAGGTCAAGTGTGGAGGTAACGGATACAGGCAAGATCAACAACAGTATCCCAATCACCTTTGTATTGCGTTGGGTGCAGGATATATCGCCAAGCATAGGGAGCGTTGGCACCGTGTACCTGGCCCCGCCGTGCTCATCTTCGTTGACGACACTAAGGACAAAATGAATCCACCTGCTTGGTGGGTTGATTTACGCGATCCAACCTCCTATTCGCCTACTAACGCCGGAATCATTCTGATACCCAAATCGCAACGATTCGCACATCACACTAAAGGGACGTTTCACCGTCTTTGCGGAACAGGAACCCATGATCGTAGACTGGAGAGTTACATACTGACGCGGGAGGAAACTGTGTTGCCGCGGCTTGGCAAAAGCGAGTCCTTACGAGCCGATGCTTGGGCCTTCTACAAGGCTTGGCGCGATGACTTGAATGCCAGGGAAAATCCGGCTCTTGGACGGGTATTGGTTAACCGAGTTGGATGGAAGCATATCACTCGTCACGGTCGCCTTCCAGAACGCATAGTTCAGTCATGGCTGTTGCTTGGTGCAGCGAAGAAGCTGGTCTTATGCTCGACAGATGTCTACAACTTAGGTCACGCTAAACGAATAACATACGAAGATGGGAACTCTGTTACAGAGGACTACCTCGGCCTGCGCGCAACCGTCACATTCCCTTACCGCCATCATTCTGTGGTTCAAGTAGTTCTGAAACGAAGTCGCCTAGTAGCACCAGTCCACAATTGGCAAGAGCGCGAAAAGATCTGGTTTTATTCTGTCTATGAACTTCGCCGTGGAACACTTCAGGCTATGTGATTTGTGCGGTCGCCTTACCACAGCCGGACAAGACTTGAGCGGAAACTCGGTTAAGAAGGCCGATACGCCATTACTCTTCGAGGGCAATGGGGCTAACCGCACGTCAGTAATATATCGGAATAGAATCTTCGCTACAAGTATTGGGATGTCCAGACATTACAACTCTAATCTCCCGTTTAACTCCAATCCCTGCATTTTAATCTTATTAGTTGTACCGGCTCACCTAAGCTACTGTACTTCCTTATGACTCTACCAAATGATCTATTGAATGTAACGCAAGCACTTATCGAGCAACTTGTTGCCGATCAGACGCGCGAAAATGTAGGGTGGGCAATGCTTTTCTGCCCACCAATCGAAGGCAACTGCTTTAAATCCGCGTGGGCACAAAAAGCGTGCCCACCCTACCGGGCTGGGACGGTCAGTCAATAAAGGGAGCATTTGCGAGTGGTTTTATCCGTCGCGAAGCTGGAAGTCACTTCCTTTACACGTGCTGGCATGTTGTAACCGGTTTCGACATGCACGACCTTGGCGGTAACGGACATCGCCTCCAACCAACTTTTGCACAAAACTAGCTATTGCGCTTAGCACCAACCCCACCATGTTTTGCACAAAAAAGCTCAGAATAAAAAGTTGGGTTGTGCAGATTTCAAACCTTAGAATGCAAATAGCCGATTATAAAAACCAAAGGAATAGCTAGTGGCATCAATCAGACCTTCAGCATTCAATCTACAGGAACGTGAGGACGGCGGCCCTTTTTTGCTCATTGAGGATGCTGAGCTCGAAGAGGGAGGTACTAACGTTTTCTATACGGACATACCGGCCGCACAGCGTAAGCCAGATTCTCCAATGGCTAAACTGCTTAATGTATGCTCTGATCAATTGACTATTTGGCCACTCAATATCCGCAATGATCGTGATGATTTTCTATGGCCCAAGTACGGCAATCTTGAACGCATTGTTATCACTCGCCCCGTAATTGAACCTTATCCATTACCTACGACAACCGACGATGTTGTGGAATTGCTTAAGCTTTTGCCTGATGGCTTCTCAAAGGACTTTCGATTTGGTTTGGGTCTACTCTGGGAATACCGGCATATCTGTGAAACCATTGCTGGCTTGGATGGGGTAACTGTTTTGTTAGTTCATGGAGGAAACGGAGATGATGATGCCAATATTAATCCACCTTTCTTTACCCTCGGTATAAGAAGATTTCATGAACTTAGAAAGGAATTAAACCGTATCGCTTCCCGCTATCAACGTTATGCACGCAAGGACAAGGTATTTCATACTTACCAGACCTTATTAAATGCTGCGGATCCAGTGAAGTTTCCTACTCTCAAAAAGAAGCTAACTCCTGACGCAATTTCAGAAATGACCAATGGAGGACGCGATCGCGTAACACTTTCCAAGCGTGATCGGCAGGCCGCCGTTCGTATGGTACAAGATAATGTGCAAGTGTTGGCCGAAGCTGAGCCAAATACACTTCTGGCGTTGAAAAGCGAGATCGAGCTTGTCACATTAAAGCAGTTGATTGAGCGCTATAAAAAAATGCTTGAGCAAGGACTCTCAGAAAGCAAGTGGCAGAATTTTTTCATGGGAAATCCCTTCATACTTAGCCTTGCCTTTGCCATACCAACCATGATGGTTCAGGGGCAGGCTTATGCTGGTGGTAAACGGCTAAATGGCAGCGGCTCAAAAGTTGCTGATTTCGTATACGCATCTGCTTCTACAGGTAATCTGGGGCTTATTGAGATAAAGAAACCCGAAGCAGAGTTACTTGGCAAAACTCCTTACCGGGGTGATGATGTATACGGACCCTCAACAGACTTAGGCGGGGCGATTGCTCAAGTTCTTGATCAGCGTTTCAAATTGCAGAGCGAACTGCCGGTTATGAAAAACAACATGAATCGTTACGATATTCACTCTTATGCGGTGCGATGTTTCGTTATTGCAGGCATCATGCCTAAAGAGCACCAGCAAAAAAAATCATTTGAGCTGCTTAGGAATTCTTTGTCTGACGTCGTAATCGTTACTTTCGATGAGCTTCTAGAGCGACTTACAGAAATTCAGAAAGCCCTACAACCCTTGGGATACGATGAAGAGGTGCCGTTCTGACAACTATTGAAAATATGTAAAATCAAGGGAATAAGTTTTAACTTAACTTGATCTGACAGTGACAAACAGATTTCACGCATAGGGTCAGTTTCCATATTCCAACATAACGGATCTTCACGACCAAATAGCAGGCGGCTATAGGTCAATCATCGGACGTTTGCCAAAAAAACCTTCCGTCCGCAACTGGCCGATCTCGACAAGTACAGCGTAACAATAGTCACGTATTTTCGTTCAACCTAGCCGCCAAATGCGTGATCCTGCGCTGTGATTGCTGATTCTTGACAGCCATCGCCAGCGCTTTGGGCTGGGCAATCACGACTACTAATTGTTTTCCACGCGTGACGCCGGTATACAGCAGATTACGTTCCAGCAGCATAAAGTGCTGCATGGCCATAGGAATGACCACCACCGGATATTCGGAGCCTTGCGATTTGTGCACGCTGGTTGCATAAGCCAGTGTAATTTCGTCCAGATCGCTGAATTCGTAGTCGACCTCCCGATCGTCGAATAAAATCTTGACTTGGTTTTCCTCAAGATCAATACTTTTGATCACGCCAATGTCGCCATTGAAGACTTCCTTGTCGTAGTTGTTAATCCGCTGAATGACTTTATCGCCCGGCGCATAGGTATTGCCGAAACGGGTAATCTTCGGTTCGCTGTGTCCGTTTAACCGAGCTTGCAATTCGATGTTCAACGACCGCGCACCCAAACCACCGCGATTCATGGGCGTCAGAATTTGCACATCGTTGACCGGATGAAATTTGAAACGCTGCGGAATCCGTTCGAGGACGACTTGCATCAATTTAGCGAAAATCTCCTCAGGTGTTTCGGCGTACAGGCAATAAAAATCGCTAAGAGCTTCAGTCTTATCCACCACCGGCATTTGCCCGTGGTTAATCCGGTGAGCATTAGTGATGATTTTGGAAGTACTGGCCTGGCGGAAAATTTCGGTCAGACGCACGGTGGCAATTTGCCCGGATTCGATGATGTCAGCCAGCACAGATCCGGGGCCGACCGAAGGTAATTGATCAACATCACCGACGATTAAAACCCCGGCCTCTGTCGGGATGGCTTTTAACAGCTGATTCATCAAAACAACATCCATCATCGACGACTCATCAATCACCAAGCAATCGAGGTCTAGCGGGTTTTCGTCGTTATGCTTGAACGCGAACTGCGTCGGATCGAACTCCAGTAGACGATGCACCGTTTTTGCTTCCATGCCGGTCGATTCAGTTAACCGTTTTGCCGCTCGCCCCGTCGGCGCACACAAACCAATCCGAACGCGTTTGGCTTTGAGAACCTTGAGCAGACTGTTGACCAGCGTGGTTTTGCCAACACCGGGACCGCCAGTGATCACCGAGACTTTATGCTGGAGTACCAATCGAACAGCGACAGATTGCGACTGCGACAATGTCATGCCGGTTTGCTCTTCCACCCAGGGAATGGCTTTATCCGCGTCAATCGCACCCCATGGCGCATCACCTTGATTCAATCGATTTAGGTTGGCGGCACAGCCTATTTCAGCGCGATGCAAAGGCGTCAGAAAAATGAATTCGTCGCTGCCATCGATTTCGGCGATCAAATTGCCTTCGGTTAATTCCGCCGCGATCGCTTCGTGGATAATCGGCGGAGGAATTTCCAGTAGTTTCACCGCCATTTCGCACAGATTGCTCCGAATAGCGGCGCAGTGACCTTCGCCAGACCATTCCTGCAAGACATGTCGGACACCCGCTTGGGCACGCAATAGGGATTGCGGGCCGATGCCGAGCCTCTGTGCCAGCGTATCAGCCGTTTTAAAGCCGATGCCATGAATATCCAATGCCAGACGATACGGATTTTCTCGCACTTTTTCGATGGCCTGATCACCGTAGGTTTTGTATATTCGCACCGAACGCGATGTGCCGACGCCATGAGATTGCAGAAAAACCATGATCTCCCGAATCACTTTCTGTTCCGCCCAAGCACGGGTCACACGTTCCTGGCGTTTCTTACCAATTCCCGGTAATTCCAACAGACGCTCGGGTGTCTGCTCAATCACATCGAACACCTGCTCACCGAAGGCTTTGACCAGCTTCTTGGCAAAATGGGGGCCGATGCCTTTGACCATGCCGGAACCCAGGTATTTTTCGATGCCATCCAACGTGGTCGGCGGCACGATTTTTAAGGAGATGGTTTTGAATTGCTGGCCATGTTGGCGATCGTTAACCCAGCACCCCAGGCATTCGATGTATTCACCCGCCGTGACACTGGCGGCCGAACCGATCACGGTAATCAGTTCACGATTACCTTTGACCTTGACCCGCAACACGCAAAATCCCGAGGCCTCGCTATGAAACGTGACACGTTCGATGGAGCCGTGCAGTTTTTCGACGGGATTTTCCGCATGCGCTGGCGCAGCCTGTAGCGTCATGGGCTACTAAACCTCGTCATGTTCGATAAACAAGGACGCTTGCGAGAGATTCGACTCATAGGACGTGCCATCAATGACAGGAAACAAACGTGAATAAGGCACCAGCCAAGTATGCTGCTCACTGATCTTGATAGTGGCCGTTTGGGGTTCAGCCGGATGACTTCGCCGAACAGTTCGTGGTTGTCCCGGCCCCTGAATCCTACGCGTGTACCGACTTGCAATGCACTTTTGGGAATCCCGGTCGTATGCGGTTTGGGTTGAAGCGCCGTATCAACGTCATCCAGATTGAGGTAATAAAACGGGATGTTCCAATTTTTTTGGTCTTTGACGTTTCTCACCAGGCAACGGGTCTTTTGAATCTTCAAGATAACGGCATCGATCAAGCCGTTGGCTTGCGGGTCGAAATAGCTAATCGATTGGCCGGCTTTCAATTGCGCATTCACCTGTTCTACCCGAACCGGATTGATGAGTTCCTGATAAATGGCAGACTGTAGTCGATGTAAATCAAACAGTGATGCTTTATTGAGCGCTTCAAGAATTGCAGTGTAGTCCATTGCTGACGTCCCCCGTTAACGGTTTTACCGTGATATTACCGGCTTTTATATCGCCAAAATAGTGCCAGGCATCGGGTAACATACGGAGCCGCCTCGTTTTTTCGCTTCTCGGTTTCACGCAGGTTATACGGCGCGACCGAACGGTACCCAGTCCGCTATACTGGGTTGGCGGACAGAACATCTACCAGGACGATTAATCCAAACAGAATCTATGGACTTTATAAAACTATGCGTGGGCGAACGCTTCGAACATGACATGCCTGAAGAAGGCATGAGTATTGTTCTGGCTAATGGCGCGCCGTTATTGACTTTTAATTTTTCAGTTTCGCCGGGCGAAATCCAAGCCTTTCTGAATGGCACCGCCTCGTTCGCGTTATTTGCCGAACAAAACCATCTGTTCTTTTTGTTTAAAATCGAAGGCTTTCTGGATTGGTCGGACTTGGCGTTTACCATCCATCTAGCCGGTGACGAAACCATTGATGCAGGTGAAGCCTACTTGCCGTTTAATCTGGTCTTGGTCGAACCGGATACCAAAATTGTTAAAGGCCTGCGCATGGTGACCGTTTCACAGGAGTTCAGGTCAAGACTGGCTGAATTGATCCGAAAACAAGCGTCAGAGCCGTTTGATACCATGACTTACTATCGTGGCATTGGCGGCCTTTATGATAAATACCCCACCGCGAGCGACTTACTCAAACAGGCCGTGATCATCGAACAAGGCGGCAAGACACTGCCGATAACGCATACCCGATAATGACTAAATCCCAACTCATCGAACACATCAGCCTTAAATTGCCCCATTTACAGCAACGCGATGTCGAAATGGCG
The DNA here is from genome assembly GCF_030490285.1 of Methylomonas montana. Lineage (NCBI taxonomy): Bacteria > Pseudomonadati > Pseudomonadota > Gammaproteobacteria > Methylococcales > Methylococcaceae > Methylomonas > Methylomonas montana. Next base: position 4,257,348 of record NZ_CP129884.1, on the reverse strand, counting down.
ATCAACATCACCATCGAGGTGATGACCCAGCATTTGGCACAAGGCCAGCGTATTGAAATTCGTGGTTTCGGTGGCTTCTCGGGGATTCAACGAGCCGCCCGGATGGGGCGTAACCCCAAGACAGGCGAACAAGTGAGCTTGCCCATTCGGCATTCCACCCATTTCAAGCCGGGACTGGATTTACGTGAGCGAGTCGAACGTTCGAGAGCAGCGGTACCCATAAATGGTGATTAGACAAATCTCCTTGCGTGAGACCTAAAAACCATCAGGGTTTATTGCAATTAGAGGCAAAAAACCCTGTGAATTGATTCCTTTCGTCCCGATTTTTAAAAAAATTCTGCACTCTTACAATAAAGGGCGTATTTGACCTTTATTGTAGGCAACTCGCCCAAAATCATTTGCAAAATAATGACCATCCCAACCGGAGGTCATTATGGAACCCGTTGCCATCCCTCAATCGATAGACGATCCGATTCACATTCTGTTGTGGAGTGCAGACGAGATCGTACCCTTCATGGTCAGCATGCTCACCGGCATGTTGATCGATCAGTTCATCCCCGGCTTGGCGCTTGGATTCATCGCAGTCAAGTTTTACCGGCGTTTCCGCGATAACCGGCCTGATGGCTATACCTTGCATGCGTTGTATTGGCTGGGTCTTTTGCCCAGTCGCGCGCAGACCATCCCCAATCCCTACATTCGCCGGTTCCTGCCATGAGATGGTCGGATTTTCTGCAAACCTGGGATGGACACGAGACCGAGAACCGGTTTAGCCGAGTCGTCATCATTGGATTGCTCGTCGTTTGCGTGATTACCTCGCTGGCCGCCTGGCGTACCGAGCGCAGCATCATTCTGGTGCCCCCTACCCTCACCCAGGAAGTCGAAGTCACCCGCAGCCAAGCTTCCAGCGAGTTCAAAGAGTCGTGGGGCTTGTTCCTAGCCGAATTGCTTGGCAACACCACCCCAGCCAATGCCGACTTTCTGAAAACCGCGGTCGAGCCGTTATTGGCGCCGGATATTTACCGCAGTGTCCTGGATGCCATGAGCGATCAAATCAAGGCCATCAAAATGGACCGGGTCGCGATTAGTTTCACCCCGCGTCATGTCGATTACGAAGTCGAGACCAACAAAGTCTTTGTCAGCGGCGAACTGAAAAGTCAAGGCCCCAGTTCCAAACCGGACGTGAAGCCCCGTACCTACGAATTCGTCATTGCCATCAAAAACTATCGGCCCCGCCTGGAATACATCGACGTTTATCCGGATTCACCTAGAACCCTGGCCCGCTTGAAAGCCACTCAGGGTCAACCGCATGAGGCTCAACCATGAAACGATTGTTGCCCCCCTGGCTATTACTTTCCCTAGTCAACGGCGCTTGGGCCGGTGATGATTTACCGTTGACTGTGTTACCACCGGTCACCACCGTGGCCGAAGAGTCATCCGCATCGCCATCACAACCCATTGTTCCGTCGCAGCCCGATTTAGGCATCGAGTTACCGCCGGTTGATGCCAGCGTATTGAAAGCCGCCAAACAACAAGCGGCAGCGTCAAACTCAGCATCAGTCACATCAATCGGCCCGCAGCACATTGCGGTTAAACCCGGCATCAACGAACTGATGCCAATTGCCGTCGGCCACTTGAATCGCCTGGTCACGCCGTTCGAACATCCGGTAGTCACGACCACCAGTCAAGCCACCACTAGTACCAAAGGCAAAATCGTTTATGTCGCCACCGCCGACGAAACGCCGATCACTTTATACATCACCCCTGGAGACAACCAGGACATTGCGCTATCACTGACGTTGATCCCCAAACGCATTCCCGCACGAGAAATCCATCTCGATTTGGATAAGGACAGTTACCAGTTACTGAACCAATGGCAACGATCGGATGCCGCGAACCGAACTTCAGGCCAACAGGAACAAGCCTACATCAGCCAGCTAAAAACGCTATTTCGGGATTTGGGTTTGCAAAAGACTCCGCCCGGCTATTCACTCCGCGAACCCAAGCCGCAGGAACAGATTCGCTGCCTGCAAGACCGCGTGCAGATTAAAACCGGCCAAGTTCTGGAAGGCCAGGATCGGCTGATTCTGGTGGGACTTGCCAAGAATACTGGCAGCGAGATGCTTGAGCTCGACGAACGCAGTTGCGCGACCACCCAACAGGACGTGCTGGCCGTTTCAGTCTGGCCCAACGTGGTGTTGAAGCCGCAGGAAGCCACCGAATTGTATGTCGTGGTCCGACAATCGCCTGAAGCGTCATCCAGTTTGCGGCCTTCGTTACTGAGCGGAGGCCAACCGTAATGGCAACCGTCGATTCGTGGTGGACACGCTTGAGTCCGACCGCCAAACGCAATCTGGCCGTCGGCAGCATTGGTACCGTGCTGTTGGCCGTCATCATCGCGCTGGCCACCGTCACTCCGGAAGTCAGCAAGCCGCTGAGTAAACAAGCGACCATCCAACATATTCTGACTGATAGCGATCCGCGCTCGCTGGGTATCGACGGCATTTCCTCGCAATTGCGCGATCTGCTGCAGAAGAACGAGGAACAAGCCCGCCGTCTGGCGGCTATCGAAGAACAGCAACGGCGCGAACAGCAATCCGACGAAACGCGTTTCAAACAATGGACCACCGCTGAGCGGGAAGCCTATGAAGCCAAGCTTCAAGCGGTCACCGGTGAAGTTGAGACGTTGAAGAACAAAGCGTCTACAACGGCAGTGGCTGGCAACCCTGGCGACGTCAGTCAAACCACCGTGGAGACAACTACACCGGGAAGACCGTCAAACCGCCGCCCAAGCTATCCGCCGTTCGACAACGGGCAAGACGATCTCAACCGCGTGTTCGAGCAAGCCGCTATTCCCGCACCGACTGCTAGCAATACCGGCGTCTCAGGAGCACGAGCCAATAACCAAGCACCGGCGGCGATGCAAATTCGGGTCATCCAGGAAGGCGCTGACCAGTCCAATGGTAAAGACAAAGACGCAGCGACGACCAACGCTCACGGGCAGTCGCAGCAAGGCCACGCCAATAGCGATGTATTCATCCCCGCCGGCAGTATTTTGACCGGCGTGTTGTTGAATGGCCTCGATGCCCCGACCGGCAAAAAAGCCAAGAAAGAACCGATGCCGGTGCTGTTCCGGATCAAGAAGGAAGCCATCTTGCCCAACCGTTTCCATGCCGATGTGCGCGAGTGCTTTCTGTTGGCCGCGGGCTTCGGCGACTTGAGTGCCGAGCGCGCCTACTTTCGCGGCGAGACCTTTTCCTGCGTACGCCAGGACGGTGGCGTAATCGAAGTCCCGATGAATGCCTACGCCACCGGCGAAGACGGCAAAAACGGTGTACGTGGCCGCGTCGTTTCCAAACAAGGCGCGCTACTCGCCCAATCCATGATGGCGGGCTTTTTACGCGGCTTTTCCGATGCCTTCGGCCGCAATCAGATTCCAATGTTGATGACCGGCGGACTGGGGGCTCTTTCCGGTACTACACCGTTTCAAAGCGCGTTTTCCTCGCAGTCGATGGAAGGCGGTGCCCTGAAAGGCGCCGGTTATGCCATGGAGCGACTGTCGCATTTTTACATGGACATGGCCGAAGAGATTTACCCGGTCATCGAAGTCGATGCGACTCGCCAGGTCAACTTCATCGTGCAAAAAGGCACGGCGCTGAAGCTGAAGTCACCGAGCTGATTCTTTAACCCAACTCCAAAGGTCGTTATGACGCTACGCCAAATTTCTTTATTGATAGCCACGTTAATCGGTACATCCATCGCCCTGGCCGCCAATCCGCAAAAGCAGACGGTCTCGGATATTGCCGCCGGTTTGCTCTCGATCAAAATCGACGGCATGCAAGACTTGCCGATCTCGGGCCTGAAGATGGTCAAAACCGGCGAGCAGACGGTGTTTATCTCCAGCAATGGCCGCTTTGCCTTTTACGGCGGCAAATTGATGGACATCTGGACCCAGCAGGAGATCAAGGAATTGGCCGATATCGACAAAATCGCCAACCGCATCGATCTATCGCGGATGAAACTCAAGGCTGACGATCTCGGCGCCGTGACGGTTGGTCACGGCAAAGGCCAGGTGTTGGTATTCATCGATCCGCGTTGCCCATACTGCGGCAAGGTCATGAAAGACCTGCAAGTCTTGCAAGACCATTACACCTTCAAACTGGTGATGGTCCCCATCCTCGGCCCCGAATCGCAAAACATCGTCGTGCAACTTGCCTGTCAGCTGGGCGCGAGCGATGCCAAAACCAAAGACGCCGTGCGCGACCGCTTGTTGAAACAGGATTACACCGGCTTGCCGACCGAACCGCCGGTGCAGTGCAACAAAGAGCCGCTGCAAAAAGCCGTGGTCACTGCCAAGTTGTTCGATTTGAAGGGCGTACCGTTTCTGATTGCGCCCGATGGCCGCACCCACAGCGGCGCGCCTGAATCGTTAGCCGATTGGTTGGCCGATAAACCGAAACCGTCGCCCAGTCTGGCAACAACGCCCGATACAAACGCACAAAACACAAACGCCACGGAGAAAATGCCATGAAACGCTTTCATCAGTTTTCTATTTATAGCCTCAGTGTACTGCTGATCGCCATCACCACCGGCTGCGCCACCGACTACGGCTGTAAAGGCATGCCGGACGAACCCAGCTGTCTGTCGACGACGCAGGCCTACCATGTGACCAATACGGCGTTGCCGGAAGCCCCTCCGGAAAATAGCCAGGAATCAGAGCCAATGTCAAAACCGGCACTCGCACCACCGTTACAACAACCCGTGCCCAAGATCGAAGATCCCACGCCTATTCGAACGCCATCCCAGGTGATGCGGATCTGGATCGCGCCTTGGGAAGATGCCGAGGGCGATTTGATGGTGTCCAACTACGTCTACACCGAACTGGAACCCCGGCGTTGGATGATCGGCAAGGCGGCACCGACAGCCAGTTCGTCGTTGATTCCTTTACAAGTCGAGCAACGCCCACCGGAGAAACGATCCAGCGTCGATACCACTGATGACGAGAATCCAGTGAATCGATTAGGCAAACAATTGCCCTGATCCTTGATCCCATTTCACCGCAGGTACCACACCCCCTGCGAGAGTGAGCGGGCAACCGCTTAAAACCTGCCGGACTGAACGTCCGAGATTCGACGGGCAACCGTCTTTTAACTACATAGAGGATATTTTTGATGAAAACATCGCATCGAACCGGGGTACTGGTGACCCTGGCATCGTTATTTTTTATGTTGATGGCATCCGACGCCATGGCCGGTGCTGGCGGTACCGAGTTCAACAACGTCTGGACCTTGCTGACCGGCTGGGTGGAAGGCTTGCTCGGCCGCATCATCGCCATCGTGTTCGTCATCGTCGGCCTAGTCGCCGGTGTCGTGCGTGGCAGTATCATGGGCTTCGTGCTAGGAATTGCCAGCGGGGTCGGCCTGTTTGCGGCACCGACCATTATCACCAACATCGTGACGGCCACGATTTAGGCCTGGAATAACGATGACCGGTTCAACTATTGATACCGAGAACGCGGCGGGCAACCGCCGCCCTTGCACATTGGCGAAGGATAAGCGGACCGTCAAGGTCCAAGCCGCCAATGGTCAGCCGATCAACCCCTGTCATCCGGCTAGAGCCCGGCAGTTGAAACGCAAAAAGCGTGCGGTTCGCGTTTGTCGACATCCCTTTACGATTCGCCTGCGTGCCGAGCATCAAACCGAAGCCATGCAACACCTGTATTTCGAGGATCAGACCCCATGACCACCGCGCAACGCCAACGTGCCGATCAGTTATTCACGGTACTGGCTTATGAATATGACCATCATCTGTTCTTGATGGCCGATAGCAGTATTGGTTTTGGCTTTCTGTGCCGACCTCTGACCGGCGCCGATGCCAGCGTTTCCGCGCGCGTCAACGTGTTGCTAAACCAGGACTGGCCGACTGACACCTTGTTGCAGGTGAGCCTTTGGACTTCGCCTGACATCGAAGAATCGCTGGCGATCATGCAGACCCGGCGCTTGAAACAGCAAAAGCCAACCTATAAAACCATGACTCAAGCCAGTATCGAGTTTCTGCGACAAGGCACCACCAAACCGCCGGAATCGATCTCGGGGGCTCGCTTGCGGCGCAGCCACATTTTCGTGACCGTGAAATTGCCCATGGCGCATCCCCGGCCCAGTGAAAGTGACATCCGCCGGGCAACTGAATTGCAACTCGCTACGCAACAGTCGTTGTCGACCATTGGCTTGTATCCGGAGGTGTTGGGTGCTGATCAGTATGTCCGCATCCTCAACACGTTGCTCAACTGGCAGACCGATGCCGGCTGGAAAGACCGGGTGGTACCTGAGTGCGATCCTACCCAATTGATACGGGATCAATTGCTGGATTTCGACAATGCGATTCGGACCGACGAAAAAGGCATTTGGCTAGGACAAAAACGCGTTAAGACCTTATCCGCCAAACGCACACCGGATCATTTTTACTTCGGCAGCGCCAAGAGTTATCTGGGCGACATTTTGTCCGGCACCCGCGGCATTCGTCAAAACACCTTGCTCAGTTTGACCCTGCATTATCCTGACGCCGAATCGACCCGTTCAAAACAAGAAGGCGTAAGGCAATTCATTACCAACCAGGTCAATACGCCGATTGCTCGTTTTCTACCGGTGCTGGTGCAACGCAAACACCATTTCGACGTGTTGTTTGACGCCTACCGTGACGGTGATCGGCCGATCCGGGCGTATTTCGGTGTACTGCTGTTTTGCGACGAACAGGAAGAAGCCGCAGCGGTTTCCAATGCTCGGGTGTATTTTCGGGAATTGGGCTTTCAGCTTTTGGAAGACAAGTATTTCTGCATGCCGTTTTTCCTGAACTGTTTACCCTTTGGGCCGGAACGTTCAGCGATTGCCGACCTGAAACGTTATCGCACCTTGGCCACGCGCCATGCGATTCCGTTATTACCGCTGTTCGGTGATTGGGCCGGCACCGGGACACCGACCTTGAATTTCGTCTCCCGTAACGGCGAACACATGGCTGTGTCGCTGTTTGATACCACCGGCAACTATAACCTCTGCATCGCTGCCGAATCCGGTAAAGGTAAATCCTTCCTGACCAACGAGATCATCGTCAGCTATCTGACCGAAGGCGCGCAGATTTGGGCCATCGATGTCGGCCGCTCTTACGAAAACCTCTGCGAAGTGCTGGAAGGCGATTTCGTCAAGTTCACCCATGGCTCGAACATCTGCATGAACCCGTTCGAGATCGTGCAAAACTTCGAGGAAGAAGCCGATATGTTAGCCGGATTGGTGAGCCAGATGGCGGCACCCACCGAAAAACTCACTGACTTTCAAACTGCAGGTCTGAAACGGATTCTGAAGCAACTGTGGACCGAAAAGGCCCAGGCCATGTCCGTCGACGACATCGCCCGGCAGCTCTGCGCCGAAACCGATCAACGTTTGAAGGATGTCGGCGAACAACTGTTTCCGTTCACGACTCGTGGCGAATACGGTCGTTACTTCAATGGCCGCAACAACGCCAAATTCACCAATGACTTTACCGTGCTGGAACTGGAAGAACTCAAGGGCCGCAAACATCTGCAACAAGTCGTGTTGCTGCAACTGATCTACCAAATCCAGCAGGAAATGTATCTGGGCGAACGCAACCGGCCGAAGATCGTCATCATCGACGAAGCCTGGGATTTGCTCACCGAAGGCGATGTGGCCAAGTTCATGGAACACGGGTACCGCCGGTTTCGGAAATACGGCGGTGCAGCGGTGACCATCACCCAGTCGGTGAACGACTTGTACCGCAATGCCGCTGGCCGGGCCATTGTCGAGAACTCGGCCAACATGTATCTGCTCGGTCAGAAAGCCGAAGTCATCGAAGGCATGAAGCAGGATCGCCGCCTACCGTTGTCGGATGGCGGCTATGAACTCCTGAAAACCGTGCATACCTTGCCCGGCGCCTACTCGGAAATCTTTTTCATCACCGAGATGGGCTCAGGGATTGGCCGTCTGATCGTTGATCCCTTCAAACGCATTCTGTTCTCCACCAAACCCGAAGACGTCAACGCCTTGAAGCAATTGCGCCGGCAAGGTTTGAGTCTGGGCGATGCCATTCAACAACTCATCGACAGTCGCCAGTCTAAAACACGGGAGTTGAATCATGGACGCTAAATCACAATGGCTCAGCACTGTTTTAATCGCTGTCTGTCTGGGATGTCTCGGTGGCTGGTTGGCTGCGCAACAGCAATTACAACAGCCCTTAGAACGCTTGAATTTGGTGACGCCGGTATTCGTGTTCGACAGAGCCAAATTGATTCAATCGATACCACCCAATGCCAGCCAGGAACAGATGGCCAAAATTGTCGATGACTGGCAGGGTCAAGCCAAAAAGCTTAGTGACGCAGGTTATCTGGTGATCGATTCAACAGCGGTGGTGGCCGCACCGGAGGATGTCTATGTTCGACAAACCGGACGCTAAGCCTATGAATAAACCCCGGTTCCATTCGCCATCGTCGCCCGGTGTCACTCGTCCTCGCTTAGGCCTCTTCTTGCTGAAGGCGATACCGATTTTGTTGCTGGTGTTAGCCGTGGAACGTTACCTCGGCCAACGCTTTCTGATCGGCGGCGATGACCAGGTCGATCGCTGCCTGCCGGATAAATGGATATACCTGATCGATACCCAAAATAAAGACATCTGGCGCGGCGATTTGATCGCGTTTCGCGCCGAGCGCATGGCGCCTTTTTTCAAGGACGGCCAGATCATTGTCAAAATCGCCGCCGGCGTCACGGGCGATAGCATTCACGTCGATCCGCAGCACACCACGATTAACGGCGAACGGATCATCGACGGTTTGCCGCTGACCGAGAAACTCAAGAAGCCGGCGGTCCAATTCAAACGCCATGAAACGATTCCACCGGCCGCCTATTGGGTGACCGGGCAAACCGACAAAAGCTTCGATTCGCGTTACTGGGGCTATGTCTACGACCATCAAGTGATTGGACGGGCTTATGCATTGTTTTGATCGGTCACATCGTCCTTGGCGTCAATCGGCGGTCTGTTTGCTCTATTGGTTCAGCGTACATACGGTTCAGGCTGAAGAAGCCTGGCTAGATCGTTCTCAGGCCATCTTGCAAGCCTTGGAAGGCCAGCCTCGACCTGAATGGTTGAACGGTCAGGTTGATCAACGAGACATGAAACGCCAGGCGCAACAAGTCTTGAAAGCTTCGCAGGCGATCCAAGCAGAGGCGCTATCGACGGGATCGGAAAACGTCCACCCGACAAATCCTTCGAACAAGCCACTCACACTGCTGTTTGTCTCGTTTTCGCTCGGCGATACGGCGCTGAAAGAACTCTTCGAAGAAGCAGTCGACCGGGACGATGTGCTACTGGTGTTTCGCGGCCCCAAACCCGGCCAAAAACTGCCGGCTTTGATGGCTGACCTCAAACGCTTGCTGAAGGGCATCGATCCTCTGCCAAACATCGTCATCGATCCCACCCGTTTTCAACGCTGGTCGGTGACGTCAGTGCCTGACATCGTCGTCGAACAGGAAGGGAAAGCCCGTTTACACGTTCGAGGTGTTAGCAGCTTGTCCTGGTTGGACGAGCAACTCAAAGCCGGCAAGCAGGGTGATTTGGGAACCTTGGGCGATGTCGGCGAGATTGCCGAAATCGACTTGCTGGAAGAACTCAAACACCGAGTGGCGGCCATCGACTGGAAACAAAAGCAGCGACAAGCGATTGCACGGTTTTGGGAACAACAGAAATTCGAAGTGCTGTCGGTGGCTCAGGATGATCGCGATCGAATCGTGGACCTGACCATCACCGCCCCGCGCGATCTGACAGCACCCAATGGACAGCTGATCATCCGTGCCGGACAAACCGTCAACCCATTGGACAAGATGCCGTTTGGATTATGTCTGATGGTGTTCGATGCCACGGTGCCGGCGCAAGTTGAGCTGATTCAGCATCAGTCCTGCCAGGACAAAAAGGCCCTCGTGATGTATTTGTCCACGTCTCTGCCGCGTCAAGATGGCTGGGAAAAGCTTAAACACTTGGAAAACACCATGCAGGCACCGGTGTATTTACTGACACCGGATGTGCGCAGCCGTTTTCAGTTACAGCATGTTCCATCTTTCATCGAACAATCTGGCAACCGTCTGATTGTTCATGAACGAAAACTGCCTGTCTCTTCGGGAGAGCGGTCATGAAACGATTCGTTTTCCCTTGGGTTTTGGGAGGCTTGATAACGCTGGCAACCCCGCTTTATGCCGAAACCACCACCAATAGCGTCGATCCGTTATGTTCCGATGCCGAACTGTGGTCTGGCAAGCTGGTCACCGATATTTGCTGGAGCTGTTTGTTTCCGATTCGGGCGGCGGGAGCTTCGCTGGGCGGTGGTAACGTACCGAGCATCGCGACTGATGAGAAGTTCTGTTTCTGTACCGATCCAATGGGGATTCCGGAACTTGGCATGACCATGGGTCTTTGGAATCCGGCGAGACTGATCGAGATTGTCCGCAATCCCTGGTGCTCGCCGGCTTTGGGAGGCCATAAATTCAGTGCCTCGAACGTGCGTCTGATCGCCACCACCGGCAAGGCGGATTTCGATGCCAGTGAGATGTCATTTTTCAATTACCACTATTTCGCGTTTCCGTTGACCATTTTGCTGGATCTGTTCTGGGATGGTCGCTGCAACAGTGATGGCTATCGGGATTTCGATTTGCTGTATGTCTCGGAACTGGATCCGACCTGGAATAATGACTTATTGGCGTTTTTTACCAGTCCGGAGACGACCCTGTTTGCCAATCCGGTGGCCATTTCCGCCTGTGTCGCTGATGCCGCAGCGGCCGCCACCGGCAATCCATTGGATGCTTTGTTCTGGTGTGCCGGCGCCTGGGGTCACATGTATCCCTTATCCGGGATTTCGCCGACCAGTTACGGCACCGATCCCAGGATTACCAGTTTGTTGGCCACGCGCGCCACGGCCTCCTTGCATCGCCGTGGGCTGGCCTGGAAAACCTCGGGCAATGATGCTTTATGCGGCGGCTATATCTATCCCTTCATCCCCAAGTCGCAATACCGGCTATCGATGTTTTATCCGGTCGCGGAAACTGAGTCCAATCATGTAATTGGCGAAACCACCTTCAAATGGGGGGCGGGACGCACGTATCCGGGGCCGGGTGAAGATCATCTATACATCCTATTTAGGTGGCAAGATTGCTGCGTTGGTTTATGAGGCGATGAGACAATTCTTTGATCCCCAAACATTTGTTACGCAAATCCTGTCAGCGGTGCTGTGCGTCACGCTGGCCTGGACACCGTTTGGTGTGTCCTGGGCCGATGCGATTCAGGCGGCCGGGCGTGATGGCCAACAACTCGGTCAGCAAGTCCTCGATGGTTTTGCGTTTCCGCTCGATACCGGCAACGGCACGCTGACCTTAAATCCGGGGACGGCTCAGGAAAGTGCCATATCGATTGGCACCTTGTTTCCGGACACTAACAGCGCTACGACCACGGCCCAGGAGTTTGCCGATCTCTATGGCAACAACCCCGGCACACTGGCGGCGGGGTTGAACGCGCAGACCGCCTTGAACGGCGAATCCAGCTTCACCGGCGAAGCCTATCGCACCTTGATCGACAACGCCCACCAGTCGCATCCGGATTTACACAACGATGCAGTCTGGACTGCCGGTGATCAGGTGTTTGCCAATTTCACGCCCTGGTCGCAGTCGTTTTCGGACTGTACCACCGTGACCACGCAAACCGAGACCAGTCATTCGGTGCAAGTGCCGGATTATCAGTTGTGTCTGCGCCAGCCGACAGTGCCGCAAAGTTGTACAGCGACACATCAAGTCAATGTAGAGACCCTACTCAGTTTTGTCTCCGGGAACGGCGGCATGTCCAGTTGTGGATCCGGCTGCATGGATTTGTATGTTGGCCGAGTCGGCGACAACTACTGGTCAGCCGGTTGCGGCATATTCAACTGGGAAGTCACATACAACGTCCTGCACCCGGAAGCCATCATCAGTGCCACGCTGGAAGATGTCGAGTTCGATGACCATGCCCGCGTCTATTACGGCGGGAATCTGATCTATACCGGTTCCACCGGCTGGGGTGGCTCATGTGAGCTCAGCAATAGCTGGGTCGACCATCCCAATCGCGACGTCACCTATGCCTTCAACAGTACGGGCAACAAAGTCTTCAAACAGGAAACCATGGTTGGTGGTAATGGTGAAGGTTATTCCAGGATTCGGCTCCGTTATGATTTGTCGAAATTGATCACCCAGGATCAATGGAGTTGGAGTGGCCCGAATTGCCAAAACTTAGCCAATGCGATTACTGACGGCATTTGTCAGGCCGGCAGCCAATTGAGTTGTACTAGCGATCCTGCCAATGCTTCGGGTTGTTACGTCGATCCAACTTCGCAGGTGATGGTTTGCGGCACGGATTTGGCACAAGCCCCGGTGGCCAGTTCGACCGGGATTCGCAATACCTGTATGGCGATTCAAGCCTCAGGGCATTGCGATTTGAATCAGTATGGCCAATGCTGGACCGATACCGCCGGCACCCACTGTTTAGAACCGCCGACGAACGGGATACCCAACAAGACCTGTGCGTTGTTGGAAACGCAAGGCTGCTCGTTCATCAAAAGCCAATGTACCAGTGTGTTGGCCTCCGGCACCTGCTGGGACAGCGTCGATACTTACGACTGCGGACAAACTGTCGGCATTCCCGGCATTCAAAGCAATACCCAACAGCAATGCGCCGGACCGATTCGCTGCATGGGCGAAGATTGCATCACGGTGAATCGGACGCAGAGCCAGGATTTCAGCAAGGCAGTAGCCTTACTCAACAGCGCTCAGCAAATGGCGATGGACTTGCATTGTGACTATGCCAACGCCGATCTGCAGCAGAAGGATCCGACCACCTGTCAGGTATTCCAGGGTAAACCCGCCAGTTGCAAAATGGTCGGCGGCGCGCTCAGTTTGGTCGATTGCTGCGAAACGCCCTCGGGTGCGATGGGACTGGGACGTTACATTGATTTATTGATCGCCACCAGTCAGATGGACAGTGCGGTCATGGCCATGGACAGCACTTCCGCCATACGAGGCGCCTGGGAAACCATGCGCACACCGTTTACTCTGGCGGGCGACGCCTGGAATAGTTTTCAAGCGGATTTTGCCTCGACCGTGAATGACTTGGTCGGCACCGACATGCTCAGTACCAGCGACATCGCCTCACAAGGCTTGCTCGACTCGCTAAAAGGCGAATTGATGAAGTCGGTGGCGGAATGGATCGGCCAGACCTTTGGCGAAGCGGCCGGCAATGCCTTGTTCAGTGCCGGCGGTCAGGCTGCCTTCGATTCGGCGGGCAATTTGACCCCGGCGGCGGAATCGGGTGGCGTCGAGTTGGGCGGCGGTGCCGCGGTCGCCGGCGAACTGCTCAGTACGCTGATGACGGCCTACACCGTGGTGATGATCATCATCATGATTATCCAGATCGTCTATTCCTGCGAAGAACCGGAGTACGAACTCGCAGCCAAGAAACAACTGAAAGTCTGCACGGACCTCGGCACCTATTGCGAAAGCAAGGTGGCTGGCGTGTGTTGGGTGCGCAAGGAAAGTTACTGCTGCTACAACTCGCCGCTAGCGCGCATCCTCAATGAACAAATCAAACCTCAGTTGGGCATGGATTTCGGCACGCCGGAAAGTCCCAGTTGTACCGGCATCAAAGTTGCGGACCTGGACCGCGTGGACTGGACCCAAGTCAATCTCGACGAATGGTTGGCGATTCTGGCGCAGACGGGGCATTTGCCGACCGCCGCCAATGCGGCTTCCATGCTGAATCTGGATCAACTCACCGGCACAGGCAGCCGACTCAATCCGCAGAAATACGGCGCAGCCTCCAGCGGCCGCCAAGACACCTTAACCCGTACTCAAGGCCGGATGACCGATTTGGATGTACCCACGGTCAAACGGCAGTCGGAACTGGAAGGCTGGGGCATGGGGCCGCAATGAGCGGTCTAAAACTTACTGAACTGCGTCTTTCAGGCCTTTGCCGGCTTTGAAGGATGGCAATTTGGCGGCAGCAATGGTAATGGCTTCGCCTGTTTGTGGATTGCGTCCAGCGCGTTCGGCACGTTCTTTTACTTCAAAGGTACCAAAGCCTACCAAAGCCACGGAATCACCGGATTTCAACGCGGCTTGAATGGATTGGGTGATGCCATCCAATGCGCGACCGGCATCGGCTTTAGTTAGATTGGCGTGGCTGGCGATGGCGTCGATAAGGTCGGATTTAGTCATAGATAATGTTCGGTGCTTATAAAAAAATGAGTCAATAACGACTATTCTAAGTTTTAAGGGATATATAGTTGTTCATAATTCGTTTGTACAATAAATAGTGGCAAACGTATACCCTTTCAGTTTTTTCAGTTGAGGACGAATATTAAATCGCTCTGACAGCACTGATTCCCGATGAGTTGGAGACAGGCACTCACTAAATTTGAGTTCGTTGATAAATTCTTCATCAATCGGCACATGCAATCTCTCTGGCTCGTGAAATATGCCCTGAACGATTTTTTTTAACGATTCAATATTTACTGCACCGGTAAAACTTATTGAAAGGTTATCGGATACCACTTTCCATGCCTCGCACTCAAGGGCATCTGCCAAAGTTGCATTAATTAGCTTACCAGCGAATGTCCACCAAACTAAATGGTCATGAGAGTAGGAGAAAAGGAAAGTTTTGCCTGGTTCGACCCAATCATATTCCTCACGAAATTCTTCCATTAGAGCGATTGCTCGTTTGGAAAACTTGACCGGAGAGCCTTCCCTTGCCAATACACGCGTAATGGCTTGGCATAAGTCAAAGTGGAATGGCTGCCCCGAACTGAGCCACTGCGATCTGCCTTTCAATTCTGTAGGTTCAACGTATGCTTTTCGACGCGGCCAATCGATATAATTAGTCTGCCAGGATCTGCCACCCAATGTCAGTACGCATGGAGATTTTTCTTTCACAACGAAAGTGGTTTGATGAACTTCCCCTAGTTCCTGCCTTCCATGAAATACTTTGACCAAAGGTGGACTCAGGAAAACAGAAAAAAGCTCCATAAAGTTCTTCCTGCCAAATTGCCTTTCTCCAGAGTCACCAATACTTAAAATCCCTTGGTCAGAATGAAGAATTCCGATATCACACATGTACTGAATTAATTGATTTAGTTGCGTTGGAGGTAAATGAGACACTCCTGGTAAACGTCCAATCCATTTTGGCCAGTCATTAGAAGCAATGCCCCCTTCCTGCAAGGCTAGTGCCATTATTTGCTGTGCGAAAATATGTAAAGGCAGTGGTGGAGGAATAATTGGCTCAACATAACCTTCAGACCAAAGCTGCATCAGTGCTGCAGTTTGCAGGAAGGATTCTTTTTTAGTGGCCAGAAACAGGCAATTTCTTGAGGTTCCCGAACGTCGTCCAGTGCGGCCAATACGTTGAAGAAATGATGCTACAGTTGCTGGTGCATCAATTTGGATTACCCTATCCAAATCACCCACATCAATACCTAGTTCCAAAGTGCTCGTCGCCACAATGACACAATCATTACCTTGGCTGAACGCCTGTTCAGCGGCTTTACGCTCTTCCAGACTCAAACAGCTATGAGAAACATATGTTTCTACCGCCATGCTGCGCAATAGGACCGCCAACTCCTCCACACGCGCCCGACTATCACAGAAGACAAGTCTTTTTTCACCACGATTCATGCGGGAAATGACAATTGCGGCATTTCCCAAGCTCCCTACCCAGTCAATTTCAATTGCAGGTTTAACTGTGCTTTCAACTGGGGGATTTATAACGCTACGCGGTTTTGAACAGCCAGCTGCCAACCAGTCACATAACTCTTCAGGGTTTCCTACAGTAGCGGACAATCCAAGTCGTTGTATTTCTTGTTGTGATAAATGGCCGAGCCTTTCAAGCAAATACATCAGGTGCCAACCCCGGTCATCGCCAGCGAAAGCATGTACCTCATCGATAATGACGCATTGCAAATTACCAAGTAGCTGTCGATGATCAATGCGGTTTGATACCAGCATAACTTCCAGCGACTCGGGCGTAGTTAGCAAAAGATCTGGTGGGTCAGCACGCAGTTTGTTTTTTTGTGAAGGGCTTATGTCCCCATGCCATAAGCCCACCCTGCGACCCAACAAGCTTCCATAATAACTAAGACGAGATTCCAGGTTATTTAGCAATGCCTTGATAGGGCAAATGTATAAAACACTTAAACCCCGCCAGTTTTCAGTGAGCATTCGGGAGAATATTGGAAATGCAGCAGCCTCTGTTTTACCCCCAGCAGTTGGGGCTAAAAGGATAGCGTGTTCTCCATTTAGAATTGGCTCAATTGTCGCTTCCTGTAATGGGCGTAAAGATGGCCATCCTAGACTATTGACTATGTGGTATTGCAGTGCGGGATGTAGTCGCTCAAATGAGCTCATAAATCCAGCCCAATATCATCGACACTATTTGCAAATTTCGCAGCTCGTTCAGCAGCGTTCAGTTCTGTATCGCTTATTGTCAGAGCATAGTGCAGTCGTGGAGCAAAGTCATCAAACTGATCCACCCTATCCAGAACATCGCCCACCAGTTTTTTAAGAAAAATCCTGGGAGCTATGCCTACTTTCCCCCCAAGATTTCCGGTAACAGCTCGAGCCAAATCCTCGATATAGGCGTCGTCAACCAAGTTGCCAATTCGGGTTGTACGCTTGGAATCGGCATAGAGGTTACGGGCCTTGCGACCGACCTCAGTAAGAGAGTCAACATTAAAACCATTGAGTCTAATCTGCACCGCGCGTGGATTATCAAATCTTGCATCAGTAGCAAAATCCACAGCCAAACGTTGCGCTAAGGGCGCAAGACGCTGTATCCCCATTGGGCCATCAAAGAATGCTGGCGTACCAGTAATAACCAAATACAACCCAGGAAAACGACCACTGTCGATTTCATCCATGAGTTGTCGAAGAGCATTCAGGCTTTTATCACGCACATCGCTACGCATCCTTTGTAGCGTCTCAACTTCGTCGAACACAAGAAGTAGGCCGGGATGGCCAGAATCCTTCAAAATGGTCAATACACCTTGAAGAAAACTTAGCGCTCCAAAATGATCAATGTCGCCTTTTATTTTGGCATAACGTTTGATTTCAGCTGCGATGTTGGGCTGACCAGCCATCCAGGCCAAAAGACCGTCAGCAATGTCTTCCTGACCATCCAGTAAGGCGCGGCGGTAGGCACGTAAAGTTAATGAAAATGCGGGTGCAGTTTTAACAACTTCGCCTAAACGTTTCTCCATCAACGCATCAGTGGCGCTGACAAGCGCTTCTACATCGTTTGGGTCAATATCACCTTGAGAGATGACATCCTCTTCCAGGGTAAAAAACCAGGCTTCAATAATATTGCGGAAAGCGCCGGAGGGAGAGTCCGAGGTAGTCAGTCGTTCCATCAACCTGCGATATACCGTCTCCAAACGATTTAAGGGGGTCTCGGTTTCTGAGATCTGTACTTCTGCACAGGCAAAGCCCATCTGCTGAGCACGCTCGCGTAGCCAACGTGTAACGAAGGTCTTACCACTACCATATTCACCGCGAATGGCCTTGAACTGTCCACTGCCTCTTGCAACCTTTCCTAGCTCTTCGTCAAACGTATCGCTAAACTTATCCAATCCAACTGCAAGGGCATCCAGACCATATTGTGGTACTGTGCCACGTCGCAACGCGTCGATAATATCTTCCTTGCGTTGGCTACTGATGCTCATAATTCAAATTGTTTCTTTAAAGATTCTATATTGAGTTTTACCGTTTTAGCTGCCCTGTCAATAGATAATACCGGGTAGCCGTCTACATTCAGTATTTTCTGCACCCCGGCAAGAAATCCGGTGACCCTGATGGCTGGAATTCCAAGTTCTTGAACGACCGCAGCTAACATTTGCTGACCATCCCGCTTGTCCAGGAAGAGCAGTAATGTCCGTAGTTGATCGTCACTTATGACAACGCGACCTAAACGCGATTTCATTTGTCCGTAGAGTGAAGAATTCAGCAAGTCGCTAATCCATGCGACCTCAGTGCTTTGAGATTGGGCGGTTGTGGGGGTATTGCCAAATAGGTCAAAAGTCAAATTGTCCTGCTTAACCTTTTTTGCTGCAGCCGGAACTGCTGCATTTACCGATACGGATTGAAAATCGCTAGGTTCACTTGTCTCCAATCGCCACCATGAAGGTTCTTGGCGAGGTACTTCATGCCAGCCTTCAACTTCTTTGGTGTCACCCGCGTTACGAAAAACTCCAAAAGGAATAATGACCTCCTGTAAGCTACCCCCGCCGTGGTAACCCATTTTTTTACTTGTATAGCGGACTTTTTCTGACCAAGGTAAGATCACCTGATGCGATGGCTGTACCACCCTAGAACCAGTTACCAATACTTCATCCTCAGTAACCTGTTCTATTACTTGCTTAAAGCGCTCACCCTCAGTTTCACTTTTGCGGTAAGTCATATCATGATCTAGCACATGCCCATGGTCACTGGTGAAAATAACCAAACGTTCTGCTTCTTTGGCAGCTTCCAGCACCTGTCGAAGTAAACTAATCGACTCTATATTCCAATTGACGGACAATTGAGCGCCACTACTCAATTGATCGTCAATGGCATTAATGACTGCTCCAACGACTTTATAGTCAGCCCTGGCAATGATTTCCCTGACCTTACCAGACAATCCACCACTTCCAGTTTCATAAAGATCTGCTTTATGAAAAAGGGTTGGGGGGAACTTGGGTGATGTTTGTGATTTCAGATTTTGATGGGCCGTGAAAGCATTTTTCTCATCAGCACTCGTGCCTTCACCAACTTTGCCCGCTAGCAGAGAGTACCTGCTTACCCTAGTTACACTAGGTAGGGCAGCCAACAGACATTCTGGACCATTGCCAGCATCACGGTGCAACTCAACCCAATGATTATGATTAAGGTCGTCCACAAGCTCATGATAAACAGCCTGGCTCATACCATCCAGAACCAGGAGTAGAACAGGGTGATTTTTGGCAAGGGGAGTAATCAAATTATCCAGAGCAGCCTCAACCGGCCAAATTCCACTATCCAGACGATCACCACGAGCAATCACAGGCAAATGATATGAAAACTCCTTGTTAAGTGATTCCCTGAATTCCGTTATTTTTTTAGTTAGCGACCGATATGCTTGGCTGAGTTGTTCGTGCTCATCTCCTGCCCATATTTTACTTCGCGCCCAATCCAGGAAACTGCCATTCTCAACATAATGACGAATGATTAAAGCAGTCCCTTCGGATCTGGCTGTTGTCTGTAAGTAGTTGCATATACGAAGTGCATGCTCAGCAGTTTTTACTTGTTCCTTGCGAATTCTGGTGAGTTGATGCTTCTGAAGTAACTTGAGACCATACACTGCAGATTGGATTGATTTTCCACTAATAGCCTGCTTAAGATTTCTGGCAAACTGTTCCAATCTCATACCAAAAGCTGCTGGCAAAAGGTCAGAATTGATGGCTAGCGCCGAAATATCAAGGCTTGCAAGAATCTGCTCTGTATGGGTGAATGCCTTATTGAGTGCTACCCGGTGAATCTGTTGAATAAGCAGTCGTTGGGCAAATACATTGGATTTTTCCCCATAGATTTTGAGGATATGACCATCAAGTCTGACGCCCCCAAGAAACCGTTCAGTAAATCTTCCACGAGTCTGATAAATATCCTGATCCTGCGTATGATCATCGGTGTAAAGCAAAGAACAAACTAGGCCAATTGCCAACATGTCGGCTGAATGCCCTTGTTTCCATAGTAGTTCAATCAACGGAGTCAGTTCCTCCAGCCTTGGCGTGAGCCAGTCACCCAGATGTTCCTGAACCTTCTTAGGAAGAGTTGAAGCTGCTTTAGCTGAATCTGGCTTTAGAGACCACTCCAACAAAGATTCCAAATCAAGGGATGACTCCTGATAATCAAGCAAACTAAAGGATAAAGCCTCCCAGGCTTTATCAAAGTCCAGCACTTCACCAAACCTGACTTTTCCCTGATAGACGGAGTAAGAGCTTACCAACTGCTCTGCAATCCATCGGTATTCTTTGCCAGTAAGACGAGGATCAATATTTTTGACTCGCAACAGTTGTTGCAAGGTGCGCCATGGGCTGATTCGTTTGGGTTCGTTTTCCCATAATCGAGCCAAAACATCCTTGGCCAAGTGGGTTTCATCAAATGCGGACAATATCACCAAACGGGAATTGTCAGCTTTGTGTTGGGTTAATTGCTCGCGGATGGCAAGTTCAGAGATGCAATACACCAGATCAAACTGAATATTTTCAATCTCGATTGCCGCGTTATCCAAGTCAATCGGCTCTGGCCAGACCAAGGCAATACAGTCGGCATTGGCATCCTTACTCAGAATAGCTTGTATCTGCGTCATTACTGGGCCAGGAACCATTGCTGCTTCCACCATTCTTTCACTCCTCGCCCATAATGGTATAGCTTATGTCGACGGTGACACCATCTTGAAGTTGTTCCTGAATCTCATTCAACAAGACTTTAGCCTCGGTAATCGCCAAACCTTTACGTACATCGCTCTTCACGACTTTTTTTCCTCGCGGCGGTAGCGGGGGCGTTGGTTCCGGTCCTGGAACCGGTTTTTCACGGGTAATGATTGCGGTAGCATCCGTTTGAGCCTGCTTTAACGCAGCAGCCAGATTTATAACCAATTCGTCAGTGGCGACTGCATCCTCCACTGCTTTCTTGATTTTTTGGACTTCGGTGGAGCCATTACTCCAAACGGTTTCCAATAATTTCCAATTATTGTCGGCAAGTGCATGGCTTACTCTTACAGCACTATTGATACTTTTAGCCAGTGCTTGCAGGGTGGTGATTGGCTTAATCTCTGACAAACTCTTAACCAATGCTGCGCCTTGCTGGGATTTAAGATTTTCCAGAACCTCTACGGCAAGTTTTGCATTTTTCAGACGATTGTTGTCCAAAGACAAGCTTAATGCACGGTACTGATTGGTGAGATCGGCTTCCAGTGTTTTACAATCATCCAGATAGTGAACAACGGATTCGGTGACTTTTTTCTGCAAGTCATGTTGATTATTTGCTGTTCTCAATGGGTTGGGAGTCAGGCCGAACAGAATGCCCGCATTGTCACAAGCTTGCTTCCACTGGGCTGGCTCAGCCAATTCCTGCTTGATCAGAGTCAATTCATCTCGGATGTCTTTCAAGGCAACATCGTTGTATGCGCCGCCATACAAGAAATAACCATATTGCCCATGTTCGGCAAAAACCATAATCAACAGGTTTTGAACTTCTTTAAGTAATCCTTTGGGTTTGGGTTGATCCATAGCCTCTCGCAGAACGGCAGCCGTGATGTCACCTCCTTGTTTTGCCACTTCTCGGGCCAAGTGCTGAGGCCAATCCGATTTAAAAATGAAATGCCGCTCGTGCATTTCACCTAGTTTAAGTGGCTGAGCAATTTGTCTCATCAAAGGACGCAACGAAGTATCAACCTCAATTCGTCCGTTTTCAGCGTGAATCGCCCTACGTAGTTCAGTAAAGACTTTCCCCAAATTGGCAATGGATACTTCACCATCAAATTCAGGGTGGTCTGGATACTGAAAGGAAAGGGCTTGACCTAAAAGCTGGTTAAAAGCTTTCTCCATGGTTGTACCCTGCGGCAGCCGCGGGGTAAAGCCAGGTTGCAAAGACATGATTTGGGATTGCAACAAATCATCATTGTCCAGGGAGCCAGGCGAAGGAGTGGTTACTCCATATGCGCCCATCAGATGATCCTGAATTTGCTGACGCAACTGACTCCGCTGATTTTCCAATAACGTTCGGGCACTCGCACGATCTTGCGGGGTTAGATTTCGACTGTATCGAGTGTAACTATCTTCGCTTTTCAAAATCTCCTGAAGCACAACCAGCTTTCCCAGACTCTTTTTGGCGCTTTCACTGAAAAAATAAGGTAGCCAACAGAGAGTTAGCGTCTGACCGCCTTGTTCCTCATAGTTTCGTACTACAGCTTGATCGTCTGTCGGCGAATAGTTTCCTGTATCAAACGGAAAGTCGATGATAACTTTCCACTCATCATCGCGTGCTTCAAACAGACGATTATCGGTAATTTCACGGATGTTCTGAAAAACAATCTCAACCCTGCGCTGAGTTCCTCTCCAGACAAATTCATGTTCCACAAAGAGTTGATTACTATCCCGAATACCAAACGCATCAAATACCATCTCTTTAATCAAACGACGCCGGTTACCGTCATTGTCGCTAATCCGGGCAAGTTCGATAATGCTTTCGGTATCCACCCCTGATAAAGCGATACCAATAACCGGTGTAGCATCGTCACCTGAAAACTTGATCTCACCAACTTGGCCAGCCCATTTTCGGCATTTCTGCAATACGGTTTGTACTTCCTTTCCAGGGATGGGTGATTTGATGGTTCCGTGATTCAACGCAGCCAATTTTGTAGCGGTCAGCTGTTTGAAGCACTCAATTTCTGGCACCAAGGCGGCCAATAGCAAGGTTTTTAGCAGACGTATGTCGTTATTGAATGCTTGCCGGCTCGCATCACTAGCAGGCAGGTCATTGAGGGTTGCAAAGCTCACCCGATGCTCAGCCTCCAGCATAGGTATCAGTTTACGTTCAAATAGGGTTTTGGCGTCATCAAAGTGCTTACGCATTTGTTCCGAGAATGGCTCAGCTTCAGAACCAATTACGTCATAAAGATCTCCAACAGGAATAACACAACCCAACTCCAGGGTCTCCCGTTGATCGACGAGCAGCATGAGCATGACCTTCAGCGCCGTACGTTCACGCTGAAGTGCTGAAGACAAGGCTACCAGCGCTTGCACCAGTGCCGGGCTAAATGGATAGAGTTGCCGGAACATCTCCCTGTCGCCCTGGCTGGTAAGCAGCAGATTGAATGCCTCTTCACGCATTTTTTCTGTCTGGGCAAACGCCTGCTCGATTTGCATTCGTGCCGCCTCATCGATAGGACTTAGCAAACGTCGCTGGGCGATGACAGGCAGGTTGCGATCTTCGAGCGTAATGGTATGAAACCGGCCGTCCCAGTATTTCAGTGAGTCGCTCAGTATTTCCTGATCCACACCGTTATATTGGTCGCCCACAAATTCACGTAGATCGCGCTGACGGGCGATAAAGCTGACCAACGGTAAAGCTCTAGGTATGCCTGTTTCTACCAGTTTGACGACTTTCTGGATTTCTGTATTGATAAATTGCTGGTCAGACAAGCGGCTAGCCAGCCACAGAATCAACTCGTCCAGAAACAGAATAACGGCATCGTAACCAAGTGATTTGGCGTGCTGAGTCATTATCCGCAAGCCTTCGTCAAACTCGACATAATTGCCATGGCCCGTATTAGCCAATTTGCTGAACGCTTTGAATAGTGTTCCAACCAGATCAGCCACCAGTCGTGTCCGATCTTCGTCGCTGGCTTGTCCACTCACGACCGATTCAAAACTAATCGCATCCCAACCGGAGGCAACATCACCCCAATCATCATCACTGGCGACCGAACTGCTGCCAGCATTCAGGGCGGCAAAAAATGCTGCGTTCCCCATGTGATTACGCATCTCAACGGCATCAGCAAACAAATGTTCGCTAAGGTAGAAGCCAGGAATGGGAGCTTCAGGATGGAGTTTTGCAATGTGACGTGCGTATCCTCCTAAGACTCCGGATTCTAAATTGGCCGCGCCGATCATGTGATAGGGAACAAGCAGAATATTCTTGCTTTGCATCCAGTCATCATGTTTTGCAATAGCAGGAGCCAACTCAGCAATGGATCGTGCTTGGGTATTGCCTTGTAACAACAGGTGCAATACCGCCATGAAGTGCGATTTACCGCTACCAAAGCTGCCGTGTAGATAAGCGCCCTTATTGCGGTTTTGTTGACTGCTTACCGTACTTTTTATGAAACTCAGTGCATCTTCAAAGCATTTAGCCAACTGAGGTGTAACGACATAGTCTTTCAGCGTTTGCTCAATGGCGTCTGCTTCCAGACCGCTGGCTAAATTAAGTACAAAATCACCTCGCTGGACTTTCTCAGGGATATGAATCAGCTCTTTTATCAAGGTCATGATGGTCACTCTTAAGCTGTTTTACGACGACGGCCACCGCCGCGTTGGGTTGTTGGCGGTTCCCAGGTCAATAACTCGTCGCGGGACAGTTGTAGCTGGCGTAGTTCTTCTAATAGGAAGCCCTCGTAATAATCGCCCAAGCGCTCACCAAACTCAGGGTCAATCTCGTTATGCCACTGTTTGAGCCATGGAATCAGTTCATCAAGGGCAACCAGCATGGGTTTTAATTGTTCCGCATGCCAACCGTCCCGTTCCTTGCGGTCGATGTACCAGACAGCAATCGCTTGCGCTCGTTGCAGGTGATTCAAACCTGCCCAACCGATAACTAGTGTGCTATCGCCAGATTTTTCGCAATGGGGCAGACTAAAAAATCGCTCTTTAGGTACGTCCAGCTTGCCTCGTAATGGCCAGTAGGACGGTTTACGAAAATCCGCCGTTGCATATTGTGGCGGGAGTGGAATATCACCTATCTCTTCGGCTTTTATATCAACAGCTTGTTCCTTGCTAAGGAATTGTGGGTCTGTTTGATCCAGTTCGGTACGTGCGTCAATAGCATCTTCAGCCCGTTGTTTATCCCACGTTTCCTGCCAGGCGCGGAATTTGAGCATGGCGTTGGGTTTATAGCGAGCAGCCGCCATTTGTGGAACGTTGTCCAGGTCTACCAGCCCGCTTACCAAGGTTTGAGCGTCGAAGGTATCCGTGCCAGTGTAAATTGTTGCCACCTGCTGGAAGGCGCTGTCATTGCGGACACGGTCTGCCAGTTGAGCGCAAGTTAGTAGTTCTGATGCATGGGTTTGTTGTTCCAAATAGTCCAAAAGCCATTCTTGCAAGGCGCTACGTAATTCGTCTGAACGAGCAGAATGGTTAAAAAGGCCCTGACGACCTATCCACCGGCGTTTGTAATGTGGATCTTCGATGATAGCCAGATCACTATTACTGCGGATAGCTTCAATTCTTTGCCGCCACTTTTCTTGCATATCAACAGGCCATTGTGACGGTATAGTCGCAGGTACCTCAAAACCATCCTGATTGATGCCCGTAGCAATCTCAAAAGGCCGCTGCCCAGCTTCTATGGAAGCATCAGTCCAGTTACTAATATCCGCCAGTAAATCAGCTTCACATAGGCCATAGGCATGGTAAAGAGTCCAGTCAAGCTCTTCCTGAATCAGGATCAGTTGGCCGCGTAACCGAGATTTTTCACTAATGGCATTCTCCCAGGCAGTTAGGATAGAACTACCATCTTTCAGCGCCTTATCTAACACCTTCACCGCAGACAACTCGCTTAGCCTATGAGCGAGAGCGTCTGCCTTAGCCGTAAACTGGATGATGCGATTGCGGGTGTAAGGTTGCTCAAATGTACTGGGAATGGGTAGTTTTTTTAAGGCTGTGCCCGCAAATTGATATGGAACCTTTGACCTGTCAGTGATACGAACACCATCTCCTCCTGTCATCTGTTTTTGGTGACTGACCTGCTTCATCCAGAACCCAACAATCGAGCTATTCAATAGTCCCAGTAAAGCAAAATGATCTTTCTCTGTTGCTGTTTCTGGAAGCGTGATCACCGGAGCTGTCTGCTTGAATACTTTGCCTCCACGATCCAATACAAAGTGGTTATGGCTTGCGACTTCCGCAAAAGTGATAGATAACAGTGATTTAAAGCGAGCAAAAAAGAACATTGAGTGTTCGTACCAAAGAAGACCCCGTTCTTCGATAAATTGTCCAAAATCTTTCCTATGCCGAAGGATAGTTCTGTATGGAAAGAAATACTCGTTTAAGTTGAAAGGTAATGGGCTTAATGCATTCCCAGTGTTCAGTTCATATGGCATTAAAGACCAGTCACCTGTAGTGATTTCCCAATCTCTAACTTGTTCTCCAATTACTAAGGGCGCTATGTTTTTGTCCATACCTCCAGTAAGAAAAACTTTTCTTGGCAAATAATAAATCGAATCTTCACCTGTATGGGTTGTTCTCCCAATATCGGAAGTTATGTCGCCTAAAAACCGTTCACATTTTTCTTCCAAATTTTCCTTTAGCTCTGATGCGCCACCACCACCGATACTCCAAGGATGCTTTATGTATAAGGTTCTGGCTTGATCTGCCACACTCACATAATCATTTTGACTACCAGGTTTTTCCAATAGATCAACAACTGAGCACCAAACCTTACCCTCAGAAGCATTGTTTGGAGTACTAGGCTCACCACGAATACCAAGCACCGCACGTATCCAGTCAGCCCTAGGCTTTTGGTTACGGGCGAAAAGGATCACTGTTGGTGTACCGTGTCCAGGAATGTAGGCTCCAGACACATCAATTACATGTGTCAGATCTTTATGAGTCAGATAGTCTTCAATCAACTTTTTCCCGAACTCCCGTTTCATAAAACTGTTGGCGGTAATCATTCCCATATACCCAGCAGGTTGATTTCCCTCTAGTGCTAGAGTTAGGTCAAAAAAACGTTCGGTAAAAGGTACACCTAATGAGTATTGACGGTGACAAGTTGGGTATTTGTCTCGGTAGGCTTGGTTCAAGGCTTTATCTCGAACCACGATATAAGGAGGGTTACCCACGACAACGTGATATTGCTGTCCCAAGATTTTTTCCAGTTTGCCGCGATCTTCTACGTCAAACACATGAGCAATTGGATCGTTCAAGGCATCCATCTGAATACCTTGGCCATAGGATTCATGCCGCCGTCCGTGCAGTAAAGAGTCGCCCACCGCGAGATTGAAGTGGAAATCGGGCGCGTTATTGATTTTGTCACTGCCCGAAGCCTTCATCGCCGCGATCAGCAAACGGAAGCGTGCAATGGCAATCGCATAGGGGTTAATGTCCACTCCGAAGATGGCATCCAATGTCCTCTGTGCCAATGCACGTGCATTGGTCGATGGCTCACGTTTGATCCAGTCGGTGAATAAGCGCTCAAAACTGGTGAGTAAAAAATGCCCGGAGCCACAGGTAGGATCAATCATCCGTAATCCAGGCAGCCCGAACGTTTGTTTGGCTTTTTCTAGGGTGTAATCAAGAATGAAGCTTTCCACAAATTCCGGGGTCTGTAACAGTGCGTAACGTTTGCGCACAGACTCTGACAAGTCTTGATAGAGATCACCTAGAAAACGGGTATCCCAATTCGGATCAGTGAAATCATGCACGATGTCACCGGTCTCTGGGTTCAAAAGCTGAAAGAAATCAATGATGCTCTTTGCACCATCTGCGGAAACAGGCAACTGCCACAATGGATTGTGACGATGATCCAGCAATTCACCCATAGCAGGCAATGATTCCAGCGCTTCAAATTGGCTTAACAGGTATTCTCGTTCGGCGTGGGTTGGATGGTCGTTAAAGTAAACCGTCAGCCGATCCTTGGCATGTTGCAATCGGGTTCCCGCTGGACCAGCAATGATGGGTTCAACCAGCAAGGCATTGTCTTCAAGAAAGCGGATAAATACGCAGGTCAAAATCCACGCAACCGATGCTTGAGTGATTTGTGCCGCCCGCCAGTCAATGAAATGCTCGGCAGTACGCTGCGCCTTTTGTGCGTTTGCATATTCTTGTTTCAGATGCTCATCCAACTCTGTTTGGGCTTGGCAATGCGACAGAACATCCTGTTCAATTTTGGGCAAAAGACGTTGTAAGTCTTGAAGGAGTTGTTGGCGTTGAATCATGAATTCTGGGTTCCTGTCATTGCTAGAGCAGAGGTTTGTTCAGTTGGCTGCGCCTGTGTATTTTCTGATTGTTGTAACAACCAGGTTCTAGGAATGCGGATGAATTCCTTGCTTCCAGCGCCACTAGGCAAGCTAACGCCATCAATAACCGCTCCGGAAGAAGCTACATCGTTAGCGATCAATAGCAATAAGGCCTGAGGCTGTTTGGTGGTCATTAGGTTTTGCCGTAATTCACCCAGCCAATCGTTGATTAGTCCATAGCGTGCAATCAACCCTGGTTCGGTGAGCAGCACAGGTTGGCCTGATTGCTTGATTTCCTCGGCTATCAAAGGTATCGCTTTCTTGACCATCATTTGCAGCCGCGACCAGTCAACACTGTTCTTTTCCGCAGCGTCAGCCTTGAGAATGGTCTCCCATTTAGGAGGTCTACTCATTACGACACAGAGCTGGCGTAAATGATGTAGCAATAACTCATCGAAACTGAGGCATTTCAGGTTGAAGGCCGCTTGCAATCGTATTTTGGCTAGTTGCAACTGGCTTGTTCGCACCGAAAGCGCTAAAAATCGTGCGGATTTTAGGCTGGTCTGTAATGTTGTAAGGAATTGTGTGATTTCTTTACCAAACGCTGGATCACCCTCATCATATTGGGTAGCGAAGTAAGTGCCTTTAGCTGAAAAAACATTGGTCTGGCGTGACTGAGGCAAACAATACGCGCCTTTTGTCCGATCAGGCAGTTCGTAACTGCCATCCCACTGAAAGCCCAGATCAAGTCCCTGCATGAGCGCATCAAGCTGGGGTCTGCCTGGCAACGGTTTAGCATCTGGGTAACGACCCTGAATTCGCGATTGAACTTCTCTGACTGAAAGGGCTCGTGCACCCAGTAAAGCGCCTTGTGCCAACGCTATACTACGTTCCGCCGGCATATCTCGAGGGTAAAACTCTGCACGACTGGATAGCGCAGCACCCTGAGAGGCCGCAACAGCCAGACGCAATAATCGGTGATTACTAAGACCCGCAAATGATTCAGGTGCTGCGACGGCACGAATGCGCTCTAATGCACGCACTGGCGAAAGAAGGGGTTGTTGCTCCGCGCACTCATCTGCCAGTTGTCCGAGTGCTTCGGCGTAATCAGCCAGTTCTTCACCTCGCTCTTGGGTATTGTCTGCTATGAGGACTCGTTTGCCAGAACGGCGCAAAGTCCATCGTGCTTGTTGTCGGCTTAGCTCGGTTTCTACCGCAGCCCGCACTACTGCTTGCGCATGACGTTCGCGTTGTGGCGATGGTTGCATGGAACCTCTTCGCAGTAATACCAACTCAGACAGCTCTATAGCAGTTAAAAGTCCGCCGTTATCAGCTAGCAACTGGTTAATATCGTTACGCAGTTGGGTGATGAATTTGTTTTTTCCCCATTGAGTGATCACTCGCGACTGCAGATCACGTGCCACCATGGTTTCAATGCCGATTTCTGCGCTCAAACTAACCAAGGTTGGCCAATGAACATTGTGGCTGCCTCTGGGAGCGTCACTATCCAACCGTCCCAGGAATTCATTAAGAAAGGCTGCGCGCACTGGGTCACTCGCCTTGTTGCCCTTAGGCACCACCATTGCGAACAGTTGGTCAACGCTACCCAGCAACCCTTCCTCGAGTTGAGAGGTTTGCGGTAATATTTCTGCTCCCAACCGATGTTGTAAGCGGGCGACCAGCTCGGAAAGCTCACGACGGGTCTTGATGCCAACCCCGGTCATTCGCACTAATTCGTTACGGGGCAACTGAAGCAGATCACTGACAGTGTTGATATTAAGTCGACTCAAGGTATCCAGAGCTTGGGGAGATAAGGGTAACAGGCCGATTTGGGTATCAGGTTGTGCTTCTTCAGAGCAAACAGCCGGTTTTTCAGGTATATCGGTATGCAGTGTTGCACGGCGCGCCTGAAGGAAAACCTGATGCCATGCTCGACGCATATCCTCTGCATTGCCAAAACGTTGTTTTACGTCACGCGCCAATGCCTTGCGAAAAAAACTAGACATCACGTCTCGTATCACGGGATCAAAAACAGCTCCGTCGACTTCCAGTGACCCTTCGATCAGTGGTGGCAATCCTTCACTGTTTGTCCAGCCAGGTAAGGTTCCAGTCGCCATTTCATAGAGGGTAAGGGCAACGGAAAAACGCTCGGCATAATCATCCCAACGGCGGCGGCCTGTATCCCGAATAAAGGGATCCATATAGGCGACGGTTCCTGCGGTGTAGTTGTCAGCGCTGATATTGGAGAGGGAAAAGTCAAACAGTACAAGATGCAACTGTTTACCTTGCATCATCAAGCCGATATTTTCTGGTTTGATGTCACGATGTGATATGCCCTTGTCTTCCAGATGGCAGATAGCACCCAGTAAGTCATCACCAAAGCGCTCGAGTAATTCAAGCTGAACAGCTCCTTCTTTACGCAAACGCCGGGCAAGAGTTCCTTCACTAGCATAATCAAGCAGCAGTCCGGTATGCCCAGCAAAATCCCTGGTTTCGTGATGGGCGATAATGGATTGATGGCGAAGTTTGTGTAATGTTTCACCCTCGCTACGCAATCGTTTGTTGTGATCAACATCGACAGCAAGTTTGAGGACGTGCACTTGCCCTTTGTACTCAACGACAAAGGCGACGGAACTAGATCCTCTTCCCAGTTTTTTCTTGACGACAATCCCGCCCTCAAACATGTCACCAGGCACGGCTTCGGTCGGATTGGTCTGGCGCTGGTTGTCTGGACGAGTAATTTCATCTTCAACCAGACTCATGTATTCAATGAAGTCGTCTACAGTCCCAATACGTATAGCCACGTCGGGATGAGTCGCATATTGAATTAGATCCTGTAATTCTTGCCCCGCGCCATTGAGCTCGTCAGTTATCTGTAAACCTGTCCCACGGCTGAGCTTGTCCTGTAATTCCAGTCCATTTTGTGCGGGTGGTTTTCCCGTAAACAGCAAGTATGCAATGGCTCCCAGCGAGAATATATCCAGATATATGGCGTCGGTTTCAGCCTGCGAATGCGCTTCTAGGGCAAGATAAGGGCTTGCCTCTTCCTGGATAAGGCAACTCAAGTTACTCAGAACTGTGAGTTGGTGGGTCTCACTATCGAAAGAGCGATTGGCTGTAGACCAATTGCCAATCTTAACAATGTACCGGCCATCTTCCTTCTTGATGATATAGATGCTCTGAGGGCTTAGGGCTCGATGGTAAAGGTGCTGACCGTGAGCAAATCTCACTGCATCGGCAATTTGGCGAGTCAAATTCAGCGCATCGAGAATATCCAGGCGCTGGCTTGCACCCAAACTGGCAATGAAATGATCCAGTCGGATAGCCGATGGATCATGTTCAAATACCAACGCAGGACCTTGGTCGTGTTGCTGGTATTCACGGGCATGAATAATCCCTGGATGCTCAATGCCTTCTAGCAATCTGAATTCAAGTTTTGCAGCCCTCTCAAGTGTATTAGCTTCTTGGGAATCTTTGCCGTAAGTGAGATAGATGCGGATGCGCCGTTGAATATTGGTTTCGGAATGGGTTGCCAGCCAATCTTGGAAGTGATCAGCCTCATCAAGCAATTCTTTAAGTTCGTATAAACCCACACGCCTTAATCGAAGCGACTCCTTGATCCCAGCTTCTTCCATGGCTCGGGATACCATTTTGGAGGTTGGGCGATCTAGTTTCTTGTGAGTCCAGAACTCGTCAATTTTGCTTAACTCATCCAGTACATTTTTCCGGGTACAAACGTTCTGCCGGGCAGGACCTTGCAGTTTGTTGATTACATTTTCTGAGGACAAAAACACGAGAGTATTGATGAAAGGAATTGTCGCATTTCGAGCTGCGCGTTGGCTGCGCAATAACGAAGCAAGCTTTTTTGCCTTGCGATCAGCCAGCAGACGAGGATTATCAAATGCCTTGCAACGTCCATTATTGTCCCATACCCAAGTGCCCGCATCCCCGCTGATCTCGCCAGGATGTGACTTGATTTCTACCAAGAACAATCCCTTTGGAGTAGCGACCAGAAGGTCAATTTCATTAATAGAGCCATCTTGGGCAATAAACTCAAAGTTCGCCCAGGCACGATAGGGTTCATGATCAGGAAGACATTCACGTAGAAACTCTAACGCCTCGTATTCCCATGCATAATCCGAAGGAGTGATCTGTTTCCAAAGTTTATCCATTTTTTTCTTCGTCCATGAATTCAAGGAGATCACCCGGCACACATCTAAAATAGCGACAGAGAGAGTTCAATGTGTCGGTGCTAGTATTGTATCCAGGTACGTTGGCGATTCGAGTCAATGTTGCCCGAGAAATACCCGTCGCGCTGCTTACATCATTGATTGTAATGCGTTTCCTTTCCCTAAATGCTTTCTGATCAAGACATTGTTTAAACAAAACTCGGATCATGTGATTGCCCTACCTTTACTATATACACTGGAACTAGCTCGGGCATCTTCTCATTGACTCATATTTGAGTCAATTGCATCGATTGTGATTTAGTAGATAGGAATTACACCATATAAAAATCGCTGAAATGTCCTACAAATCGATCCAGCCACAGATGTTCAAGCCCCGCCAAGTAATGTTCAATAGCTATCGTATATCGGCACTTGGTTAGATAACCCAGATAAACCAAAACGTAGGGCATGACCCAGTGTTTGAGACAAAGTGGCCGACCCTAATAAGTGCTTAGCATACGTTTCGGCTAACATCGATTGTTTACTGAAACGGATTAAAAACCGGGCTGTACAAATTCAAAAAAGTTAAACTGTAAGGCCATTTTTATTTCATTTTAGGGAACATGCCAGACACCACCTACAAACAAGCCGCCGGATTGATCCGTGAAGCCGAAAAAATCAGTGCGCTTCCGGTGCGCGTGACCTGGGACGATACGCTTCAGGTTGGCGCCGTGCTGCATTTGAGTGAAGCTCAATGGTCAATAAGTGAAACTGGATTTGGATACACCGCATCCCCATGACACATCACAAAACCAATCGCATTGCAGTATTCGTAGACGCCGAAAATGTCACCAATTGGATCAAACACGATGGCGTCAAATTACTCATGGAAGAGTTGAATCAGTTTGGCCTGATCATTATCCGTCGCGCCTATGGTGTTTGGAGCAAGCCGAATTTGGCCATGCACCAAGCAGCCATCAACCAATCCGGATTTGAACTCATCCATTGCTACCATCCCGTGACCGGCAAGAATACGGCGGATATTCAGATGACGGTGGATGTCATTGAATGCGCTTGGCAACTACCAAACATTACCTGCTTTGTGCTGGTCACCGGCGACTCAGACTTTACGCCAGTCTTTCGCCGACTTCGGGAGATGGATAAGGATGTAATTGGCGTTGGTCAGCATTCAACGTTGAGCGAATGTGTGAAGACGTCTTGCACTCGGTTTATTTATACGGACGATGTCATTAACACGTTGATCGGCAATGAGACTTCGCCACAGGAGTCCGTACCGCCGCAGTCGTTACCGAACTCCACACCAACGCTTACACTGGCACAGGCCGATGAATTGGTCATTGCCCACTTGAAAGCATCGTCTACACCGGTCAATACCTCACAAATCAAGAATTTGCTCAAGCGGACTGCGGCCGACTTCGACGAAAAACATTACGGATTTAAAACATTTACCGATTACCTAACTGCAAACGGTGCCATCGAAATCAGCAAAATCGGCACCGCCAATTTCGCCAGTCTGGCGAAGCTTGCCCAACCGACCAAAACAGTCGAAGCAGTTGCTACCGCAGAAGCCTACAAAGCCCTGCTGAAAAAACACAATGCGCTGCCGGACAATGCCGACACGCTGAAAAAAATTTACAAACATGCCGTGGCCTTGAAAGACATCTGCCCTGATGCGGCGCAATTCAGAGTGGCCTTATTCGATCAGTGCCATAAAGTTGATCCGAGCATCGCTAAAACGACCGTGAACAAGGCATTTTCCTATTTTATCGTCATGGGACTGGTGCATACCGAAAAGGCTAAAGGTGGCGTCGATACCGTGCGGGTGAAAAAAATGACACTCAAGGAGTTTTTATTGAAATCCGACAAGTTGGTCATCGCTAAGCTGCTGGAACTTAGCAAAACCCAGGCCTTGGATTTGAAAGCCAAGGAAATCAAGAAAATCACGCTGTCAACGATCAGTAAAGACAGCATCAAAAAATTGATTGGGGAATAAGACACCATAAACCGGCGGATCAGTACTCCTACGACTCAACATGCGCGAATCGGTGTGACCTCCGGCAGATTAGCAAGCGGAACCGTCAAGCCTGTTTCATTTCATGCGGATTATCGGTCATTTCGCACCGGCCTTATCCGAACTTGGTTATGATTCATTGTCATCAACCACCGAATCCTCATCCTTGGAAAGTTTCACTGGCTCACCCAACAGTCCAGATTCCTGTCGGGCCAGTCTGACTTCTTCCCCATGCCCTTGCTCGTACGCGGCCTGATGAGCATGCCTTTCCATCGTCACAATTTTATTGGCTAGTCGCTGCAATCGCTGCTGCCACTCCAGCCGCGCGGCAATGCAATGTTTGTTGGAGATGACCTGGCATAGCCACAAGGTGTCCATCACGATCATCAACTGATCCAGCAAACGAATCAGCTCGACGAACTGCGCAATCTGCGGTGAGGCAATCTTGGCCACAAATTCCCTTGGGTGCGTGTAGGTCGGCGTTTCATTGATGCCATTGTCAGCCTTGAGTTTTTCCAGTCGACTCTTTTCCTGCTGCAGTTGCTCCGCGCATTCGGCAATCATTTGACCGACGATGCTTTCGATTTCATCGACGGTTTCCTCCCGGCCGATGATGCGCAGGATCACGTCGATCGCATACAAGGACACCATCAGTCGATGATAACTATCACGGATGACCCGAATGGCTTGTTCGCTGTTGATGCTAAACGTACGCTCAAATATAGGCCGACTGATGGCGCGACGCTGGGCTTGCTTGGGCTGTGGAGCTGTTTCGGACATGATCGTTTCCTGATGTGGACGAATGATTCATGATCGTATGCCAATTTTTTTTCGACCTTTCTGCAATAAAGGTCGAATTCGTCCTTTATTGCAAGATCATTTCAAAAAATCTCTGTTTCAATACCCGCCAACGGAATCAGTTGGTCATCGGCCTTCCGATTCTTCCCAGACTTTCTCGGCTGATCTTTCATGATCGCCTTGATCCGACTTCGGTCGGCGTTCCGCTTTTAAGCGGCGACGGTGGTGTTCCATCGGCGTGTTAGGTGCGTCAAGCCTGATGTGAGTTTTTTATTTTTTAACCCTGCCGGGCGTCTCGATTCCCAGTCGGGGTTCGACGGCCGGCGTGCCCATCGCCGCGCCGCTGGGAATTGTTATCGTTGAGTCGGGCGCGGCCGATAGGAGGACATCATCATGGCCAATCGTGGTGTAAACAAAGTCATCTTGCTGGGCCGTCTCGGCGCCGATCCGGATATTCGCTATTTACCGAATAACGGCGGCAAAGTCGTGGCGGTGCGTTTGGCAACCAGTGAAGTTTGGAAAGACTCAAAAAACGCCAAACAGGAACGTACCGAATGGCACCGGGTCGTGTTTTTTAAAAAGCTGGCCGATACCGCCGGCGACTTCTTGAAGAAAGGCAGCAAAATCTATGTAGAAGGCAGTCTTCGCACCCAGCAATGGGATAAGAACGGCGAAAAGCGTTACCGCACGGAAGTGGTTGTGCATGAGTTGCAACTGCTCGATCGCCCAAGTGCGCCTGCATCTGCAAACGGTTCATCATCGAACCCGGTGTCAGATGACGCCGATTGGGACGACGAGTATGCCGACATGCCGCTCAACTAAATCCAGGCGTTACACGAGCTGCCGCAAGCGCCGGTAAATTTTAACCTACTGCCGACCAGTTTTTGCTGTTACGGCTTTTCAACCCAAAGGGGACGACTATCCCCGTTGGGGCCATGGCGTTCCCATTTTGATAAGGAGACCCACCATGAGCAATCAAAATCGAAACTATCAACCTAAGTCGCGCGACTTACCCATGCCGATGGCAGCCCAGCAAGGCTATGGCATTTCGGAGCAGTCCTGGAAGGTATTGACCGAAGTGACTTTCCCCACTGCTAAAACCCCGGAAGCCATCCTGATGGCGCTGGATTATTGCAAGGCCCGCAAGTTGGACATCTTCAAAAAACCGGTGCATATCGTACCGATGTGGAGTGCCGCTTTAGGCCGCAATGTCGAAACCGTCTGGCCGTCCATTATGGAAATCCAGACTACCGCGTCCAGAACCGGTGTTTGGGCCGGCATGGATAGGCCCGTCTGGGGTCCTGATGTCACCAAGACCTTTACCGGTCGCTACAAAGATGACAACGAGCAATGGCAAGAGTCCAGTGTCACCTTGACTTTCCCCGAATGGGTGGCCGTCACCGTGTACCGGATCGTCGGTGGTAAACGCTGCGCCTTTACCGAGGAAGTCTATTGGCTCGAAGCCTACAGCACCGCCGGCGGTAAAAACTCGCAAGTGCCGACCGCGATGTGGATCAAACGCCCCAAGGGGCAATTATCCAAATGCGGTAAAGCAGCGTCGCTTAGGACAGCCTTTCCGGAGGAATGCGGTTATGCCGCCGAGGAAATGGATGGCAAAACCCTTGACGATATTGCCGACGGTAGTGTGATCGATGGCAGTGCCACTGTACTGAATGCAGCCGAGGTTGGCAGTGACGATCACGTTTTTGGGGGCGATTCTGACGTTGATGCAAACCGCGTCATCGATCTGTCGCAAATCCATCCCAAAGTGCAAAAAGCGGTTGCCGAACTGGTTAGACGGACAACAGCGGCCGGTGCCTGGAAAGCCGCCTACGACTATGCCAATCAGAAGTTCAAAGGTCTTGACCTGACGTTTGCATTGGCCGAGTTGGACAAGGTATCGGAGGTTGAACCCAGGGCCACACAGGCATTGGGCCAAACGGAAGGTACCGTCATGCCGCCATTGACACCGAAAGACATGGCGATGACGCAGGCGCGTCAGGCGTTGGGCGCCAACCGTTAGTCATTTCGCTGCACAGGGCTTTTCCGTTGCTTAATCAAAGTACCGGCTAGGCCAATTTCATACTGATGTGTGCTGGTTTTCAGCGTCACATTCAACTACCACCCCTTCAGGGCGTCATGACTCGCCCGTGTGGGGATTCATGATGCTCTGAGTTTTTAGTAAGGAGAGATCATGAATGCAATCGATCAATCATTAAATCGGCTTCCCTGTCATACCGATTGGCGGCGTTACGACTCACCCACGGTGATTCGCCGACATGGGCGTGGCTTTTTAGAACGCAGCTTCAAACCTGGAACAGGCGCGACAGACGTCGACAAACCCTCCAAATCGGAACTGCACAGTTTGGTGGAAAGCTTTGGCGGCTTGGTGTTGCCGACCGCGGATGCCGTGTTGCTGCTGTTTGCCGATTATCACTGGGCGCAACGCTGTGAACGGCATTTAACCCAGCGCGGCGTGCCCTCGTTGCGGTTAGGCTGCCACATTCAGTTGCCGGAAGCCTGGCGATGAAAGTCATCAACGTCTCCCAACGTAGCGACGCCTGGCGGCAATGGCGTTCACAAGGTATCAGTGCCAGCGAAGCAGCCATCGTCATGAACCACTCGCCGTACAAGACCCCGTGGAGGTTGTGGGCGGAGAAAATCGGCCTGGTGCTGGAAGCCAGACTGGACAACAACCCGTTGATCCGCGCCGGCATCCAGCAAGAGCCCGAGGCTTTGCAACGCTTCGAAGACAAACACGATCTGATGTTATTGCCACTGTGCGGTGAGTCGGAACAGTATCCGTTGATGCGGGCTTCGTTCGACGGCTTGTCCGACTCGAATGAACCCGTGGAAATCAAATGTCCGCACGAGACCACGTTTCTGGATGTGCTGTTGAATCGGGAAGCGTCCGAGGCCTATCAACTGTATTGGTGCCAAGTCCAACAACAATTGCTGGTTTCCGAAGCGCAACGCGGGTTTTTGTTTTTCTACCACCAAGACCAGGATGTGGAATTCGAGATTCAGCGCGATGAGACTTTTCTCACCCGGCTGGTCGATACCGCGATGGACTTCTGGTCGGCGGTCAAATCGAAAAAGGAACCGAGTAAGGATCCCGAACGCGATTTGTTCTTGCCCAAAGGTCATGCGGAGCAGCAATGGCAGCAACTGGCGGCGACGTATCGGCAACGGGCGTTGACCATCTTGGACCTCAAAACCCAACTCAACCAGTTGGAGGACGAGCAGTCGCGCATTGAATACACCTTGGTGGCTTTGATGGGCGATTACGTGGCTGCGGAGCATTCCGGGTTACGGATCAGCCGGTTTCAAAGCCAGGGTGCCATCGATTACAAGGCGGCACTGCAGGCCTTGCAACCGGATGTTCAGGCAACGGCGCTGGAAGTCTATCGTAAACCGTCGGCCATGCGGGTCCGGGTGACCTGCCGGAACGACGACGGCAAACATGCCGAAGTGCCGTTCGACGCGCAAGCCTTGAATGACTTGGTTGGCGTGGACTTTTGGTTTTGAGTCTTGATGGTTCATTTAACAACATCCTGTAACCCTGGTGGTTACGGGATGTTCATTCATTGACGGCAGAATCGATTCAGGTCGGGCATGTCGGTTTTAGGCTGGGCTTTGCCGCAAAACCCAACCCAAAACCCGCATCGTTCAGGCATTCCCTTCGTGGAATCCCGAATCCGGTTTCGACCGGCGTTCCGTTGTTAAGCGGCATGAGCGTTTGCCTCGTGTGTCAGGTGCGTCAAGCCTGGTGTTTTTGTTTGTCCCGTTAGGGTTCATCACCTTTGCGGGACTCGGTGACCCCTTTTATTCATTGAAGGAGGTCATTATGAATCACGACTTTTGGAAAACCTTGCACGGCTGGCTGAACGTTGCCCATAGCGACGACATCCAGGCCAAAAAGCGGTTGCTGCTGGAGATGCACCGCCAAATCTCTGACCCCGGTTTGAGAAGCGACATTCATCGCATCCTGCGTTTGATGGATCGGGAGCTGTTGGCCCGCGCCGAATGGGCAATGTACTGCGTGATGCAATTGCGTTAACCCGTTTTAGTTACCCTGCCTTGTCAGGCATTATCCACCCGTTGGGGCTCATCACCCCTCGGGGCCGGTGCGCCCCTTGTCATTTGAGGCTAGTCCTCGAGGAGCTCACCATGTACCAACAATATTCCATTGCCAATACCTTTGGCATTCAGGCCCCGGCTGCCATGAAAGTGGAAGGCTTTATTCCAGCCAATAATCCGTATGTGCCGACTATCAAGCCGTATGTGTTTCGTAAGGATCACTTGCGCGACGTGTTGGCGTTTTTAGGCGCACACAATGGCGACGGCTTATACCTGACCGGTCCTACTGGTTCCGGTAAAACCTCGTTATTGGAGCAAGTCGCGGCGCGTCTTAATTGGGGCGTGCATTCGGTCACCGGTCACGGTCGACTGGAACTCAACGATCTGCTCGGCCAGTACATGCTGGTCGACGGCGGCACGATGAAGTGGATCGACGGCCCGTTGACCCTGGCAGTCCGCCTAGGCCATGTATTGTTGATCAACGAGATCGATGCCATTGATCCTGCCGAGCTGATTGGCTTGAATGAAATTGTTGAAGGGAAACCTCTAACAATTCCGCAAACCGGCGACGTAATTGTCCCGCACCCGAAGTTTCGTTTGGTGGCCACCGGCAATAGTGCTGGCAGCGGTGATCAGTCGGGCTTGTACCAAGGGGTGTTACGTCAGAACCTGGCGTTTTTAGACCGCTTTAGATTGATGGAAGTCGGCTACCCCGAACCCGAAGACGAAATGAAACTGTTGGCCGATGTGGTGCCGAGCATGCCGGAAACGGTGCGCGAAAGCATGATCAAGGTCGCTAATCAGATTCGTAAAGTCTTCATCGGCGGCGCGGATGGCGGTGGCATGTTATCGGTGACTTTATCGACGCGCGGTTTAGTGCGTTGGGCGTCATTGGTGGCCACTTTCAAAAGTGCGCCCAATGCCTTGGCTTATTCGCTGGATCGGGCCTTGACCTTTAGAGCCGAACCCGCCGAACGCGAAGCGATTCATCGCATCGCCAAGGATGTGTTTGGGGATGATTGGGCGAATTAGCCATGAGCGTCTGGACTTTATACCGGCATCGTAATGCTGACGGCAGTTCCAAAGATTGGGCGGTCCGAAGTAATTCGGATGGCAGTATCACCACCCGCTGGGGCAAAACGGATTCTCGTCTGCCGAGCAGCAACACACGAACGGGAATACGCCAGCACGATATCGAACGACAAAAACAGGCCAAAGGCTATGTGTTTGTCGGCAAAGTCGAAATCGATACCGATGGCAACATCCGTTTGCCCCGTTCCGCGCCGATAGCCGATCCAGTAACAGTGTCGATCGAAATGCCACCAGTCGCGGTCGACAAGCTGTATTGGCATGTCGATTGTCGCGCCGGGCACGCTACCTTGCTCGACATGGGTATCGCGCTACGCCGTTGGTTGGGCGATCTGGAAGCCTGGTCTCAGGCTCAAGGATTTGCCGCAAGTAACTGGTCCGGTTGGCAACGACTGATCAATGCCAGTCTGGGCGAAGAAGCCTTTGATCTCAGCGGGCAAATCCACCGTGAACACGGGGTGTTGCCTTGGCTGTGGATGATGGCCTTGAAGCATGCGGCATTTCCCGGCGTTTTGGTCGGCATTGCCAGCGAAACTGGCCGTGATGTGTCGTCGGACTTGAAAGCCGAAACCGAGGTATTGGCATTATTCGATACCGACATTGAGGCGATAAGGCCGCTGGCGGAAAGCCTGGGGCTCTTGAAACCTCGGCTCGATCTGGCGTTGGCCATGGCCGATCAAACCGATCATTGGTTTTGATTTACTGAAGGCCCAGCCTTTTATTCCTGTATCGAGTTCGACACAGGCATTTTTTAACATTCACCCGGAAGGGGCCATTCGCCCCTGCGGGGTCAGTGAGCCTTCTTCCATAGGAGGTTCACATGACACAAACCCAACTCATTTTGGATCAAGTCGTCTTGATCAAGGTCGACGCTACGATTTACGGCGCGCGCAAAAAGCTCAACAAGGAAGATCTAGTATTGGCCGACGGTAGCAAGTTGCCGCCGGAGGATTTGGCCAGTTTGGGCTCGAAGCGCTTGCTCGATCCGGATCGGCTATCGGTGTTCAACCGCCTGAAAAAGGAAGCCGAACGTATTTGTTTACGCGTCGGCACCCGATTTCTGGGTGGATTCGTCGTACCGGTCGTGGCAGCGGCGCAGGTCACAACGGAACTGGATCGCATCGCCGGTGACTTTGCCCAGGCACGGACCGAGTTTCTGGATGGCTACGATGCGGCGGTACAAGACTGGATGATTAAACATCCGGAATTTGCCGGCATTATCGAAAAAGCCATCGACTCGGTGGCATTGGTCGCCACCCGCTTGACGTTTGACTACCTGGTGGTCTCGGTCGCCTTACCAGACCAGTTGCCAAAACAGGAGGTGGAACGCCTGGAATCAAAAATCGGCTCGTTAAGCGAGCAGATGTTCCATGAAATCGCGGCGGACGCCAACTTGCTGGTCGAGCACTCGTTGCTCGGCAAGGAACAAGTCACCCGCAACGCGCTCAGGCCGATCAAACGCATCCGCGACAAGCTTGATGGTTTGAGTTTTTTGGATCATCGGGTGGCACCGGTGGTCGCGACGATCGATGACTTGCTCGGCAAAATCCCGAATCGGGGATCGATTGAAGGCAGTTTGCTGCAGGAAATCCTCGCTACGGCGATGTTGCTGGCCGATCCGGATAAAACCCGGCGGCACGGTGAAGGTTTGTTGGCTGGGCAAGCTCCGGTTGTCGAGACTGATGCTGATGTTGAGATTGATGTTGTAGAAACCGTCGATCAGGCGTCGTCAGAATCATCTGAACTGACCGCATCATCAACCCTCGTCATTCCCGTATTAGCTGATGCCGCTACAGACGAAACGGATTTTACCGATTTGTTTGACGGTATCTTTGACGACGAACCCGAAGCTGAATCGGTAACCGATGACTGGGCTTTGGATGTCTTGCTGGATAAGTGTCAGCCCGATCGGGAAACCGGGCACGATGCCGAACAAGCCTCTGATTCGGAAAACTCAGCAGAACCGGCAACGGTGACGGCGGGAGACGATGAGGAAGCGGACGATTCTGATCAGGACTATTGGTTCTGATCAGACGCCATTTAACACTTAACCCATTGGGGCAAAATCATGTCCCGCTGGGGTCGTGGTTTGCCCCTAAATTTTGGAGTACACCATGAAAAATAGAACCCTACACAATGCATTCCCCATTGTTGCTGCTGCCATTGGCAATCGCTTTGGCGTCAAAGTCAGTGTCGGCGGTGATAATGCCTATACCGATGGACAATCGATTCAATTGCCAGCCTATGACGGCGATGATCCGGATTATCAGGATGTCGCCTGGGGCCTGTTAGCCCACGAAGCGGCACATATTCGCTATTCGGATTTTACGCTGCATTACGGCAGTTCGGTCTTACGCCGGCGATTATGTAATGCGATTGAAGACGTCCGCATCGAGCATGAACTGGCGAAAGATTTTCCGGGTACGCGGTTGACGATAGGTACGGTGATCGAAAAAATGATTGCTAAAGGCGACTTTGTGGCCAGCCTTATCGACGATCATCCGGCCAACATTCTGTACGGCTTCGTGTTGAAAAGTTTGCGAGCCAAGGTATTGGGTCAAGCGGCGTTACGGCCGTTGGTCGAAGAAACCGAAACCTCATTGAAGGCGAAGTTTCCCATCGGCGCGGTGACGCGGTTGAAAGGCTTGCTGTCCGAAGTCCCGGAGGGTTTACAATCGGAGAGTGATTGCCTGATGTTGACTGATCGTATCCTGACCATGATTGAGCAGGAATTCGAGCAACAACAGCAGCGTAATCAGAACCAGATATCGGCCGATAGGGAATCGTCGCCTGAACCGGGCGATACGGATCAGGATGGTGAATCAGCCGATTCGGACGATTCGAATGCCCCGGATTCGAAGGATGACATGGAACCCGGTGAACAGTTAGCAAATGACACTGATGACGAATCGTTTTCAGAACCAGTGGGTAATGGTGCGTCGGATCCAGAAAATCCTGACGATGAACCGGCAATGCCATCCGACAGCTTGACATCCAACCAACAAGGGGATGATGAAGATGATACGGAGATTGCCGACCCAATGGACGTCTTGCAGACCTTGTTGTCCGCCGGAGAAGGTGACATTGAGCAAGATTTATTCGAGTCATTGAAATCGGCGTTGTCGTTGGCCGCGGAAAATGTATCGGAGTTGCTGATGCCTAGCGGCCATGAACCGCCCATGGATGATCGAACCGGTGCATTTTTGCTTCGTAAGGTGCAATGCGAATCGGGAAAAATCCGCGCCGCTTTGCAAGGCTTGGTGCAATCGCAAACTCTCAACCGCTCGCAACACGCCTGTCGTGGTCGGCGGATGGATGGCAAGCGCTTACACCGCCTGCCGCTCGGTGAAACCAAGGTGTTTCAGCGTAAGCAGGTCAAAGCAGCACCCAATACGGCGATTC
Organism: Methylomonas montana; assembly: GCF_030490285.1. Taxonomy (NCBI): domain Bacteria; kingdom Pseudomonadati; phylum Pseudomonadota; class Gammaproteobacteria; order Methylococcales; family Methylococcaceae; genus Methylomonas; species Methylomonas montana. Next base: position 4,213,977 of record NZ_CP129884.1, on the reverse strand, counting down.
ATCTGTTACTGGATAAATCCGAAAGCATGGGTTATCAGGTGACTGATAGCCAAGGGCAACCGATTGGATCGCGAATGCCGATTGCGTTGGAAGCCACTTTGGCGCTGGCGTTGGCCTTTGAAGGTATTCCGGGGGTTAATCCTGGCGTCACTGCGTTTCCCGGGCTTCAGGATGATTCGGTGTTCCAGTTGCTGGAGCATGGTCAACGGGTGAATGTCCGCACCGGTGCCTTCTCGCTGGCAGCCACCGGCAGTACGCCGATGACTGAAGCGATTTGGTTTGGTGCGGCGTCACTGCTGCGTTGCCGAGAACCGCGCAAGGTATTGATGGTGATGACCGATGGTCAACCCAACGATACGCTGAGCACGCTGGATATTTTGCAGCGCTGCCGGGATAGCGGTATCGAAACGGTGGGCATTGGTTTGGGACTGGATGTCAGTCATCTGTTTCCGATTGCCATCACCATTAACGATCTTTCAGAGCTGAGAGCACAATTGTTCGATCTCTCGAAAGCGGTGTTGTTGGCGGCCTAAGTCTCGGCCAGTCAATTATCCGTAGCCCAATCCTTGGCGTAATGCCTTGGATTGTGGCTATGGGTAGCTGATTGCAAACGCAGTTTGTCGAATGCACTCACTTCCTGGAGCCCATTCGACAAACAGACATTTCATGCGTTCTTTTCAAAGAATGGTGAATCCGACTTCGGTCGGCGTTCCGTCTTTAGACGGCGAGCACGTTAAGCCGTGATCGTGTCGGGTACGTTAAGCCCGATGTTAATCGCAGTTTGCCCTGGCAAATTGTCTGCAATTCATCCCACTTCGGGCGACCATCGCCCGACTGGGCGCTGTTCATTCGAAGTGTTTTCTTAAATTTTCAAAGGAGAACTTCAATGAACTTTATTTTCGGCATCATCCTACTGGCTATGTTTATCCTCGCCTTGCGGGTGATTTGGGCAACAGCATTGCAACTGCTGGGCGCATTGAAACATGCGTCTCAAACGTTTCACAGCTATCGTGCAAAGCGCCTAGCTCGAAACCGATTACCGGTGATCTTGCCCCAAATCCGTCATGAAGTGGATTGGTTGGCGATGTCAGATTCGGTGCGTCAGGAAATTCATAGTCGCAATCGTGAAACGAATCGCGAGCTGGATCGCTTGGAACTCCAATATCAAGCCAAACAGAAAACGATCAAACTCTACGAGGCGGATATTGAAATCGCCAAACTAGAGCGGGATTTATTGAAAATCAAACCGACTATCGTCTCGGCGGAAACCGAGGCTAAACCCCGTCGGCGGTCTAAAAAAGTGGGCGATTCAGCCCTGGTGGACGACAAATCCGCTAAGACTGCCCAACAGGTATTTCAATTGAGGGAAGCGCTGAAAGGTAATGCCAACGCACCGGCTAATCAGCAAGCCCGCCATTGAATACTCGTAGCGTGATTCCGGTTCCTGTATTGATGCTGCGAACCGGAATCTCGCGTTGGTTGGATTCATCAGCAAACACCCAGCTACCTTCGGGCAATAACGACAACAGGTCGTTCTGGGTTTCCCGACGTATTTGGCGAATTTTGTTTAGAAACGGCCAGGCTTGTTCAGGATCGTCAACCCGATTGAGCACGTCGGCTTCCAAAACATCCAATTTTTGGAAAATTTGTTGGCAATGTCGAACGACTTTTAGTGGTTCGTCGACAGGAATAGCCATCGGCTTTTTCGTTGGAATCAGCTCCTCTGTCCGCTTCGGACTGAGGAAGTCAAAAATGCGCAAAATATCGTCAATCATGGCTTTTTCTCTGCTTTTTAATGAGTTTTAGCCACCATATACCGATTTTTACGCGAATTCAACCCCGCTGAACGAGCCGTTTTTCGGCTTTAATCAGCGTTATTTACCTGCAGGAACGTCATCCTGCCGGGTGATCGTTCCTGCGATTTTTTGGAGGCAATGACCATGTCATCAACATTAGAAAATGGCGTTAGCCATTCGCATTCTGAAATTGAAGGTGTTTGGTATTTGAATCAGTACCGCTGCCCTTACTGCAAAACCGAATGGGCGGATGTATGGGATAGCGGCTGTAACGATCGCTGCCCGGACTGTAACAAGGAGATCGAGCCTTATGAAATCGCATTGATCGAGGGTGAATCGGTGGAAACCGAATCTCCAGTCCAAGAACCAGCCTTAGCCAATGCCACGCCGGAAGGCATGAATCGACTATTCGTAGTGTCCTACGAGATCGACTATGTGCACCGGGTGTCGGTGGGTATCACCGCGGATAGTCCCGAAGCGGCACAACAAATTGCCGAACAGGCATTCAATGACGCCACCATTTGGGATGACACCGCCGCCATACCGTTATTGTCGGATGAATACCTTGAGTCGGGCGATGAAAGCCTGGTATGGGAATGCGTGGCTGTTGAACAACTGCCGGAACCGGATTATTCGGTACGGCAATTGAAGCAGGAACAAGCAGCCATGCGGGTTTGTCGGGGTTTGATTGAAGCCTATCAACAAGGCGAAACCAACGGCGGCAGTATTGATTGGGACGATTTGGATCAGTTAATACCTCTGGCAGTGCAAGCCTTGGGAAAACCTGCACTGGGCATCCAATCCTAAAAAATGCGCCCGTTGTGACGCGCTATTTGTAAAAGCCTGAGTTAGCCAAATCATCCGATTCGGCACTCATTTTTATCCACCCACACGGGAATGTCCTATTCCCGCTGGGGATTCGTGATGTTTCCGTTTTTTCATTGAGGACAACATCATGAATCAAGTCTTTGAACACACGTTCGGCACGGGTCATTGCATCCAGTATCAGCGATTACCGTCCGGCACCTGTTATCACGCCGACACACCGGAACCGGTGGTCGAGTTGCTGGAACAGTTGCGGTACAGCCGACGCAAAATCCGGCTGTATTACGGCGATATCCAAACCGGCCAATCCTGGCTCGATGAACACGATGTCATCGGCTGGATTGGTCGCTCGATGGGCACGATCAAAGTGCCGTTGTTGATAGAACCCGGTGACATCGGCGGTCCGGCATTAATGGATCATTGCATCGTTCGTGTCGATAGCCCGCGCCAGGTGCTTTACCAACACGAAGACTTTCGCGTCGGCGAGGTGGAACTGGTGAGAGGTGAGCTTAAACGCTTGCCCTGGGAAATCTGGATCGACGGCAGCGTGCAAGCCCGGTTCAAGGCAAAAACCGAAGCCCGGCAGTATCAGGACTTCATTCAAGGTAAGCGGTTTGCGTTGATCTGACGCGCCGTTTGATTTCGACACTCGGTTAAGCCGAGATTTTTTTATTTTACCCCTGCGGGATGATTCTATCCCGCCAGGGATAAATCGGTCGTCAGGGGATTCTTTGGAGTACACCATGACAGACCCTTATCAATATTACCCCACGCCAGAAGCACTGAGTCGTAAAGCTTGGGCGATGTTCAAGAACCAACAATTCGCTCGGGTATTAGAGCCCTCAGCAGGCGAAGGACATTTGCTTCGTCCAGGGCCATACCAGTACGGTAAACGTTTGCCGATCGATTGCATTGAAATCGATATCCGCAAACACGCGGCTCTGCGCGATGACGGATTTGCTGTGGTGGGAATGGATTTTCTGCAGTTTCAAAGCGGCAGTGTCTATTCTCACATCATCATGAATCCGCCGTTTGCCGAAGGCGCCAAACACGTGTTGAAGGCTTGGGAGATCTTGTTTGACGGTGAAATCGTCGCCATTCTCAATGCCGAAACTGTGCGCAATCCGTTTTCGAAAGAACGCCAGTTGTTATTACGGTTGATCGAGCAGCACGGCGAGGTCGAGTTTCTGCAAGAAATGTTCGCCGGCGAGGATGCCGAACGCAAAACGCCGGTCGACGTGGCTCTGGTCTGGTTGAAAAAAACTTCGACGTTCGAACAGGACATCCTCGGCAGTATTCTGGACGATTTGCGCCAGGATCGTCGAGAGGCCGACGATTTAGCGGGCGAGTTTCATTTGCCCCATGAGCTGGCCTTGCCGAATGCCTTCATCGATAACGCGGTGTTGATGTTCAATGCCGCGGTCGAAGCAGCGCGACAGGCCGTGGTCAGTGAAGCCCGTGCCAGCCGTTATCGGGCTATGCTGGGCAAAACGCTCGGCGAACTGAGCGGTGGCGGTATCAGCAGTGAAGACGAGTCGTCTTCGGATGCGGTGAAGCGGACGCTGTTTAAACGCTATCACGATCTGAAGAATCGGGCCTGGGCCAGCATTTTACGCTCGACTCAGGTCACTTCGCGCTTGTCATCGGCGGCGCAGAAACGCTTGGAGTCGGATTTCGAAACGGTCAAGTCCTTGGAATTTACCGTGCCGAATATCTATGGCTTTCTGCAAGGCATCATCGATCAGCAAGGTGAAATTCAACTGAGCATGGTGTGCGATGTGTTCGATCTGATCACCCGCTATTACAGCGATAACGCGGTGTTTTACATGGGCTGGAAAAGCAATGACAAACATCGCACGCTGGGGATGCGGATCAAAACCACGCGATTCATTCTGCCGGGTCATGGCTCGAGTGCTTACCAGAACGGCCTGAATTGGGAGTCAGAACGGCTATTAGCGGATTTCGACAAGGTGTTTGCCTTGCTCGATGGTAAGACCGAAGCGGAAGTGAGTTTGGTGTCGGTGTTTCGGCAGCATTTTCACGCGCTTCGGGTTGGCAAGCGGATCGGTGGCAGTTACTTTGACGTTCGCTATTATCCGGGCGTTGGCACCATTCACTTTTTTCCGAAAAGTAAAACCCTGATCGACCGGATGAACCGTTGGGTCGGTCGCCAGCGTCGCTGGTTGCCGCCCGTGGAAAGCCAAGCCGGACAAGGTTTCTGGCAACAGTTCGAACAGGCGGAAGCGTTCGACAGGGTGTTTCACACCGAAGTGAACAAGCAGTGTCCACGCAGTAGCCGGCATGTCCATTTCGATCCGTTTTGGGCGATCAAGCACGGCGGCGAGTCGGAACGGGAAAAAGGTCATCGTCTGTTAACCCAGGCGATGAGCAGCGTGTTGGCCAGCCGAGGCATCGATCCCGATGCGGTGTTGGAAAACGAACAATCCAGCTTGTTGGAATGGACGGGTTCTCTACCATCGGCTACCGACCTGGCTTTGGCATCGTAATTCGGTGTTAGACCGGGACTTAACTTAACCACTGGCCTAGCCAGTATCACCCGCTTCGGGGAGATGATCCGTTCTCCCCGTCGGGGTTGGACTGTGTCGCTTCCTCAGGGCTTTTTATTCGAGGAACTCACATGAACACCACACAATTATCGGTAAACCCCGAAAAATTGATTAACAACCTGCGTTTCAGCTTTACCCAGTCCACCACGGTACTGGGCGAATTGATGCAAAATGCCCGCCGCGCCGGCGCCACGTTCGTCAGTTTCGAGTATTCGGAAGACACTCGAACCTTGACGGTGTGTGACGATGGCTGCGGCATCGCCTGTTTGAAAACGTTGCTGACCGTGGCCGAGTCGGGCTGGGATGTTGACGTCATCGAACGGGAATGCCCATTTGGCCTGGGATTTTTGTCGGCAATCTTTGCCTGCGATGCCATCAGCGTCGACAGCAAAGGCGGTCGATTTTCGGTGGATACGGCCGAGCTATTGGCCTTCCAACCAATTGCGATCGAACCTGCTGACTGGCAAGGCATCACTCGTTTGACGCTGACCCAGTTCAAACCCGAAGCGGATCGGATTGAATCCCAGTTGCGTCGATTGGCGCGGGGATTTCCGATTGAGGTGCGCTTTAACGGTGTCAGCCTGGATCGGCCGCGAGCAGTCACGTCAACATTACCGTTCATCGAGATCGAACTGGGCGATCTGTACTTGTATGGCTTGTCCCAGGGCGAAGACTGGTTGCGACAGTCGGAGTATTTTCATCTGTATCTGCAAGGTTTACCGGTCTATCACAGTCACCACGAACGAGACCCCGGTCATGTCATCCACTTGGATTCAAGCCGGTTTTTCGCTCGGTTGCCCGACCGGGATAAATTGATCGATGAAGCACAGGTGATTGCTGAGGTTAAGCACGTTCTGCAACGGGAAGCCAGGCAACGAATGGAAATGATCAAACGCGAATTGTCTGCTGAGGAGTTTGTCCTTGGCTACGACACCTTGAAAACTTACCGCTGCCTGGATTTACTGAATGACGTGCCGTTATTGCCGAAACAGGTATTGGCCATCATTCAGGATTATCCGATCAAGGAAGGTTGCAGCAGCGTCAATTTGGCAGTGGTTTCGCAACCGGTCAGTCGAAGCGATGTGGAAAACGGCCTTGTCAAAGTTGCCGACCTGGATGATCTCGATGAGGTCGGTGCGCTACGCTGGATGTTCGCTTGGCGCCGGGATTATCGAATATTTCGACCGGGGCTGGATGCCGGGCATTGGCTATGTTCGTACCTGGTCGATTTGAATGGGCCGGAAGTCACTTTGGACATAGTCAATGAATCGCACCGCGCTTATTTTGCGGGGCAATGGGTAAGTGGTCAGGCGGTATTTTGTGAACAGTACCGGTTAACCCTTAATGGCGAGTCTGTCGACATCGATAACGATGCCGTATATGACGAGGACCAGGATCGCTTCATCGTACCAAGTCGGGAGACATCCGGATTGGTGGTTTGCCAGGCATCGTCCTACTACGACGAATGGGATACGTTCATGGAATCCGCCAAGGAAGCCGATGAATGGGATTTTCATAACTTCGTGGTGGCCAATACGGCTGACAAACCGGCGGATGCATTGCAACGACTGCTGCCGAAATTTGGCAGTTGTCCGGCGCTGTTTTCCAGGACCTTTCAAATCGTGCTCGGCAATAGTGGCGATGTCGTCACCGTTGCGGAAGTGTAGTCGAAACCCAATCGGGCCGATGGCCGCGGCTGTGTTAGCCCGTGGCTTTTGGCTGGATTTCTGGCGAACGACCACTTAACAAGCATCATTCCAAAACACCTGACGCAGTAATGGCGTCAGCTTAAGCGTCTTTAGCGAAATGTGTTCTGCCGACGGTCAACGTCTGCAGACATCGCTGACGAGGCTTTGAATATTTTTGACAACCCTTCCGGAGAAAGTCCACCCCGGAAGGGAGCGGCTTTCTCCAAATTTTAAGATTACGGGAGAAAGCCCATGTTATTCATTCGAGGAACCAATAATCGTTACCGTATGGCCGATGAACAGGATGTCATCTTAGAGGCCATTCAGATTTACAACCGCACTTTCAGTCGAGGCGAAGCCTTGACCAGTCCGGACAAGGCGAAGGACTGTATCAAGTTAAAATTGGCGCCGTATGAGCACGAAGTATTTGTGTGTCTGTTCTTGGACAATCAACACCGCGTCATCGCTTGCGATGAATTGTTCCGGGGGACGATTGATGGCGCTAGCGTGTATCCGCGCGAAGTGGTCAAGGCCTCGTTGCACTATAATGCTGCGGCGCTAATCATGGCGCACAACCACCCATCCGGGATTAGCGAGCCCAGTCAGGCGGACCGCGTGATTACAGAGAAACTCAAAGAGGCCTTGGCCTTGATTGACGTACGCGTACTTGATCATTTCATCATTGGCGAGACCGTATATTCCTTTGCGGAGCATGGCTTGTTGTGAGCTTGCTCTTGGGCTACCGAGGCAGACCAACGCATCACAGAGCGTGGAGATTGATCCAATAGGCTATTTCAAGAAAAAAATGTGATAACAGCGCCCCGTCCTTCAGACGGTGGCGCATTTTTCCATCATGATGCATTTTTGTTAAATGCTTCACAATTATTGCCAGCATCTTCCGTTTTATCCTGTTTTTTCACCGTCTCCCAGTCAACGTCCCGCAAAGTCTTGCGAGGAAAGTACCCCAAATCAGACCACTTTCCGTGTGAGATTTTTCCAGTGCGTGGGCCTAGCATAACGCCTAACGAATTTGCCGAACACGGGAAGACAAGTAATGTCGACACTGGAAGAAGATCTATCGCAACTCAATTTTGAATATCTGATGCTGGCTCGTGAATCTGTCCGTAGCAACGCGCTGGAAGCCGCCTGGCGTTTTGGCCTGAATCAGAAACAGCTCAGTGTCATGGAAACATTGACAGTGGAAAAGATGCGGGCATTGGCGGGTAACAGTCGGGCCATCATTCGTTTATTACCGCTAAAGACTCCACAGCATATGGCACCGTCTGTGCATAGCGCATTGCTGATGTCCGAGCTTGATAACGAGGAGGATGTCTGAATGTATCGGATACCCAGCGAAATAGCTTTGCCGGAATTTTTGGAAACGATGTCCATGGCGAACAAACTCATTCGGTTAGGGGCAAGGCCACCAGTCGTTCAGCATCTCTGTGGCATCGGTCGCAAGGTGGCGATTCGTCTGCACAAGGACGCCCATCACAGCCCATCAAAATCAGGCATGTTGCCGTACGATTCTTATTGGATTGCCCGTTCATCACTGAATGCGCTGCATGCTTCGACTTTTCTGGGCATTTTTGCGGATATCTCTCAACTCCACAGTCAGAATTCTATCAACGCTAGGAGATTCTTGGCTGCGTACGCGCTGTACAGCGAAGTGTTTCGGCGAGCCAATAATCTCAATGGTTTGGGCGTTAGCGCTGATCGCGGTAACTTATTGGTTATTAACCGTGCTTGGCATCTTATTCAACAATTAAATAGCCGGGAAAGTCGGCTCGTTTTATGCGAAACCTGTCAATCCCGGCATATCGTACTGAACACAGTGCCAAAATTTTACCAACGCTGCCCAATTTGTGAGGTTTGGGCTGAAAAAAACATACGTCGCTACAAGGCGGCTTGTCTTGGCAGGCAAGTCGATCAAGCTCGGGATGCACGGTTGTCGACGACTTAACCACCGACAAGGAGATTGTTATGTATGTCGTCATCAAGCACCTCACCAAACTGAAAACACCCCAGACCTGTCATGGTAAGCAACTGGTACAACGAGCGAGAGAATGTTTTTTGCTCAACGAATGCCTGACACTGGACTTTGAAGGGGTCGAATCCATCTCTATAGGTTTTTTCCAGGAAGCCATCCTCACGCTGGTGAACGAGTTTGGAGCTGACTTCCTCAAATGCAAGTTGCAGGTAGTCAATATGAGCCCGGCTGTAGAAGCGATCATGCAGGATGCAGTGATCCGTGTGGATGGGTATGTTGATCGATTGATGACCCTACACCAAGAAACCGTTGACCAAGAGCTATATGATCTGAATCTGGCGTGGCTAGTAAAGGTGCGTACCGTCGCCCGAGAAAATGCCCTACAAGCGCTTTTGATCATGGGAATTGCCGATGAAGAGTTGCGATTAGCAGTGGCAAAGTTGTCTATGGACGAAATGCAGGCTCTCGCCCGATCTGGTTGTTTATGTTTTGCACCCCGCTTTACATCGCAATTTATTCAGGGCTTTGGACAGCGTCACCATGATCTGGTTGATTTGTTGTTGGCTTTCACTGCGGGTTAGGTGGAGTGGTCATGTTAGATAACTACAAGCAACAAACACTGGCCCTTGAACTCATCAAACGCAAAGCCCGTATTGGCACGATTCATCAAGAAACAGCCATTTCAATTAAATGGCTGCGAAAAGCTTATCGTCAATATCATGGGTTTTCTGCGCGTTCCGGTGATAATAAACAATCCATTCACGCGCTCACCCGCTCTAACCAACAATATAAAGAGGCTGCAGCCTTTGCTGCTTGTTATAGACAGGCTCAGTTCATCATCGACCAACGCAGTATTTACCAAGTCATCAATGCTTTTGATGCTTTTAAGAAAATGCACCCGGCCAGCAAACTGGATTTCTCCGAAACCAGTGTGATTATTGAAGAACTATTAGCCAACACAATTGAACTGACGCGATGTCCTGTTTGTAATTGCTGGAATTTGCTGCGCGCCCGCATGAATCATATTGAGCGGTGTGGGGTTTGCAAGGCACGTTTGAAAAAATGAGATTGAGCAGGTGCATGGCGGTTTTTTAATTTTCAAGTTGGCAGTAAGAATCCAGGAAGTTACAGCCTATTTTTGCCTGATTGGCGGAATTTAAAACATGACGAATAATTACCCACCAAGAATCTTAAGGCTGCCAGAAGCACAGTATTACTCTGGTATGGGGCGAACCTTGTTTGATCGTGAGATTCGTCCCAATCTTCCCGAAATTCAAATGGGAAACCAAGGTATTGGCTTTGATCGACTTGACCTGGATCACGCTTTAGATGAATATAAAACCCGCAACGTGAGGGTTAAGGAGCAACCATCATGGCAAGAAACAAACTCCCAGGGTTGTACTGGGACAAGAAAACAGGGAAAGGTTCCGTCGACAAACGGATCGACGGGATCGGAAGAGTTCGCCACCGCTTTACAGCGAGCTCACAAATCGAAGCAGAGGCGGAATACCATAGAGCGATAGCTGCAGCTAAAACGGAAGCGGCAGCGCCGAAACTGCGGACGTTTCGAGAAGCTGCAACAAAATTTCTAAACGAGGAGGTCAAACCTAGCTTGAGTCGAGATGCCAAGTGCTTGGAAAATTTGGATCCGTGGATTGGGCATCTTAGAATTGATCAAGTGCATCAAGGCACCTTACAGCCCTACATTGAGCATCGCCAGAAACTTGGAATTAAAAGCGGTACTGTTAATAGGGAGTTATCTGTTGTAAGAAGGATATTGTCTCTTGCCTCTCGGGTATGGCGAGACATGGACAATAATCCATGGTTACCGACAGCTCCGCTATTACGGTCCCCAAATTGGGGAGACACTGCGCATCCTTATCCACTGAACATTGAAGAGCAACGGCGTTTTTTTAAAGAGTTGCCTTCGCATTTGGCTGAAATGGCCATGTTTGCTTTGAATACTGGTGCTAGGGATAAAGTAGTTGGTGAATTACGTTGGGAATGGGAAATCAAAATTCCTGAAATCGGAACGTCTGTCTTCCTAGTGCCGGGAGATTTCACTAAAAATGGTACACCGTGCTTGTTGGTACTAAACAGTACGGCGAGAAACATAATTGAAAGCCGGCGTGGGAAAATTGCCACGCATGTTTTTGGTTACAGGGGGAAACCGGTCGTTCGAATGTATAACTCCGCCTGGAAAAAAGCTTGGGTAAGAGCGGAGTTACCTGTAGGCAAAGAGGTTTTATCAGGACCTCACAACCTCAGACATACCTTTGCAAGGAGGTTACGACTTGCGGGTGTGCCATTGGAAACCAGAAAAGCGTTGATGCATCACATTGATGGAGACATCACGGTGCATTATTCGCCAGCAGAAGTTGGTGAATTGATAACGGCAGTCGAGATGCTGACTAAGGTTGAAGGGGTAACTATGTTGCGATTGGCATCGTGATTTACCCAGTGGGTAAATCAGCAAAAATCGACTGGTTTACCACAAAGCCATAACCAATTGATTTTTTAGCATAAAAATGGTGCCGGCAATAGGAATCGAACCTACGACCTTCGCGTTACGAGTGCGCTGCTCTACCTGCTGAGCTATGCCGGCGTGTGAGGGGGCTATTTGTAGATGGTTTTGGGGTCTTTCAAGACCGGCTCGGTGGTTTGCCAGGCACCATCGTGCAGGCTGCGGAAAAAGCAACTTTCTCGGCCGGTATGGCAGGCGATGCCGCCTTCTTGTTCAATTTTAAGCAAAATTACATCAGCATCGCAATCCAGTTGCATGTCGATGACTTTTTGTCGGTGCCCCGATTCCTCGCCTTTGCGCCACAGGCGCTGGCGAGAACGCGACCAGTATACCGCATAACCGTCTGCGGCCGTGAGCGCCAGCGCCTCGCGGTTCATCCAGGCAAACATCATCACACGGCCGCCGATGCTATCTTGAGCGATAACCGGCACCAGGCCGTCCTCGGTCCATTCGATTTCGTCCAGCCAGGCTAGGCTCATAGCCGCACCTCTATACCGCGAGCTTGCATGTGTTTTTTGGCCTGTTCGATTGTGTATTCGGCAAAGTGGAAAATGCTGGCGGCCAATACCGCATCGGCTTTGCCTTCGAGGATGCCGTCGGCTAGATGGTCGAGGTTGCCGACGCCGCCGGAAGCGATCACCGGGATGCTGACCGCTTCGCTGACGGCCCGCGTCAGCGCCAAATCGAAGCCGGACTTGGTGCCGTCTCTATCCATGCTGGTCAGCAAGATTTCGCCGGCGCCGTAATCCCTCATTCTGACGGCCCATTCGACGGCGTTAATGCCGGTTGGTTTGCGGCCGCCGTGGGTGAAGATTTCCCAGCGGTCTTCCTCGCCGTCCTGGCTGATTTTTTTGGCGTCGATGGCGACCACGATGCATTGCGAGCCGAATTTTTCCGCTGCTTCTTTAACGAATTCGGGCCGAAACACCGCTGCGCTATTGATGCCGACTTTGTCCGCGCCGGCATTGAGCATGGTGCGGATATCCTCCAAAGTTCTGATACCGCCGCCGACTGTCAGCGGAATGAAAACTTCGCTGGCCACTTGTTCGACGACATGGACGATGGTGTCGCGGTTATCGTGAGTGGCGGTGATGTCGAGAAAGGTAATTTCATCGGCGCCTTCGCGATCGTAGCGGCGGGCGATCTCCACTGGATCGCCGGCATCGCGAATATCGACGAACTTGACGCCTTTGACGACGCGGCCGTTATCGACATCCAGGCAAGGAATAATACGTTTGGCTAGGCTCATTGTACTGACGATAGACCGGGTTATAGCTTAAGCATCGGTTTCACCGAACGATTCGGCCAATTTTTCCCCTTCGGCAAAATCCAGGGTACCTTCATAAATCGCTCGGCCGGTAATGGCGCCCATGATGCCTTCGTGAGCGACCGCGCCGAGGGCTTTGATGTCGTCCAGGTTGGTGATGCCACCCGAAGCGATGACCGGGATATGAATCGCCCGCGCCAGATTGGCGGTGGCTTCGACATTGACGCCCTGCATCATGCCATCACGGGAAATGTCGGTGTAAATAATCGCGGCAACGCCGTTGGCTTCGAATTTTTGCGCCAGATCGATGACGTCGTGGCGGGACAATTTCGACCAGCCGTCGATAGCCACCTTGCCGTCGCGAGCGTCCAAGCCGATGATGATGTGGCCTGGAAATTCGATCGATACGTCGCGGACGAAGTGCGGCTCGCTGACCGCCTTGGTGCCGATAATTACATATTGCACACCGGCTTCCAGATAGGCTTGGATAGTATCCTCGTCGCGAATACCGCCGCCGATTTGCACCGGCACATTCGGATAAGCTTGGGCGATGGCTTTGATCACTTCGGCATTTTTGGGTTTGCCGGCGAATGCGCCATCCAGATCGACCAGATGCAATCGCTTCGCTCCCGCTTCCACCCAGCGACCGGCGACGGCTAGCGGATCGTCGGAAAACACGGTGTCGTCTTCCATACGGCCCTGGCGCAAACGGACACATTTCCCTTCTTTCAAGTCAATTGCGGGTATCAGCAACATATCTAAATCTCGACAGTTAAATCACTAAATCTAAAGGTTAGTAAAGCCAACATCTAAGGGTTGGAAGTTACACCGTCCCGTTCCAGCGCAAGAAGTTTTGCAATAATTGCAAACCTACTGCCTGGCTTTTTTCGGGGTGAAATTGCACGGCAAACACATTGTCTTTTGCCAGTGCGCAGGTGAATGCTTGCGGATAATCGGCGCTGGCGGCGGTATGCCGCGCATCGTCAGGGACCGCGTAATAGCTATGCACGAAATAGAAGCGGCTATGGTCCGGAATGTCTTGCCAAAGCGGGTGCGGCACTTGTTTGACCCGGTTCCAGCCCATGTGCGGGATTTTCAGGACGTTGCCTGCGCCGTCGAGCATATGGTCGGCAAAACGCCGGACATGCCCCGGAATTATATTCAGACAGTCAATGCCGTCGTTTTCCTCGTTGTCGGTCAGCAAGGCCTGCATGCCCAGACAGATGCCCAGGAACGGTTTGCTCGAAGATACATCACGGATCACATCGGCCAAACCGCTATCGGTCAAGGCCTGCATGCAGTCGCGGATCGCGCCGACACCGGGAAACACCACGCGATCGGCCGCATGGATGACGGCGGCATCGGCGCTGATTTGTACGTTAACGCTGCTGTCGGCATGTTGAAGCGCTTTGGCGATGGAATGCAGATTGCCCATTCCGTAATCGATAACGGCTACTGATGACATAAAACTAGGGATTCAGGGTCAGGGGTTCTAGGCGGAATGCTTGGAAATTATAGACTGCCTTTGGTGGAAGGCATGATGCCCGCCATGCGCGGGTCCAGGCTGATCGCCATCCGCACGGCCCGGCCAAATGCCTTGAAAACGGTTTCGGCGATATGATGAGCGTTGCCGCCTTTCAGATTGTCGATGTGCAAGGTCACGCCGGCATGATTGACGAAACCCTGGAAAAACTCCTTGAACAAATCCACGTCGAAATTGCCGATAAAAGCGCGCTTGAATTCCACGTTATAAAACAAGCCCGGACGGCCGGAAAAATCCACCACCACTCGCGACAAAGATTCGTCCAACGGGCAGTAGGCGTGGCCATAGCGGTAGATGCCTTTTTTATCGCCCAGCGCTTTGGTAAAGGTCTGGCCGAGCGTGATGCCGATGTCTTCCACGCTGTGGTGGGCGTCGATATGCAGGTCGCCGTGCGAGACTATTTCCATGTCTATCAAGCCGTGCCTGGCTACTTGATCCAGCATATGGTCCAGAAACGGCAAGCCGGTAGTAAACGCGGCCGAGCCGTTGCCGTCGAGATTGATGGAAGCTTTAATCTGGGTTTCGAGCGTATTGCGTTCAACCTGAGCGGTGCGTGGGTTCATGCTTGTGCGAATGGCTTATTTCGGCGCTAGTTTACGTGATTGTGACGGCTACGCCAAACTCTTGCTGGCGATCTCATAAACATCCTTGGACAGATGCTCGGTAGCGACAATACGCTGTAATTGCTGTTTCATCAAGCCCTGACGGTCCGCGTCATAACGCCGCCATTGCGCCAGACCGGTTACCATCCGGGAAGCGATTTGCGGATTGAGCGTATTCAGCGCCAATACCTGATCGGCCAGGAAGCGGTAGCCATCGCCGTTTTTAGCATGGAAATGCAACGGGTTGGCTTGGCTGAAGGCACCGATCAGCGAGCGCACCCGATTCGGTGTTTTCATGTCAAAAGCCGGATGCCGCATCAAGGCCTGCACGGTGGCAAAGGTATTGGGCATGCTGCTGGTAGCCTGTAAGGTAAACCATTTATCGACGACCAGTGCTTCCTTGCGCCATTGCACGTAAAAACTGTCCAGACTTCTGGCCTTGGCGGGGTGATGGCTGTTGACGATGGCCGCCAGCGCCGCCAGTTGGTCGGTCATATTGCGGGCGCTATAGAATTGTTTCTCGGCCATTTGGTAGCTGTCTTCGGATTCCAGCGTAATCAAATAACTCAGGCAGGTATTTTTCATGCGCCGCCGACCGACCGCGCCGGCATCGAAACAGCCCGATTCGTCGCGGTGATGTTGGATATACAACTGTGTAAGCTCGGCTTGCAAGGCTTCCGCCAGGGTCTTTTTCACAAATTCGCGGGCTTGATGAATCGCATCGACATTGATGATAGCCATTTGCCCGGACAAATAGCTCTCTTCCGGCAGCGCCAGCAGCAAGGCTTGATAAGACAAATCCCCAACAGGGTCGGTCAATACGCTGCGATAGGCCTCGACGATGACCGGCTCCAAATGCAGAGGTTTGTCCGATTCTATCGCCTCGATCAGCTTGAAGATGGCCTGCACCGCCAATTGCTGGCCGGCTTCCCAGCGATTGAAGGTGTCGCTGTCGTGCCGCAGCAAGAATGCCAGTTCGTCCAGGCTGCGTGGCATTTTCAAGGTGACCGGCGCCGAGAAACCTCTTAATAGTGATACTACCGGCGGCTGGGGCAGATTCTCGAAGTTGAAGGTTTGCTCGGCTTCGGTGACATCCAAGGTGATTTCCGCTTGGTTGGTGCCGTTGAAATGAATCGGCATGGCCGAGCCGTCCGCTGCCAGCAAGCCCAGTTTCACCGGAATATGCAGCGGCGCTTTCACCGGTTGATTCGGCGTCGGCGGACAATTTTGCTGGATGGTCAAATGTAGCTGTTGCGTGGCGGCATCGTAATGCTGGCTCACCGTCAACACCGGCGTGCCGGCTTGCGCATACCAGCGACGGAATTGATTCATCTCCACGCCGTTGACCTCTTCCAGTGCTTTGATGAAATCTTCGCAAGTGACCGCCTGGCCATCGTGACGTTGGAAATATAAATCGCAGCCTTTACGAAAACCCTCCGCGCCCAGCAAGGTGTGCAGCATCCGCACCACTTCCGCGCCTTTTTCGTAAACGGTCAGCGTATAGAAATTATTGATTTCGATATAAGCTTCCGGGCGCACCGGATGCGCCAACGGGCCGGCATCCTCGGCAAACTGGCGAGTCCGTAATGCGTTGACGTCTTCAATCCGCTTCACGGCCGGCGAAGTCATGTCGCCGCTGAATTGTTGGTCGCGGAATACGGTAAAGCCTTCCTTCAAACTCAGCTGAAACCAGTCGCGGCAGGTAACGCGGTTGCCGGACCAGTTATGAAAATACTCGTGGCCGATCACGCCTTCGATATGCTCGTAATCGCTGTCGGTGGCGGTATCGGGTCGGGCCAGCACAAACTTGGTGTTGAACACGTTCAAACCTTTGTTTTCCATCGCCCCCATATTGAAATGGTCCACCGCAACGATCATGTACAAATCCAGGTCGTATTCCAGGCCGTAGGTCTCTTCGTCCCAGCGCATCGCATTTTTTAGGGACTGCATCGCATGCGCGCATTTATCGACGTTGTGCTGTTCGACGAAAATTTCCAGCGCAATATGGCGACCGCTCATCGTGACAAATTCGTCTGCCACACATTCCAGTTGACCGGCCACCAGCGCGAACAGGTAGCAAGGTTTGGCAAACGGGTCTTCCCAACTGACCCAATGCCGATTGTTTTCCAACTCGCCACTGCCGGTTTTGTTGCCATTGGATAACAGTACCGGATATTTGGTTTTGTCCGCGACCAGCGTGGTCTTAAAGCGGCTCATCACATCCGGCCGATCCAGAAACCAGGTGATTTTCCGAAAGCCCTGTGCCTCGCACTGGGTGCAGAGCATGCCGTTGGACAAATACAAGCCTTCCAGCGCTGTGTTGGCCTCGGGATTGATGATGTTCTCCATGATGATCTGAAACGGCCTGTCCTGCGGCACCTCATGCACGATCAAGGCTTCCTCGCCGAGCAGATATTGGCTTGGTTCCAACGGTGCACCGTCGATCGCGACGCTAACCAGTTGCAATTCCTCGCCTAGCAGTTTTAGTGCGACACTCTCGGCTAAGCTCTGTGGATTGCGGCGCAAGCTCAAGGTCGCGCGCACGTGGGTACGTTGTTCGTCCAGATCGAAATTCAGTTCGACGTTGTCGATCAGGTATTCGGGCGGGGTGTAGTCTTTCAGGTAAACGGTTTGCGGGGTTGCGTCGCGCATTATTTATCGCTCTTCTTGTTTAACGGGTTGCGGCTTATACGAAATCAGCCAGTAAGTCAGGCCCAATGCCACGATGACTGCGGCAATGGCCGTAATGTAAGCGGGATCCAGGTCCTTGAAATCCAGCATGATGACTTTCCGGGCCACGGCCATCAAGGCGGTGGCGATCACCATTTTAATCGGCAGGGTATCGTGCTTGATGTACAGCGTGATGTTGATGAAAATTTCTATCGCGATCAGCACTGCCATGAACGAACCAAAAATCACCAGAATGTCGGATACCGTCAGCATCAAAAACGGCGGTTCGACCAGGCGTTGGTACATCACATAGCCGACATCGGCCACAGCCCATAAAATCACCAATACCATCAGCACCGCCAATACTCTGACCGCGAAATGAATCACCGCATGCAGCACTTTGAGCATGCCATCTTCCGCGACCGGCGGCAGTTTTACCTCTTGAGGGTCGTCGCGCAAATTGCGGTTCGCTCCGGGCCGGGAGGCTGACGAAGGCGGCGGAGCGGGTCTGGCGGGTGGTTTGGATTCCATCGATTACTCCTGATTTTTTTGCAAAGCGACAAAGGCCAATAATCCCCAAGCCGCTAAAAAGGCCAAGCCGCCGAACGGGGTAATCATGCCCAGCCAGCCGATATTGAATATCGCCAATAAGTATAGACTGCCGGAAAACAGCACGATGCCCGCCGCAAATAACCAGCCGGCCCAGCGCAATAATTTATGTTCCGGCAACACTGCGATCAAAGCCAAGGCCAACACATGCCACATCTGGTAGCTTACCGCGGTTTTATAAACCTCCAACAGGTGATCGGGCAGCAAATGCTTCAAGCCGTGGGCGCCGAAGGCTCCCATCGCGACACCGGTAAAGCCGCCGACGGCAGCCAAAAATAGAAAAGGCGAACGCATTATTTCTCCAACAGCCTAGGCATCAGTTGTACCAGATTACACGGCCGGGTGCGGTAATCCAATTGATCTTTGATCAAGGATTCCCAAGCCGTGCGGCAAGCGCCGGACGAGCCCGGCACACAGAATATATAGGTGGCGTTGGCGACGCCGGCGATGGCCCGCGATTGCATCGTCGAACTTTTGATGTCTTGATAAGAAAGCATCCGAAACACTTCGCCGAAGCCATCCAACACTTTATCCAATAAGGGCAGGATGGCTTCAGGCGTACCGTCGCGGCCGGTCACACCGGTGCCGCCGGTGGTGATGATGGCGTTGACCGCCGGATCGGCGATCCAATGGCTGACGGCTGCACGAATTTGGTAAATATCGTCGGGGACGATTTTCTTGTCGATCAATTGATGCCCGGCATCGGTCAAACCGGTCGCCAGGGTTTGCCCGGATATGTCGTCCGCTTCGGTACGGGTATCGGATATCGTCAACACGGCGATATTGATCGGGATAAACTCTCGGGCTTCGCTCACGGCAAGACTCCAGTTAAAGACTTAAGCATTCTATGTAAAGCGCCGCCGGACAAGCAAGCGCTGATTAAATCGCCGGCTGTCATACCGGCTTAACCGAGAATGCCGTAAACTCGGAGCCTGATTTAAATTCCGTTAGCTGCTGCGTCCTTGATTATGCCTATCCAAATTTCCCGTTACGAAAAAATCGCTAGTCTTGCGGCCTTGTGCCTGCTGCTGTTTGCCTGTTATCAGGTGTTGCGGCCGTTTCTTTTCGATCTGTTGTGGGCGGCCATCCTCTGTTTTGTGACCTGGCCGCTGTATGCCCGTTTGCGCGACTGGAAACTGACTGCTAACTGGGCGGCGGCGGCGATGGTCTTGCCGATCGGCATTTTGCTGCTGACCCCGTTTGTCGCGGCAGGATTTACCTTTACGGACGACATCAACCGGATGCTGCAATGGCTGAACCAAAGCGCCCATGTCTGGCCGGCGGCGCCGACCTGGCTGCAATCTTTGCCCTTGGTCGGCGATAAGGCCGTTACTGCCTGGCAAAGCTTCGGTGAAGATTCCAGCCGCCTCGTCAATCTGGCCCGGCAATATGCCTTGGGCGCCAGCACTTGGGTGTTGCAACAAAGCATCAATCTGGCTGCGGAATTGATGCATATGGGCCTGAGTATCCTGGTGCTGTTTTTCTTCTATCGCGACGGCGAACACGTCGCCCAGCACGTCGTCATCGCCGTCGAACGCCTGGCCGGCGAGCAAACCCAGCGCATCCTGCACATCGTCCGCTCCAGTCTGCGGGCCGTGGTTTACGGTATCCTCGGCACCGCGCTCGCGCAGGCGTTGGCGTCTATCCTGGGCTTTGTGATTGCCGGTGTGCCTTACGCTTTCGTGCTGGGGGTGGTGGCTTTCTTCTTGATGATCATCCCGGCGGCCGGAACCGTGATCTGGTTGCCGATCTCATTATGGCTGTTGGCCGAAGGCGAAACCGGCTGGGCGATATTCATCGCGATCTGGTTCCTGGCCTTCGTCGGCACGATCGACAACTGGTTGCGGCCGATACTAATCAGCCGGGAAGTGGAATTACCGTTTGTGTTGATCGTGTTCGGGATATTCGGTGGCTTGTTGGCGTTTGGTTTCATCGGCGTGTTTATCGGCCCGACTTTGTTGGCAACCAGTTATGCGTTGGTGTTGGATTGGTTGATAAGGAAGGAGCAGGAGGGGTTTGAGTCTGGTTCTGGTGCTGGTTCTGAAATTTCGGCTGATGATGCTGATTGATTGTGTCGCTAATCGTAGGCGGGCTAGACATTAGCGACACTTAATGGACAACCAGTTTTAGATTTCCGCGTGCGGGAAAGATGGGGCTTGCTAAAAAGCAACAAACCCAATCAACTCGTCAGCTTCAAATATTTCTTATACAAACTGTCCTTATCTTCGACCACGGCAGGGTCTTTATCGATGCAATCCACCGGACAAACCTCCATGCACTGCGGCTTGTCGTGATGGCCGACACATTCGGTGCATAGGGACGGGTTGATGACATAAATATCCTCGCCTTGCGAAATGGCGCCATTCGGGCACTCCGGTTCGCAGACATCGCAGTTGATACAGTCGTCGCTGATAATGAGTGCCATGATTACTCCTGAAATTTTTCGGTTAAGCGTTGTTTGACCAAATCCGGCACGAAGCTGGACACATCGCCATTCAACTGGGCGATTTCGCGGATCATGCTCGACGAGATGAATTCGTATTGTTCGGCCGGGGTCAGAAATACGGTTTCGATGTCCGGAGACAGGCGGCGGTTCATGCCGGCCAGTTGAAATTCGTATTCAAAATCCGACACCGCGCGCAGGCCGCGGATGATGACGCTGGCCCGATGCTGCCTGGCGCAATCGACCAGCAAGGTGTCGAAGCCGATCACGCTGACATTGCTGAATTCGGTGACCACTTCCTGAATCAAGGATACACGTTCTTCCAGCGTAAACAGCGGCATTTTGCCTCTGCTGACAGCGACTGCGACAATGACATGCTGGTAAAGCCGGGAGGCGCGGTGGATCAGATCCAGGTGACCGTTGGTGATCGGGTCGAAGGTGCCGGGATAAATCGCGGTAATGTTCATCGGCTTTGAAAATGGCAAAAGCGGCTTATTTTAAACCATTCGCAGCAGCAAAAGTATCCGATTGCTTTTGCAGCAAGTGATAACCGACTTCGCCAGCCGTTTTGGCTTTTAGCAAGCGCCAGCCGGCGGGCAGATCGTCCAGCGGCCGATTGCGTTCGCATTCCAGATAGATTTTGGCGTAATCGGCCAGCCAGCCTTGGGCGTCCAATAGCCGACAGGTCTGCCCGATCAAACCTTGTCCGAACGGCGGATCGAGAAACACCAGGTCGAACGGCTGAGCCGGCGTGTTTAGAAATTGCCCAACATCTTGCTGCACCACCTGAATCTGTGTCGCCGCCAGTTTAGCGATGTTCTCGCGCAACTTTTGGCAGCTGGCCGGGTTGTTTTCCACTTGCACCACCCGTTTGGCGCCTCGGGACGCGGCTTCCACGCCCAAGGCGCCGCTGCCGGCGTAAAGGTCCAGGCAGCGGCTACCCAAAATGTCGGCTTGCAGCCAGTTGAACAAGGTTTCCCGCACCCGTGACGGGGTCGGACGCAAGCCAGGCGCGTCGTCGAATACGATTTGCCGGCTACGCCATTCGCCGCCGATGATACGGATTTGATTTGCCACTTTTATTTCTGACCTACTGTCACGGTTTGCAACAATTCCGGTTTTACCCGGCGTTTGAACGCATCCTTGATTTGCTCGATGCTGACGGCTTCGACATTGCTCTGAAAGGTATCCAGATAATCCAGCGGCTGCTGATAAAAACCGATCATGGCCACGTAGTCGGTCAGCTTGCTGTTGGTATCGAAACGCATCGCAAAGCCGCCGGTGATATTTTGCTTGGCAGCGGTCAACTCTGCATCGGTCGGGCCTTTATTCAAAAATTCATCGAAGGTCTTGTGTAGCACGTCCAAAGCCTGCTCGGCTTGGTCGTTACGGGTTTGCAGACTCATCATGAACGGGCCTTGCCGGTACAGCGGGGCAAACATACTGTGGGCGCTATAAGCCAAGCCACGTTTTTCCCGCACTTCGTCAAACAATCTGGAAACCATGCTGGCACCGCCTAGGATATGATTGCCAACATACAAGGCAAAATAATCCGGGTCTTTACGGTAGGTGCCCGGCAAGCCCACCAAGACATGGGTTTGCGTGGAAGGGAACTCGATATGTTGTTTGCTGGCTTTGCTTGGCATCGTCACCGCTGGAATCTCGGCGGGTTTGCTGCCAACCGGTAATTTGCTCAGCAGTTCGTTCGCGGTGCGCTCGGCTTGCTCGCGGCTGACGTCGCCGACGATCACCACCATTGCGTTGGCAGCCACATAGTGTTTTTGATAAAAGTTTTTCAGATCGGCGGCGCTAAAACCGGCCACGGTTTCGACGATACCGGCCTCCGGATGGGCGTAGGGATGATCGCCGTAAAGCGCTTTGTTGAAGGCAATGCCAGCCAGCTCGCCAGGCGATTCTTCGCGATGTTTCAAACCGGCCAAGGTGCGGGCTTTCTCGCGTTGAAAGTCGGCTTCGTTAAAGGCCGGCTGCGTCAACACGGTTTCGAAAGTGGCCAGCGCTTTATCGAACAAGGCTTTCTCGGTCAGCGTCCGTACCGCTAGCCAGGCCATGTCTTCGCTGACGCCAGCCGAGTATTGCGCGCCGACCGATTCGAAACGCTGGGCGATGTCGTCGGCGTTCAAATTACCGGCGCCGCTGTCCAGTAACGCGGAGGTCAGCGCGGCGACGCCGAATTGCGCTTCATCGCGGGCGCTGCCGGCATCGAATACCACCCGTACATCGACCATCGGCAAGCCGGCGGTGCGCACGTAATAAATACGGCTGCCTTGCGGCGTTTGCCAGTTTTCGATTTTGGCGGCGGACCAGACAGTTTGGCTCAACAGCAAAAGTGCCAAGCCGATTAAATTAAAACGCATGATGGGCTCCTATGGCTTTTGCAGGTTTGCTGGCTTGGGTAATCGGTTGCGGATCGAGATAAGCGACGGTCAGCGTATCTTCGATCAAGTATTTACGCGCCACTTCCCTAACCTGCTCGGCGGTGACTTGATTGACCTTGTTCACATACTCGTCGGCTTTTTGCCAACCGATACCAACCGTTTCCAGCGTGCCTAATTGCATGGCCTGATAGAAGTTGGAGTCTTTTTGATACACCGCGCTGGCCAGTACCTGGGCCTTGATGCGTTGTAATTCGTCCTTGTCGATCAGTTCGTTTTTCAATTGATAGACCTCGTCCAACAAGGCATATTCCAGATCGAAAACGGTTTTGCCTTCCGCCGGGGTCGCTTCCAGCAAGAACATCTCGGGCAAGCGTGAGGTCAGGTCGTAACCGGCACCGGCCGCTACCGCGATCTGCTTGCCTCTGATCAAGCGCGAAGACAAACGGGCGCTATCGCCGCCGTCCAGCACGCCAGCCAACACTTCCAGCGCGTAGGCTTCCCATTCCGGCTTGGCGGTTTTCAACACCGGCACTTTGTACCCCATCATCAGGTAGGGCAGTTTGGCGGGTGCTTTGACGGTAATGCGCCGCACGCCGCGCTGCTCACTTTCGTCCTGCGGTTTTACCGGTTTCAGCACGCTGGGTTGCAGCGGCGCGAAATACTGCTCGGCGAGTTTTTCCACTTGCTGGGCATCGACGTCGCCCACCACTACCAGCGTGGCATTATTCGGGGCGTACCATTGCTGATACCAGGCTTGCAGGTCTTCGACTTTGTAATTGGCGATGTCGGACGGCCAGCCGATTACCGGATTCTTGTAAGGACTGTTAGTAAACGCGGTGGCCATGAATTGCTCGTGAACTTTGGAGCGAGGCTGATCGTCGGTGCGCATCCGCCGTTCCTCGGTGACGACTTCCAATTCTCTTTTCAATTCCTCGGCTTGCAGATTGAGGTTGCGCATCCGGTCGCTTTCCAGTTTAAAACTGATCTCCAGGCGCGACTTTTCCAGGGTTTGAAAATAAGCGGTGTAATCCTGGCCGGTAAAGGCATTCTCGTTGCCGCCGTTTTCGGCGATGATCCGGGAAAACTCGCCGGCTGGATATTTTTCGGTACCCTTGAACATCATGTGTTCCAGCATGTGCGAGATGCCGGTGATGCCGCCGGGCTCGTAACTGGACCCAACCTTGTACCAAACCTGCGATACTACCACCGGCGAACGATGATCCTCCTTTACCAATAGTTTCAAGCCGTTGCTAAAAACATGTTCGTGTACCTTGCTATTCTCGGCGTGCGCCAACACAGCAGGACAAAGCAGCGCTAACGCCGCGAGCCTATAGTTCATAAATCCCTCGTTAACTAAAAGATGGTGAGCGCCTGTGATTATTTTAATAATCAATGGTTCACTGTTATTCTATATGTTTAAAGACCTGCAAATCCATTTGGTACTTGATGACCGACACAACTTCCGCGCTATCCTGGAAAGACTACTTAGAGCTCTGTAAGCCCAGAGTGGTGGCATTGATCGTGTTTACCGCCATCGTCGGCATGTTGCTGGCCGTGCCGGGCATGCCGCCACTGGACAAGTTTTTCTACGGCAGCATAGGCATCGCCCTAGCGGCATCCTCGGCAGCGGCGATCAATCATTTCATCGATCAAAAAGCCGATGCGGAAATGGGCCGCACCAAAAACCGTCCGCTGCCTACCGGTCATTTGAACTCTCATCAAGTCTTGGTGTTTGCCAGCTTGATCGGTTTTGTAGCCATGGCAATACTAACCATCAAGATCAATGTGTTGACCGCCTTCCTGACCTTTTTGTCGCTGATCGGCTATGCGCTGATTTATACGGTATACCTCAAAAAAATGACGCCGCAGAATATCGTGATCGGCGGCGCGGCCGGCGCGGCACCACCGGTATTGGGGTGGGCGGCGATTACCGGTGAAGTGCATCCGTATGCGTTGTTGCTGTTTTTGATTATCTTCGTCTGGACCCCGCCGCATTTCTGGGCGCTGGCCATCGCCAAACGCGAAGAATACGCCAAGGTTTCCATCCCGATGTTGCCGGTGACGCATGGCGTGGAATTCACCCGTCTGCAAATTTTGTTGTACACCATCCTGTTGCTGATCTCCACCCTGCTGCCCTATCTGACCGGCATGAGCGGCTTGATTTATTTAGTGGCGGCGGTGTTGCTGGGGTTGGGCTTTATCTATTACGCGATTCAAATGATGCGCAAGAAGGACAACAAAACCGCGATGCGCACCTTCGGTTATTCCATTGTTTATTTGATGCTGATTTTCGCGGCATTGCTGATCGATCATTACTTCCCACTGTCATTCTCATGAGCTTGTTGACCCAGGAACATCCGTTCGCGGAATTTATCAAGATACTCGGCAAGGGCAAAAAAGGCGCCCGGCCGCTGACGCAAGACGAAGCCTATCGGGCGATGCAAATGATCTTGGCCGACGGCCAGGTCGAGCCGATTCAACTTGGCGCATTTTTGATGTTGATGCGAGTCAAGGAAGAAACCTGCGAAGAGCTGGCCGGCTTCGTGCAAGCCGCGCGGGAAAGCTTTGCATTCGAAGCCAAAGTGTCGGTCGATCTGGACTGGTCGTCCTACGCCGGCAAACGCCGTCATTTACCCTGGTTTTTATTGTCCACGCTACTGCTGGCGGAAAACGGCATTAGGGTTTTCATGCACGGCGCCGGCGGCCATACCGAGGGCCGTTTGTATACCGAGAATGCGCTGCAAGCCTTGGGGATTAAGGCCGCAACCTCGATAGCCGAAGCCGGCCAGCAATTGGAGCGGGACAATTTCAGTTATCTATCGCTGGAATATATCTGTCCGAAACTGTACGACATGATCAATCTGCGGCCGGTGATGGGTTTACGCTCGCCGGTTCATACGCTGGTTAGATTATTAAATCCGTTCGACGCCAGCCATAGCATTCAGGGCATCTTCCATCCCAGCTATCGGCAGGTTCATCAAAAGGCCGCACTGTTGCTGGATCAAAAAAACATGGCGGTATTAAAAGGCGAAGGCGGTGAAACCGAGCGCAACCCGGATGTGGAATGCCTGGTACAGAGCGTGAGCGACGGTGAGCTTGAGGACGAAACCTGGCCAGCCCTATTCGAACGCCGACATATGAAAGCCGAAGATTTAGATCCTCAATTGCTAGCGCAATTCTGGCAAGGCGAGCTTAGCGACGAGTTTGGCGAAGCAACGGTGATTGGTACTGCGGCGATAGCCTTGAAACTGCTCGGCAAGGCCGATAGCCAGCAACAAGCTCAGCAATTGGCGATGCAGTTTTGGACAACCCGCAATCGGCAGCGTTTTTCAATCTGAAGTCAAAGGTGGGTAGCGAAAAATCGGGATGCCTTTGATGCTGTCTCGTTCCATATGTAGGTATTGCAAGCCCATCAGCGTCGAAATGTCGTCATGTTCGCTCCAGATCACTGTCGCCTCTCCGCTCAGGCCAAGATGATGGTATTCAAACCCGGTCACCGTGCCTTCCGCAACATCTATCCTGCCGAGCATGCGTATCATTAAACCATCCACTGAAACGTTTTCGGTATTGAAGGCATAATCGGTATCGTTGAAAATGATGTGGCCGGGAGCCGTCATGTTTTTGCGATAAGCGCGGCGGCTATAAAGCAAATTGTCGGTATCGTAGGACAAATTGCGAAATTCTATCGCTATCTGAAAACCGTCTTCGGTTGCTTCGGCTCGAGCGACTTCCGCTTCCCCCGCCAAGCGTATTTCAGGGAGGTAAAAATCGACAATAGGCGAAACTTGCAGTGCGGTAAAAATGTCCTTAATGTCGTTAATCTGCGGTTTGACCTTTAACACCGCCAGCAACCCGGACAGCGAAAGATTCACGACCCAAATTTCGTGTTCTTCGTAGCCCATGTAGAGCAGGCCGTGGCTGGTGAGGTTTTTGCGGTAGGCGCGGTTTTCAGTCGTTGGCATTGTTGTCCTTCTGTTCGGTAGGGCTTCCTATGTGATTGTCGATAAAATACTAAGGTGTTAATTAAATCAATGCCATTGTTCTTGAAAATACCATCAAGGGCAGGAACGGGAACCCAAAGTAAAAATCTGAATCCCTGCTTTCGCGGGCGACGATTTAGTTAGCGCTTTCCTAAAGTAAGTTCTTTATTACAATCTGATTCGCTAGGATATGAAACGCAGAATAATTTTTCTCGCAAGTCTAGTCGTTTTATCGGCCTGTGCAACCATGCCACCGAAAAACACCGAAAATATTTGCCAGATTTTTCGTGAAAAAGACGATTGGTATCAAGCGACATTAAGTTCAGCGCGACGCTGGGGTGTGCCTATTGCGGTGCAAATGGCCATCATCCATCAAGAATCCAGCTTTGTCGCCGACGCCCAGCCGCCCCGGCCGTTGATCCTAGGCTTCATCCCCTGGTTTCGCTCCAGCAGCGCTTACGGTTATCCGCAAGCCAAGGACGAAACCTGGGCAGACTATCAGCAAAAAGCCGGCAATTGGTGGGCGGATCGCGAAGACTTTTCCGACAGCTGCGACTTTGTGGCCTGGTATTGCGCGACCAGCAATCGCAAACTCGGCATCCCGACTTCGGACACCAATAAATTGTATCTAACCTATCACGAAGGTCTCGGCGGCTTTCAGCGCAACAGCTATTTATCCAAGCAATGGCTGCTGAATACCGCACAAAAAGTCCATCAACGCGCGTTACGTTACGATGCGCAACTGGCGACCTGCCGGCAAGAGCTGGACACTAAAAACTGATAAACTAGCGCCCCCAACCATTTATCGGGAGTCTTCATGAAATCCACGAAACAACGTGTTATTGCTATTTTAATCGCTTTTATTACAGGATTCGTTATGTTCTCAATGGCCAATGCCAATACCCCAGCCGAAAACAAAGCCGCAGGCGAAAAATTTCTGGCGGATAACGCCAAAAACGCCGGCGTGATCGCTACCGCCAGCGGTCTGCAATACCTGGTCTTCAACGAAGGTACAGGCGCCGCACCTAAAGCCACCGACAATGTCACCGTGCATTACAAAGGCACCACCATCGACGGCAAGGAATTCGATAGCTCCTATGGCCGCGGCGCGCCGGCGACTTTTCCATTGAATCGGGTGATTGCCGGTTGGACCGAAGGATTGCAATTGATGAAAGAAGGCGCCAAATACCGCTTTTTCATCCCATCCAATCTGGCGTATGGCGAGCGTGGCGCTGGCCGTGACATCGGTCCTAATGCCGCGCTGATTTTTGATGTGGAATTGATCAAGGTCAACTAAGATTTGACTTGCAGCCGGTATTCAAAATGCCGGCTATTTTGTTAGTTTTGGCGCGGACGGTGGATCAAACTATTCGTTCGTGCCGAGTCGATAAAATGATGGGAAGCTATCCAGTTTCCCATGTTGGCGCTCAGGCTTAATGTTAGGTCAATGCGTCGAATTGACTTGTCAAACCAAGCGCAGTTCATTTATGCTTAAAAGCCGTTATTCAAAGGCAGCTGGTATACAGGCTATTACGGATTAGTCCGCTTTTGACATTTTCTGCAACAATTTCAACGCATCTTCGTGGCCAAGGAATAGGACATTACACCTTCAATATTAACTGAAGTAAACCTCTAAATCGTAATCTTAAATTAGGTGGCTCACCGTATAAATCGCCATCTTTCTTTTTATAAGCAAGCTAAATAGCGCCTAGAATTTTGGCCGGTACCCGGCCTTAAATTCTTCGAGAACAGAGGCATTTTATGAAGCACCTAATTAATCTTTGGATAGTGATAAACCTTTGCTGGGGTGTTCAGGCAATAGCTGTCGATTATTATGTTAATCCCAATGGCGACGACTCATGGTCTGGCAGTCTCAAAACGCCCAGTTCGCAGCTTAACGATGGACCGTTTAAAACCCTTGAAAAAGCCAAACAAGCCATCAGGAGTTTGAAGCAAACACACGCCTTTAACGACAAGGTTACCGTTAATATAGCGGGGGGTATTTATTATTTAAATCGGCCGCTCAGTTTTAATTTAATGGATTCCGGCTTTGCAGGTCGAGAAATCGTTTGGCAAGGCGAGCCTGATGCGGAAGTAATAATTAGCGGCGGGCTACCCATTACCTGTAAAAAGCGCGACGCGCTAATTTGGGACTGTCCGCTTACCCAATTGCCGGAGAATAAAGATTTTTTCGATACCGGGCGCATAAAAGGTAATGCACCGAAATTTGAACTGTATGTCAATAATCAAAAACTGGAATTGGCCCGCTGGCCGGATCAAGATTGGGCGCATATTAAAATTCCACTAGATCAGAAAACCCAGTTTTCGGTAATGGAAACTATGCCGCCACTGAGCGGAGAGATAAGCGCTGCCCAGGTACATATATTCCCTGGCAATGACTGGTTTGATCAAATTATTGGTATTGAGGCAGTTAATCAAACAGACAATACTATTAAAATGACAACACCAACTGTTTATCCGTTAGATAGCGGCAGGCGGTTTTACATTCAAAACCTACCGTCATTGCTGAATGCGCCCGGCGAATGGTTTTTCGACAACAATACTAAAACCATCAGCTTTATCGCGCCGGATGGTATTAACCCAGATACGGTTGTAGTGTCGTCTCTACCGAATATAGTGCTAGCTGACGATATTAGCTATTTAACTTTTAAAAATCTCAGTTTTCAATATAGCGCCAGCGCACCGGTTTTTATAAAAAATGCCAACAACGTTGTATTGGATAGATTGGATATTAGTAATGTTGGAGGCAAAGGGGTAATTGTAAAAAATGGAAAAAACATACAACTAATCAATAACAATATTCATCATACAGGCGCAGAGGGCATAGCCATTGCTGGCGGAGATAAAAAAAGCCTGCAATCGTCCGGCAATGTTATTCATAACAATCATATTCATCATAATGGTACGATATTGCTGGCCTATTCACCAAGTATTCGTTTGGAAGGAGTAGGTGGCAAAGTAACGCATAATCTATTGGAATATGGTCCGATTACCGGAATTATTTTTCTAGGTAACGATCACTTGATCGAAAAAAACGAAGTTCATCATTTCTGTTTACAAGCCGCAGATTGTGGCGCAATTTACAGCGGGCGAGATTGGTCTACACGGGGTAATGTCATTCGGAATAATTATATTCATGATGTTATTGGCTTCGGCATGAAGAGTGTGGATGTGGCAACAAATCAAGTGGTTTACCAATCGCCAAATTATGCTATAGGGGTATATTTGGATGACGGTGCCAGCGGCTTTGATGTCAGTGGTAATATTTTTGAAAACGTCGCTATGTCGCTCCATATTCATGGCGGGAGAGACAATAAAATTTACAATAACTATTTTAAAACCAATGATTTTACGATATGGGTTTCTCTGATCCCGCCTGTTTTTTTGGATCAAATTCAAAAAACACTGGATACGTCGCCCTATATGACAGAAATTTGGAAGCAAAAATATCCGGAATTGGCTACTCCCATGCATAATAAAGCCTGGCCCGAAGGAAACCGGATAGAGCGCAATATATTTGTTACCAGCAAACCGGGTGGTTATTCATTTCGATATTTTTTACCGAGGGATTCTACGGTTATTGCCGATAATATAATTTGGTCCACTACAGGCAAACTGGCGGTCGACTATAACGTGCTTGAATTGAACCATAAAGTCGGCGGAGCACCTTGGTCGGAATGGGTGGCGCAAGGCATAGACAAAAACGGCATTATTGCCGACCCGTGCGTGACCATCGTTAACAAAAAAATGATCACCTGTGCCGGGTCGCCTATTAAAGACATCGGTTTTCAACCCTTACCAAGCGATATAGGCCTCATTCAATAAAAATGCTCGCAAATGTGCAAGAGGGAGAGGGAAATTAATACCAGAGAATTTGGACGCACTCACCCCAACCTCATCCCTTCGGAAGTTGTCGTAAAAGGTAGGTTGGTCTGAATACGATGAAACCCAACATTTCGATTTTGTTGGGCTTCGCTATGCTCTGCCCAACCTACTCTTGACTTTTACGATAGTCCCCGCCGAAGGGAGAAGAGACCGACCGCTTCACTTAACGGTAGTCGAGGAGATGACCACAACTTATACGGGTTTCTTTGGCCAGTAGCTGTCGACCAATTCCCGCGTTGAATGAATATTACCTCGGCTTGATGCGCCGAACACAATCGATTCGATATTCGGTTGCTGGCAAACCCATTCGATGGCTTCTTTAGGCGGGATAGCGCCCGAGGCAAATACCGACATGGCGATCGCCCGAAATTTCTTTTCCTTCAACACCCTCTCGTAAGCCTCGAAGCCGCCGGACATACGAAAGCCCACTTTATTGATATTGGCGCAAACGATTGGATTATCTATTCCAAGGCTTTCCAAAACGTCCAATAATTTGGGCATGTTCATGGTGATAAATCCCGGTTCCGCACCATAACGGGTTTTGACATGGTTGGCGAAGATGCGAAAAGCCTCGTTAAAGCCCAATCCCAACAGAAAATCCACGACGACGTTTTGCAGAAAAATCACCGGCGTTTGCAGTCCGGAAAACATCTTCATTTCCGCATCGATCAACAGCGTGGTAATGCCCTCGATATCTTTCTTCGCTAAGGACATGCCGCCGCGCACCGCGGAGTCAATAAAGCCCTCATCCGGCAGAAAATGCTTAATCGCCCCCAATAAGCCGTGGTCGGTCATGGCATTTGCGTATTTGTGCGCATAAGGCATGCAGGGGAAAAATTGGTAGTCCGCATAGCGTTCAGGGTTCGCGCGCATATGATCACACACCAGCGCAATCCGTTCGTGTGTGGTGCACATGAAAGTCTTGATTCCTTCATCATAGGCGTTGTCCAGCACTTCAATGACGGTGTTAATATCTTGAAATCGCATCGCCTGGCTGCGAGCTTTTTCTTCCGACATATGATTAACGCCGAAGAATTGATTGTCGCCAAAAAGTAGTTTATCCATTCAAAAAAACTCCAAACCTCAAAGGGTTGCCATATTATTTAACATTGCAAAAGCGGAGTCTGTTCGTCCGCTGAACTTGAGCTATCAAGATTGCAAAAAAGAAAAGATGCCGCGTTTCTTGGTGGGAGCGACCGACAAAACCTGGTCATTACCGACCGACGCGCCTTTTTGTGCATCGGCAATCATCATGGCGATGACCTTGTCGGTTTCTGCGGCGCTGGTAAATGAATTGACGTTTTCCAAGCGTTTTTCCGCAATACAGTTAACGAAATAATCGAGTTGCGCCGAATATTCTTCGCCTCTGACGTAGAACCAAACTTCATCGGTCAATTCGGTGGTATTGCGAACATTCCAACCCAATTGATAACCATCGGGTATCCTTGCGGTATCTCGCAGATAAACCTGTATTTCCTGCCGATCGGCAATAATCCGGCCGGTTGTGCCCCAAATACTAATCTTCGTGCTCATCTTCCGATAAGATTCGTCGCTCCAGTTGACTGATATTTGCGCGCTCTTACCACCATCGAAATACAGTGTGCCGAATACTTCGTCGTCGGTTTCTTTTGAAAAAATGCTGTTCAATATGCTGCCGCCAACACCGTGAGGCATGCCCAGATACCAATTCAATAAGTTGAGCGGGTGCGCGGCGTAGTCATAGAGACAGCCGCCGCCAGCCGTGCGCTGGGTGCGCCATGAACTGCCCTTCGGCCGCATCACCACGGGGCCGTAAGCTTCGGCGAGCACATGCGATACCTCGCCAATGGCGCCTAACTCGAGAAGGCGCTTTACTTCCTGGAAAGCCCCAACAAAACGGTAGTGATAGCCCACCTGGTTGACGACGCCTTTTTCGACCGCCAACGCCGCCAATTCATCCGCCTCTTGACTATCCACACTGAACGGCTTTTCGCAGAATACGTGCAAACCCTGGTCGAGTGCCTTGCGCACCATGGGGCCATGCATGCTGGATGGCGTGGCGATAATGACAGCATCCAGTTCGGCGTCGCGCAGCATGGCGTCGTAATCCGTAAAAGTGCGCACGCCGGTATATTTATTCAGCACGTCCAAAACATAACCTGCGGCATCGCAGACCGCTGCAACTTCCACGTTCGGATGTGCTTTGATAATGGCGAGATGCGACAAGCCCATTTTTCCTAAACCTACAACCGCTACACGAACCACAATACCACTCCTTAAGAATTAACTTTTACACCTTGAAACCGCTGCATCATCCCGGCCAATGCCGCCTCGGCAACAAACACAAACGACCACCAATAGCGCTTGGCACGCAACTTGGGCTGGATAATCAATCTAAAAACCCATTCCAGCCCCAGCGCCCGAATCCAGAGCGGTGCCCAGGGCACGGCGCCCGAGTGATAGTCGAATGACGCGCCAACGCCAACCATCCAGGGCGCTTTCACCCGGTGTAGATGCTTGGCAATCCACGCCTCTTGCTTAACTAACCCCAGGCCGACCCAGACAATATCCGGCTGGCATTCGTTGATCATCCTGACCACGTCTTCGTCTTCCTGCTCGGTCAGTTCGCGAAATGGCGGACAATAAGTGCCCACCACTTGCAACTGCGGAAACTGTTCTTTAAGTTTTTCGGACATTAATTCTGCGACGCCCTCCTTGCCGCCATAGAAGAAGTGACGCCATCCCCTGGACTGGCCATATTCGCTGCAATCCAGCTGCAGGATGGGGCCGTTGTAGCGGTTGATCTTTAGCCCCCAAAAATACCCGGCGGCAATCACGCCCACCCCATCGCATAAAGAAAAATTGGCTTCTTGAATAAATTTAAGATGATCTGGACGCCTTAAAGCGTGGTACATCGACTCGGTATTGGTAATGGAAATATAAGCCCCCATTTTGCGAGCGGAGATTACTCTATCCATCTCTTCCAACACCACGGATGGCGGGCCTGAATAGACAGGGATATCCATAATCCGATTAACTGACATCGTCACGATTGTTTCCTCATTCGTCTTCAATTTTTAAAAAACTTATCCGTCAGCACTGCTAACTGCTAGAACTTCCGTTCCATATTCAGACAACGCTCAATCCCATCGGCAAAATGCTCCACCATATTCTGCAAGGTGTAGCGTTGCGCGTCGGCAAGGGCTCTTGTTTGTAACTGCGCGTAGCGCGGCGGGTTTTGGAATAAATCGATGATGGCATTGGCATAAACTTCGGCATCGCCAGCCACCACCAAGCCGTTCTCGCCATCTTTAAGGTAAGCAATTTCCGGGCTGTGACGAGCATCGGTGGTGGTGACCATCGGCACACCGGCGCAAAACGAATCCAGCACATGCAAGCCCACCAATCCGGGATTTAACACCAGATGAGCCAAGCGAAAATATTCGGCTTTTTCGATGCCTTTGCGGACGCCCAACCAATGCAGCCAAGGCCGCGATGCCGCCGCCGCTTTAATGTCACCCGCACTGGGGCCGTCGCCGATAATCAGCAAATGAAAATTAGGCAATGCCGCCCGAATTTTGTCGGCCGCCGCCACCATGTAATCCAGGCGTTTGTCGGGATACAGCGAGCCGCAATACAAACCGACTTGGGCGTCTGCGGGTACATCAAGCTGATGGCGCAAGTCTGCCAGGCGGGCATCGGAAACCGCGGCCAAATCGGCCACAAAGCTTTCGTTATCGATGGCATTGTCCAACACCGTAATCCGCTCGCTCGGATAACCGTCGGCTAGCAGAATAGCCTTGGTCAGGTCGGTATAAGCAAACCACCAGTCGACGCGGCCCACTAGAAGTTGCTTCCACCTTTCGAACAGGCCGGTTGGACGCGTCGACTGAAAATTGCGGCCATGTCCCCAATAAGCCACTTTTGATCGATGCAAGCCACGCAGGAATAACCAAGGGTAATTGGACATTAGCCGGTTCTCCTGCATCAACACCACCAAGTCGGCATCGCGATGTTTGGCTGGAAAAGGCTGCCAAAGGATGTCTTTATTGCCGATGGAGACATAGCGATTTACCACCACGTCGGCCCAGGGCAAAAAACCGCAGTCCTTCTTTTGTTCTTCACGTTTTGTTGCTTGGCCGTGCACAAGGTGAATATCAATGCCTCGATCGGCGCAAACCTTGCGTAATCGGTTGAGTAATTCCATGCGGTAATGGAACAATCTATAGTTGAGCAAAACTACTTTTTTCATCAGCGATAATCTGAACTAGTGAGCGTTTTTTTAATATAAATACTGAATTTTCAATCAGGACTTTCTGGCGACAACCAATAAGTTTGGCATGAAGGTGAGAACGCCCCGGTAAAGCAAGTCGCTTTTTCCAAAGAAAATTGAATTGAGCGTATCCGAATAAAAAATACTCAGTATTTTTGCAAAAATAAAAGGTATTTTTCCTACATAACACCCTGAGTAGTGCTCATTCAAAATAATGCTAAATCCATTATCCTCAAATAATCTATTTAAACGCCTTTTTGTTAATGGATAAGAGTGGGTGTAATCGCAATCAAAAAACAGCTTTCCCCAGCTTAAATAATCAGGCACAGCCACAATAATAAGTCCGTCTTCTTTCAATATTGCATGGATGTTGCCGAGTAATTCAGACGCTTTTGCATGATTATCCATATGTTCCAACACATGCAGCAGTATGCAACAGCTTACTTCATTGCCGATGTTTGGTAGTGGCGGAACAAAAGAACAGTGCACGTTAATATTTCTTTCCGCCAATTTTTCGGCAATTTTTGAACTACCTTCAATCGCCGAATAAGTGATTCCCTGTGCCAATGCAATATCTGCCACATAGCCGTCGCCAGGACCGATTTCTAAAATAGAGTCTGTCGTTCCATGTTTTGCAGTGAGATCAAATACTATTTGAGCAAATTTCTTTTTTATGATTTCTCCAAATTTATTCCTATCGCGCGATGCGTAGTAGCCATAAAATGACATAGACGTTTCCTATTTGAATTTTAGAAATTGCATGGTGGCCAGCTTGGGTAGGCGTTAGCCTTGGCCCAGCCTATTGGCCTTGAACGTTGGTTTACACTTTATTGAGTTCGGCATTAATCAACAAAAAATGCCTGAAATAACCGCCAACCAGTCGTATCACATCCAAAACGATATAACTTGGAAAAAGCGCTTTCGGGCAATTATTCCAGCCATACCACCAACGCGTTTTCAGATTGGCGGGCGATTTAATACTGGTTAAAAAAGTGATAAAGCCTTTTAACGACAAAGTATCACGCACCGTCGTCATGCCGGTGGCGGCCACATGGGAAAAAACCCGACAGCTCTTGCACACATAAGCCGGGAAGCCTGCCCGTTGGGCTTTATGGCTGAAATCGTAATCGGCGGCGTAGTGCGGCAAATGACGCTCGTCGTACAAACCCACAATCCGAAATACCTCCATGGGAAACAATGTGCCCCGCCCGGACGCCAGCGTCACGGCCATCACGTTGTCGTCGCCCGGCAGATGATGTTTTTCAAACGACACTGCCCGGTCTTTTGCGGCCAGCCAACTTTGACGGTAACCGTCGCTGACACGCTCGCCGGTGGCGACGTCATGGACCACCGAGGTTAAAACCGCATGCGGGTATTGAGTGCTTTGGACGGCTAATTCGGCCAGATAGTCGGGCGGCAGCTCGGTATCGTTGTTCAAGGTCAATAGATAGTCTTGCTCGGCGGCGTGTTGCAATACGTATTCAACGCAGCGATTCATCGCCCCCGTCCACCACAAACTGTCGTCGGCGTTGAGCACAACCACGTCCGGAAAGTCCC
Source organism: Methylomonas montana (assembly GCF_030490285.1). Classification (NCBI taxonomy): domain Bacteria; kingdom Pseudomonadati; phylum Pseudomonadota; class Gammaproteobacteria; order Methylococcales; family Methylococcaceae; genus Methylomonas; species Methylomonas montana. The sequence continues at coordinate 4,177,362 of NZ_CP129884.1, read as the reverse complement.
GGTTGATGCGCTGCGTGCTGCCATCCGTGGAACCGTGATCGCAAATAACCACGCCGAAATTTTGAAAGGTTTGCGTTTTAAGGGTTGCCAAACATTTCAGAGTAAATTCAATGCGGTTAAAAACGGGTATGCAAATCCAGATTTTCATGACGATTGCCTAGCGGCCTTATATTGATTAAAAAACCAGAAAGTAACACCGCATAAAAACCAGAAGACATATCCACATGTTGTCATGGAGGTATTCATCGCCGAAAAAATTAAAAAGAATAAAATATAACTATATAAATAAGCGCCTTGTAATTTAAAAACTTCAGTACGCGCGAGTTTATAAGCTGTTTTCATTGACCTGAAAATTATGGTAAACAGTAAAAGAGTGCCAATAATGCCGGTATTCATTAACGAAGAATAAACAAAATTATGGGGGTGATAAATATTGAAGTCGCGCGGACTAAACTCTGAGCGTTTGATGACTTCTTGAAGCTCTTTATATTCCAGTCCGGTAAAAGGTCGTTTTTCTAACTCCTCGATTACCGTTGTAATGACTCTTGCGCGGACAATAGTGGTTTTAGTGGGGTCAAAGGTTTGTTCCACACGGCTTAGGAGTTTGTCCAGCATATTAACATTGGCAAACGCCTGGAGAATCGAAAGCATGACAATAACTAGCGCTCCTGCCACCCCCATCAGAATGAGAGTTTTAATTTTTTTTCCTTTAAAAAAAGATAAGGCCATAAATGCAAGACCTATGGCTATGAAGGACGATCGGTGTCCAAGCATCATCACGCCGGAGAGAGGAAGAAAGGTAAGATATTTCTTATATTCCCAGCAAAGCAGAGCAATGGCGCCAAGTCCCAGCAGGATGTTGCCGTCGCCAAAGCCAAGTCTTAACGTATCTTGGGCGTTCAACGCCAGTTTTGTATCATCCGAATTTAGTAAAAAGGGCTGATAGAGTGGAAACACTAACGAAAGAAAGACAGCAAATTTAATTAAACGCTTTAGCTGGCTAACGTCTTTATAGATCGCTAGCGGTAGAAAAAAATAGATTGCCGGCGTGTCGGTCATAAACATTCTTAACAAACTATCGAATGGTAGGTTATTAAGAAAGCCGATCATTAATTTGCCGACAAATAAAAAGATAAATAATAAAACAAATATGGCTGTTGTCTTGGTTTCCGATGCGTTAGGTCTTTTAGTGTTTCTATAAAAATACTTTATAAAATAAACCAACGCAAATATTGCTGCAAGCGCATAAAGCAAGTCTAAAGGGAATGCATTGACGCTGCCCAAAGTTACTTTTAAGTGACTCATAAATGCTCGGCTAGCCAGGCCGTTTATGAATAAATAGATCAAGGCTAAGTAGGGTATGGCGGTTGGCCGCAATATAATAAAAATGCAAAAAAATAAGGCAACGATTACTTCTATCATGTCAAAGCTTAATTAATATAAAACAGGATTGGTTTTCGGCCACAACTTTTAAAGCACCGACCCTATAACTTTCGCGGGATTACCGACAGCAATAGAATTGCAAGGAATATCTTTTGTCACAATCGACCCGGCGCCAATCACACTATTGCGACCGATTTTGACCCCTTTCATGACTTTGCTGCCGGCGCCGATAAATACGTTGTCTTCTATTACCACCGGCGCACATCGGACTTTATCGGGAGACTTGTCGAATCTCCTATTTTTAGGCTCTATTTTATGAAAATCGGTGTCAAATATTTGCACATCAGCACCTAGCAAACATTCGGAGCCAATTTCTACGGAAACTGCCGAACAAATGACCGTTCCACTTAGCCCGGTATTTGCACCGATAGTAATCTGCGATTTAGGCCTCAGTGTTCGAATTATTACCGGTCTGGAGCTGCCTAAGGCGGTGAAGCGCGAGTCCGAACAAAGCATAACTCCATCTCCAAATATCACTTTACTATCTGGACACAGTGTGACGATGGGATAACCGTAAAGAATTGTCCGATATTGAGTGTCAACGCCAGATGCGCGTAACAGTAATCGACCACTAAAATTCCACCATCTTTTCAAGACAGCGTCACGCAGACGCAGAACTGTATAAAACATTATTTTCGCGGCCATATATGTCTTGGCTATTAGATTTTTGGTATGGTGTCAGTAAGCAACGCCTGCCGGTACATTGCTAAGTACGATTCGCTTATCGCTTTGGGTGCGAACATCCTTAGTGCTCGGGTATGGCCTGATGATGAGCGCTCGCTATAATATTCATCAAATGCTTCTTCTATGGCTGAAGCAATATTGGCCAGATCGGATACATCTGTCAGTACCGCGCAGCAGCGGTTGTCAGTCGTCTCGTCGATACCGACTACCCAGGGCACCGCGCCGCTACGGCTACCGGCGACTATCGGCAGGCCTAGCGCCATGGCCTCCGCAATTACAACGCCAAAGGATTCTTCCAGGGAGGGATGCAGCAGCAAGTCCAGCCTATTAAGGCGTTCAATCAACTGCTTATGCGGAGTGGCACCATGAAATATCATGCCGGCTGCGATCCCCTGCTGCTGACACCATTGTTGCGCGGATTCCCCTGCACCGAACTCGCGGCCAAAGAGATGCAATTCCGACATTGGCTCGTTACGATGTATTTTGGCGAAAGCCATTAATGCCGCTTTGGGATTTTTAAGATCATCCCAGCCATTACAAACCATACCGATATGTTTTACTGGCGGCCTAGTTCGTATTCGTCCGTTAGATATTACGTAATTGGCTAATGGATTGGGAATAACGTTAATAGCTTGGCTTGTGTAATGTTGTACAGCCTCGGACATATAGTTAGAAACAGCGGAGAAATGCTGTCCTTTCCAAAACACTTGGCGGGCCATTAGGTAGCGAATGGCCCGATAGGGGCTGCGCGTATGGCGAAGCACTGCCGCCGGAGCATCATGGCAGGTGATTAGATGTGGCAGTCCGGTTTTGATGGCGGCCAGAGCAAATTCGTAGGTCCAGTGAGCATGAATAATGTTGGGGTTTGCTAATTTCATAGCATTAAACAATTGCTGTCTTTCATAAGCAAAACCATCGATTGCACGACCGACATGGTTCTTATTAAAGCGCCAGGCTCGTGGGCGAGCGGGGCAAATGTAGAAATCGAAATTTACCCCGCTGGCTTTAACTGGCCCTGAATGCGGATAGAGCGAAGGATCTGTGGTGAAAGCGGATACTTTGTACCCTAGCCTTAATAATTCAGTAATCAAAACACCTGTGAGCGGTGCACCTGGATAACCAACCGGTAGGTCGCTAGCGCCTTCGGTCAGCAAGTCTGCAATGTATTCTGTGGCAATGGGCCCGGCAATGCCAATGTGTAATGTCACAGCGATTCGCCTTGGGCCGAAGGCGCGTGACAACCAAACAGCTGCTCATGAATCACAGAAACCATATTGGCATAAACTACGGTGACTTCCAGGTGTTGGCGGGCGTATTCGGCCGCCTGAAAACCCAATTCATTACGTTGTTCGACGGTCAGGCTCAGGATGTACAGTGCAACATCTACTGCCTCCCGTGGGCTTTTAATGACGAATAAGCCGGGAATATTGGCAAACACATGTTCATAGCCGGGTTGGTAATTGGTGATATGTGGCACTCCGCATGCCAGGCTAATCGGAAAGCGGTCGGAAGTGTACATGGCAATCCCATCGTACTGTCCCCAGTTAACGCTCATCCAAGCATCACGAATCGCGGTTCCCTGCTCGTCATATCGGATTTTTCCTTTGCAATAAGGCTCGCCCTGCCAACCTAGGTCGCCACCATACACCGCAAATCGATCGCCCAGAAATTTGTATAGCCCGCGTGCGGTGTTTTTCCTGCTTCGCCCACCGGGAACGTGTAGCCAGGGTATCCGTTTTAGACAAGGGAGATTGGCAATCATGATGGCGTCATAGCGACGGGTTGTCGTTGGTTGCCACGGCGTTCCAAACCGATGACTGTCGTAAGAATGCAAGGCAAATCGAATTTTTTTGGCTCCGGCACTATGGGCCATATCCGCTAAATATCCTGTTCCTCCCAAAAAACAAATATCGGATTGAGAGAGAACAGCTATCACGGTGGCATCCATGCGTTTGACCAAATAACCATAAGGGTCTTCTTCATATAAAACCAATTTAGGTTGGCTTGGTATGCTCTTGAGTTGTTGCAAAAATCCCTTGTCCATTGGATAGCGATTACTGGGATGCTGAATAAATATGACATTCGGCGCAAAAGCGCGGGCAGACTCCAAGAGTTCATTCAATGCGTCATGATGGTTCCCTAAGGCATTTTGCCGCACTAAATAAGAATAGGCGGTGTACGCGGAAAAAACGCCTTCGCGATACAGTTTTTCAAACGCCATGCGCGGACCAATTTGGTCACCTTCCGTGTTTTCATTTGGTATGTAAAACCAACGCATTCAGACTCCTTCAGATATTAAAAGCATTACTCAATCTGGTTTTCCAACTATCGGGAAGCCATGTGTGCGCCACATAAGCTTTGTAAAATACACATATAGTTTTGCAAAAAAATTAAGAAATCTGATCGAGTAAAGCTTTATTTCTAAACTATTTAATTCGCTCAAGCATTCTTTGTTTAGGCGGTCAAAGTAAAATTTAAGTGTTACATAGTCGTTATCTCTAAGCGCGACCAACATCCTGTTTCTGAGGTCATACCTAAAGAAAATCTTGAATAGTCTGATTTTATCTGGATGATTTAGAGCAAACTCATGTGTTAAGTTAAAAAAATCAACCACATCCTGCATCAGCTCACTATTTCCTTCTTTTTTTATGCCTGTGATTTGTCCAGATACGCCATTATTTCTAATTCCTAGCGGAAAGCCTATATATACGAATTCTCCCAGGAACGCGATACGATTAAAACAACTCCAGTCTTCGCATAATTTCTTACCGACTGGAAAGCCATGTCCGTTATCGAGCATGTTGAAAAAGCGCTTTGAAATAGTCATGGCGCTTGTATGTGGCATGGTGTGCGGGTTTTCAAAGTACTCAACTATCTGAATTTTACTTTTGTATCTATTCAAAGTGGTATTGCCTGCTTGCCCAGTCAATATATTTCTATGCCAGCTTGGGAATCCATACATGCTTGCGTCTGGAAATAACTCAATAGCTTCTTTCAATTTATCTAAATACCCTGGCAGCCATTCGTCATCGGCATCTAAAAAAGCAATATAATTGTATTTGGCGCGGGCTACCCCGGTATTGCGTGCGACGCTGACGCCTTGATTTTTTTGCTCGACTATTTTTACTCGTGGGTCCGAAGTGAAGCTATTTATTACATCAACGCCGTCATCTGTGGAACCATCATTAACTATAATAACTTCAAAATCTTTATAAGTCTGAGTCAGTACGGAGGCTAAAGTCCGCATTATCATATGGGCTTTATTGTAAAGAGGAATGACTACTGTGATCATTTTATTACCGAAGGTTTTTTAAACATTGATGATACGAGTTTCTTGATATGAGATCTTTCTTCTCTTGAAAAGCCTATAAAAAAAACTACCAACAGGTAAGCAGTTGCACTTGTTAAAATTGTAGAGGTCAAGCGAATCGGATCAAGATCAATAAAATAATGCGGAACAAACGAAGCTCCAAAAACAAGTATAAATGTCAGGCTACAGCGCAATATCACGTTCAACATAAAAGCCGATGGCGATAAATCGCAATGTTTTATAGCATAAAAAACGATTATAGCCGACGAAATAATTGTATAAATTATAAACACCACATAAATGGCGTAAGCAGGTTGCTGTGCAGTATATAGAAAATAAGACACAGGCAGAGGCAGTAGTAGCAACAAAGAGCTCGCTATCTGATATGACTTGATATTTCCCACTGCTACTATCGCAGAAACCACGGGATGGAATAAATGCTCAATTAGGATTCTTATTAATAACAGGCGACAAAATATAACCGTAAAATCGGGCACATCAGCCAGCCATAGTTTCAATATAAGTGGCATTTCAATTAGTACGGGAATATGGAAAGCCATAACCAAAAAGAACGAAACCTTGCTGCCCATCATGGTTGCTTTTAACATTAACTCCCTATTTCCAGATCCTTCACTTTTGTTTATTAAAGGGGTTAATGCCTTCAACATATTGACAGAAAATGCGCCTAATTGTCCATTTAGCTGATTTGCAATGTTTTGAGCGGCATTCACCGTGGTTCCAAAAAACATATTCAGAACGACGCCTTGTCCGTAATTAGCGACAAGCGAAGTCGTAGAGCCTAAAAAAGACCAGCTAGCAAAACTTGTCATTTGTCGGAATATTTTTTTATCGAAGTTTTGAAAAACATCCACCGAACATTCTTGATACTTACAACGGCAGTAAACTTGTTTAATGAATAACAAGAATACCGATAGTAAAGCCATTAAAAATCCATACGTAAGCAGCCGATCATAAGTGCTATAAACAATAAAGTAAGCAATTCCTAACTTTAGAAGCGACTCTATAAAACCCAAAATCGCATAAACCAGCATGTTTTCATGGGAGGTAATAACAGCTTCATAAGGCACCGAAATGATGGTGAATAATGCGCTCATCACCATAAATTGATATATCAGCTTGGCTACTTCTATGCGGCCTTCAGAAATATTTAGGGTTCCGTTAAAAAAAAAATAACCGGCAATCTCTAATATTAATAGAACAAGAAAAGCTGTCACCCAGTGCAATACCAGGCTTATGTTAAATATGCGCCTTAATTTATCGAACTCGCCCGCCCCTTGAGCGATTGATATAAAGCGCTGTGTTGCGCTTGACATAGTGGTACTTAAAAAACCAAGCATCGCAATAACGCCACCGACCAAGCCAAATAAACCGAAATTGTCGGCTCCTAAATTGGCTAAGGTTAGGCGTGTGGTATATAAAGAAATGAAGACTGTAAGCAGCATGCGGGCATATAGAATGCTGGTATTCTTAACCACTCTTTTTGATGCTTGCATTATTTTATTTCGAAGTTATGAGAGTTTTATTAAAATATGCAAGCAATTGCTAATGGCAGGAGCGTTTTATACAGTAGCGATTAACCAACAAAATGACAAACGCTGCACCGGATAAATCCGCTGTTAAATCCAACAAGCTTCCTGCGCGACCGGGTACGGTCATTTGATAGCCTTCTTCAAGGATACCCGATAAGGCCGACACCAATAAGGGCATGGAAAATAGCGGCACGGCCGGCTTATCGTTTACACAAAAAGCTACGGCGCACAAGAAAAACGCTAAAACTCCAAATGCCACAAAGTGAGCCAGTTTATCCAGCCCGGAAACTTCGCCCATAATTTTAGCCGGTGGTTGTGACGATTCTGCGAACAGAATGCCTATCCAGCCGATACTCAGCAGGATGAACAACATTGCCAGTTTGCGATTGCCTTTGAATTTAGCCATTAATGATGTCGATAGTGATAATCCGGATGTTGAGCGGTCACGCCTGGACGAGTTTGTTTCTGCATTTCTGGCAACAAACGGTCCAGATTAGGCGCTACGAACATGCTTCAGGCTTCTAATAAGCTTGCTGCCCGATAAAGCCTTTAAAAACCGTCAAGATGACGATTTTTAAATCCAGAATAATGGACCATTGCCGAATGTATTCCAAATCGTGGTGAATCCGCCGTTCCATTTTGTCGATAGTGTCGGTTTCGCCTCGGCAGCCGCTAATCTGGGCTAAGCCGGTGATGCCTGGCTTCATTTTGTGCCGCAGCATGTAGCCTTGGATATGTTTGCGGTAGTACTCGTTGTGAGCGACGGCGTGCGGGCGGGGGCCGACCACCGACATGGTGCCGCTCAATACATTCAGAAACTGGGGCAGTTCGTCCAGCGAGGTGCGCCGCAAAAAGCCGCCCAAGGGCGTCACCCGGCTGTCGTTGGCAGTCGCCTGCTTGATGCTGTCGCCGTTCTCGCATACCGTCATCGACCGGAATTTCCAAACCTCGATAGGCTCGCCTTTAACGCCGTAACGCAGTTGCTTAAATATAACCGGTCCCGGCGAGGTCAGTTTAATGGCGATAGCGATGATCAGCATCGGCAGGGCGATAAGCGGCAAGATGACCAGGCACAACAGCAAGTCCAAAAGGCGCTTGGAGGCGCCGTCCAGCGAGGAGTTTAATGGCGTATCGAAAATGCTGACGACCGGGATGCCTTTGACGCTGCTGAGTTTAGACTGCATCAGGTTAAAAGTAAAAAAATCCGGCACGATGTTAACCGACACGGTGCTGTCGGCCAATTCGCGGATAAGTTGGTTAATCCGTTTTTCTGCGCGTAGTGGCAGAGTGATGTAGATATGATCGATTTCTCCACTCTTGGACTTTTCCAGCAAGGTTTTGAAATCTCCGACGATGGTTTCGACCATCTCTTCTTCCTGGCGGCGTTGTGTGTTCTCGATACGGTCGTCGAAAAATCCGGCAAATCGATAGCCCAGCCAAGGCATTTCGGTTAGTGCATTGTTTAAATGCTTGCCCAGCGCGTTGCCGCCCAAAATGGCGTAGGTGCGTGTATTCAAGCCCTGTATCCGCAGATACGACAACGCGGTGCGCCGCAGAGCATGCAGCGTGATGACGCTTAACGGTGCTAACGGTAGCCACAATTCCAGGACTTGCCTGGAGTATTCGAATCCCAGGTCGAATACGAAAAAACTACTGGCTATTATTGCAAAAGCGATCATCCATGACATTAGGATGCGTACGGCATCGTCAAACATTGGGTCGCCGCGCCAGCCCTGATAAATTGCCTGGTGCTCGGCAAAAATGCCGAACAGCAAGGTACAGACCACGAACAGACCCAAGTACTCGCGACCGAATGGCTCGCCATAAATATTTAAAGACACATACAGCGTGATAAAAATCAAGGCTGTGTCCATGGCCCACTTTATACTTTGCAGTTCAGGCTGTAGCGGTCGAATAAATCCTTTTGGGCGAAACTGAGTCATATCAAATATACTGATTAGCTTAATGAGAACATCCCCTGTTTGTTTGATTATAGAACTATATAACAAGTTTATTGCAGCTTAATGAAAGCTTAATGAGCGGCATGCGGTGCGGCAGGTCAAAAAGGCGGACCGAATTTCAATGCGTTTTATGACACGCTCGCTGGCAACGCTTCGAGTAAAGTCGAAGCCGCTTCCGGACGTACGGTTAGGCAAACGGTAATCGTTGGGCGTCACTTTTATACAGCTTGCATTAAGTGGAATGCCGCAAAAGTTGGGCCGAACGCAAGCCCAATAGTTTTATTTTGTGGGGTTAAGCGCTTGCCGGTAAACCCTGTTGGGTTTTTGCGATGTTCATCAGAGGAACAAGTTTTTGCTTCGCGCTGAAAAGTACAAATAAAGAATTACGGAATCCATATGACAGCTTCATTCATCTCAAACAAAGCCATTCCTGTCCGCGAACGCCTGATCATGGCGCTGGATGTTTCCAGCATCGCCGAAGCACAAGCCTTGGTCGAAGAACTGGGCGATGCGGTGATTTTTTATAAAGTGGGCATGGAGTTGTTCATGTCCGGCGATTATTTCGGTTTTATCGAGTGGCTTAAGGCCCGCGACAAAAAAGTCTTCGTCGACCTGAAATTCTTCGATATTCCCGCCACGGTGGGCCGCGCCATCAAGGCCTTGAGCAATAAAGGCGTCGATTTGGCCACCATTCACGGCAACGATTCGATCATGGAAGCCGCGGCCCAAGCCAAGGGCGACTTAAAAGTGTTGGCGGTCACCGCATTAACCAGTTTGGACCGCGGCGATTTGGACGATCTGGGTTTTCAATGCGATGTTAAGGATTTAGTGCTGTCGCGCGCCAAGCGAGCGCTGCAAATCGGCTGTGATGGCATCGTTTCATCAGGTCTGGAAGTCGCCATGATCCGCGAACAGCTCGGCGAGAAACTGCTGGTGATTACACCCGGCATTAGGCCGGTGGATAACCGCGAGGACGACGATCAAAAGCGTGCGGTCAGCGTAGAACAAGCCATCCAAAACGGCGCCGATTACATCGTGGTCGGCCGACCGATCCGCGACGCCGCCGACCGCAAAGCCATGGCGGAAAAAATCCAGGGGCAAATCGCGGCGCAGTTTAGTAAGTAGGGATTAGGCGAAAGGCACAGGAGTAAAGGTGAAAAAGTCCTGGATGGCTGTTCGGCCTCGGTGTGTTTCGTGGGTGGCGAATACCACATAAAATTTCACTCCCCGTTAAAAGTGGGCATAATGCTCGCGTTTTTTTAATGCGCGAAATCAGCCAATGCAATGAAACCAGCGGCAAATATCTATCTGATCGGTCTGATGGGCGTGGGTAAAACCACCATCGGCAAACAGCTTGCCAAAGCCTTGCAATGGCCTTTTTACGACAGCGATAAAGTGATCGAGGAATGCACCGGCGTCGATATTCCGACCATCTTTTCCTACGAGGGCGAAGAAGGATTTAGGATGCGCGAACAGACCGTGATTCATCATTTATCGGCGTTGCAAGGGGTTGTGATGGCCACCGGCGGCGGCGCCGTTTTACTGCCGGAAAATCGCCAAGCGCTGAAGGAAAACGGTTTTGTGGTGTATCTGCACTGTTCGATCGACAAGATTTTGCATCGCACCAAGCACGATACCCAGCGGCCGCTATTACGCACCGACAACCCCAGGCAGCGTCTGCAAACCTTGTTGGCGCAACGCGACCCGCTGTACAGCGAATGCGCCGATTTCAAGATCGATTCCGGCGTGCTGCCCACTAAAACCGTGGTCAAAACCATTTTGCAGCAATATCAAGCTGCTTTAGAAAATCATGAAAGAATTGCAAGTTGCATTAGATAACAATAGAAGTTACCCGATTTACATTGGCTCCGGCTTGTTGGCTCAACCGGAATTGTTGAGCCAACACATCCGTTCCAAACAGGTGCTGATCGTCACTAACGACACCATTGCACCCTTGTATCTGGCCAAGTTGCAAGCCACATTGACGGCGTATCAAGTCCAAACGGCGATTCTGCCGGATGGCGAGCAATTCAAGACCTTGCAGTATCTGGAAAAAATCTTCGACCAGTTGCTGGCTAAAAAATTTAGCCGTAATGCCACCTTGATTGCCTTGGGCGGCGGCGTGATTGGCGATATGGGCGGCTTCGCGGCGGCTTGCTATCAGCGCGGCATCGCCTTTATTCAAATTCCCACCACCTTGCTGGCCCAGGTCGATTCTTCGGTCGGCGGCAAGACCGGCGTCAATCATCCGCTGGGCAAGAATATGATCGGTGCGTTTTATCAACCGCAATGCGTGATCGCCGACGCCGATGTGCTGGATACCTTGGACGACAGGCAGCTATCGGCCGGCTTGGCGGAAGTGATTAAATACGGCCTGATTCGCGACGTCGCGTTTTTAGAATGGCTGGAAGCCAATATGGGCAAGTTGCTGGCGCGCGAGAAAGCCGCGTTGGCTTACGCCATCGAGCGTTCCTGCATCAATAAAGCCGAGGTGGTCGGCGAAGACGAATTCGAGTCCGGTGTGCGCGCCACGCTGAATCTCGGCCATACCTTCGGCCACGCCATCGAAACCGGCTGCGGCTACGGCCATTATTTGCACGGCGAAGCGGTCGCCATCGGCACCTGCTTTGCCGCCGATTTGTCGCGGCGCTTGGGTTGGCTAAACGATGCCGACGTCGAACGGATTATCGCCATTTTCAAAGCCGCCCACTTACCGGTGACGCCACCTAAGGAAATGACCACCGAGCAATATGTCGATTTGATGGCAGTCGATAAGAAAAATGTCGACGGCAAAATCCGGGTGATTCTGCTGGAAGCGGTCGGCAAAGCCTCGCTGCCGATCAACGTCGATCTGGCGCAGTTACAAGCAAGCTTGAAGGCTTATGCTGGATAACGACAACCTGACCTACAGTTACCAGCGCAGATCGGTAGTCAATAACGCCGAACGGGCTTTGATTACCTTGGAACGCTCGCAAAAGCTGGATTTATTGCTGCATTTACTGGCCAATCTGCAACAATCGCTGATCGTCTGCGGCCCGGAAGGCATCGGTAAAACCACCCTGCTAGAGACGGTCCGCCAAAATCGCAAGGATCTCTGGGAGATTGCCTTGCTATCGGCATCGCCCAGCTCCAGTTTCGAGAGCCTGATCACCGATCTGTTGCGCAGTCTGAATATCACCAAGGCTTCCGCGTTTGATTTAAGTGCCTTGCGCGAATTCTGCGCGAAACAAAAAGTGGTCTTGTTAGTCGACGATGCCGGCACCCTGGTGCCGGGCCTGATCTCAACCCTGATGGAGTTTGCCGATTCGCTGCCGGGCCTGCGGCTGGTGTTTGCGATGAGCCACGACCAGTTTCACATCAAAAGCGGCACCGACAAGGCGGTGGAAGATTGCCATTTCATCGAACTGCCGCCACTCAATAAAAAACAGTGCGGCGAATATTTGCAAAACCTGTCGGCGCAACCCGGTGCGGTCATCTCATTTAATGCCATCGGCGACGCGTTGGTCGATGACTTATACCGCGATACCCACGGCATCCCCGGTAAGATTCTGGCGGAACTACCCAAACTGGCCGATTACCAAAACCGTAAAAGCAGCAGATTGGGGTTGTGGCTCGCGATTGTGGCCATCCTGGCCGGCGCTGGATTTGTGGTCAAATCTTTGTTGCCGCCGGAGTTCGCTCAACAAATCGCGGGCAACATGCCCGTTGCCGGCCAAGCTAGCAGCATCGACAATGCCACGACCGAAAACATCGCATCTTTGCCGGTCTTGCCAGTACCAACACCGCAACCGGTAAACGAGCCCGCTGCCGAACAAACTCAAGTTTCTACACCGACTTCGGAACCTGCGCTGTCGGCGCCGGCCCCGTCGCCAACGGTTGTTTCTGTCCCGGCCATACCGGAATCCAAGCCCGAGCATCTGCCGGAAACAGTGAATATCCAGCCGGCAAGCCAACCCGCATCAAGCGAAACCGGGGCCACTCCAATAAGTGCCACCACAACCCCGGCACCAACGGAACCGGTAGTTAACAAACCGGAAGCGGCCAACGCCGACCCATTACCGGCTGCCGAGCCACTGCCCCAACAAGCTGTCGAGAAACCAATCGAACGAAAACCGGTCAAGCCTTTGCCGGAAGGCAGCGAACGCGATTGGATCATGGCGCAACCGCCCGGCAACTACACCTTGCAAGTGATGGTGCTTTCCAATAAGGATGCTGCAATCCGGTTCCAGAAAAAATACGCCGATTACAGGAGCGGCTTGAAATATTACCCCATCAACAAAGGCGATCAGGAGAAATACGTGGTAATTTACGGCTCTTTCCAAACCGTCGCCGAAGCCCAGGCGTTTAAGGCAGTAATGCCCGACGAGTTTAAACAGGCGCTGGAAAAGCGCTTCAGTGCCGTGCAAAAAGAAAGCCGCCGCTGATTACCCACCTAACTGAAACGAATGACTAACTTACAAAACGACTTATTCTTAAAAGCCTTGTTAAGACAGCCCGTCGAGCGCACCCCAGTCTGGATGATGCGCCAAGCCGGGCGTTATCTGCCCGAATATCGCGAAGTACGTGCCAAGGCCGGCAGTTTCATGCAGCTCTGTACCAATCCGGAACTGGCTTGCGAAGTGACCTTGCAACCCGTAGACCGATTCGGCTTCGATGCGGCGATTCTGTTTTCCGACATCCTGACCATTCCCGACGCGATGGGTTTGGGCTTGTCGTTTGCCGAGGGCGAGGGTCCGCAATTCGCGCATCCGGTCAGAACCGCCGCCGACATCGCCAGGCTACCGATTCCCGATCCGGAAACCGAATTACGCTATGTGATCGATGCGGTGCGTTTGATCAAAACCAATCTGCATGGCCGAGTGCCGTTGATCGGCTTTTCCGGCAGCCCGTGGACACTGGCTACCTACATGGTGGAAGGTAAAAGTAGCAAAAGCTTTCAAAAAGTTAAAAGCCTGATGTTCGAACAGCCGCAACTGTTGCATCAAATGCTGGATAAACTGGCGCAATCGGTCGCATCTTATCTGAATGCGCAAATCGCCGCCGGTGCCGATGCGGTGATGGTCTTCGATACCTGGGGCGGCATACTTAGCCATGATGATTACCTGGAGTTTTCCTTGCGTTATGCGCGGCAAGTGCGCGAGTTGCTGAACACTCGGCACGACGGCCGGCAGATTCCGACCATTCTATTCACCAAGGGCGGCGGATTGTGGCTGGAAGCAATGGCCGACGCCGGCTACGAGGCGCTGGGCCTGGACTGGCAAACCGACATCGGCCAAGCCCGCGCCCGAGTCGGCGACCGGGTGGCTTTGCAAGGCAATATGGACCCGATCACGCTCTATGCGCAACCCGAAGTGATACGCGAAAAAGTTGGCAAGGTACTACATGGTTTCGGTGCCGGCTCGGGACATGTATTCAACCTGGGACACGGTATTTTGCCGGATATTAATCCGGAACACGTCAAGGCGATGGTCGATGCGGTACGGGAATTGAGTCCGCAATATCACGAATGAATCGATGTGGGTCCAAAAGCGCATCCAACTGCCTGCTAAACCGCGTGGCTTTCATCTGATAAGCCGCGAGATTATCGCTCAGCTGCCCGAACTCGACAGCATTGAAATCGGCCTGGCGCATCTGTTTTTACAACACACCTCGGCATCGCTAGCCATCAATGAGAACGCCGATGCCGATGTGCGCCGCGACCTGGAAAGCTATTTTTCCCGATTGGTCGCGGAAAATGAACCATATTACCGGCATACGTTCGAAGGACCGGACGACATGCCGGCCCATATTAAGACTGTTATGCTGGGCAGTTCGCTGACTATTCCGATCAGCGACGGCCAGCTGGCGCTGGGAGTCTGGCAAGGCGTCTATCTATGCGAGCATCGCAATCACGCGGGCAGTCGCACTATCATCGTTACGTTACACGGCGAATAAAGAGGTGTTTATGAAATCGTTGCAATTAATGGGCCTGTTGCTGTGTGCCAGCTTCAGCCTGGAGCTGGCCGCAGAAGAAACCGGCAAACCGATGGAAATGACCGTTTACCGCAGCCCAACTTGCGGCTGTTGCGGCAAGTGGCTGGAACATGCCAAGCAAAGCGGCTTTAAGATCAACGATGTGATTAGCGAGGACATGGATGCCATCAAAGCCCGCTTTGGTATCCCCGAGAAATTGGCCTCCTGCCATACTGCCGTGGTAGACGGCTACGTTGTCGAAGGCCATGTGCCGGCCGCCGACATTCAAAAATTATTGCAAAGTAAGGCAAAAGTCGCCGGCATCGCCGCGCCCGGCATGCCGATGGGCAGCCCTGGCATGGAAATGGGCGGTCAACAGGACGCGTATAAAGTGGTTTCCTTCGATAAAGAGGGCAAGTTTGAGGTGTTTGCCAGCCATGGCAATGCCAATTAAAGCCGACTGATTTATAGGTCGGAGGTTATTGGCTCGGGAGCGGTTTTATCCGGTCCTGAGCCAAGCAACGCCGAAAAGCGTTTCGCTCGGCATCACCGCCGCCAACAGGCAAGGACCTCCTGCCCACTAAGCTAAATCAATGCCGGACAGCCATTTTCCTGTCACTCTGCCTGAAATCGTTTTATTTCAAATATTTTCAGATGGCGGCTTTATAATCGTCCGCATTTTTGAATGCGGTTCATCAATCCCTCTCCATTAAAAGACATCGAGAATATGTTAACGCAGGGAAGCCAAGTCCTCGTCAGCGGTGCCAGCGGTTTTATCGGCGCCGAGCTTTGCTTGGCCTTGCGGAACCGGGGATGCGCGGTCAGAACGACCGGCCGCTCCGATGGCGCCAGCATAGTCTTGGATATGGCTAAGCCCGACACTTATCCGCCAGCCCTGTGCGCTGGAATCGAGGTGGTGTTCCATCTGGCCGGCAAGGCCCACGCCTTGGCGGAAAACAGGCAGGATGAATCGGAATATCGGCAAATCAACGCCGAAGGCACGCGTAAATTACTGGAAGCCGCTCGCGATGCCGGGGTAAAAGTTTTTGTATTTTTCAGCAGCGTTAAAGCGGTCGGCGCTAGCGGCCGGCCACCACAGGACGAAACTGTTATCGAACCAGCCAACGACCCGTATGGCGCATCCAAGTACGATGCCGAACAACTGGTCTTGCACGGCGGCTATGTGCCTCATCCGGTCGTGTTGCGGCCCAGCATGGTCTACGGCAATACCGAGAAAGGCAATTTGCCGCGCATGATCAGGGCCGTGCGTCGAGGTTTTTTCCCACCGTTACCGGAATTGGCAAACCGGCGGTCGATGGTGCATGTCAAAGATCTAGTAGCTGCGGCAATGCTAGCCGCGGAAAAATCCTCGGCGGCCGGCCAAATCTACATCGTCACCGATAGCCATGACTATTCCACCCGACAGATTTTCGATCAGATCAGAGCGGAGCTGGGCAGGCCGCGCATCGATTGGTCAGTGCCGATGCCGTTATTAAATGCCTTGGCCAAATTGGGCGACGGTTTCGGCCGGCTGCTGGGAAGGCGAATGCCGATCGACAGCGACAGCCTGAAAAAATTAACCGATTCGGCCTGGTATTCGTCTGATAAAATCTGCCGCGAGCTGGGCTTTCGGCCCCGACATACGCTTTCCGAAGCCCTGCCTGACATTATTCGCTTTCTCAGTTAATCCAGCGTGCTACTGCTTTTCACCGTTATTTTGCTGCTTGCCGTCATTCTGACCGGTCTGATTCGCCGCTACGCCTTAAACAACAAGGTGCTGGACATCCCCAATCATCGTAGTTCGCACAGCGTTCCGACTCCGCGCGGCGGCGGACTGGCGATCGTGCTGGCGTTTTGCGCCGCCACACTTTGGCTGTTTTTCAATCGTCAATTAGCCGGCACCACGCTCGCCCTATTCGCTTCCACGTTATTGGTAGCCGCCATCGGTTTTTGCGACGACCACGGCGAGGTCGCCGCCCGCTGGCGATTTTTCACGCATTTGCTGGCGGCAGCCGTCGCGCTACTATTGATGAACGGTATACCGCTTTTGTTGATACCGGCGCCTTTCGACGCCATGCTCGGCCGGCTGACCTTGAATCCGGGCTGGCTGGCTTATCCGCTCGGCATTTTGTTTTTAGTCTGGACCTTAAACCTGTTCAATTTCATGGACGGCACCGACGGCATAGCGGCCTCGGAAGCGCTGTTCGTTTCCTCGGCCTTGGCCGCTTATCTGTTTTATATCGATCGATCCTTGTGTACTATCGCCTTGAGCCTGGCTGCGGCTTGCGGCGGTTTTGTAATCTGGAATTGGCCGAAAGCTAAGATTTTCATGGGCGATGTCGGTAGCGGCTTTCTCGGCTTGCTGCTGGGCATATTGATTTTGCTGGCAGCCCAACAAGCGGCTGTGTTGTTGTATTGCGGCTTGATTTTATTTGGCGTGTTCGTGGTGGATGCCAGCTATACGCTAAGTTACCGGTTGTTCAGCGGCCAAAAATGGTATGCCGCGCATTGCTCGCACACCTATCAGCTCGCCGCCAAACGTTATGGTCATCTTGCGGTATTGCTGACTTGTTGGGTGATCAATCTGGGCTGGCTATTGCCGCTGTCGTTGTGGATATTCATCCATCCCAGCCATGCGCTGGCCGGCCTGGTGCTAGCCTACCTGCCGTTAATTTATCTGGCTTACCGGTTCAAGGCCGGCCACACCGAGTTTATTGTTCCGTGACCTTACGATTTCGCTCCCGCACTACCATTCTTCTGCACGACTTGTGCATGATCCCGCTGGCCTGGTTCGGCGCGTATTGGCTACGCTTTAATCTGCATGAAATTCCCGATGAATTTTTTTATTCGGCCTTGTTATTTTTACCGTTTGTTATCGCCATCCAAGTCAGTTTGTTTTGGACGTTTGGTTTATATCGCGGCGTTTGGCGGTTTTCCTCGCTGCCTGATCTGATCCGGATCGGCAAAGCCGTGTTCACCGGTATCTTCATTATTGCCGCCAGTCTATTTTTATACGACCGGTTACACGGTGTACCGCGTTCGGTGGTCCCGCTTTATGTATTGATCCTGTTTTCCCTGTTGAGTATACCGCGCCTGGTGTACCGCTTCTGGAAGGAGCGAGTATTTGTCGAGCGTATTGGCCGGCGCGCACTGATTATCGGCGCGGGTTCTGCGGGTGAAATGCTGGTCAGGGATTTATTGGCGAACATAGACAGCGGTTACATCCCGGTGATTTTTGCGGACGACAATCACGGCAAATTCAAGCGCGAAATTCGCGGTATCCGTGTCGCCGGCAATGTCGAGCAAATACCGGCATTGGTCGAGCAATGGGATATCGAAACAGTGCTGATCGCGGTGCCGTCCGCCAGCGACAGCCAAATGCGCCGTATCGTGGAAATCTGCGAAGGCTGTAATATCGACTTTCAAACGCTGCCCTCGGTTAAGGAACTGCTGAGCGGCGCGGTCACCAAAGCCAACCTCAGAAGCGTTTCCATTGAAGATATTCTGGGCCGGGCGCCGGTCAAGCTGGACTGGCAAGGTATCAAGGCCCATTTGCATGACAAGACGATTCTAGTCACCGGCGGCGGCGGTTCGATAGGCTCCGAACTATGCAAACAGCTCGCCCGTGCCCAACCGCGCAAATTGATTGTGTTTGATCAATGCGAATTCAATTTGTACAAAATCGATGCGGATTTGACCCGCTTGTTCCCGAACTTATCACATCAAGCGGTGCTAGGCGATGTCGCCGACCCGATTGCGGTGCAACATTTAATCGCCGGGCAGCAACCGGAAATCGTGTTTCACGCCGCTGCTTATAAGCACGTACCTTTGCTGGAAGGTCAGATTCGCGAGGCGGTGCATAACAATCTGATCGGTACTAAAATCCTGGCCGAAACCGCAATCGCCGCTGGCGTGGCGCGCTTCGTATTGATTTCCACCGACAAGGCCGTCAATCCGACCAATGTGATGGGGGCGACCAAGCGCGCGGCGGAAATTCTCTGCCAAAACCTGGATCAGACCAGCGTCACTCGCTTTACCACGGTACGTTTCGGCAACGTTCTGGATTCGGCCGGCAGCGTGGTGCCGTTGTTTCGAGAACAAATCAAAGCCGGCGGCCCGGTCACCGTCACCCATCCGGAGATTACTCGCTACTTTATGACCATCCCGGAAGCCTGCCAGTTGATCATGCAAGCGGAAACCATAGGTCAAGGCGGGGAGGTATTCGTGCTGGACATGGGCGAGCCGGTGAAGATTACTTATCTGGCCGAACAAATGATTCGCCTGAGCGGCAAATTGCCCAATAAAGATATTCAGATCAGCTTTGTCGGTCTACGGCCCGGCGAAAAACTGTATGAAGAGTTGTTTCACGATCAGGAGCAATTGATGGCCACCAGCCATGAAAAATTGCGTTTGGCCAAGGCCCGACTCTATGACTCGGTGGAATGGGCTAAACAGATCGAAAATTTGCAGGCCGCCTGCGGGCAACAAGATAGCCAGCAGCTATTGGCGGGATTGAAACTGCTGGTGCCCGAATTCGACAACGGTCAAGGCGCTATCCGATAGCAGTACAGCTTGGTCTTACGGCTATCCGCCAGATCCAATACCGACTCGGGGTTACCTTCCGGAATCGGAAACGAGGACGACACAAACAAGCTGCCCCCCCGCATTTCCCGACGAATCTTCGCGCCGACCCTCGCCATGACCAAGGGGGATAAAAAGGCAAACACCACATCGAATTGTCCCAAATCGAGATCCCAGAAACTGGCGAGTTTGGCACGGACATTCGGGTGGCGACGGCAACGACAAGCTGAAAATAGCCACGGCAGCGGTGCGCGTTCCAAGGCCAGGATGCGCACATCCGGGCAAGCAGTCGCCAATGGCGCGACTATGGTACCGAGGCCGGCGCCGATATCGGCAAAAGAGCGGGCCTGTTCGCGTCGAACGATGGCTATCAGCGCCTCGCTGACGGCGTTGGAGGATAAAAATAAAGGCACGTCGCCTTTGACCGTCCCCCAAAATACCAGGACCAATCCCAGCAATCCCAGCAGATACCAGCCAGCAGGCAAATGAAATGTCTGGCTCAGCAACACTGCCGGCATGAACAGCAAATGCATGGGCAGCCACCAGAGCGGTTGGCCGATCCAACGCGAAAATAACCCTGCCAATAGAGCCTGCAAGATCACGGCTGGCCAAGGCGTGATCGGCGCCGGTGCCCATAAACGAAGTGCCAACACTACGGCCAAAGCCAATAGCTGACAGAGCAGAGCCTTGACTAAACGCATTGCGGAATGGGCAAGATGGCCGCAGGTATCAGTCGCTTACTGCCCAGTCCCGGAAATTTTAGTATTTTGCTGTATCGTGGGCGAGATAGGCGGAAGACTCGGGGTTGCAGTGCTGCCGTCATTGGGTTTGTCTTCCGCGCCCTCGTGTAATACCTGATTCTCGGTTTTTTTATTCATCACGATAATCGAAATCCGCCGATTCATCGGATCGTCCGGGCTTTGCTTATTATAGGGAATACTGGAGGCCAGACCGACCACGCGCAGCACTTTTGCTTCGCTGAGCCCGCCCAAGGTCAGCTCGCGGCGCGCCACGTTGGCCCGGTCGCTGGATAATTCCCAGTTGGAATAACCGGTCCGGTTACTTGGAAACGGTAAGGAGTCGGTATGGCCGTTGATACTGAGTTTATTCGGCAGTTCGTTGATGACCGGTGCCAGTTCCCGGAGGATGGCCTGCGCATAAGTTTCGATCCCGGAACTGGCCAGTTTGAACATCGGCCGGTTTTGTGCATCGATAATCTGGATTTTCAAGCCTTCCGGCGTGGTTTCCAGCTTGATCTGGTCTTTGTATTCAGCCAGCTTGGCGTTGGCGTCGAGCATCGATTCAATTTTTTCCTGAAGTTGTTCCAACTTCAGTTTTTCCTGTTCCTCGGCCAGTTTTTCGATGTCTTCCGGCGTCTGTTCGGCAGGCGGTGTTTCGCCTTGATGAACCTGGCCTTCGTCTTGAGACTTCAGGTCGGTGCCGCCGCCCTGGATGATACTGACTCTGTCGCCGGTACCCTCGCCGCCGCCAGGCGTGATCGAGACCCCGAACGGATTTTGAAAATATTCGGAAATACCTTTTTTGGTTTTTTCATCGGTGGAACTGAGCAACCACATCAACAAAAAGAACGCCATCATCGCGGTCACGAAGTCGGCATAAGCGATTTTCCAGGCGCCGCCATGATGACCGTGCCCGGCCTTCTTTTTGATCTTCTTGATGATTATCGGTTGTTCGGCCATCTCTGATTATCCTTTAGCGGCCTTCAACTGTTCCTCCAACTCGGTAAAGCCGGGGCGGATATGATGCGGAATCGTGGTCCGCATGAATTCAACCGTCATCACCGGCGAGGTGCCTTTGGCGCAATTCAGCAAGCCTTTCTGCGCGCAGCGGTAGGAACCGGCTTCTTCTTCCAGTCTATCCTCCATCACCGCCGCCACCGGCGCGACGAAGCCGTAGGACACCAGAATACCCAAGAAAGTACCGACCAACGCCGCAGCAATCAATTTACCCAGCTCCGCCGGCGGAATACCCACCGACTCCATGGTATGCACCACCCCCATCACCGCCGCGACGATACCGAATGCCGGCATACCGTCGGCAATCCGCTGTACTGCCTTGATCGGTGCGTGGCCTTCTTCATGATGCACTTCGATCTCGGCATCCATGATGTCTTCCAATTGGTTGACATCGACGCCGGTCAGGATCAAACGCAACTTGTCGCAGATAAATTCCATCAAATGGTGATCTTGGACGATTTTTTCACCGAAAATGGCGCTGCCTTCCGGATCATCGACGACTTTTTCCAGCGACAACAAACCTTCCTTACGCGCCTTCTGGCTCAAGGCGTTAAAACTCATCAATAATTCCAGGTAATAATCCTTGGTGTAACGGCTGCTTTTCAGGGTGCCGATGCCGCCGGCAATCGAAGCCTTGATCGTGTTCATCGAGTTACTGGCGGCAAACGAACCGAGGGCAGCACCCATGATGATGACAAACTCGACGGGCTGCATCAGTACGCCCAAATGTCCGCCGGCCATCAGGAAGCCGCCCAACACGGCGCCCAAAATGACTACATAACCAATGATCACAAACATGGTTGCCCCTTAAAGCTAAAAGGTGATGTTAGAAATTCAAATATGGGCGGATTGTCGCATTTATTAAGGCTGGATCAAATGCTTGTCACGACATGCGGCTGGTCCGTCTTTTTTAAAACCAGCTTGCTGATGGCCGGCAGCACTACGAAGGTGCAGGTCATGATCCAAAAAATGCCGATGGTGATCACCAAGCCCATGCTGGAGATGCCTTGGTGAGGCGAAAAAGCCAGGCCGACGAAGCTGGAAATGGTGGTCAAAGCGCCATAGAACATGCCGCGCGCGGTACTGGACTGGTAAATATTTTGCTCTTCCGACAAGGAATGATGCAGTTTTTCGACCATGTGTATGCCGTTATCGACACCCAGCCCCATCAATAATGGCAGCGCGATGATATTGGCAAAATTGATCGGCGTGCCGGTAAATACTGTGGTCGCCATCGTGAACAAACCGGCCAGTACCAAGGGTGTCATCACCAACAAGGTGTCGACTATGCTGCGGCGGATGAACATCAACAGCAGCGCAATCGCCACCAGCGCGATGATAATCGCTTCCTGAAACGCGCCGATCACGGCTTTCATCGATTCCCAATACATCACCGGCAAATCGGTGGCGTCCGGCGCGACTGCTTGCACATCGGTAATAAAGGTTTGTAAATTGCCGAGATCGTTCAGGTCTTCCTTGGGAAAAATCTGGATGCGATACAGGCCGTCCTTGCTCAACCAACGCTCCCTGATTTCCGCCGGGATGCTGTCAGGCACGATTTCCTCGGCATGAAAGCCGATCAGCAACTGGTTCATCACCGTCGGCAAGGTGCCGAGCAAGGAGGTCTGAATTTTCTCGATGAACACGCCGCGGTCGGGTTGCAATCTAGCCTCCAATTCCAGCATCACGTCCTGCAATTCCTGCTTAAAGGTTTGCAAGGATTTGATATCGGCGGGATTGGTTTTTTTCGGCAGATTATTGTCGATCGCGGCGATCATCCGTTTGATTGCCGGCAGTGGGTCGGTGCCGGTTTTTAGCTGTGGGAAAAATTGGCTTTGCGGACCTAGCGTCAGTACCATGTCATCGATGATGCCCAGCTTGGATTCTTGATCGTCCGGCACGAAATCGAACAGGCTGACCGTTTTATCGACGGTTTTTAGCCCCTTCAGCTTCTGTTGCACAGCCTTGGCTTCGGCTGCGTCCTTGGCCAAAACCGTCAAAGTCATCGGTGACGTATCTCGCTCCTTCATCAAATCCTTGAAAGCGACCACCGATTCGGTATGCGGGTCGCGCAGATTCAGTGGATTGAAATCGGTTTGTACCTGAAACACGAAATACACCGCCACCAGCGCGCCCAGCAGTGTCAGCAATGAAATCGGCTTGGCGTAATGCAGGGTAAAGTGCGCCAGCACTAACGAGAACCTGGACGCGCCGGGCTGCTCGCCATGTAGATTATGTACCGGCGGATTCGGTAATATCTTCAGTAACACCGGCAGCACGGTCAAGGTGACGAACAAACAGATGAACAAGCTGGTGCCGGCCAGCAAGCCCAATTCCGAAATACCTTGGTAATCGGTGGGAATGAAGGCGTACAAACCGATCGAGGTGGTACCGGCACACAAAATCAGCGACGGGCTGGTCGCCAGCAAAGCCGAACGGATTGCCTTGCCTTTATTGTTGCCGTATTGATCCAGATTGTCGCGATAGCGCAGACAAAAATGGATGGCGTATTCAACACCTAAGCCGATGTTGGAGACCGCAAACGCCACCGAAATCAGGTTTAGCTGCTTCACTGCCAGCGAAGCGAACAAGCCGCAAAACACCATGCCCAGCGCCAACGTAAACAAGGTCGCCAACATCAACAACCAGGAACGGTAGGCGATCAGCAAGATGCCGCACACCAGCACGATGGAGAAAATACTGGCGGTAAACGTGCCTTCGCTCATGCCGGCCATTTCGTCGTGCTCCAGACCGACTTCGCCGGTAATCCACACTTTGACCGTCGGCAGATTCGGATCCTGGATCTTGTGGGTAGCCTGGCGAATGATGTTAATCGCCGGTTCCACCGGTAAAATCTGGCTGTAATCGAACTTGGGCGTGACGAAAATAAAGGCCTTATCCGATTGCTCCTCGCTGATCTTGTTTTCCGCGATCAGTTTTTGCCAGGACAGCAGATCGGTTTCGCCGTTCAGCGTCTTGTGCAGGGAGTTGCTGACCTTGTCGATCAGCGACATCAGGTCGATGGGCACTTCCTCGGTCTTGGTTTCGGCGTTCAACGCGTCCTCGAAAATCGAGAAGAAACCGTTCAGGCTGGGATCCTGGGAGATTCGACCGATGAAGGGCTGAGCTTGCGCCAGCGTCACCGAGAAATCCTGGAGCTTGTCGGAATCCAGGTACAGCAAACCGTTACGCTGAAAAAAGGCGTTTTCGTCTGGCCGGTAGACCTTGGTGAAATGTTCGGTATCGGCTCTCAGTTCCCGACTCAGCCGTTGGGCGGCGGCCTTGGTCAATTCCGGACTGGTCGATTCGACCACCAGCAACAAGGTATGCACTTCCTGGCCGAACTGTTGCTCGAATTTGCGGCGGTTTTGTTGAAACGGCGCGTCTGGCGCGATCAATTCGGCGGTATCGGTGTTGACGGTGAGATGATTGCCGGTGTATTGAACCGCTAGATAAGCCAGTATGACCGAGGCTATCAAGACCAGGGCCGGTGAATACAGTAACCAGTTTCCCCAGCGATAGGCAATATTACCCAAACGTTTTTCCAACGACATGCTCAAGCGCTCACTACGGTGTTAATCAAATATAAGGTATAGCCGGCATAGACGGTCAGCAATATGCCGCCTTCGACCCGGTTGATCCGGCCTTGCCCGCGCTTGCCGGCATAGCCCAATGCAAATAACGATGCGGTCAACAGCGCCATCAGCGGCCAGTCGCGATTGACGATTTCCAGCGGAATCGACATCGGATGAATCACGCCAGCCAAGCCGACCACCGCCAGGGTATTGAACAAATTGGAACCGATGATATTGCCCAGCGCCAGGTCATGTTCGCCTTTGCGGGCGGCGGCGATCGACGAAGCCAATTCCGGCAGCGAAGTGCCGATGGCGACGATGGTCAAGCCGATCACCAAATCGCTGACGCCTAAGTCCTGGGCAACCGATACCGCGCCCCATACCAGTAGCCGTGAGCTGACGACCAACAATAGCAAGCCGCTAATCAACCAAATGATGGCCTGAGAGAAGGACATCTCGTGCTCTTCCAGTTCGTCCGCTTCCTCTTTGCCCAAGGAATCGGTTCTTTCGGCTTTCTGGTTTAGACCCTGGCGTATCATCCAGGTCATCACGCCGACGAACACGATCAACTCCAGCGCCGCATCGGTCCGCGACAATTCGCCGTCGTATAATTGGCCTAGCGAAAACACGGTCACCGCAAACAACACCGGCAGCTCTTTTTTGACGATTTGCGAATGCACCACAATCGGACTGATTAATGCCACCGCGCCGAGGATCAGGGCGATATTGGTGATATTCGAGCCGTACGCATTACCCAGCGCAATCCCCGGATTGCCTTGCCAGGCCGACAGCGCCGAAACGGTCAATTCAGGCGCGGAAGTACCGAAACCGATCACCACCATGCCGATCAACAACGGCGACATCCCCAGAAACCGCGCTATCGCGGCAGCGCCTTCGACAAAAATATCGGCACTCCAGACCAACACGATCAGACCGATGACTATCATCAACAGTGGCAAAGCCATAACTTACCCTTCAATTTTAAAGATCAAAAAAATCAATATACCACCGCCTATCGATGGCTAGCGTCAATCCACGGTCCAATGCACCAGCCCGCTATAGGCGGTCGCGAGCACCACGACGCCGAACAGAATCCGGTACCAGGCGAAGATAATGAAATCGTGGTGGCTGATATAGCGCAACAAGCCTTTCACGGCCAGCAGAGCGCTGATGAACGCGGCAATCAGGCCAACGGCGAAAGACAGCGCGTCGCTTTCGACTTGTAATAAGTCACGATGCTTGTACAAATCGTAAGCGCTGGCGACCACCAGCGTCGGAATCGCTAAAAAAAACGAAAATTCGGTGGCGGCCTTGCGCGACAATCCAAATAGCAAGCCGCCGATGATCGTCGAGCCGGAGCGGGACATACCGGGAATCAGCGCAAAAGCCTGGGCGATACCCAGCTTGAGCGCATCGAGCGCCGACAAATCGTCCACGTTTTCGACCCGGATTTTATGCTCGCGCTTTTCGGCCCAGATGATGATGAAAGCCCCGACGATAAATGCCAGCGCCACCGGCACCGGTTTGAACAGGGCCGCCTTCAGAAATTTGCCGAACAACAGGCCCAGCGTCGCCAACGGCATAAAGGCTATCGCCAGATTCAACATAAATTTTTGCGCCTGCCTGTCGCTGGTCAGCCCGCTCAGTACCGAGCCGATTTTGGCCCGATATTCCCAACAAATCGCCAGAATCGCGCCGACTTGAATCACAATGGTAAACAGCTTGGCTTTGTCGTCGTTAAAATTCAGCAGGTCGCCCGCCAGAATCAAATGACCAGTACTGGAAATCGGCAAAAATTCCGTTAAGCCTTCTACAACGCCGAGAATCAGGGATTTGAGGATCAGGGTAATGTCCATTATTTGTCAGGCTCCGTACTGTTCAGGTACCAGGGTCGAAATCAGTGTGTCGATGAGGTGGATGTAAACGAATCTAAATGGGCGGGTCTATGGAAAAGCCATATGAGCGGGGCGGGATTATAGTCGAAATCTCAATTATTACGTAACTTTACGCTGTAAGGTGCCGCTAATCCTGGCCTTTATTCGCCATCGACGCGGCGATCGTTTTGCCGAACCGGGCTTTGCATAGCAGTGGCCGATCTGCCAGAATCACCGGCATTGGCTGCTCATCAAGATCGAGACTATCCCGCCGCACATCGTCATGGAAAGGTATCAGATCATGCCAAACGCATACCCGCCGTTGATAGCCGCACTTTGCGATCCTGCTCGTTACCCGCATCCAGTCAAGCGGGTTGTCGTGCTGGAAACCCATATCTCCTGGGTACTGTTGGCCGGCCGTTATGCTTATAAGATCAAGAAGCCGGTCAATCTGGGTTTTTTGGATTTCAGTCCGCTCAGCCAGCGACATTTTTACTGTCAGGAAGAAATTCGCCTGAACCGGCGGCTGGCGCCCAATATTTATCTTAATGTCGTCGCGATTGGCGGCAGCGCGGCGCAACCCATGTTCGATACCGAACCGGCTATCGAATATGCGGTGAAAATGCGGCGTTTCGCGTCCGGCAAGCTGCTAGAGACCTTGCTGATGCAAGGGCGAATCAAGCCCGAACACATCGACAGCCTGGCCGAGACAGTCGCCCGCTTTCATGCCGGTTTAACGCCGGCCGCTGCCGATTCGAGCCATGGCACACCGGCAAACATTTGCGCACCGGCCCAACAAAACTTCCAGCAATTGCATGAACTATTGGAAGAGGAAGATTCAACGCGCCTAAAGCAACTGCAAGGCCGTTGCCGGCGCGAATATCTGGCTTGCGAAGATTTATTTGAACAACGCCATCGCAGCGGCTTTATCCGCGAATGCCATGGCGACCTGCATCTGGGCAATATCGTCTTGCTGGGCAATAAACCCGTGGCATTCGACGGTATCGAGTTTTCCGACGAATTACGCTGGATAGACACGATCAACGATGCGGCTTTTTTAATCATGGATTTGCTGTATCGCGACCGCGCCGACTTGGCTTACCGCTTCCTGAACCGCTACCTGGAAACCAACGGCGACTATGCCGGCCTGGGCGTATTACGCTTTTATCTGAGTTACCGCGCCACGGTGCGCGCCAAAATCGCCGGCTTCCGTCTGACGCAAACCGGTGCCGATTCGGCAAGACAAGAATGCCGCCGCTATTTAGGCTTGGCCCATGCCAGCCTAAACCACCGTAAGCCGGCGCTGATTATTACCCATGGCTTGCCCGGTTGCGGTAAAAGCATGGTTTCGCAAATGCTGTTGGAAAAATACCAATTGATACGTTTGCGCTCGGACGTGGAGCGTAAACGCTTGTTCGGACTCGGCGCGCGGCAAAATAGCAACTCGGCCATCGACGGCGGTATTTATGTCCCGCAAGCCAGCCAGCAAACCTATCAACATCTGCTGCAACTGGCCCGCATGCTGCTTGCATACGACTTTCCGGTCATCGTCGACGCCGCATTTCTGAAACAGGACCAACGCCGGCCGTTTCAAGCTCTGGCGCGGGACATGGGCGTGTCTTTTGCGATTTTGTCGATCCAGGCATCGGAGGAATTGCTGCGGCAGCGTATCCGGCAACGGCAACAGCTTGACGGGGATGCGTCGGAAGCCGATCTGGCCGTGCTCGATCAAGCGATCGCTAGCCAGGAAGCCTTACAAGCCGACGAACGGGGCGATATGCTGGAATTACGCAACGACGCCGTCGGCCTGGACTTTAACGATCGGCAAACGCTCTGGCGTAGCCTGGAGCAACTTTTAAATCATATCGAGACGAGACAGGAACCATGAAAGCCATGTTATTGGATAAGCCAGGAAGCCCGTTGCGACTTGCCGACCGAGCACTGCCGGTCTGCAACGATAATCAAGTGTTATTGAAAGTCCGCGCCTGTGGGGTGTGCCGCACCGATCTGCATATCGTCGATGGCGAACTGAATGCGCCTAAACTGCCCTTGATTCCGGGTCATGAGATCGTCGGCGTGGTGGTCGACAAAGGCAAAAACGTCGATCGCTATACGATCGGTCAACGTTTGGGTGTGCCCTGGTTGGGGCATACTTGTGGCCTTTGCGGATACTGTCAAAGCGGCCGGGAAAATCTGTGCGACACTCCCGGCTTTACCGGTTACACCTTGGACGGCGGCTATGCCGAATATGCGGTCGCCGACCAAAATTATTGTTTCCTGCTGCCTGATGATTATTCGGATGCCGAGGCGGCGCCGTTGCTTTGCGCCGGATTGATAGGCTACCGGGCGTTGGTAGCCGCTGGCGACGCCAAAGTCGTCGGTATCTACGGTTTCGGCGCGGCGGCCC
Source organism: Methylomonas montana (assembly GCF_030490285.1). NCBI lineage: Bacteria > Pseudomonadati > Pseudomonadota > Gammaproteobacteria > Methylococcales > Methylococcaceae > Methylomonas > Methylomonas montana. Next base: position 4,148,268 of record NZ_CP129884.1, on the reverse strand, counting down.
ACATCATTGCCCAGGTCGCGCGCTGGCAAGGACGCACCGTATTTGCGTTTACCAGACCCGGCGACAGCGCCGGCCAACAATTTGCATTGCAATTGGGCGTCGATTGGGCCGGCGACTCGTCGCAGGCGCCGCCGCAAGCCATGGAGGCGGCGATTTTGTTTGCGCCGGTCGGTGCGTTGGTGCCGGAAGCGCTGCGGCATATCGTCAAGGGCGGCACCGTGGTCTGTGCCGGTATTCATATGAGCGATATTCCGTCTTTTCCTTATTCGATATTGTGGGGTGAGCGCACCGTGCGCTCAATAGCCAATTTGACCCGCGAGGACGGCGAGGCTTTTTTGGCGATCGCGGCGCGCACCCGAATCATCACCCATGTGCAGACCTTTCCGTTAAGCGACGCCAATCTGGCATTGGCAAACTTAAAAAATGGCCAACTGCAAGGCGCGGCGGTTTTATTGTTGGACTAAGGCGGACGTCGTCAACAAGCCGTTGCAAAAACGCGCTCTTGGACATTACCGAATTCAGGGTAAATTAGCTTTAGAGGGATGAATTTCCTCCCCTCCTTGATCTTTGTTAGAATCGCGGTTGATCTATAAAGAATTACCCTAATAAATACCACCATTTGAGCCATGAATAAAAAGAAAATTATAATATTCGCCCTCTGCTTGGCAGCCCTGCTTGCCATCCAGATTAAGTTCTTCCTGCCTTTCATGTATGACATTGCCGCTTCGGATTTATTTTTAGTGGAAAGCAAGGACGCGGCAAACCCAATGTCTATCAGCACCGATATGACTGCGCTGGCATTCGCCCATTGCAATACCTACATCAAAAACAACGCCGACGAAGATCAAAGCTTTTCTTTCCCTACCCAAGCGACCAACGCCTGGACCCTTGGCAACTACGAATACATCGTTAATGCCGATGTTGAAATCAGCAGCAAAGACAGCCCTAGCGCGGTGCGTCATTATGCTTGCCGGATACAATACAGCAAGGGCGACGACACCTCGGGCGTGAACGATTTCGATAACTGGAATATCGAGGGCGTAGGCGGCTTGACCGACTAGTCTTGTGAATTAAGCGCGGCGTGTTCCGCGTCAGGATAAGCCCTCAATATGCAAATATTGGGGGCTTTTTTGTGGGATCAACGGCATGCCAAGACGCCTGTTTTGACGTACGGTTATTTTCTAGTTTCGCCAAATTAAGTGTCATGAGCACTTAATTTTCCCGCTTACGCGGGAGTTTAAGCGCGAATGACAATTTTATAGACACCCTTTAAAAATTAATGGTCACCGTGCCGCGAACCATTCTAGGCTCGATCGGGTGTTTCAGAATGCCGGTGGCGGTGCTGACGCCGTTAGGGTAGGCAGACTCATAGGCATAGGCGATGTCGTTGCTTTCCGATCCCAATAGGTTGAAAACATCGATTTCCAGTTTGTATTGCTTCTTTTTGATACCGGCGCCGAGATTGACGATATTGGTATCGCCGGCCCAAAAAGTACCGGATTCATCGAGCGGCACATGGCCGAAATGCCGGAAACGCAGTGTGCCGAACAAGCCGGTGCCGGTGGGATCTTCGACCGTAATGCCGGTGCTGATGACTCGGCCGACTGAGTTAGGGATGAAGTTGTCGGTTTCGTTGGCATGCGTGTCCGCATAGCGCGCCGTGGTGATCGCGTAGTCGGCATCCAGGGTCAACCAATCGGTCGGTTTATAGTAGTTGGTCCATTCGATGCCGTAGCGGTCGGATGCGCCGTTGATTTCAGTGGTGCCGGCATCGCCGACGAACACCAGTTCCTGGCTGGATTTAAGCCACCATGCCGCCACGGTGGTGTTCAAGCCGGGAATGAAGTTACTCCGTACTCCAACCTCCGCACCGCGAGACCAGGCCGCCGGAGAGATCGTCGAGGAAGTGGCATCCAAGAACTGGCCATCGGTCGGATTACGCCGTATCGTGGTGCCGCGGGCGTCGTTGGAATGGTAGCCGTAGCCGGCATTTAGGAAATATTCGGTGTCGTACCAGGGGCCGATCACCAGACTGAACTTAGGGCTAACCATGACCTTGCCGCGGCTACCGGAGTTGGCGGCGTTGACGGAAGTATCGTGCTGGATATTGTCGCGCACCCGCACGTCGTTGTTGATGAAATCGCCGCGCAAGCCGGCGATGGTGCGGACTTTTTCGTGCCAATGCGTATGGTTTTTAAAATAGGTGCCGATGGTCGTCGCGCCGACATCGCTTTTGCTGACAGTATCGAGAATTTGTCTGGCATTGGTTTGGTAGAGTCCCAAATCCATGATCTGGTCGTGGCGCAATTGCACGCCTACCGTGTTATCCATTTCAAAGCCGAATAGCTTGTTGTAGCGGGTGTGGTCGAAATTTCCGCCGACCTGCACCCTGCGCTCGGATTGCAGGATCTGGTCGGACGGGTATGTCCTCATGTCGCCGTCCGGGTTGCATTCGCCGACAAACGGCTGATTGCATGGGTTGTCAGCGCTCAATACATGGCCGCTGAAATTGGAGTACAAATTCAGATCGGTATACAGCGCGTAGATATTGGCATCGTTTTTCCAGTTTTTGCCGGTCTGCCAGAAATTGCCGGATAAGCTATAGCGATTGGTTGCGCCGCCGTCGGTGGGGTCCATCGAGCCATATAAACCGAGCGAACCATTATCGAGTGCATACTGCGGAATCTGGTTAGTCGCGGTCCAACTGTTGCTATAGGCCTTGCCATTGATCGACATCCCCCAGTCGTGTTGATCCAGGGTGTACTTCAACATGCCATTAAACTTTTTCGAATCTTCCGGCACTTGCCAGACGCCGTTGTAGAGATTGAACTCGGCCGCATACAACAAATCGCCATCGCCGAGCTTGGTGGAATTGGCGGCCAAGGTACGGTAGTAGTCGAATTCGCCGGCAGTAAATTTGACGATGCCATCCGTCAACTTGTCCATCGTGGTCATCTTGGCATAGCCGGCAGCGGCAAAGTCGCCCACTTCCGCATAATACGGACCTTTGCCGTACTCGACCTTTTTCACCAGTTCCGGGATGATGCTGTTAATGTCCATATAGCCCTGGCCATGGGCATGGGTAGTCATGTTCATCGGGATGCCGTCGACATAGGTCGTGAAGTCGGTGCCATGATCCAGATTGAAGCCGCGCAAAAAATACTGGTTGGCTTTACCTGAGCCGCTGTGCTGCGTGGCTACCGCGCCGGGCACGACCTCGATTAGTTCGCCGTTACGCGACAGCGGCCGGTACTCGAATTGCTTCTGGCTAACCTCGCCTTGCGAAGCGGTTTCGGCGAGGCCGATCAAGTCTTTACCGCGGCCGTCCTCTTCTACCTCCACTGTTTCAAGCTCTTCCGGCTTATTCGGATCGACGGAATGGGCTTGCGCCCACGAATAGCTCAAGCCTAGTGCGATACCTAAACCGATGGTTAAAGGCGTGAGCATGAATTTTTTGTTTTTGTCGGGTGCTCGCATGATTCCTCCTGTTGCAAAAGTGTTTGTGTTAAAAATTCTTCATTCGTGGTGCTTAGTCTGTCGTCTCTGACCGCGATACTGATTTTCGGGTAGCGGCTTAATTTTTTACCCATAGGCTGCGTTCCAAATCTTGCCAGCGAATACGGTTCTGCAGTTGTTCATCTGGCCTAAATTGTCTTGGCCATTAGTGTTGACTGAGCTGGTCGAAAGTTGATCGACCTGCTTGGGCGGGGGGATGATTAACGGGCGATTTATTAACGCTGCCGGGTAAAGCGTTGTATCTACAGCGCGGTTGCCAACCAGGCTACGGCTAGCTTTTGAACCGGTTGTGGCGTTGAAACTTTGGATATGGCCTTCGCGGAAAGCGCCGTGATAGGCACAGTCTTTATGGGCTTCGAAACAGAATTTGTCAGAATCGAATTTGGCGACGGACGGTTGAAGATTGGGCTCTTCAACAGCAGGAATCGGGGTGTTGCGGAGATTTGGAGCAGCTTGCGGGGCTAAAACATGGGGGTATAAAGCCGGCGGCGAAGTCAGGCCGACGCCATTGCTGAGCAGTTGTCTGCCGGGTGTATGGTTAATATCGGGATAATAATGGTTAAAGTCCAAACCGCTATGGCTTGGGTCGTCCGGATTGAATGAACATCTGTCCAGGCCACTGTCCAATTCGTGCAAAGCGGCTGGTTTTAAAGTCAGCACATAGCCGCGGTCATCCGCTTTAATTTCCGTACTGTCGTTTTCCACACTATCGGCGCGAGGACTAGCAATTTTGCCGCTTGTGGCCGAACCATGCCCAGTCCCGACACCCCGCCTGGCAAATTCCTCGACAGGCGATATCTTCGCCGTACCTACAAATCCTGTCTGATTCGTTGCTATCCAAAAAGGCGCGGTGTCGCCGAATCCCGTGTCTTCGACAAGCGCAGCCGTTTTTATTTTGTCATGAGCAAGCGATTCGGCGTTTTTGGCCAGAGCCGCGCTGGAAAACATCAGCGTCAACAAGCAGGTGATGCCGAATACCACCAGCTTGGCCACCAAGATGCCGGCACCATGCAACAGCAGCGTGGCCAGCATAAAACCTAGCGTATAAGAAATCAGACTGGCCGAGGTGGAAATTTCCTGGCCGTGGGCGAAACCGTGGAAAAACGCGAAAAATGCCACGATCAATACGTTGATCTGGGCGCTGAAGCGGACTTTACGGGTAATCAATACGCTGAAAACCGCGCAGGACAACAGGATAATGCCTTCCACGCTGGGAATGGCCAAACCGGCCGCACCGGCCAGGCCGCCCAAACTCATCACGCCGACAAAGGCCAACGGCAACATCCAAATCGCCTGTCCGCGCAACTGCGCGGCCCAAATGCCCACCGCCAGCATGGTCACCAAATGATCCCAGCCGGTCAGGGGATGGCTAAAGCCGTTACTCCAGCCGATGCTGTCGAAATCAACGATTTGATTGCCCAAAAACGCCAGCAACAACGCGAACGGCAAACCAAAGGACAGCAATAGCCTGCCAGGGCGGCGTCCTGAATCGGATTGTTTGCTTAGGCGATTGAGTTGCATCAATGGTTTTAAGGGGCAATCAAGAAGAATGTTGCGATGTTAATGTTGGCGAGTATAAATCGAGAATCAATTAAGCGAAAGATGATGCTGGCTTTTTGCATGAATTGGTGACCAATTCAACGTCAATTTCTAAACTTCCGGCGCTACGGGTTGAGCATTACAACAATGTGCGCTCCAACAGCCAATAAGTGCCCATCAAGGCCACCATTGCCGAACAGCTTTTCAGGAATTTCTCAGCTATCGCCGGTTTGCTGTTCAACCACCAAATCAGCGGCAACACAATCGAGGCCACAGCGATCTGGCCGGTTTCGATGCCGAGATTGAAGGACAGTAAGGGTAGCAGGATGCCGGTGTCACCGGAACTGATGTCCATCTCCCGCAGCACGCTGGCGAAGCCGAAACCGTGGATCAGGCCAAAGCCGAAGGTCAACCATTGCCGGCCCTTGGGATGGTCACCGCGAATCAGGTTCTCGACGCTGACATAAACGATGGTTGCGGCGATAAAGGGTTCGACGAAGCTGCTGGGCAGCTCGAATAAATCAAGACCGGCCAGAGCCAAGGTAATCGAATGAGCGATCGTGAAAAAGGTGATGATCTTGATCGCTGGCCAGAAGCTGTGAGTGACCGCCAACAGCGCGAACAGGAACAGCAAATGGTCGTAGCCGGTGACGATGTGCTCGATGCCCAGTTTCAAAAAATCTAAGAAAGCCGTTAAGCCGGAATGGCTTTCCGCCGAGGTATTGCCGGCCAGCGCCACTTGTAATTGATCGTCGGCCTTGCCCAGCATCTTTTCGCTCAGCGTTTTGCCGACGGCATCGTGTACCGTGACATATTGCTGATGACCGTCCGGCAACCAGGCCAGCAGCTTGGATTGCAATAACAATTGTTTGTGCGGCACGGCCTGGAAGCCGAACTCGACATGAGCATTGTTCTGCTCGTCGTAGTTAACGATTCCTGGCGCTGTAGCAGCCACATCAACGCCATCGATATCAACCCGCAACTGCTCGGCCAGCATTTTGGCGATCTCCGGCTTGGCGGCTTCGCGTTCGGCTGCACTGACTTCCGCGTCCAGATCGCTGTCCATCGGCGCAAAAGCTTCGATGTCCTGCAATGCAAAGGTCAGTTTTGCGACGACTTGATCGGCCTTGATCGCTACGTCGATCGAGCTAAGGCCGGGGGCGTGCGCAACTGCCAAGCCCGATTGCAGCAGCAAGCCTGCCAGAAATAAATATGTTCTCAAGTTCGCCAGCCTATGCGTTTTTCGCGTCCCGCTCATTACTAATATTCCCCGTTGTTATCAGGCCGTCGCTTTGGACTTGCGTTTATGTAAATAAATTAAAAAGCCTAGAACGACTAAAACCAACGCGACGACACCGCCAATTGCGATCAGCGGCAGATCTGCGCCATTTGGTTCGACGCCGACTTCCAGCGCCACCCGAAACTTGTCGTCTTCTTCCATCGCTTCGCCGATTAATAAATACAACACGTAATCGCCGGTTTTATCGACATCGGCTTGCGCTTCTACTGCGCCTTTCGGATAAAGCTTGGAAGGAATTTCGGTGACGGTGCGGATTTCGCGAATGTCATCAGGCGCTTTTTGACCGGTTTTTTCCACTTCCACCAGACGGATGCCGATCGGTGTGGTGCGAATGTCGCGGTCGATCAAATCGGCCGTGAAAAACATCTTGCCGGCTCTAGGGATTTTCTGACAGAACGGCACGAAAGCGGCTTTCGGGTCGACATTCTTATCGTCCTTGGAGGGCTGCAAATAGGCGCTGAAATGCACCGCGTAAAAATCGTTGGCGATGATGCAATCCAGGTCGGGACGGTTACCCAGCGCGTTGGATTGCTTGGCGCCGAAGCCAAGCTTGTCGCAACCGCTCAACAAAAAGACGCAGGCCAGGAACCCGGCTATCAAAAAAGCGGGAAGTCGCTGAATATTCATAGAATTAAGCCAAGTGAAGAATGCAGATTAAGGTTTGATGGTAAATTCGAATTTGCCGGTGACGATATGGGTATCCTCGGAGACCACCCGATAGCGGATGGTATAAGTGCCGGGTGCCAGCGTTGGCACCGTGGCGTAGATATTCGCGCCGTTGGTCAGACTTTGCGCGACATCGCGATTATCCACGCGCTTGCCGGTGCTGTCGATTACCGCTAAGGCTTTGTATTCGCTGCGTACTGCGTCGTTAAACCATAGGTCGATCTGCTTGGGCGATTCGGTGACGGTTTCGTCCTTGGCCGGCTGCGATTTCACCAGAATGGCATGGGCGAATGCCGAGACCGGGCAGAGCAGCGCGACGGCCAACAAGCTGGTTTTTATTGTTTTTGTTATCTCTAACTTGAGCATGACAACCTCTTAAATTATTAACATCATTGTAAAACCGCCGCCGACCATTGTTTGCCGTCCCCGGTTTGTTGCAACCACATTGCCAGCAGGCCGGCCGGGGTGGCAACGATACGCGGAAAGGTCGCGGAGCCAGCCGACGACAATGGCTTGGCGACCGACCAGCTACCGCCATTGTCGGCGGATTCGGCGATAAATACCTTGGAGCCATCAGCTCCCAGTGCGTCCCACACCGCCGCCAAGCGATCGGCGCCGGCCGCTATATCCGAATGAAACGCGGCGGCACCTTCACCCAGCCGTTGCGGCGCCGTCCAGCTCTTGCCGCTATCGGCGGATTGCATATGATACAGCCCCACCTGATTTTCCGCGCCGGTCCATACCAAACTATGTAAAGAACCGTCGCCGGCGATACTCAGGCCGCCGCCATTATGTGGGCAACCGTCGAAGCTCCAATTGAACATGCCGACCGTGTTAATCCGTTGCCAAACGGAGCCGCCGTCGGCCGATTGCGCCAAGGCCATGTCGCGCGGCGTCATATCCCGGTACAACAGATTCAGCGTGCCGTCGGCGCCCAGCGCCAGCCGGTTCCAGCAGCACGAGCAACTGGAGTCATCAATGGTTTGCGCCAATTCCCAGTGCTGGCCGACATCGCTGCTACGGGCATAACGTACGCCCTGATAACCGTTTTCGTCTCTATCGTCCAGCCACACCGCATGAAAGCGGCCTTCGGTATCGGCCAATAGCTCGTGATGCGATTGATCTGCATCGCTGCCGGTCGGCTTGGCACCTTGCTGCCAGGTTTTGCCGGCATCGTTCGAATACACCGTCAGCAACGGCCCCATGCCCGGTAATTCGCCGGTAGTTTGCCAGACCACCATTAATTTGTCGCCGGCGGCGGCGATTTGAATGTCGTTGCCGATTTTCGACTCGACAGGCTGATTGAACTGTTGGTTCAGTGCGAAGGGTTGAGACCAATGCAAGCCGCCGTCTTCCGAATGCAGATAGCCGATATAAGGCTGTTTGCCGGTAACGGGCATCGCGACAAACGCCGCATGTACGGTCTGCCGGTCGACATAGACGTCGAAACTAATTAAATTTTGTAATGCCAGCGCCTTGGCGTCGATAGGATTGACGGCGGTGGTACGCAAGGCCGTCCCGGCCGCTACAGGATTGGAGGCTTGTTCGTCACAGCCGGTTAGTGCCAGGGCGGCGGCCAGGCAATAGCCCAAAATGGAGGCCTTGAACTTCGGCATGGGAGGTACGACTCAATCAAGAAACGGGGCAGAGATTAGACCATATTGCGAGGAAAAGCAGAACCGGACATTAGCGCCTATCTCGCCGCCACGAAATGTTTTAAGTCGTTTATGTGTTTGTCGAGCTCTTGCCATATAGGCTTTACTGCAAGCCGTCCAGGTTTTTCCGCTGAGTCTCGGCTTTTCAAGGTGGGGCTGATACTTGAAGAAGAGCACCGGGCCGCCGTTGCGGCTCCGGTGTATCGCCAAATTGGATATTTTCTGTCGCGTGTTAATCGTCGAACGGCTCAATCACTTGCTTGATCTGCCGTGCGCGGTCAATGAGAGCGTTAGCGTCCACTTTGGCGATTTTTTTGCTCCGTTGCGCCTTGACCTCATGAATAAAGGCATGGAGGGCGTGGCCATTATGTTCAGGCTCGTCTCCGTGGTGTCGATTGGTTATTGCAAGCTTGGCAAGCAGAGATCTCTCAATACCCTTATGCAGATCAAGGTCGATTACTTGTTGACGAAGATCGTCCAATAGACCAGCGATCAGCGTTAAGCGGATTTGATTTGCTAAGACGGCATGAAATGCCGTGGTAGGGTGCTCGTTATCCCAAAACACATATGCTTCGGGAGTGTCGCAGACGGTGTCCGTTGGGCTGGCGGGCACAACAAAACCGGTGTAGCAGGGTTCCGTGGCATTGCTTAAGCCAAACGCGGCTGGATTGCCGACGACTTCCCTCAGGAACGAGAAGGTATCGAACCGGATGATATTGACATCATTGGTGCTGGCAATCTCGTCCAGTACTTGATCCAAGGTCTGGTTATAACGAGTGGCCAGGGCCGTTGCGGTGTCGGAGACCAGGGTGGAATTCGGCGGGTTACGAGTGAATACCCTTGGAACCACGCCTAAATCCGGCAGATTGGGCACGAGTATGTCCCGCGCCCCGGCGTCGATGAAGGCTTGAATACTATTGCGGATACCTTGTACCGCTTGATCGCTCATGGGTTTCGTGGCTGCGAAACCTTGGACGATCGTTCTGCCGATTAAGTCCGACATATCGTTTGAGCCCGAGAAAACAATATAGAGTCCATGCGGGTCGTTAATGGCCTGATCGACGAAGGCTTGGCGCTGCAGGTTTAATGTCCATGGATACCGGCCTGGGGTAAATCCGCCAGCCGTCGGCGGATTTTCGACAATATTGTAATTGGTCCTGGTCCCGCCATAGGCGAAATTAGTGCCGCCCCCGTCCGATGAACTGGCGGTTAAACATCCTCCTAGTTTTTCCGCTAGCAAGCCCGTGTAGACCTCGCCATTGGAAAAGCGGCCCGAGAAATAGTGATCGTCAGCCGGTGAACCAGTTCCAGTAAGAGTCGTCGTTGCCTGAAATAAATTTCCTTGATCGGCTAGGCTATCGCCTAGCACATAAATATCGCTAAAAGCGCCATGGTCGCAGGAGTCTGCGAGCGTCGCGAAGGGAGTAAGCAGAGCCAGTGCCGGTAAAAGTTTCGACAACCCCGTTTTTTTTATCATGATCTTGCCTCCAAGATGCGGTTATTGGTAAGGAATATTCGAGAGATTTTGATTGTGTGGCGCCTACTATTTACGATTGGAAGAACGAGTAGCTTTGCCATATGTTTATAAAGACCACTGAATAAGTTCTTCGTATGTCGGTAGTTCGCCATATTTACTGCGTGCCGCTTCATAGGCTGTCTTAAGATCGTCTGCGGCCAAATCGAAAGCGACAAGCAGTTGTTCTAATTCCGCCGAATTGCCAAGTTCATCGTCTTCCAAGCGTTTATCGATGGCTTTAATTTCTGCAGAGACACATTGAATTGCGACCATTAAGGTCTGAGGTTTGAGTGGCATATTTATTCCTAAAGTCCACGCGCTTTTTCCCATTGGCGTCGGATCGAGTTGCGAACGAAGTTGTCAAGTTGCCCCATGAGTGCCTCCTTAAACATGGGCTTTGCCGGCATGATCGTATAATGCGTTGCCTTTAACCGATCATTGTAGCTGTCTTTTTTTACCTTTAAGTCCGGGGGAATATCTGTTCCATCCGGAATTAAAAAATCGCCGTCGGATCGCCTTAGGACACCTTGGCGGTCAAACACGGATGTCCCTCCAGTGTCTGGGTCGTACATACCAGTTTCTTTGTTCGGTAGAATGTCGGGAGGTCGCGTATATGGTCCAGTGCCAGTCAGAACTTTAAACGTCGGATGCAGAATCGGCGCGATCTCGTCAGCGTTGGTCAAGTCTTTATCCGGCTTTAGATAACAACTTACGTCGGTGGAGTAGTTAGCTTTGAATATAGCTCTATACAACGCAATGGAGGTTTTTTCGAAGTCGTAATCCATCAGGGTATTTTCCATTCAGGGAAAGGGGCTTTCAACTTAACCTAATCTGCGCGACATGACTTGTCCAAGAGTCAGGCTCATGTGTCACATAACCTCTTTTGTGAATATAACTGTTGGTTTGCAAGACGGTTGTCCAGAAAGACCGCGCAAATTGCGGCAACAAATAACTGCCTTCTAAAAACCGAAGACAGATTCGATCAAAACTCCCGCACCGAGAATACTTGCGTTTATGGGATAAGGCAATTTTTTGTTAACGGCAAACATCGCCTGACGAATACGACTTGGGCCGATGCCCAGCCGTTCCGGCCTATCGAGAATGGCACGGCAAGACACCGGCCAATTTCGGCGGTCAATTAACCGGTTTATCCGCTAAACCGGCCAAATCCAGCTTCAAGATCGCTTTCAAACCGCCCAGCGTCGATTTGGCGAAACTAATGTCGGCGGCATGCAAGGCGACGATGCGTTGGGCAATCGACAGGCCCAGGCCGCTGCCCTCGACGCTATTGGCGGTTTCCACGCAGCGGTAGAAGCGTTGGGTAATACGTTGGTAATCGTCATCGGCCACGCCAGGGCCGCTATCGTCCACCGTTACCAGCAGCCGGTTTTTTTCGCGGCGGCAGGCCACCTTGATCTGACCTTCCACAGGCGAATATTTGATGGCGTTATCGATCAGGTTGCGCAGCAAGACCTGAAACAATTGCGGATTGGCGTCGATCAGCAAGTCCGGCTCGCCTTGCAGTTCGATATCGATGCGTTTGTCGCGGGCGGCATGATCCAGATCGGAAATAACTTCGATCAATGCCTGATTGGCGTCGACCGCTTGTTTGGCGATGCCGGCATGGTGATGCTGAACCCGCGACAAGGTCAGTAACTGCTGGACGGTGTGGGTCATGCGCGACACGGCTTGTTGGGCTTTTTGCAAGGCTTGCTTGCGCATCTGCGCGTCGTCGGTTTTTTGCGCCACCTGAATCTGCGTCAGCAGGCCGGCCAGCGGCGTGCGCAGCTCGTGCGAGGCATCGGAGGTAAAATTGCGTTCGTTGGCGAAGGCCTGCTCCAGCATCGCGAACAGAACATTGATTTGCTGCACGACCGGCAACATTTCCTCGGGCAGATGTTCCGTGGACAAGGGTTGCAGATAACCGGCCTCGCGACGGGCCAGCTCTTCCCGCAGATGATTGACCGGCGACAAGGTGCGGCTGACGATCAACCAGATCATCAGCCCCAAAATCGGTAGCGCAATCAGAAAGCCGATCACCTGCTGGCCGGCGATGCCTTCCACCAGTTGCCGGCGTATGTCGTCGCGCTGGCCGACATGAATCACATAATTGCCGTTTTCGGTACTCAAGCTGAACACATGCCAGAGCTGGCCGTCGAGCATGGTTTCGCTGTAACCGTTGCGGGTCAGCGACAGCGCAAATTCCGGCGCACTTTCCGAGCGCAACACCAGACCTTCCTTCACCGAACGTAATTGGAAGGCGATCCTGCGTTCGTATTTATGACCGAGGATGGGCGTGTCGAACAATTCCGGCGCTTTGTCATGCTCCCACAATTTGGTTAGCGCTCGTTGCCGGACCATGTTCTCGACGAAGGCATGTACCACCCGCGCCGATTGGGCCAATTCGGCGTTGAACAACTCGGTGATTTCGTCGCGAGTTTGTTTGTAATTGATATAGGCGGTGATGCCCCAGACCAATAACAGCGAGGACAACAGCGACAACAGCAGTTGCTTCTTCAGCGAGCGCGGCGCCAGGCGGAAACGCTTGGGCATCAGTTGTCGTCGATGATGTAACCGACGCCGCGGAGGGTGCGGATTAAATTGCTATCCAGTTTTTTGCGAAGATGGTGGATATGCACTTCCACCGCGTTGCTTTCCACTTCCGAGCCCCAGGCGTACAAGGATTCCTCCAGCCGGGCTCGAGAGATGACTTGGCCGATGTGTCCCATCAAATAGCTCAGTACCTCATATTCCTTCTGGGAAAGTTCGATCGGTTTGTCCTGGAAATACACCTGATGCGCGGCCGGATCGATGGTGACGCCTTTATGCTCCAGCAAGGGCAGGCTGTGGCCGTCGTGGCGGCGGGCTAGTGCCCGTAGTCGCGCGCAAATTTCCGCCAGATCGAAGGGCTTGGTGACGAAGTCGTCGGCACCGTTATCCAGTCCGGCCACCCGCTCGGCGACACCGTCGCGGGCGGTCAACACCAGCACCGGCGTACTGTCCTTGCGGCGGCGCAGGTTCTTCAACACACTCATGCCGTCCATGCGCGGCAGATTCAGGTCCAGCACGATCAAGTCGTAGTGATTCAATTTCAGTGCTTCGTCGGCCTGGGCGCCGTCGGTCAGCCAATCGACCGCATAGCCTTCCAAGGTCAAGCCGGCCTTGAGGCCGTCGCCCAAAATAGCGTCATCTTCTACCAATAACAATCGCATGATTTTATATGTGCCTTATGCTCGGATAATTAGCGTGGGCGGCATTGTAACAAGGAATTTGGGATTGTTAGTGTGCTGCCTTAGCGCTAAGTTTTGCATGCTATCCAAATACCATCACCGCCTCAACACCCGCAACGGCGGCTGCCTGACCACTTGCCGCACGCCCCAATAACCGGCCAAGCCTACGCAACTTGCACCGATGGCTGGCAATGTCCCCCATAAATAAAAACTGGGCCGGTAATCGATATGCATCACGCGGGTATAGAGCGCGTATAAAATCGCCTCGCTAGCCAGTGCCGCCAATATCCCCGCCAGCGTGCCGAGCAAGCCGAACTCGATGACATGGGTGGCTCGTAAAAAACCGCGCCGGGCGCCCAGCGTGCGCATCAGCGCGCCTTCGTAGATGCGTTGATCCAGCGTGGCGTAGACGGCGGCGAACAGCACGGTAAAGCCTGCAGCCAACGCAAAGTACAGCAACAGATTGATGGCCTTGGTGAGCTGGGTCAGGATCATCTTGAACTGCTTCAGGATCTGATCGACTTCCAGTACTGTGACGGCCGGATATTTTTTCAGCAGCGTCGTCAGCAGATTTTTTTGACCGTCGGCCAGATAGAAACTGGTCATGTACGTGGTGGGGAAATTATCCAGCGTGCCGGGCGAGAAGATCATGTAAAAGTTGGGCCGCATCGTGTCCCATTGTACGCTGCGGATATTGGCAACCTGGGCGTTGAATTGCGCGCTACCGACCGTGAAAGTCAGTTGATCGCCTAACTTGATTTTCAAGTTCTCCGCCAGTTTTTGCTCCACCGACACTAACCCCGGCTGCTCGGCTTGCCAGGCGTCGCCGGCAGTGGTTTTATTATCGTCCGGTAGTTGGGCGGTCCAGGTCAGGCTCAGCTCGCGTTGGGTAGCGCCTTCGCCTTGACTGTCTTTGCTGACGCGTTGCTGCACCGCTTCGTCGTTGACGGTCACCAGTCGCCCGCGCACCACCGGATAAAACCGGCTGCTGGCGATTTGGGCTTGCTGTAACTCGTCCTGAAATGCCTGTTGGCGTTCCGGGAGGATATTCAAGGCAAAATGATTCGGCGCTTGTTCCGGCAATTGCTGTTGCCAGTTGTCGATCAAATCGCTACGCACGCTAAAGCTCAGCGCCATCGCGGTCAGTGTGATGCTAAAGGCCAAAATCTGGCTGATGCTGGCCTGCCGGTTTCTCAGCAAGCCTTGCAGGCCAAAGCGCCAATTCAGACCCATGCGCGGTAAAAGCTTGCGGGCCAGCAATAACAAACCATAAATCGCCGCGCCCAAACCCAATAAGGCCAGCATGCCTACGCCCAATATCGTGGCAGTCATTTTCGGATCGTCGGTATAGCGCCAGATCAATGTGCCGATGATGGACAGCGCCAAGCCGTAAATCAACCAGCCGCTGGTGGGCAACGGTTCCAGCTCCCGGCGCAATACCCGCAACGGCGAGACCTTTTGTAAACGCAGCAGCGGCGGCAAAGCAAAGCCTAGCAAAATCGCCAAACCGGTGATGAAACCGAAAAACACCGCCAACCAACTAGGGCTGGCCAATTCTTCTGGCAGTAAGGTCTTTAACAGCTCAAACAAACCGAACTGTGCCAGCCAGCCCAGCCCGCAGCCGACACCGCTAGCCAGTAGCCCCAGCACCAGAAACTGACAGCCATACAGCCAGAGAATTTCCGATTGCTTGCAGCCCAGGCAACGCAGCAGCGCGGTAGCGTTGAAATGCCGTTCGGTGTAGCGACGGGTCGCCATCGCGATCGCTACGCCGGCGATCAAGATCACCACGATGCTGGACAGGCCCAGATAGCGCTCGGCGCGCTCCAACGCCGAGCCCAGTTCCGGCCGGTCGTTATGAATATCCAGAATTTTCTGCGAGGGGTTTAGTTGCGGTTTCAACCAATCCTTGAAGGTCGTCAACGTCTGTTCGTCACCGCCGAACTGGAACGCGTAACGCACGCGGCTGCCGGGTTGAATCACGCCGGTGGCCGCCAAGTCGGCTTGGTTGATCATCACCCGTGGCGAAAAGCTGTAAAAGTCGCCGCGTTTGTCCGGTTCATAACTCAATACCCGGCTAATGATCAGGGCTTTTTCGCCTACGGTCAGCGTGTCGCCGATCCGCAGTTTCAGCGCCGGCAGGATGCGTTTGTCCACCCAGGCGGAATTCGGTTCCGGGCCTTGGCTGACCACAGTTTCATCTTGCGACTCGGCATTGCTGGTTTTCAATTGGCCGCGTAGTGGATAGCCGCTGCTGACGGCTTTCACCGAGGCCAGCAGCATTTCGTTGTTTTCCAACAGTACGCTGGCAAATTCGCTGGTTTGCGAGCGGGATAGGCCCAATTCGTCGGCCTTGGTCAGCCAAATTTCGTCGATGGCCGCCGGCGCTGCTACGACCAGATCGCCCGCTAAAAACTCGGCGGCTTGCACCGTCATCGTCCGTTGCAGCCGGTCGGCAAATAGCGAGATGGCCGTGGAACTGCTCACCGCAATCAACAAAGCCAACAGCAATAAGGTCAATTCGCCGGAACGGCTGTCGCGCCACAACAGCTTCAGCGCCAGATTAAAGCGCGTCATACCAGGCTCCCGGCGTCCAGGCGGATCGTGCGCTGGCAACGCGTCGCCAGTGACATGTCGTGGGTTACCAGGATCAATGTGGTATGTTGTTCCTGATTGAGTTCGAACAACAGATCGATGATATGCGCGCCGGTCTTGCTGTCCAGATTGCCGGTCGGCTCGTCGGCGAACAGAATCGCCGGCCGGGTGACAAAAGCCCGCGCCAGCGCCACCCGTTGCTGCTCTCCGCCGGACAATTGCTTGGGCGTATGCGTCAAACGATGCGATAAACCGACCCGGTCCAGCAAGGCGCTGGCTGCGGTCTCGGCATGATCATGGCCGCTCAATTCCAGCGGCAACATGACGTTTTCCAAGGCCGTGAGACCCGGCAGTAGTTGAAACGACTGGAACACGAAGCCGACCAGTTCGTTGCGTAATACAGCCCGACCGTCTTCGTCGAGCTTGGTCAGGTCGAGGCCATTGATGACCACCTTGCCGGTGCTCGGCGTATCGAGGCCGGCCAGCAGGCTGAGCAATGTGGATTTGCCGGAACCGGATTCGCCGACGATGGCGAGGCTCTCGCCCGGCTTGATGATTAAATCCACCGATGACAAGATATGCAGCGAGCCTTCGGAGGTCGGAACCGTTTTACCGAGTTGTTCGGTAACGATGATGGGGGAAATAGTCTTATCAATATGAGTGTTTAACATGTATAGCGTGGTCCTTGCCGTTGTCCTGGGTTTGTTGCCTTTAACCGCGATGGCGAAATCGATAGTGGTGTTGGGAGACAGTATTAGTGCCGGTTACGGCATCGAAGTTCAGAAAGGTTGGGTGGCGCTGCTGCAAAAAAAGCTGGCCGACCAGCGTAGCGACTATGTTATCAGCAACGAAAGCATCAGCGGCGATACTTCGGCCGGCGGTTTGGCGCGGCTGGATCAGATTTTGGCTAGACATAAACCGGCAATTTTATTGCTGGAGCTAGGCGCTAACGATGGCTTGCGAGGTTTGTCGCCGCAAGAAATGAAAAACAATCTGACCGAAATCGTCCAGCGTTCGCAAAAAGCCGGTTCCAAGGTCATGTTGCTGGCAATGAAAATTCCGCCCAATTACGGCAAACGTTATATCGAGATGTTTTACCAAATCTATCCGCAGCTATCCGCCGAACTGAAGATTCCGTATGTACCGTTTATCTTGGAAGAAGTGGCGTTGAAGCCTGAACTGATGCAGGCTGACGGGGTACACCCGAATGAACAGGCTCAGCCCATAGTTGCCGAGAAAATCTGGCCGTATCTGCAACCATTGTTGAATTAGGCGGCCGGCGGCGCTATATGCGCCGCCGCGCAACTGGATTTCATCGTTTATGTTTTTCCTGGTCTGCGATCACTTCGGCGGCTAGTTGCTCGCCTTCGACAGCGGCTATTGCTGTAATCTCTTCGCCTTCCTTGACGGCGTTGCGAAAACCCTTGATCGCGTCGCCTAGATCGGAGCCAACGCTTTTCAGACGTTTGGTGCCAAATACCAAGACCACGATGGCCAATACTACTAATAGATGGGGGACGCTCAAGCCCATTTTTTACTCCCGATAACATTTTCGATGAATTGAAGCGCAGCTTTATAAGCGACCGTATTAAGCCCGGCCAGGCTGCGGGGTGGGGCTGGATTTGGGTAATCCGGCCAATGTTTTAGTTTTTCGATTTTTGGGTAAAGCAACAGATCAGGTTCAAACACATTTTGTATGTGCAGTTTATTATCTGTCGGCAGACCTTTCTAAGCCATGTTCTCTAGCGCTAGCCTTCGCTTACGGTTTTCAAATGGCTTACCGGCTTCGTACCATCACAAATTACAGCAATACGGATGCCAAACTTGAATCAAAGTCATCCGAGCACTTACGCATTAGGGCTGAAACCCTTCATGGGGCTGCTGCTAGCTGGCTGCTGGCTGCTGGTCAAATAGCGATAACAGACGTTTACAAGAGTGCTGCAATGGATGCTGTTGCTGGCTGGCAATCAGTTAATCAACAGAATATGTTGTTTTTAGGGCAGTTGCTCGATCTGTCGAGTGCTAGGAACACTGCTGTTTGGTATGGAGTGTTCTTATAGCAATATGCGTTCAGCAGTTGCTGTTTGTTTATCAGCACGGTAGGTGGAATTATTTTATGACTTCTATAAAAATCAAATAGTTATAAGTTGGCCTGGATGATGCTTTGCATATCATGCAATGGTTTATGTCAGCGGTGAATTGTGCCGGCATCCTGTAACAATGGTGTCGACACTCGCAACGTTTGCCAGGGAAGGTGATCCAGTGGGATACGGACGACAAGCAGGATGGTCAATGGGGCAAGCGTAGGCATCTAGCTAAGGATGGTAGGACGTGGTTGTATGTGGCGTGCGGTTTCCACGATACATACAACCGGTTGCTTGTTCGTATTGAACTCAGGAGCCAGGCAGGCGCCATCCAAGGAAATGGATGGGACAAGGGAGTGCTGTTAACGGAGCAAAGTGGGGCGACGGTATTTAGGGGCCGTCGTCTCATCTTTGGTTAGGATAATCAGCAGGCCACGGAGTGGCTAACAGACTTAAACAGCAACTCTTCCTAGTGACGCTATTGGACATGCCGGCAGGCCAAGGGAATGACCTAAAACGGATGTTATAAGGACAGACCGGCAGGAGAAATGGATTGTTTTAGGGAGTCTCTATACATTTGGTTGCATTCAGGTGAGTCGACAATGTCTTCAGTTTGTCATACACCGCTTTTTTGGGCGTAGCCAATTGGTAGAGATTCTCTTGTTTGCATCCAGTTGACAGCTATCGACTTGATCATTGATGCAGGCAATGGCCATGCCGCATGCGGTTCAATTCCCCGCGAAAAAACGATCTGATGAGGGGTTTAATGTCACTTGTGTCAGTTTATTCACGCCTCATATGAATTATCGATATTCAACATCTTCCAATTTCCTGAAATATACTGCTGATAGTTTTCTTTGAATGGCTCTACCTGGTTGTATTCCCAATTTCCATATAGTTGGCCCAAATTGTTATAAAGGCTTCTGACCATTACTATGATGGGTACATAGAAATAGAGTCCGGTATTATTAAAACCATTCTGCTTTAATTTTTGTAGAACGGGATTAATTAAGGTCGTATACATAAAAGTCAGCATGAATAGACTTACCAGCCAAAATCCTGGAAAAAAGAATCCAACAAGAAATGAAATCATCCAAATGGCATGGTTTCGTAAATGGTAAAAGGCAGCTTGCAAGTTGGCCTGACCTATTCGCCCTGTTCCTTTGCCATATAAGTAATATTGTTTCGCTAATTTCTTTAAATTTGGCCGGGGTCGCCAGGAAATCACGGCATTTGGCGCTACGGCCACTCGGCATCCCAAAGCCTTGGCTCGTTGTGCAAAAAGAGTGTCCTCAGCGGTATAAAGCCATTCAGGATAGCCGCCTACTTCAACCCATATGCTTTTTCTAAACGCCGAATTTCTGCCGTGAAATACGCGATCTTCCTCGTTCGTTGAATTGCCGGATGTCGATAAAGCACCCGCGAAAAACTCAAATTGGTTGACGTGTTCTACTTTGCGTACGCCGGAAACCGCGCCATAGCTTGGGTCGTTCAACAGTGGTTTCACCAACTCTTCAAGCCATATCTGTTCCGGATGGCAACCCCCATCGGTTGCCGCGATAATGCTGGACCTGGCGCAACTGATTGCAATATTGCGGCCTCGGGCGATGTTCACGCCTTGTGCTACGACATAATGGATATTGGGATGACGCTGCGCATATTCCTTTAATATTTCTAAAGTTCCATCCGTCGAACCGCCGTCCACGATTATTATTTCATCGGCTTTACGAGTTTGAGATAAAAAACCATCCAGTAGGCCGCTTATACTGCCACGTTCGTTAAGAACCGTGGAAATGATCGCGACGGTTTCAGTCTGCATTTTAAATATCTCCAGCATTTATATGAAGTTAACGATACTAACGCAATTGCTGCGGGTTTTATGGTTTCAGAGTATATCGAATTATAATGGGTGATCGAAATAATCGCCGTCTATTCCACTTCGATACCAGTTTTGCAAAACAGTATCGGGCAGTGGCTGTTCGCTATAGATTTGATAACGGTTGCCGTGCGAGGCAAGCGGCTCGTAGCCCAACTTGCGGAACAATGCCGTCAAACTCGGTGATGCTACTTCCAGATTGCCCCAACTGATGCCGTCATTCCGCCAGTAGTCGAGCAAATGGTACAGCAAGGCCTGTAAGGCGGTTTCGTCGTCTAGCGAGTAAAATACGTCCCGCAACACCGCCATGCTGATCGAGTCCGAAAAGTCTTGTCGGTGCCAAATCGCGTATGCCCGCAGTTGGCCGGAAGCATCCCGTAGCGCGAACAATCTTAACGCGCAAGTGGGAAAATCGAACAGCCGCCAGTTTAAATAGCGGCTGCTGCGCTCCAGGCAAGATAGATAAGCGGGTTTGGCGCGCGCCCATAAGTCATCGAATTCGGCTTCGCAACGCAGCACTTCTTGTAGCTGAAAGCCGCCGCTACGCAGTTTCCAATTCCGCAGGCGCAAACTAAGGTCTGACAAACTGCCTAGCCAGTGGCCTAGGGTTTTGCCGGCCCGCTTTTCCCAAGAGCCGCGATAGCCGACCCGCAGCCGGAAAAAATCGTTGCTGTCGCCGCCGATTTCGACGAAGCCGCATTTTCTAAAGGCTTTTTGTGTAATAACGCCAGCGGTAACGCTGCCATTGATGGGCGCCAATATGCGGCTACGCTCGATTAATTGGGTAGCTAGTCCTTGTCCTCTAAAAAGCTGGTCGACACAGGTATTGGAGCCAAAAGCGATCAGCATCGATTCGCCGTTCAGCCACCAAGGTTGGACAAACATTGCCCTAAAACCGACTAAACGCTGATTCATCCAGACGCCGGCGCCAATACAGGCTAGTGAGTCTTGCCAAGGATTATGCGTGATGCGCCGCTCGAACCATTGGGCGATATATTCAGGATGCTGCCTGAACTCCTCGAAATTCTCAACCGCAATCTGGACGGCTTCCGGGATATCCGCAGGCTGGAGCGGTCGGTAGACGAAATTGGCTGGGATATCGTTCGCGGTATCGGGCATGTTATGTTTCCAATGGAAATGATGAAGGCAGCATAGAGGTTTTGGCTTGAAAAACACGTTTGCGCAAAGGAGGCCTCTAAAACGCTGTGCCTATTATTAGCGTAAATCAGTCTGGCAGCAAACCGCGTAGGCACCTTGTGCCGGAGCCATTGTTTGGATGTTGTTTTATCGATAGTCGATCAATTAACTGTGTCCGTTAGTTGGTTTTTGGCTGCACGGAGAAATGCCAATGTGTCTGTTTGGCAAAGAATAGCTATTGATTTGTGGCTCGCTCAACTGCCGTCATATCCAGGCAGCCACAGTGTTAGCTTGTCCATAGAGCTGCAAAACCCAAAGCTATTCCTTTGCGACTAAGAAGCAAGGTCTTGTTCGGAGTGGTTTAGGCGTCTCAAATTCAACAGCGGACTGCTGGAATATCACCACATAATCAGCAAAAGTTGTTGATAAAACAACAAATGGATTTCCCAAGGACGTATAATCCTTTATTATTACTCATTATGTGAAGTGGCATGGACTGTGCTTAATGTCTGTTATGCCGCTGTTATTAGCCGAACACCAATTCGGCACATTCACCTCTGCTGACCGGATCGCCGGAAGCCAGTGTGTCCCTTAAGGGACCGCTGGCTTTTTTTTGCCTGTGCCGAACGTGGCGATTGTTTTGCAAACGGTATTTAAGCTCGATTGGCGGCGCATAATGGCTTGTTTGGATCGTTTAATCAGGGAAAAGATTTTTCATGGATACATTTTTGGGCAGTAGTCTTGCTCTCGCAGTAAAGGGGAAACCGTATGACATTATTGGCTTTTGACGAACTGCAACTACGATCGCTGTCGCACTCGGTACGTGCCACGGCGATGGTGTTCGAGGATCCGGTTTCGCGGCGCTTATTGGAACACATAGAACGGATCGCACCTAGCGATGCCACCGTGTTGATTATCGGCGAGACGGGAACCGGCAAGGAATTGGTTGCCCGGCATATTCATGCGCTCAGTAAGCGTGCCAAGGGGCCATTCGGCGCGTTGAACTGCGCGGCACTCAGTGAAAACCTGATCGAAAGCGAATTGTTCGGTCACGAAAAAGGCGCTTTCACCGGCGCGTTAATGACCAAAGACGGTTGGTTCGAGACGGCCAACAAAGGTAGTTTGTTTTTGGATGAAGTCGGCGATCTGCCTTTGGGCTTGCAGGCTAAATTGCTGCGGGTGTTGCAGGAACGGGAAGTCGTCAAAGTCGGCTCTAGACAGCCGACGCCGGTGGATGTCAGAGTGATCGCCGCTACCAACGTCAATCTGGAAGAGGCGGTCGCGGCCTCGCATTTTCGTGCCGACCTTTATTATCGCTTCAATGTTGCGACCATACATTTGTCGCCGTTACGCGAACGTCCTGGCGATATTCTGCCCTTGGCGCGGCATTTCCTGAAGATTTACGGCGATAGGCTGGGCTACAGCGAAATCAAGCTGTCGCCGGCCACCGAACTGACCTTGCTGAATTACGATTGGCCCGGCAATATCCGTGAATTGGAAAACGCCGTGCATCGGGCATTACTCGTTTGCCCAGGCAATCGATTGCGTCCGGAGGATTTTAAATTATCCGGGGTAAGAATTTCGCAGGTGGGGCCGACAGTTTCGACCTCCTCTTTGGAAAGCGCTTTGCTGCGCTTATGCGAACAGGCACCGCCCAAACTGTTTGATATTATCGAGGAGACCGTGATCCGCACTGCGTTCGAGTTCTGCGAGGAAAATCAGGTGCAAACCGCCCGCTTGCTAGACATCAGCCGCAATGTGTTGCGCCACAAGCTAGGTCTTTACGGTATGCTGCCGAACGGTCAGAAAAAACTGGCCGGCACTTTCCAAGAAGCAGAGGCTTAAGGTCAGGCTTTAGCCGAAGTGTTGCGTTTTTTAAGCCCGAGGATACTCAGCATTCCACGCAGAAATAGCCAAGCCGCAGTGGGTAAGGTGGCTTTTAAATCGTGAGATTTAGCTTCGTCGATGACAGG
This sequence comes from Methylomonas montana, assembly GCF_030490285.1. Lineage (NCBI taxonomy): Bacteria > Pseudomonadati > Pseudomonadota > Gammaproteobacteria > Methylococcales > Methylococcaceae > Methylomonas > Methylomonas montana. The sequence goes on along the minus strand of NZ_CP129884.1, from coordinate 4,125,181 downwards.
TTCGAAAGCCATACCCAGCAAGCCTAAGAGGTGAATGCTCTGGTGGCTATCGAACCGACTCTAGCTTTATCGGTGCGTAGGATTGCGCTAGATATGACCTTTTCAAGGGACTCAAAATCACCGGATTTGGCGTATTCGATAGCATTTAATGGCTACTAGCGCCGCTGCTTAGCCGCCGGGCTGGCCTTCTCGATAATGCAACGATGTATCCTCCTTTTTTGTAAACCACCCTGTTTTTGTGAAACTCAAGTGATCCGCAATCTCCGGAGAGCCCTGGTGATTAACCCGGCAAATGGCAGTTTTTGCAGTTGAAAGATAATCATAACTTGTTAGAGTAGTCGCCAAGTTATTGAAAACACCGACTCGGAATCATCATGTTACGCAAAATCCTGATTGCCAATCGCGGCGAGATCGCCGTCCGCATTATCCGTGCGTGCGCTGAAATGGGCATTCGTTCCGCGGCCATTTATTCGGAGGCCGACCGTTTCGCGTTGCACGTCAAAAAAGCCGACGAGTCTTATTACATCGGTAGCGAGCCGCTGGCGGGCTATTTGAATATTTACGGCCTGGTCGACCTGGCCTTACGCACCGGCTGCGACGCGATTCATCCCGGCTACGGATTTTTATCGGAGAACGCGCAATTTGCCCGTGCCTGCCAAGAACGCGGTTTAGTGTTCATCGGCCCATCGGCGGACGTGATCCAACGAATGGGCGACAAAACCGAAGCCCGCACCGCGATGAAAGCCGCCGGCTTACCGGTGACACCTGGTTCGGATGGCAACCTGGATAGTGTCGATCATGCTTTACAGGTGGCGGCCGAGATCGGTTACCCTATCATGTTGAAAGCCACTTCCGGTGGCGGCGGGCGCGGTATTCGGCGTTGCGACAATCCGGACGAGTTGCGGCAGAATTATCAGCGGGTGATTTCCGAAGCCACCAAGGCTTTCGGCAGCGCCGACGTGTTTCTGGAAAAATGCGTGGTCAACCCGATACATATCGAGGTGCAGGTGTTGGCCGATCAGTTCGGCAACACGATACATCTTTACGAGCGCGACTGTTCGGTGCAGCGGCGCAATCAAAAGCTGATCGAAATCGCTCCGTCGCCGCAACTGGACGAAGCCCAGCGCCAATATCTGGGCGGTTTGGCGGTGATGGCGGCCAAGGCGGTCGGTTACACCAATGCCGGCACCGTGGAATTTTTGCTGGACAGCAACGGCCGCTTCTATTTCATGGAAATGAATACCCGCGTGCAGGTCGAGCATACCATTACCGAAACCATCACCGGCGTCGATATCGTCGAGGAACAGATTCGGGTCGCGGCCGGTCTGCCGCTACGCTTCAAACAGGAAGAAATCGTCCGCCGTGGCTATGCGATCCAGTTTCGCGTCAACGCCGAGGATCCGAAAAACAATTTCCTGCCCAGCTTCGGCCATATCTCCCGTTACTATGCGCCGGGCGGCCCCGGCGTGCGTACCGATACCGCAATTTATACCGGCTACGAGATACCGCCGTTTTACGACTCGATGCTGGCCAAGGTCATTGTCAGCGCGATGACCTGGGAAGACGCCATCAATCGTGGCGAACGCGCGTTGAAGGACATGGGCTTGTTCGGTATCAAGACCACGATTCCGTATTATTTACGTATCCTCAGCCACCCGGACTTTCGCCGTGGCCGCTTCAATACCGGCTTCGTCGATGCCAATCCCGATTTAATCAATTACTCCAACAAGCCGCGCCCGGAAATTCTGGCCAGCGTGCTGGCGGCCGTTGTCGCTTCTCACACCGGCTTGTAATCCAAGGACTTACCGATGAAAAAAGTTTACGTAACCGACGTTATCCTACGCGACGCCCACCAATCCCTGATCGCCACCCGGATGCGCACCGAGGACATGCTGCCCGCCTGCGCAATGCTGGATGGCATCGGCTATTGGTCGCTGGAATGCTGGGGCGGCGCCACCTTCGATGCCTGTTTGCGCTTTCTGAAGGAAGACCCTTGGGAACGCCTGAGTCAACTGAAAGCGGCATTGCCCAACACCCGTCTGCAAATGCTGTTGCGCGGCCAGAATCTGCTCGGCTACCGGCATTATTCCGACGACGTGGTCCGGAAATTCGTGGAAACCGCCGCGCAAAACGGCATGGACGTATTCCGGATTTTCGACGCGCTGAACGACATTCGCAATCTGGAAACCGCGATCGAAGCGGCCAAGGAAGCCGGCAAGCACGCGCAAGGCACGATTTGCTATACCACCAGCCCGGTGCACGACATCGCCAGCTTCATTCGGCTCGGTAAAGGCTTGGCGAATCTGGGTTGCGACTCGATTGCGATCAAAGATATGGCCGGTCTGCTGACGCCGTATATCGCTGGCGAGTTGGTCAAGGCCCTGAAAGAAGCCGTCGATCTGCCCTTGCATCTGCATTGCCACGCCACTGCCGGCCTGGCGGAAATGTGCCAGATCAAAGCCATCGAAGCGGGCTGCGAACATGTCGATACCGCGCTATCCTCCTGGGCCGGCGGCACCAGCCACCCGCCGACCGAAAGCTTGGTCACCGCCTTGCGCGGCACCAGCTACGACACCGGTTTGGATTTGGATAAGCTGCAGGAGGTGAATCAATATTTCGCCGAAGTGCGGAAAAAATATCATCGTTTCGAGAGCGAATTTACCGGCATCGACACCCGCGTACACATCTTCCAGGTGCCGGGTGGCATGATTTCCAACCTGGCCAACCAATTGAAGGAACGTAACGCGCTGGACCGGATCGCCGAGGTGTACAAGGAAATTCCGGAGGTGCGGAAAGACCTGGGCTATCCGCCGCTGGTGACGCCAACCTCGCAAATCGTCGGCACCCAGGCAGTGCTGAACGTGTTGATCGGCAAGCGCTATGACACCATCAGCAACGAGGTGAAACGTTATTTGCACGGCGGCTACGGTAAGGCGCCGGCGCCGGTCAATCCGCAACTGCAAGCCAAGGCGGTCGGTAACGAAGAAGTCATCGAATGCCGGCCGGCCGATTTATTGAAGCCGGAGTACGAGCATTTGCGCAACGAAATCGGCCATCTGGCACTGAGCGACGAAGACGTGCTCAGTTATGCGATGTTTCCGGAGATCGGCAAACAGTTTCTGGAGTTGCGCTCTACCGATAACTTGGTCGCGGAACCGCTGGAACTGGAAGGCGCGCCGGTACCCGGCGAAGTCAAAAAAGCCCCGACCGAATTCAATGTTGCGCTGCACGGCGAGTCCTATCATGTCAAAGTCACCGGCGCCGGTCCGAAAAACCAGAGCCTGCGGCATTTTTATTTCACCGTGGACGGCATGCCGGAAGAGATTGTCATCGAGACGCTGGACGAAATCGTACTGGACGGCGGCGCGCAAGGCGCGGTGCAAAGCGCCATCGCCAGCAAGCGCCGCCGGCCCAGCGAGCCGGGCGATGTGGTGACCAGCATGCCCTGCAATATCATCGATGTGCTGGTCAAGGAAGGCCAGAAAGTCAATGCCGGCCAGTCTTTGCTGGTTACCGAGGCGATGAAAATGGAAACCGAGATTACCGCGCCGGTCGGCGGCATCGTTAAAGCCATTTATGTCGCAAAAGGTGATGCAGTTAACCCAAATGAGGTGTTGGTGGAAATTAATTAAGACAAAAGCCGAAAGGCAAAAGGTAAAATAGCGCCTTTGCATCAGGGTGGCTTTTGCAACGTTCGTTAGCGCCCTATTAGCCTTTAGCCTTTTATCTTTCGCCTGATTACTTTGAAACCTACAGCCGTTACCGAATCATCCATCCATCATGCCGTCGAGTTGTTGCGTCAAGGCCAGCTGGTGGCGTTTCCGACAGAAACTGTCTATGGTTTGGGTGCGGATGCCTCTAACCCGGATGCGGTTGCCAAAATTTTTGCTGCCAAGGGTCGGCCTGCCGATCATCCCTTGATTGTGCATATCGCCGGTGCCGAGCAAATCGACAACTGGGCGGAGATGGTGCCCGAGGCCGCGTTGAAACTGGCGAAGGCTTTCTGGCCTGGTCCGCTGACGATTATTCTGAAAAAGAAAGCCAGCGTGCCGCTGGCGGTGACCGGCGGTCAACATACCGTGGCATTGCGGGTGCCGGCCAACCCAGTCGCCTTGCAGTTGTTGCAAGCATTTGGCGGCGGTATCGCCGCGCCATCCGCCAATCGTTTCGGCCATATCAGCCCGACACAAGCCGATCATGTCGCGGAAGAACTTGGCGACAGCGTGGCTTGTATCCTCGATGGCGGTCCCTGCAGCGTTGGCGTGGAATCGACCATCATCGATCTGACCGACGAGCAACCCGCCATCCTCAGGCCGGGCCGCATCACCCGCAGCCAGCTCAAGGCTGTGTTACAAACCGAGATTCGCCTGTCGCCGCAAACCAAAATCCGCGCGCCCGGCATGATGGCCGTGCATTATGCGCCGCATACCATGGCCTTGCTGTGCGCCACGGATACGCTGATCGCGATGATCGACGAGCTGTGCGGCAAGGGTAAAAAAATCGGTATCCTGGCATTCAGTCAGACCATTTCCAAGCTGCCATCCTGCCCATATCAGCATTTAATCCTATTACCCGAGCAAGCCGAACACTACGAAGCCGCCCTATATGGCGCATTGCGGGAACTGGATAATTTGCAGCTCGAATCGATCCTGATAGAACAACCGCCCGACAGCGAAGCTTGGGCCGCGGTTAACGACCGGCTCAGCAAAGCCACGGTCTGAAATGACCGATACAGAATGGATGCGCCACGCGATCCGCTTGGCGCAACGTGCCGAAAGCCAAGGCGAAGTGCCGGTCGGCGCGCTTCTGGTTTATCAAGATCGTTGTATTGCCGAAGGCTGGAATCAACCCATCCAAACCAACGATCCCACGGCGCATGCCGAAATGGTCGCGCTACGCAAAGCCGGCCAGGTATTAAACAACTATCGGCTGATCGACACCACCCTCTACGTTACCTTGGAGCCCTGCGTGATGTGCATGGGCGCCATCGCCCATGCCCGCGTCAAGCGTCTGGTATTCGGCGCCTACGATCCGAAACGCGGCGCGGTCTGCCACGCACTACAACTCAGCGACGCGCCGTTTTTGAATCATCGCGTGGCATGGGATGGCGGGGTTTTGGAACCCGATTGCGCGGAGTTGTTGAGCGATTTTTTTAAAGCCAGGCGCAATCTCGCCAAGCCAGCCTAATAAGCCGATCTTAGGCTAGTTTTCCGCACGCTAGCCGCGAAGGCCGATTGCCTGCTTCGCTACGCGTATTCGATTTCTAACGCAGCTGTTGTTTCGACGCTTGCCAAATTCCGCAACAGCCGGAGTAAGCAAACCCAGGCTTGGCGGGGCTTTTGCTGCTCGGATCGTACCAACCCGCTACTTCAAAAGCCAATATCGGGTCTATACCAAATACCCTCCCCGGGGAGGGCGAAACTCGCTAGCGTTCTCTGTAAGCTAATCCCCTAAGCCCGCTCGCCACGAAAGATAGGCAAGCGGGCTCGGCATTCAGCAGACATAGAAAACTCAGTTCAGGTATTAGACTATGAGCAATAAATCGGGTACATCCAGCCAAATCATCGGTTTGCCGCAGGGCGGCGGCGCCTTGCATGGCATCGGCGAGAAATTCGCGCCCGATCTGCATACCGGCACAGGCAACTTTACCGTGCCTATTGCGATTCCGGCCGGACGCAACGGTTTTCAGCCGCAGCTGAGTTTGGGCTACAGCACCGGCAACGGCAACGGCCCGTTCGGGCTAGGCTGGAGTTTGAGCGTGCCGGGTGTGATGCGCAAAACTTCCGACGGATTGCCGCGCTACGACGACCAACAAGACACCTTCGTGCTTTCCGGCGCCGAGGATCTGGTGCCGGTCGATGTGCAAGCCAATCTGACTCGCTACCGGCCGCGCACCGAAGGTTTGTTCGCCCGTATCGCCCATCTTCACGATAGCAATCAAAACTATTGGCAAGTCGAAAGCAAGGACGGGCTGACCAGTGTTTACGGCACGCCGGCAACGGCCAGCCGTGATCCGGCGGCGATAGCCGATCCGGAACATGCCGGCCAGGTGTTCGCCTGGAAGCTCAGCCAAACCCGCGACGTGTTCGGCAATCGCATCGACTATCTCTACGAGCGCGACGCCGAGCAAAATGATGGCGCTCACGCTTGGGATCAGTTGTACTTATCGGAAATACGCTATGCGGATTACGGCGATCCTGCCAATCCGCAGTTCCTGGTCCGGGTGAAGTTTGTTTACGAAACCCGCCCGGACCCTTTTTCCGAATACCGAGCCGGGTTTGAAATCCGCACGGTGCGCCGCTGCACCCTGATTCAGGTGTATACCCAGGCCGACAAGGAACGGTTGACTCGCACCTACCATCTGGATTATCTGGACAAAAACGCGGGTGCGATTTTGCCGCTCAACAAGGCTTCGCTGTTGCATCAAGTCCGGGTGGAAGGCCACGACGGCGAGCAATCGGAATTTTTACCGCCGCTGGAATTCGGCTACAGCCAATTTACCCCCAACACCCAAAAGTTTATCAACATTGATGGGCCCGATTTGCCTACGGGTTCGCTGGCCCGACCGGAATTTGAACTGGCGGACCTGTTCGGCAACGGCCTGCCGGACATCCTGGAAATGAACGGCACGGTGCGCTACTGGCGCAATCTGGGCGACGGCCGTTTCGATCGTCCGCGCGAGATGGCCGAGGCGCCGGCCGGTTTGCGGCTGGCTGATCCGGGCGTGCAGATGATTGATGCCGACGGCGACGGCCGCATCGATCTGCTGGTCCACCGTCAGGGTTTGTCGGGTTATTTCCCACTGCGTTTCAACGGGCTGTGGGATCATCAATCCTTTCAGCGCTACGAGTTCGCGCCCAGCTTCGATCTGGAAGACCCGGAGGTCAAACTGCTCGACCTGACCGGCGACGGCGTCACCGATGCGATCCGTTCCGGCAGCCGGCTGGAATGTTTCTTCAACGATGCCAAAAGGGGCTGGCATGCCAGCCGTAGCGTGGAACGCCAGGCGCTGGATGTGTTCCCCAATCTCAACTTCTCCGATCCCCGTGTCAAATGGGGCGACTTCAGCGGCGACGGCCTGCAAGACGTCGCGCTGGTGCACGACGGCCATATCGAATATTGGCCCAACCTGGGCTACGGCAACTGGGGCAAGCGGATTTCGATGCGTAACAGCCCGCGCTTGCCCTACGGCTACGATCCCAAACGAATTTTGATCGACGACATCGACGGCGACGGCCTGGCCGACCTGGTCTACGTGGACGACCGCAAGCTGCTGTTGTGGATTAACCAGGGCGGCAATGGCTGGAGCGATCCTATCGAGATAAGCGGCACGCCGCGGGTTTCCGATATGGATGCGGTCCGCCTGGTGGATGTGCTGGGCAACGGCAATCGCGGGTTGCTGTGGAGCGCCGATGCCGACGGCTCGAACCGGCCGCATATGTTCTTCCTGGATTTCAGCGGCGGCGTCAAACCCTACGTGCTGAACCGGATGGACAATCACCTGGGCTCTTTGACGCAGGTGGGTTATGCCTCGTCGATCCGCTTTTATCTGGAAGATCAGCAAAGTCCGGCCACGCGTTGGCAAACGCCGCTGCCGTTTCCGGTGCAGGTCGTGGCCAGAGTCGAAGTGATCGACCAAATTTCGCAAGGCAAATTGACTACCGAATACCGTTATCGTCACGGCTATTGGGACGGCGCCGAACGCGAGTTCCGAGGCTTCGGCCGGGTCGACCAGCGCGACAGCGAAGTCTTTGCCGACTTTCACGGCAGCGGACTGCACGGCGAACAAGGCTTCGAAACGGTGGCCGCCGAGCAGTTTTCGCCGCCGTTGGAAACCCGCACCTGGTTTCATCAAGGACCGGTCGGCGACGAATTCGGCGAATGGGAGGAGCTGGATTTTAGCGGCGAATACTGGCCAGGCGATACGCCAGCTTTGTTGCGTCCGCAGGCGATGACCGAACTACTCAAAGCGCTGCCGCGTCGTAGCAAGCGTGACGCCTTGCGGGCCCTACGCGGCAGCGTGCTGCGCACCGAGCTGTATGCATTGGACGGCACGGACCGGCAAAATCGCCCCTACACCGTCACCGAAGTGCTGCAAGGCGTGCGCGAAGAAGCGCCGCCGGCTGACGGCGAGCGGCGGGCGATTTTTTTCAGCTTTGCATTGGCGCAGCGCACTACGCAGTGGGAGCGCGGCGCGGAACCGATGACCCAACTCAGCCTGATGGGCGATTACGATCAATACGGCCGGTTGAAGTCTCAACTCAGTATCGCAGTGCCGCGTGGCCGGGATTATCGGGTCGTCACCGAATCGGCAGAACCTTATCTCGTCACTTTCAGCGAAACCGACTATCTGCAACGCGACGACGCCCAGCGCTATTTGATTGATAAAGTCGCCAAGACCAGTAGTTACGAAATCGGCAACGACGGCAAGACCACGGTGTTTGCACTTTGGGAAGCCGTGAAAACCGGTAGCGCCGCCAAAAAGTTGATCGGCCAAACCCTGAATTTTTACGACGGTCCCGGTTTCCAGGGTCTGGCGTTTGGCCAGCTCGGCGACTACGGCGCGCTGGTTCGTTCGGAAAACCTGGTCATGGACGATGCGCTGCTGGCTGAACTGTATCGCAGCGGCGACAGCGTGCAAAATCCGCCGGAACTACCGCTTTATCTCAAACCTGGCGCACCGGTCTGGACGGATGAATACCCGGCCGAATTTCGCAAACTGGCCGCGCAAGCCGGTTATGTCTATCGCAATGGCGGCGCCAACGCCATTTCCGCTCAAGGCTATTTCGCCATCACCGCCAGCCATTTGTACGACTTTCAAGCCAGTGGCGCCAACGGCAAGGGCCGGGGTTTGTTGTTGCAACAGCACGATCCGCTGGGCCGGCGCACCGTCATCGGCTACGATGCTTATGCCCTGCTGCCGCAGCAGGTCATCGATCCCTTGGGCCTGAAAACCCAGGCCAGTTACGATTACCGGGTGCTGCAACCGGAAGTGGTGAGCGATGCCAATTTCAACGTCAGCCGCTTCCGCTTCACGCCACTGGGTTTATTGAAAGCCACCTTGGTGCAAGGCAAAACCAATGTCGCCGAAGGCGACCGCACCCGACCCAGTGTCGAACTGAGCTACGACCTGCTGGCCTTCAGCGAACGTGGGCAGCCGGTGTCGGTGCGCACCAGGCAATACCAGCATCACGACAGCGAAGCCGATGTGCCGCTACCACAACGCGACGAAACCATCGAGACCGTCGAATATTCCGACGGCTTCGGCCGGCTGCTGCAAACCAGGGTGCAGTCGGAAGAGATTCGTTTCGGGGACCCGACTTTCGGCGGCGGGATTTTGCCTGTCGATCAGACCGACGATGCCGGCACTAAGTTGGCGTTTGCCGGCGTCCGCAACAGCGACGCCAATAATCCCAATGTGCTGGTCAGCGGCTGGCAGGTCTACGACAACAAAGGCCGGGTGGTCGAAAAATACGAACCGTTCTACGCCACGGGCTGGAAATACGCCGTGCCCGGCGAGGCGCAGCTCGGCCAGAAGGCTGTGATGATTTACGACCCGCGCGGCCAGGTGATCCGCACCTCGAATCCGGACGGCTCCCAGCAAACGGTGATTTACGGCGTCCCCGCCGATCTGGCCAAGCCCGAGCAATTTGCCCCCACGCCTTGGGAAGCCTACACCTACGACGCCAACGACAACGCCGGTCGCACTCATGCCGAGGCCGCCCAAGGCTATCAAGCGCACTGGAACACGCCGGCCAGCATCGTCATCGACGCGCTGGGCCGCACCATAACAGCCACGGCCCGCAACGGCGCCGATCCCAAGGACTGGTATGTCACCCGTTCGAGCTACGACATTCGCGGCAACCTGCTGAGCGTCACCGACGCGTTGGGCCGGGTGGCCTTCCGCTACGGCTACGATTTGGCCAACCGGCCCTGGCGCACGGACAGCATCGACGCTGGCCTGCGCCGCACCGTGCTGGATGCCGTCGGCAATCCGCTCGAACAACGCGACAGCAAGGGCGCGTTAACCTTGCACGGTTACGACGAAGGGAATCGTCTTAACCGGCTGTGGGCCAGGGACGGCCTCAACCAGCCGCTGACGCTACGCGAAGTGACTATCTACGGCGACCGTCCCGATTCAGGCCTGAATGCCGACGCGGCTCGGCTGCTGAACCTGCTGGGTAAGCCATACCGGCATTACGACGAGGCCGGACTAGTCAGCGTGCCGGGCTACGACTTCAAAGGTAATCCGTTGAGCCAGACCCGGCAGGTCCTCCGCGACGAGGTGCTACTGACGGCATACCGGAATGGCCCGGAACGCAACTGGGCCATCGATGCCTACCGCGTCGACTGGCAGGCACCTGCCGGCACCACGCTGGAAGCACACGCGCAAACCTTGTTGGACCCGATCAAATACGAAACCAGCACCCGCTACGATGCGCTGAACCGCATCAAGAGCCTGTTGTATCCGCAAGACGTCAGCGGCCAACGCCAGGAGTTGCTGCCGGTCTACAACCGGGCCGGCGGTCTGGCGCAAGTCAAACTCAACGGCCAGATCTACGTGCAACAGATCGCCTACAGTGCCAAGGGTCAACGGGTGCTGGTCGCCTACGGCAACGGCGCGATGAGCCGTTATGTCTACGACGACAAGACTTTTCGTTTGCTGCGCCTGCGTTCCGAGCGTTACAGTCAACCCGAAGCCGACCGCTATCAACCCGGCGGCGAAGCCTTGCAGGACTTGGCCTATCGCTATGACTTGATCGGCAATATCTTGCAAATCGAAGATCGCGCCCAGGGTAGCGGCATTTTGAACAACCCGGCCGCGGCAACAGTTGGCGACGGTGCGCTTAAACAGCTGTTAGCCGCTGGCGATGCGCTGCTGCGTCAGTTCGACTACGATCCGATCTACCGCCTGCTGTCCGCCACCGGCCGCGAATGCGACCAGGCGCCGGAAGCGTCGCCATGGCTGGACCTGCCGCGCTGCACCGACTTGACCCGTACTCGCGCCTATAGCCAGCAGTATCGCTACGATGCGCTGGGCAACATGCAGGAGTTGAAGCACCAGCTGGCCGATGGCGCCCGCAACCGGGTGTTCAACACCGTCGCCGGCAATAACCGGCTCGATACTGTAACGATAGGTCAGAGCGCCTATCGCTACGCTTACGATAGCAACGGCAACATGCTATCCGAACATCAGACTCGCCTGTTCGACTGGGACCACAGCGACCGGCTGAAAGCCTTCCGCACCCAGGTTGCCGGCAGCGAACCGTCGGTGCATGCCCAATATCTCTACGACGCCGCCGGCATGCGCGTCAAAAAACTGGTGCGCAAGCAAGGCGGCCAATACACCGTGACCGTCTACGTCGGCGGCCTGTTCGAATACCACCGCGCGGTGCAAGGCGCTACCGTCCAGCAAAACAACACCCTGCACGTAATGGACGACCAATCGCGTATCGCGTTGGTAAGAGTCGGCACGCCGTTCCCCGACGACACCACCCCGACAATCAAATACCACTTGGCCGACCACCTGGGCAGCAGCCACGTGGTCATCGGCGGCGACGGGGCCTGGGTAAATAGAGAGGAATACACCCCTTATGGCGAAACCAGTTTCGGCAGTTTCGCCAGAAAGCGATACCGGTTTACAGGCAAGGAAAGGGATGAGGAAAGCGGCTTGAATTACCACGCAGCGAGATATTACGCGGCGTGGGTGGCGAGGTGGGTGAGTGCTGATCCGATTGGACTCAAAGGTGGAATCAACCTGTATCAATACTGCAAAAGTAATCCAATCATTTTCAGCGACCTTACCGGAACAGATATTTCGGATACAAATAAAAGCTTAGATACCAATCATGACAAACAAATTTCACTACATGAACTTAGTACAGGGTTGGAGTGCAGCAATATTTCCCTCAGGGACTGGGCAAATACGATGTCGTTTAACACCGGTGGTTACGGTGTTGATAAAAATGTCCAGAGTTTAATCAACGATATTCACAACGACACAGTATCCCAAGCAATCTCTTCGAAGATTAAAGCGGCTGAATCCGATGAAAACCAATTGCGAATGGGTGCGGATGGTAGAACGTATACAAAGCGAGAAGCCAGAGCCGCGGCGAAACGAGAACACGCCGAAAGGTTGGATCCGAAAAAACAACTTACCAAAATAGCGACTATGGGATGCTTGTTGGTGCCTGAATATTGTGGGTTGTCGCTATCCATTTATCATTCGGCAACCGGTCGCCCCAAGGATGCAGCAGTCGATTTAGCGGCTGTTTTTTTAGGACGAGCCTTGAACAGAGCCTTTACCCCTCCAAATACCCAGCCTGGTATCTACTACGACAATAGACTTATCACAACGAAAGACGGGATAGCATCCTATTGGTCCACAGGACAGGCGAATCTTATACCAGGAGCAATACAGAAGGAACCGAATACCTGGTATGTAATTCACGGAATTCAAGAGGAAACGGAAAAGCTAGGTGGCTTAACTATTAAAGAAGGATGGGTCATTAAGCAGACACCGTACATCGAAGAGCCTGTAAAGAGTGTAGGCCTGGATAACGTGCATATCGAAATTCAACTTATTACGAATGATCCCAAAGTAGTCAATGATTGGATACTAGAACAAGGCGCGAAGGCGGTTAGATTATTTTCTGACCTGTTTTGACATGAGACCTTTCTTTCACTTTGTGTCGGAGTGCAGGTCCAACTGCTCTGCGGTTTGGGACGCTGGAGCATCCTTGTATGGGGTACCACGCGGAGCGTGGGAAGCATAAAAAATTAAACAACATTACGAGCGGGAAGAATATCCCGTTCAGCAAAAGAGGGTCGAAACAGCTCATGTGGTGCGGAACCATGAAATGGGTTCCGCCGAAAGATCCGTAGTAAAAACAGGACAAGTATTTCTGTCCTCACATAAATCACAAAAACATATCCTTGAAGAGGAAGCAATCATGATCAAAACCAAACAAATCAGCAAAGGCGACTGGCGTACCGTCGAGTGGTTCTTCAACGCCAACGGTACGGCGTTTTTCAAAGCCCCGGCCGGCGCGCAAATCAAAGTTCGCTACGGCGTCGGCTGGTTCGGCTTCGACCGGCAGAAACAAACCCTGAACGGCAGCGACTACAAGAAACTGGAGGTGGGCGTGGGTTCCTTGGGCCGCGCCCGGATGCAAATCAAGGTTTCGCAAACCACCAATGTGACTTACGACGTCTACGGTGGCGGCGTAGCCCGGCCGTCGCCCGAGATTTCGTTTTAGCGCTTACTACGGTGGGCAAAACCGGTCGAGAGCGTGTTCTCTTCGCCGGTGACGACAAGTTTTGCCGCTAGACAAAAGGACTCCAGGTACGCGCATTTCCACGCGCGATAAGGCAAGCTCGTCGTCTCATCCGCCCCCACGATCTAGGCCGACCATTGCCCAAGCCGTGTTGACGGATGCCAATCTTGATAATGACCTACCGCGAAACCGCCGACTTTAAAACTCATATTTCGTAAATTTTCAGCACAGAGGAAGGCCCCATGTACAACAGAAATCAAGCCGCACAGATCGGCGACATCGAAATTATCCGGAGCCTGCTACCAGGCGTGGAAATCCAAGCTCCGGCCAATAATGCCGTCATCGACGGCAGCTTTACCCTCAGTGGGGACGCCACCTGCATCTACGAGGAGTACAACACCGGCTCTGGAGAGACCACCGAAACGTCGGCTGTCAACAACATTACCGGCATAGAGGTGCGTATCGGCGATGCCGCCAGCTATCAGGCCGCTACGCCGACCGGCGCTGGCGGAAACTGGAGTAGCTGGCGTTTCAACGCCAATACCAATTTGCGCGGCATCGTCACGGTAACCGCCAGAGTGTCCGCCCATCGCGGTTCGATCAATGCCAGCGCTTTTTCCACGCGCACTTTCATGATCGATGCGACTGCGCCCAGCTTGACGGTAGAAGCGACCGAAGTCATCACGTCGAGTAGCGTCGCGGTGATTAAAGGCACGGCAGCCGATCAAGAGAGCGGCATCGATTTCGTCGAATGGAAGCTGGGCAACGGTGCTTTTACCCGCGCGGTTGGTACGACCAGCTGGCAGGCCGACGTTACCGTCCCCGGCCTGGGCAATCACAGCGTCACCGTCCAGGCCCGCGACAAGGCCGGCAATGCCAGCATGGCGCAAACCGTGTCTATCAAAGCCATCGATTCGACGCCGGTGGCGCTGACCATCGTCAGCCCCGCGGAGGGTGCGGAGTTTACCCTGGCGGACGGCACGGTCAGTGTGGAATTCCAGGGCACCGCGACTGACACCCAAACCGGAGTCGACTCGGTCGAATGGCGGCTGGAAGGCCAAGAAGCTTATCAACCCGCAATACCCAAAGCGGCCAACGATTGGTCGAGCTGGCGGGTGACGCTGCCGTTTACAGCAGCCGGCGAACGTACCGTCAGCTTTCGCGCCAAAGACAAATCAACGCCTACCGGTAACCCTATCAGCAAAAGCCGTGCGGTCAATATTTTATTGCCGTTCGTACCCAAGGACCCGCAAGCGATATTTAGCCTGGCCAATTATTTGGACGAGTTGCAGCAATTCGCCAGTCGGCGCATCGTCACCGGCTCCGCGCCGAATAGCCCGCATATCAATGTTGCATTGCTGGCACAGACCTTTTTACAACCGTTTGATGTGCTGGTTACGCCCAACGCGCGTCAGATCGCCGAGCGCTCGGTCTCGCAGGCGAGAATCTGCGTGGAAGTCCTGCGCCGCTATTTTGCTCGCCATCAGCGCGCCATACCGGCCAGCGCGGAAACCGATTATCGCCAGACGGTCTACCAATCGCTGCTGAAAAATTTAGGCACATCCTACGAAGAATTGCGTCTGGTCCGCATCGCCGACACCGATACGCGCCGTGCCTTGGCCAATCGCTTGGGCATGGCGCTGGGCGGCACTCGGCCGGATAACCTGGATAGATTATTGCTAACTCCCGAGCTGCTGAGCGAAGCGGCCTTGGAAAGATTGTTTGGCTTGGCGGACACCACCCGTGACCCGACGACGACATCTGTGCTCCCCACGGCGGAACTGCAAGTCTGGCAAAAGGACTATTTACGCGAAGCCTGGCGGCGCCAGGACGATGCCACACGCTCCGAGTTTGCATTGCCCATTCCGGTCATCGACCCCGACCTAGTTGGCGAAGCCGATTTGGTCGATGCGGTTCCCGGCAACCCGGCCTACGATCTGCGACTGGCCAGGGCGCAGCAAGTGAACACCATGCAAACCGCCATTAAAACTGCTCGTGAAGCCAAACCCGAGGCCTTGGCCGGGTTCGACCAGATCGTCACCGAACAACTCGCACCGATTGCCGATCTATTGGCGCTGTTCGCCGTGCACAGTAGCGGCGAAACCATCGACGCAGCGCTGACAACCAAACAAATTGTCCTGCGGCCGTTTTTGCAGTTGATGAACATCCGCAAATTGGCGGAAACCGGCAATGTGTTGGCCTCCGAATGGAACGAGGTCTATGCCATTCTGACCCAAGTCTGGAAGCAACGCCAAGCCGCCGCCTGGCGAGAACAGGAAGGCACCTTGAGCTTGAGCCCGGATTACTTTCGCTTGCCGGCTGCGGGCGCTCAGGTCGCCGCGCTAATACCTTGGCGCTCCGACCCGCAAACCCGGCGCGCGTGGCTGGAAACGCTGTCCGCCCGCATACAACAGGATCAGACCGTCGGTGAAGCGCTGCAAACCGCGATAATCGCCACCGAAGCCGCGATCCTGCCGTCGTTGCGGGATGCCTTGGTCGCGGATTTGATCCAAACCGGGAAAGCCGGCCTGGACTCGCTGGATGAGGTCGCCAACCGCCTGTCACAAGAATTGGCTATCGATTGTCGAAGCGGCGGCGCGCAACGCATCACCCGTGTCGAACAAGCACTGGAAACCATTCAGGCCGTCATGTTCTCGGCGCGGATGGGGCAATTCACCGCTTCTCCGGTGCTGGGTAGCGCCAATCCGGCGGCGGCATGGGTGTTGAATCAGACAGATGGTTATAACGAGGGTAAATTTGACGAGGAATGGCAATGGATAGGCGCCTACGCGACTTGGCGCGCGGCAATGTTCGTTTTCGGCTATCCGGAAAATTACCTGTTGCCGAATCTGCGTCCGCCGCACAACCAACTGCCGTATCAGAACCTGGCACGTACCGCCGAGTTCGATACCTTGATCGTCGCGCTGGGCGACAATTTACGCTTGACGGCCAGTCAGGCCAGAGTGTTGGCGACAACCTATTTGAACGGATTACGCGGTAAAAACCAGCAAGGTACCGACAACTACCCCGATCTGCCGGATGCATTGAAACAAAGCGGCTTCGTAATCACCGACCAACTCTCGGAAACCCAGTTGCGCGAGCGTGGCACTTTGATTGCCGGTTTGTTCGGCAGCACCGCCGATCCGTATATGGCCTCGAAGTATCTGTGGGAGGTATTTTATTTCGTGCCGTTGGCGATCGGCTTGCAGTTACAAAAATCCGGGCAGTACCTGGAAGCGCTGGACTGGTTGCAAACGCTGTATGCCTATAACTTGCCGGCCGCCCAGCGTAAAGTTTTTCACGGTCTGACCTTGGAAGCCAATTTGCCGACCGATTTCAGCCGCGCCGACGAATGGCTGATCCAGGGCCTGAATCCGCACGATATTGCGACAAAACGCGCCCATGCCCACACCCGTTATGTATTAATGGCATTGGTCCGCTGTTTTCTGGACTTCGCCGATGCGGAATTTACCCGCAACACCGCCGAGTCGTTGCCGCGCGCCCGAGCCTTGTATGTCAACGCGCTGGAATTGCTGGATCAACCGGAAATGCAAACGCCAACCGGCGGTACTGGGGCAGCGGCCAACCCGTTTCCTGCCAATCCCTTGCCGCAAACGTTGCGACTGCACGCGGAACTGAATCTGTTCAAGCTCCGCAACGGCCGCAATATTGCCGGCCTGGAACATCGCAGCGCCGGCTCAGCCCCGGTGTCGGCAAGCAACCTGCCGGTGGTCGCCAGCGATGGCAGATTGGTACTGCCCAGAGCCAATCTACCCAAACCGACAGCTTATCGCTATGCGGTGTTGGTGGAGCGGGCCAAGCAATTGGTTGGCATCGCTCAGCAGATCGAAGCGGCATTCTTGGCGGCGTTGGAAAAGCTCGACTCGGAATCGTACAACCTGCTGAAGGCCCGTCAGGACATGCAATTATCGAGAGCACAGGTCAGACTGCAGGATCTGCGTATGGATCAGGCCCAAGATGGCGTAACGCTGGCCGACTTGCAGAAACAACGCTCAACGATTCAGGCCGACCATTATGACGGGCTGTTGGACGAGGGGCTGATCGGTCTGGAACAGACATCGTTGGGCTTCATGGCCACTGCCGCTGTGTTGCAGACCTCGGCAGCAGTCATTTACGGCGGCAATGCGGTATTGCAAGGCGTTAAAGCCGCATTCACTTTCGGCTTGTTCGGCGACCCAGCCGGAAACGCTGCAGCTATGGCATCATCCTTCGCTTCCGCGGCTTCGACTACCGCATCCATTTTGGAAACCTATGCCAGCTACGAACGCCGCAAACAAGAGTGGGGTTTTCAGCGCGACCTGGCCCGTCACGACGAGTTGATCGGCAGCCAGCAAATCGCGATCGCTTTCGATCAGGTCAGACTTGCCCAACAAGAGGGTCTGATTGCCGGCATGCAGGCCGGTTTTGCCGAAGACACGCTGAATTTCTTGGCCAACAAGTTCACCAATGCCGAGTTGTATGCCTGGATGAGTGGCATACTGGAGCGGATCTACAGTTACTTCCTGCAACAGGCCACGGCGATGGCGCAGCTGGCCGAAAGCCAGTTGGCGTTCGAGCGTCAGGACACGCCGCAAGCGGTGATTCAGGCCGACTATTGGCAGGCGCCGGCCGATAACGCCGCAAGCGGCGGTGACGGCGCGCAAACCGACCGGCGCGGCATGACCGGTTCGGTCCGATTGCTGCGAGACATCTATCAACTCGATCAATATGCCTTCGACAGTAGACGCCGCAAGCTACAATTGAGCCAAACCTTTTCCTTGGCGCAACTGAGCCCCATCGAGTTCCAACGTTTCCGCGACACTGGCCGTCTGCTGTTCGGCACGCCGATGGCCCTGTTCGACCGCGATTTCCCAGGTCATTACCTGCGCCTGATAAAACGGGTACGGATATCGGTGATCGCGTTGACGCCGCCAACCCGTGGCGTGCGCGCCTCATTGAGCTGCTCCGGAGTATCGCGAGTTGTGGTCGGCGGCGATTTGTTTCAAACCATCGTGGTCCGGCGCGATCCCGAACAAATCGCCTTCACCTCGCCCAGTAACGCCACCGGATTGTTCGAGCTGGAGCGCGAAGACGAGATGTTGTTGCCGTTCGAGAGCATGGGCGTTGACACCAGCTGGGAATTGCAATTGCCCAAGGCTGCCAATCCATTCGATTACGCGGCGCTGGCCGACGTGTTTTTCACCGTGGAATACACCGCGTTGCACAACGCAGACTATCGCCAACAGGTGATTGCGACCATGGACCAGCAGGTTGGCGCCGATCGCGCCTTCAGCCTGCGCGACAGTTTTGCCGACCAATGGTACGATCTAAATCACCCGGAACAAACCCCCAACCCCATGGTGGTGAAGTTCAAGACCGAACGCGGAGATTTTCCGCCCAATGTGTTGGACCTGACGATGCAACAGATTGTCCTGTATTTTGTGTTGCGCGATGGCGCTACATTGAACATACCGGTTGCTTATTTGCGTTTTACCGAATCGGGCGCCGCGACTTTCTCTGGCGGCGCGGCCAGCGCAATCGACGGCGTCGCCAGCACTCGGCGCGGCAACGCTCCCGAATGGCTGGCAATGCTTGGCAAGTCTCCGGTCGGCGAATGGTCGCTGGCATTAACTAACGCGCTGGCCGACGGCAGGTCGATAAGCACCTTGATCGGCGACCAAACCATCCAGGACATCTTACTGGTGATCAGCTACGGAGGCCGTTATCCGGACTGGCCGCTCTGATAGCGTTGGGGATGTTTGCCGAAAACACTTGGACGGTGACATCATCCGCATCATTCCGTAACGCTAAATCGAGGGCCGGTTCAATCGCCGGCTCTCGACTTCAATTACAACAAAAGGAGATTTCCGAAAACACCATGACCATGAAACTGGAAAACGTCGTGCCGTTCGGCCGCTCGCTGGACGAATATCGAAAGATGTTCGCGCTGTCCCAGTGCGAACTGGGCTTGAACATACTCGGCGTCGCCGATGGGCCGGCGAGCTTTAATGCGGAGTTGTCGGCGCTTGGCGGGCGGGTGACTTCCATCGATCCGATATACGCTTTTCAGGCGCCGCAAATCAAAGCTCAGTTCGAGAATGTGCTGGGCAAGATCATGGCCCAGGTCGAGGCGACGCCGGATGATTGGGTTTGGTCGTATCACGGTTCGGCGGACGGACTGCGCGCCAATCGGATACGCGTGACTGATACTTTCGTGGAAGATTTTGCGATGCGCCGAGATTCCGGCTGTTATATCGCCGGGGAGCTGCCTTCGCTACCGTTTGCTGACCGGCAATTTGATCTGGCGCTTTGCTCTCATTTCCTATTTTTATACTCGGAACACTTTTCGCTTGAGTTTCACTGGGCATCGATTTGTGAAATGCTCCGTATCGCCAATGAAGTTAGAATCTTTCCCTTATTGACGCTGATGCTTGAAAAATCGCCTTATCTTGCAACAATATGGCAGCGTCTCGCTCAACAGGGTTATTCCGTTGAAATCCGCCGCGTTGAGTATCAGCTTCAGCGGGGCGGCAATGAAATGCTGGTCGTTAGCCGAATGGCTGACGGTTAACGAAATCTCGGTGCCTTCTCCCACCGTACCCGCAAGGGCAGAAAGGGGACGGTCGGGATGAGGGGATTTAAATCAGTGATTTACACCCTCACCCTAGCCCTCTCCCGGAGGGCGAGGGGACTTAAGGCGACACCTTCTCCGTAACGTTATACTGGTTTGTGCCCGAATGTAGAAAAAATCATGAGCATCCTGACTATAGAAAAACAAATTCGTATCGCCGCGCCGGCCAGCAGAGTATTCGATGCTTTGTCCGATCCCGAGCAAATCGTCCAGTACTATCCGATCAAATCCGTCACGTCCAGCCAGGAAGTATCCGGTCCCATCCTCTTCAAAGGCGAGGTGGATGGTACGCCATTTACCGACTACGGCATTATCGAAATTCTCGATCGGCCTCAACACTTTAGATACCATTACTGGAGCGACAATCACGGAACAGCGGATACCCCGGAAAATCGCATGGTCATCGATTACCAATTGAGCAGCGATGGTGGCGACACGGTCCTGACGCTGACCCATTCGAATTTGCTCAGTGCCGACCGTCAGGCGATGATGGCCCCAGTCTGGGATTTCCTGTTGGGAGGCCTGAAAAACTATCTTGAAACGGATGCCCGTTAATGTCCCGCTGAGCCCAAGCATTGATAATGCTGTCAATAGGTCAAGGTTTCACAAATTGGGGTAAATGTGATGCCTAAAACCACCAGAACTTATTGGAACCCGTTAGACCAAGCGCACAACGGTGCCTGGCAAGCCATCGCCGGACTGGAAGGCATGGCGGAAGAGTTGACCTTAAGTCATGATGCCGAAACCGGCGAATACACGCGTTTGACCCGGTTTCAGCCCGGTGCGGACACCTCGCCGTTTGGCGGCAAAAGCCACGGCTACCCGGAAGAAGTCTTCATAGTCAGCGGCCGGCTTTACGATGCCGCCTTCGAAATGTGGCTGGAGGCCGGGCATTATGCCAGCCGGCCTCCCGGCGAATTGCACGGGCCGTTTAAAACCGATGTCGGTTGCCTCGTGCTGGAAATCTCGTTTCCCAACCGGATTGCTTAAACTCATTGGGATTGCGATCCCTTCATTCTCCTGCGCTACGCAGCAGGCAGGGACAAATCAGTCTCCGCCTTTAGGCGGCTGTCGTAAAAGCCCCCTTTCCTCGCGGGAGCATATGATTTATATCCCCTCATCCTAACCTTCTCCTTTATGCCCAGTGGCTACGGAGGGAGAAGGGACTGTTTCGACTTTTACGACACTCTCTTTAGCATTCGCTACTCCTTGCTCTCCAGAATAGGGGCATCAACAGCCTCCATGCCGATGTGCTCACGCCGCGTTCAAATGCCCTCTTGCAGGAGGGCGAAAACGGGAAGTTTTCCGAGTATCTTCAGCAACACAGGAAACGCAGGCTTTACTTGATATACCGAGGTTGGGGGATATTAAGCATGCAAGCAAAAGCCGCCCTGTAGATCGGCTTAATTCAACGTTGAGCCTTGTGCACTGAAACGGGCGTTGTGTGCAAGTACTTGGCGATCGATTCGCAGCGGAAGCCGTTGAGGTCGATCGTTGCAGACCCTTGTCACCCTACGCCCGTACCCCGCGTAGAAAGCGCGAAAAGGAGAATGTTATGAGAAACCGCAAGATACCTAAAAATCAGACCACACGCCACCTGCTGCCCATCGCCTGCGCCGCGCTAGCCCTGTCGTTCGCGGCTTCGCTGGCTCAGGCCGGTCACCGGGAGCAGGTCACACCGCCGCCCGTGCCGACCGATCTTCGGGTAGAGTCGGGAAACAAGGCCTTCCTGAAAGGCCATGCCACCGGCACCCAGAACTATATCTGTCTGCCTGACGGTACGGGCTTCAAATTCGTGCTGTTCACGCCGCAGGCCACGCTGTTCGACGAGGACGGCAAGCAGATTATTACGCACTTCTTCAGCCCCAATCCCGATCCCGATGATGCCGGAACGATCCGCGCCGCTTGGCAATACCGGGACACCAGCACCGTTTGGGCAGGCTTGGTCCAACCCTCCTCCGATCCTGAGTTCGTCGAACCGAATGCAGTTCCCTGGTTGCTGCTTGAGCGGAAGGGCTCCCAGGTTGGACCAACCGGCGGCGACAAGTTGACCGACACCACTTTTATTCAACGTGTGAACACGTCCGGCGGTGTCGCGCCCGAGACAGGCTGTGAATCGGAAGCGGACGTCGGCAGGAAGGAATTCGTACCTTACTCGGCCGACTACTTCTTCTACAAGAAGGCTCACAAATATGATGGGTATGGCGACTATTGAGAAAACCATGCCAGGGGGAACTGGGCGGCACAAACGTCCGGTCCCCCCTAACATTAATAATACAGCCGATATTAGAGAGGAACTGAAATGACTACTAAATGCTTGGCCATGGCGGCGATTGCCGCCAGCCATTTTCACAGGCTTCGCCTCGTCTCAATCGCCTGCATCGCGGCGTTTTTGTTCGCGGCAGACGCGAGTTTGGCGTCTGCCGAACCCGCCGGAAAGCATGAGTTCGAATTCATCAACGTGGCCGACTCGACTCAGGGTTATACGAATTTCGAACCCTTCCCGGCCATCAATAACAAAAGCGCCGTGGTATTCGTCGCCACGCGGAGCGATACCGGGCAAGGCGTTTTTCGATCGCGCGACGGCAAGGTAACTACCATCGCCTCCGGACGGGACGGACTGGTCGGATTCGACAATGCGCCGGTCATCAATCGGCGCGGGGTGGTGGCCTTCTCGGCCAAGACAAATTCCGGCTCGACCGCCATTTTTACCGATGACGGCCGTTCCAGAACACTGATCGCCGATTCGAAGATCAATGGCTTGTTTGGAAGAGGCATGGGGTCTCCTTCCATCAACGCTTCGGGGACGGTGGCCTTTTCGGCTGTTCTCTCCGTGGCCGGCCTTCCTGCCGGTGTCAGTATCTTTACGGGACAAGGCGGTGATCTGAACACGGTTTTGAGCACTTCCGGTTCGGATTTCGTTTCGTTCCTGAATGTAGCGATCAATGACGCGGGAAAGATCGTTTTCAGTGGGGCGCGCTCGGACGGGAGCCTTGGGATATTCACGCTTCGTAAGGGACTAAAAACCATTGTGGATACCAATGCGCACCCGGAGTTTAGCGGTTTTGGCGATCCGGTCATCAACAACGGCGGCACCATCGCCGACGTGGCCTTCCTCATCCTCGACGGCTTGAACGATGGGCTAGAGATCATTTCGGGTAAGGCGGGCGCCATCATACCCAGGACTGATCCCGACGGCCCGGCCTTTGCCAACGCCGAGCATCCCTCCATCAACAACCACGGCGCGGTCGCTTTCTACGCCTTTCCGAACTTAGACCCGAACGAGCCGACGGGCATCTTCCTGGAAGTGTCGGGCGGCAATGCGTTGATTCCGGTGATCCGGCCTGGGGATGCCTTGTTCGGCTCGACCGTCAGCGCTGTCGATCTGGGACGGTTTGCGCTAAATGATCGGTTCGAGGCGGTTTTCCAATATGCGTTGACGGACGGGCGCACGGGCATCGCGATTGCGGCCTTCCACGGGAAAAAGGAAGACGATGACCAGGACGAATAATCGAGAAGGATTGAAATCGGATATGGCGCGTCGTTCGAGCGGCGAACCCTGCGAATCCCCTAATGCCGGCTTTGCCCGATTCTTCTCCGGAGAGACTGAAATCTCTCGAAATGCCCTCTTTAAGGAGGGCGAAAACTACAGATTTGATAGGTAAGCTGCGGTGTGTCTATCAAGGTCGCTCACAACAGACATCAAATGGATGCGCAATGAGCTCAAAAGGGCCTATTTCGTAGCACACGCATGCAGTCATCTTGAATTATAAGGTAGGAAGATTTAATGAAAAAAATCACACAATGTCATCTGAAACTTGCTGGGTCTTTGCTATTCGGCATAGGCGTCGCGTTGTCTCCTAACGTCATGGCGCAAGACTTAGAAACCCAAACTGGGAGTGCAATCCGCAAATCTGGCAATGATGAATTACGCCACCAGATTACCGGAATCAAACATTCGCTAAATACCCTTCAACAGCGACTGATTGCGGAAACCGCTATCCGCGAATCCGGCGATAACGACCTGCGCCACCAGATTACTGCTATCAACCAATTACTTCCGCCCTTACATGTGGTGGGCGAACGTTACCAGGGCGGCATCATCTTCCATGTCGACGATACCGGGCAGCACGGTCTGATCGCCGCTTTGGCCGATCAAGGGAAGGTATTAAATAAATGGAATAGCGGATCAAGCATAACAGCCACCGGTGCGACGGGCGATGGAATTGGTACGGGGCGGATGAATACCGCAATCGCCATCGCCAATCAAATTGCCGATAACAGGGAGCTGGCTTTTGCCGCCAAGCTTGCCGCCGATTATCGGGTGATGGAGGACGGAGAAAGTCCTTGTACCGGTTCGGCAACTGAAACTTGTCTGGGCGATTGGTACTTGCCTTCGAAAGTAGAGTTGAATCTAATGTGGTTCAATTTGGCCGATTCAGAACATAACGATCACAACGACGGTCCGGACGATCCTAACAATCTCGCCGGATTTAGCAATCTCAACTACTGGAGTTCTACAGAGATAGGCAACACTCTTGCGTGGCTCCAGTCGTTCAGCGACGGTCTCGCCAGCAAACGCTTTAAAGGCGAAACGTGGGGTGTGCGTGCGATTCGAGCCTTTTAGCCCTTGGCTATTCAACCGCACCGCGCCGGGAGGTATCACGCGGCGATGATATGTCGCTATAAGGGAACCGTATCGTTTTGTGCCGATGCTATTCGAAGTGTTCCAAGACTTTCCGTAAGTACAAAATATAGTTGCGAGGCAGGCGAGGCAGGCGAGGCGGGATGCGCGGCTGGTCCAGCAGGCGCCATTGCGATGTCGGTCGGACTGCGATAGAAAAACGGATGAACCCATTTTTGTACTACGGAAAAACTCGAGTGCGCTTGTCCTGTCGTACTTGCGTTCTGGTTAATGAGGCCGATTGTCCAGTATCCAGGAAATACCCTCCTTACGGAGGGCGAAATCGGCTTGGCCGCCTTGATAAGCTGTTAGGCGCCGTATCCACAGCGTTCCGTTAAACGACACCCCCCCAGCGTGTTGCAGAATCAGTCCAGGCATTAGACATGTCGGAAGGTGACCAGGGCTGTACGGAAGTTCAGGCCACTACGGTTTCATTTCATGCCCGGCTGCGAGATTGCTTCGATATTCGCCTCGCGTCACTGGGAAATCTTACTTTTAGAGGAGAAGTTCAAATGGCTAACAATCTACAAATCGATAAAGCGCTTAGTACCTCGGCACAGCCTGTACAAGACCAGAATGGCGCTAACAGTGCCCTTGCCGTATCGACCGACAAAGTGGGTATCGGGACAACGAATCCGACGCAACGGCTTACGCTGGGTTCGGGCAATGTTTCCCTGCCCAATGCCAACGCGGGTGCGGACGGTAATTTGTATTTCGGCGGGATTACCGACAATAGCGAAATTGGCATGCGCCTGTTCGGAGGCGAAATCAATGACGGGCTGCAGTCAGGCTTCGTAGATGTTCGCGCCGGGACGCTGGCGGACGGACTCAGAATTCGTGTCGATACATTTAGCGGTGGTACCGAGCGTATGCGCGTTACCGCTTCCGGGAATGTCGGCATCGGTACACCTGATCCGCTGCACTTACTGCAAATCGGCGGCGGTTTCGACGGCCATCTGGGTTTTGGTGGTTCAGAGGCGACACCCAATGCAGGATATATTCGCTTTGGCGATTACACGGGTTGGAAGTTTCACATCGCTCGCGCCCGCGAGAAGAGTGCCGGGCCAATCAACAACGGTACGACAGGATCGCTCGTCACATTTCAGGACAATGGCAATGTTGGTATCGGCACAACTAACCCGTTGCACATGCTGCAAATCGGTGGCGGTTTCGACGGCCATCTGGGTTTTGGTGGTTCGGATGGAACGCCGAATGCGGGGTATCTTCGCTTTGGCGACCAAACCGGTTGGAAGTTTCACATTGCCCGTGCGCGCGAGAAGAGCGCCGGCTCAATCAACGCCGGAACGACAGGGTCACTCGTCACGTTTCAGGACAATGGCAATGTTGGTATCGGCACGACAGCGCCGACGGAAAGGCTAGAGGTAAACGGCAGCATCAAGGTCAGCGGTGACATCCTTCTCGCCAACGCCGATTGCGCCGAAGACTTTAACATCGGTACAGATGTTGCCATTGAACCGGGAACCGTCATGGTCGTCGGCGCAGAAGGCGCGCTGTTCCCTTGCTTGCAAGCTTACGACAAAAGGGTCGCGGGTGTGGTGTCCGGCGCCGGCGATTACAAGCCCGGTATCGTACTGGACAAGCAACAGTCAGCGAGCAACCGGCAACCCATTGCTCTGCTCGGGAAAGTGTATTGCAAAGTCGATGCCCAATACGGCGCCATCGAAATCGGCGATTCGCTGACGACATCCCCGACGCCGGGTCATGCGATGAAGGTCGGCGAGCCGCTTGCGGCGCTGGGAGCCATGCTTGGGAAAGCCCTGAGCCCGCTAAAAGAAGGCCAGGGCTTGATCCCGGTCCTGATCGCCTTGCAATAAACCCCATAGGCCAATAGGAGCAATATTATGACCAGCGTCCGTGAATCCCTGAAACTGGCGGGACAGTCCGCCAGCATCAAAAAATTGGCGCATCAGCGCAACGCGCCTTTCCCGCTTTCGTTGCGCGAGTTTGTCGGCGCACCGCCACCCGGTCGTATCCGTAGAAAATCGATCTCACTGGAGGTGCTGCAACGGAAATCCGACGAGATATTCGATAATAGAACGCAACAGTTATTCAAAATCAGGCTACATAACGTTGGCGGTGGGGATCACCGCCACAGCACGTTGACGGTGTCTCAAGATGCGGGATATCAAGAAAATGGCGTCGAGGTATACAAAGTGATGGCGAATTACCCAAAGGATCTTGGCCAATTGAGTTCGCCGATTTCGGATTATCATTTTAACGACTTGAATACCAGCAAAATTCTATCGCCCGACTTTATCCCTGGCGATCCGCTGCTTCTAAAAATATTGATCTATTTCGAGATAAAAGGTGAGGAACTTATTCTCAACAACTGGCCGGATGTCAATTTTACGGGATTTAAACTCGAGTTGAAGTTCCAATTTGCCCTCGACGATCGCAATAACTTCCTGGTGACGAAGAAAGACTGGATCAAGGCCGATGTGGCAACCAATGCCATAGCGGGGTATCGCGGGGTGCTCGAGAGGAGTATTGAAGGCAGTATGCGGGACAAGATATACAAAGCATTGTATGACATAGATAAGGATACAGGTAAAAGTCCAATTCAGGGATTGAATGGGACGCTGAAACGGATGATGATAGGCGGAGAGTTTCAGGTGACCGGGGTCTCCAGCGACAACGAATCGCTGTTCATCGATTACATCGTTCCACCTGATCAACTCGAACCCTTCCCCGAGAATCCGCAGCCACCGCTAGACCCCGGTCTGTTGGCCAACATTGACCACATCGTGGTGCTGATGATGGAGAACCGTTCCTTCGACCATATGCTTGGCTACTTGAGTAAGGAAGGCGATAGTGGAGGTACCATACACACCAATATCGACGGACTGAAAGGCGGCGAAAAAAACCGTTACAAGGCGCACGACTATCCCTCCTTCCCGTTGCCGGACACACGCTTTATCGAAAGTCCACCGCATAGCCACGGGCCAGTGGAGAGTCAAATCGACGGCGGCAAAATGGACGGCTTCGTGGCCGCCTTTGCCGAGCAATACGAGGCTAAAGGCGTCAATCCCAGCCAAATCATGGGTTACCACACCGGCGAACATGTGCCGGTTTACGACGCATTGGCTCGTCAGTTTCTGGTCTGCCAGCGTTGGTTTGCCGCCCATCCGGGGCCGACGTTCTGCAATCGCTTCTACACCTTGACCGGCCGGCTCAACCGTAATTCGTTTGAGCTCTTTGAGCCCGACAATCCCCATGGAGCGGATTTCAGGCCGGTTGCCACCCGGACGATTTTCGACCATCTCACCGAAAGCGGCGTCCCTTGGCATTACTATGAAAACCGCTATTGCTTCCTGCGCCTGTTCGAACGATACACTTTCAACAACGAAGCGATCATCGATTTCAATGATCCGGTGAAGGGATTCGAGGCTAGCGCGCAGGCGGGCACCTTACCCTCAGTGTCGTTCATCGACCCCAATTTTGTTGATGAGGCCGACGACGGCGACAATGACGACGGCGCGCCATCCGATATTAGAGCCGGCCAACATCTGATAGGACGAATCGTCAACGCCGTGATGCATGGCCAAAAATGGAATAAGACCCTGCTGGTGATCACTTACGACGAGCATGGCGGGTTCTTCGACCATGTTAATCCGCTGGCGTATTCACAGAAAGCTAAACCGGTATCGGGCATAGATCACTACGGTGTTCGCGTGCCGGCCATCGTGGTATCTCCATGGGTCGATCCGGGCGCGGTCAGTGATGTCGTGTTCGACCACACCTCGATTGCTAAAACCATAGCCAAACGTTTCATGAGCGTCAATCCACCCGATATGGGCGAGCGCGTGGCCGAAGCCAACGATTTATCGATGGTACTTAGAACTTCGCCACGGGACGACATGCCGAGCGTGCCGATACCGCCTCAACCGGAGCGAAACACCGCGTTTGCAAGGCGGGCGATAACCGAGGCGGAAGGCGATGATTTCAAAACTGTGATGCAGGCCTTGCAGGCCAAATATCCGGTTCGCCGCCAGTAGGGTCCAGATGCCGGATCGGCAACCCGTGTGACAAGCGGGAGGTCGAACCGGCAGTTGATTCGTGAGTTGGATGGGCATGAATCACTGTAGCGATTTAACGGCCGCCGCTCAGCCAACGTTGACGTTATTGTTGCGTCGTTCGTGCTACCCGTCGCGAAGAACTGGCGGTCTATTTCCACCAATCATTGCCGTTGCCGGCGAAATGCCCTCCTTCAGGAGGGCGAAAGCATCAGCCTGAATTGATAAGCTGCACTGCGTCGATCGGTCCGGTTGGTCGGTTTGACGCTCAATTTACACTTTTATTACTTCGGGGGAATTACTCATGAATTCGATACACAATCAATCCACCTTCCGCAGAAAATTCGGCGAACGGTTGAGTTTAGCCGTTGTCCTGCTTGCCATCGCCGGCATGGCCGAGGCTGCACCTGTTTCGGTTTGCGCCAAGGCCAGCCTGCCTGAACTAAGCGCCAATCCGCCTTTGTCTGTTTACGGCGATCCGGACGAGGGCGGCCAAGACCAATAAGGTGTCGCACGCCAAGGCGTAGAGGCTTCTAGCACGGTCGTTTCCGCTTAGCCGATATTGGCAGGAATGAGCTGTTTCGGCCGTTAGCCCTCCTAACGGGTCAATATTCCATATCGCCCGGCCGCGATTTTTACGACAAACGGTCAATTAGCCTAATGGGTGACCAATTTACTAATTGCAGGAAGATTTTATGAAAGCACCAAGCAAGTTTTATTTTAAGCGAGCACTGACCAGCACCGCGTTAATCGCCGCGGGGTTGTCGGGCTTAAACGCGGAAGCCGCGCCGCGCTTCGAGTTCCAGGGGCTTGGAACGCTGGGCGGCGCTACGAGCAGTGCCCGTGGTCTCAACGACCGTGGCCAAATCGTTGGCTCATCCCAAATCGGCGACGGTCCCGACGCCCATGCCTTCCTCTACAGCGACGGCGCCATGCAGGATCTCGGCACCCTGGGCGGTTTCAATAGCGTGGCTACCGGGATCAACAATCGCGGCCAGATTGTGGGAAGTTCCCAATTCATCCGAATAGCCGAAACTAGTTCCCGCGGCTTTATCTACAGCAACGGCGTGATGCGGGACATCGGCCTGCTGGACCGTGTGAAAGGGTCCACGGCGGCCAACGCGATCAACGACGAAGGCGTAGTAGCCGGGTATGCGGCACAGCTTGGCCCGATAAGAAATACGGCGATTTCGCACGCCATCGTCATCAGCAATGGATCGATGACGGATATTGGCGCTTTGGGCGCGGTGAATAGCGGCCACGAAAGTTCCGCCAATGCGATCAATGCCTCCGGGCAAATAGTGGGTGTCAGCGACAACGGAGGCAGTGAAACGGGGACCCGCGAAGCATTCATCTACAGCGGCGGAGTCATGCGTTCATTGGGACTGCTGGGCGGGACCTTTAGCGAAGCCACCGCCATCAACGACGGCGGCGAGATTGCCGGAAATGTCATGGTGACGACAATTCCGGATGTTCGCCACGCGTTTCGCTATGTCAACGGCACCATGCGCGATCTTGGCACGCTGGGTGGGCGCAGCAGCGCCGCCAATGCCATCAATAACAGCGGGCAGATCGTCGGCCACGCCGATACAACCAATCCACCACCGATCCTGCGACCGCTCGCGCAGGTCAGCGGCGTGGGTCAGCATGCGGCTCTGTGGAACGGCAACATCATTCACGACCTCAACACATTGGCGCCTGCCGGCTGGACCTTGACCGACGCGGCGGGCATCAACCGCTATGCGCAAATCGTCGGCACCGGGAATAATCAGGATCACCCGGAAGGCGAAGCCTTTCTGTTGACGCTGCATCCCGACTGGCAGGGCAGCGGCAACGGCAATTGGGACGACGGCAGCCGCTGGAATTTCGCCGGCTTGGGTAGCTTTAGCATGGCCCCCGGCGCGCGGCACGATGTGGTGATCAATCCCGAGGGCAACGCTATCATCAACGGCGGCGCCAGTGCCAGCGTCCGCAATCTGAGCATAACCGGCAATGCTGGCAAACTGGTGACGTTCAACCTGAACGGCGGCAGCACCACCTCCATGCAGGGCACGACGCTGAACCATGCCACGCTGGCCGGCAGCGGCACGCTGGAAGGCGGTCTGACTATTTCAGCTGATAGCCGGATTGATGTCGCCGGCGGCGACCGCATGCAATTGCGCGGCGGACAGGTCAACAATGCCGGCTTGATCCGGATCTTGGGCAGCGGCGGCAATCGTGCGGCGCTGGAAGCCGATGGCCCGGTGATCAACGCCGGTGGCGAAATCAATTTGGAAAATGCCGCATTAAGTTTGTTGGGCGGCTTGGAAAATCACGGTCAGGTCAAGGTCAGTTTCGGCGCTTCCAGCATCAACGGCGATCTGACGACCGTCCAGGACGGCAAAATCATTCTGTCCGGCAGTAGCGAAACTACCTTCTGGGATAATGTGACGATGCAGTCCGGCAGCGAGCTGCGCCTGGCGGCCGATGCCAGCGCGGTGTTCTTCGGCCAAGTGCTAGTGCGGAACGGCGCGATGCTGACCGGTACCGGCACCAGTTTTTACGAAGGCGGATTATCACTGGGCAATTCGCCAGGCATGGCGACCAATACCGGCAGCGTCAGCTTTGGGCAGGACAATGTCTATCTGGCGGAAATCGGCGGCCTGAGGCCCGGCGAACAATTCGATCAACTTCAGGTCGGCGGCAAATTGAGCTTTGGCGGTACGTTGAAACTGATGTGGTGGGACAACTTCAGCGCCAAGGCCGGCGATGTGTTCGATCTGTTCGACTGGGGTAATAGCGCCGGACATTTCGCCAGTATCGACACCGGCAACGCGCTGCTGGCCGACGGTTTGCGCTGGGATTTCACCAGACTCTATACCAGCGGAGAAATCGGTGTGGCAGCGGTACCGCTGCCGGGCGCGGCCTGGCTGTTCATGGGCGGTTTGCTGGCGATGTTGAGGTTCAACCGGAACGCCAAAGCAGGAAACCCGATTTAAAGCGTGTCCGGGCGGCGCCAATCTCGGAAGAGCCGCCGCCCGATTTGATTCAACGTGACGACCGAGCCGCTATGCCCGTCATGCGGCTTAAGGTCAGCAGCTTTGGCAGCAATTCCTCGCGCTGATGAATATCCAGTTTGAGGTAAATCTTGCCAATGTGATCCTTGAGCGTGGTCGGCTTGATATGCAGGCGGCTACGGATATGCTCCAGGGCCAAGCCTTGTGCCAGTAACAAGGCGACTTCCTTTTGCGTCGGAGAAAGTGGTGAGTCTCGCATGGCGCGCAAGATTTTGAGCGCCAGCGGCTCGTGATGTTCGATGGACACGCCGATCAAGCCATCCGGCTGCTGATGACAGCTGTCCAGCCAGTAGGCGCGGAATACAAACTTTCCCATGGGCCCTGTATGACAGTAAGCTGGCGGCGGTAGGTCTTGACCCAGTTGGATAGCCTTAATGTTGGCGCATAACCGGACTAATCTTCCCATCAATTTGTCTTGGCTACTGCTCATCTTCTCGTTCAAGCTTGGGTGGCACACTGCCGCCATCAAATGCTTTGTTTTCGGACTCTGAAACAATACTTTTCCGCTGACATTCATCACCAGCATACCGGTGGCGTCGATGTCCCCATACTCAATCCGCTCATCGCCCGTTGCTTTCAACGCGTGCGAAACATAGCTCGCCAAATGGTTAAATAAATCCTGCTCGCTCCGATCGAAAGGTTTTTGCTGTTTGGAGCGATGCGCACACAGCAGGCCTGCATGTTTGCCCTCTAAAGTGACTTGAGTCCACAGCGCATGATGCATATCGAATGGTCGATAAACCAGGTTATACATATCCGACCGATAGAACCGCTCGTCTATCGCCAGCGGGTCGGCCAGTACGTCATGTCTGGCAAACCACTGCCGGGTGCGCGATTTGCGTTCGTGGTTAAAAAATGCCGATATCACCGCCGGAATGAAATCGGCCTTGTCAGGCTCGGGTGTGCCGCATAAATGATACGTGGGATTTAACAGCGCATCGCCGCCGGAAAAAGTATTGCTGTTCGATGGAATCGCCTCAGGTAGCGTGCGGAGAAACTCCGATATCACCAGTTCCTTCCGCAGCCCGGAGCAACACAACTGGCGCAAATAGACCAAGGCATGACTGCTTTTCATCGGAGTATGTTCCTTTAACGATGGCGAAGGCCGCGAAATGTTGGATGGTAAGTGTCTTCGCGATCGATTAAAAGTTCAAGTACCGATTGATTTTTAGGTGTTCAGGTATTGCTGGCGAGTAATTTAGGCAATAACTCCTCGCGTTGGTGTATATCCAGTTTCTGGTAAATCTTGCCGATGTGATCCTTGAGGGTGCTTGGTTTGATATGCAGGCAGCTACAAATCTGTTCTGGTGTTAATCCTCGCGCCAGTAACAGGGTGACGTCGCGTTGCGCCGGCGACAGGGGTAAGTCGCGCATCCCGCGCAGGACTTTCAGCACCAGCGGTTCGCGATGTTCGATCAGGATGCCGATCAATCCGCCCGGCTGCCGTTGACAGCCTTCCAACCAGTAAGCGCGGAACTGAAATTGCCCGTTCGACCCCGCATGGGTGAAGGACGGCGGCGGCGCTTCCTGGCCGCGAGAAATGCTGCACAGATTGCGGCACAATTCAGCCAGTTTCGCCTGCAAGCGATCTTCCGCCCGTTGGTCCGTCAACAATCTGGGGAAACGCGCCTCTCTCAGCAACAATTTCGCTTCGGGACTTTGGTAGAGCATATCGCCTTGGGGATTCATGATTATCATGCCCGAAGTGCCGTCCGGACTGGGTTCGAAGTCTACCTCATTGGCGGCATGGTAGGCGTGAAACACATACGGCATCAAACGCGTCAGCTGGGTTTGATCGTGGCTGTCGAACGGTTTTTGGTTGGCGGGCCGGTATAAGCCCAGCACGCCCGAGTTTTCCGCGTTCAATGGAATCCGCACCCACAGTACATGGTGCATATCGAATTGCCGGAAAATCAGGTTGTAAAAATCGGTCAGATAAAAAGACGCTTCAATGATCTTGGGGTCTCTGACAGCCTTATGCTGACTAAACCAGTTAGCGGCGCGTTTAGTTCGCGCGGGCGTATTAAAATCCTCCGTGATGGAGTGAATAATGCCTGCCATGTCGCCGACGTCAAACCCAGCTAGATGATAGTTAGGGCGCAATTGCAGATCGGACACCGAAAAAGTATTGCTGTTGGAGGGTATCAGCAACGGCACCGCGCGCAGAAATTCGGCAATTGCAATTTCCCGGCTCAGACCGGAACAGCAGATTTGACGCAGATAGGCTAAGGCGTGATTTGGTTTCATCGTGTCTTGGGCTTTAGCGATAATTTTCGACCGTTTGCGACAGGGCGGAAGTACGCCGGTTTTTAAGTTTTCGGAATATTCGCACCAACAGCCAGGATCGGCCGCCGGGGCCTCCTACTCGCCCTCAACGTGAAACGCGGTTGAGAGCTCGGCGGAAACCGTCGGAGATTTTGCAAGCGTAATGTTGTGATGTTCTCGAATCTGCTTGGCCGACAAATGCGCCTTATCATGCGTGGTATGCGCATCCGCGATGAGTTGTATGCGATATCCCAACGCGGAGGCATAACGAAGAGTAGAGTCCACGCAAAATTCAGTCGAGTAACCGCAAATAATCAGCTTGTTCGCTCCCAGGGACTTAAGCGTCGTTTCAAGATCGGTTTGGAGAAATGCGTTGGTCATGGTTTTGCGGATCTTGATGTCGCCGTCTTGCACCGTTAATTCGGACTGCAACTGCCAGCGATCGGTTGCGTACTCCAGGAAGCCGGGGTGTTCCGATTGTATAAAAATAATGGGCACACCGCCCGCTCTCGCCTTGCTCGTGATGCTATTGATTCGTTGGATCACTTCGTCGGCTTCGTATGGCCGCGGACTGCTGTCGAATAATCCGCTTTGAACATCAATGACAAGCACTGCTGATTTCATGGGCTAGGCGATAATGAGCTTTGGTCTAGGGTTTTATCGATTAATTCGCCGACTCAATATGAATCCGCTGAAAATAATCGGGCAGATGTTCTTGGAGTAATTTGTCGATCTGGCCGGCTTTGGGCTGATAAATATAGGGCCGCCGCGGATAAAGCCGGTCATTCACCCATGCCGTTGACCAGTGACTGGTCGTGGCGAGGCATTGTTTGGCAAAGTTCTCGAGTGCATAGCGTTGCTCCTGTTCCAGACAGCCCGACACAAAAATATCCACATAAGATTGCACGATGGGATGCAGTTCGTTCGCCGTGGCGACGGAGTCCGGTTTGTTCGCGTATATCCAGACTTGTCCTTGCGGTGTTGGCGTCCCAGGCTTCAACAGGGTATAACCGGCGGGTTCCACGGCTAGTCGGCAATAAAAAAACTCGCGTTTGTCCATGACCGGAATGTCGTCCGGACTGACGTTGTAAAGCACCGCGTTAAACTGACCGTTCTGGTCCGGAACGGTGCCTAAATAGGTGGTATCGAACCCCACGCCTGGGCCTTTGGCAAGCCAACCGCGCCGGTAGCCTTTCACCATCACCGGATAAGCCGTGGCCGCGTTCGGTACGCTACGCTGGCGCGATTGGTCTTGCATCAAGCTGCCGTAGCCAATGATGTATTGCGCTTGTTTCGGATCGGGCGCGGCATTGCAGCGACTCGGCAAATCTGCCGCCAGTTTTTTCAATTGTTCATCCGCGGCAACGGTGTCTTGGTCTAGCGTCCGCGTTGTTAGTTGCGCCGATTGCCGAACGGCGGTGCTTGGCTCGGCACACCCTGCACAGAGGGTAATTAACACTGGCCATAGATACATCTGGAAACGTTTATTTTGCATAAATGCCTACCTTTCACTTAACGGCATATTGGCGGTGCTTGATATTGCAGCCCCAACATCCTGAAATAATTGCCGCCCAGCGCAATATTGCGAAACGCGGTGTCGTCAAGATATTGGTTGATTCGGCTGGTGACATCCAATTCTTCCTGGTAGACCTCGAATTGCTTGTTTCGAGCAGCCACAAAGTCGGTGCCGGGTAAAATGCGGTCGGAATATTGGTTTAGAAACGCAACATACAGCTCTCTGGCTTCTGGCTTGCTGAAGTAACTGTCGTAGAGTACCCGCCAGGAGATATCCAGCGTCAAGTTCGGATATTTATCCAAAAAGGAGCGCATGATTTGAATATGTTCGGCTGCTTTCATGGTGCTTAATTCTTTCGATAAACCCATATGCGCCCAGACGATTTTATTGTCCGGATATCGTTCTAAGACGTAGGCCATTAAGGGCAGGTATTTTTTCGGCTCGGCATCGTTACCCAAGTCGGCGTGAATATTGATGGGAACATTGCGCGCTCTAAGCAAAGCCATAAATTCGGCCCATTGTTCGATATTTTCTTTTGTCGCGGGCTGATGGTGATTTTTCAGTAAAGCTTGTTTGATCAAATTCACCTCGCCCATCCACTTAAACATTTTCGGATATTCTTTATCGTAAAAAAGAATCATCTTGGCGATATCCCTAGGATTGGCCAAATCGGGAAAGGTCATGGATAAGGTTAAATGCACATCCTTGGGTTTAAGCTCGAGATAATTGGCGGCATTGGCAAAATCGTTCTTGATGCTGGGTAATGCTGACGTGCCGGGACAATCCAGGTAGTAAGTGCAGGAAGAATCCACCGGTAAAATCTGGCCGATGCCGTACATATTGGCAAACAAAATACCGGTTTTATTGAAATATTCCGTCAACTCGGATAGCGGAATCGCGGCGCCGCCGAATGGCCTGAAGTGCAGATGCGAATCCACCACGGCAGTATAGGGTTCGGTTTGGCGATCGTAGCACTGGGTATCGCCTGGGCTGAAGGACGACAAGCTACGTTGATGGGTGCTTGCGCAAGCGGATGCTAACAGTGTCGTTATTGCGATGGCTATTGTGGTCGTGAAATTCATGCGGATACTCAGTTTCGTCTCTTAATGTTTTATACCTTCCGCACTTCAAATTTCGGCACATCCGCTCCCTTGCCCGCCGGGAGAGGTCCGGGGTGAGGGGATCAAAAAACCGAAATTTGAATTGCGATGACTATAACGCCCAGGATGAATACAAAACAAAGCGTGTTTCGGACTTAGTCTAATCGCTAGAAAAATGCATTTCGCCCTCCTGGAGGAGGGTGAAATTCGCGACTTTTTCGTGTAAGTTCTGCGGTAGCGTATCTGTGATCCGGAAACTGCAAACCCAATTACCTTAGGTCATGCATGACCAAAGGTCAGCAGCTTTGGCAGCAATTCCTCGCGCTGATGAATATCCAGTTTGAGGTAAATCTTGCCAATGTGATCCTTGAGCGTGGTCGGCTTGATATGCAGGTGGCTACGGATCTGCTCTGGTGCCAAGCCCTGCGCCAGCAACAGGGCGACTTCCTTTTGCGTTGGCGAGAGCGGCGAGAGGTGCATAGCCCGCAAAATTTTCAACGCCAGCGGCTCGCGATGCTCGATAGAGATACCGATCAAACCGTCCGGCTGCTGACCACAGCTGTCCAGCCAGTAAGCATGAAATAGAAATTGGCCGTTCGGTCCAGTGTGGCTGAAGGATGGCGGCGGCAACTCGTGGCCACGATAAATGCCTTGGAGGTTGCGGCACAATTCGGCCAACTTTACCAGCAAGCGATCCTGTTGACGCATCTCCGCCAACAACCTGGGATGTCGCGCTTGCTCTAGTAATCGCTTCGCTTCCGAACTCTGGTACAGAATGGCGCCCTGGGTATTCATAATCATCATACCCGACATGCCGTCCTGGCTGAATTCAGGGGCGGCGTCGCTGCCGACTCGATGTGCGTGAGCGACATAAGGCACCAGGCGCATCAGTTGAGCCTGATCCCGGTTTTCGAACGGCTTTTGGCTGCGTGGCCGAAACAAACCCACGATACCGTTGCTTTTCTTATCTAACGGAATGCGCGTAAACAAAAAATGATGCATGTCAAATTGTCGGTAAATCAGGTTGTATAAATCGGTCATATAAAACGATTCGTCCACGGCCCTGGGATGACTGATAGCCGGATAGCGGCTGAACCATGTCAGTAAGCGCTGTTGGCGTTGCGGGCTATGGAAATCGTTAAGAATGGACGGAATGATGGGCGCTAAATCGGCCACGTCGAATCCGGTTATGCTGTAGGTCGGACACAGCTGCTCGGAGTAGAAGGTAAAGATATTGCTGTTGGACGGAATCAGCATCGGCAACGCCTTGAGAAATTCGGCTATCGTTATTTCCCTGCTCAAGCCAGAGCAACAAATCTGGCGCAGATACGTCAAGGCATGACTTGGTTTTATAGGAGAGGCCATAGTAGTTCCTCCGCTTCTGCCTGTTTTTCAATCTAACGACCATGAAGCCTTTGCTGCGCCCCGACCCATGAAAGTGGTATCCCCGTGGTACGCGGTTGCTTGCCGGACAGGACGCCGTGAATACGTCCGTGTAGGCTCGACGGCGGCATCCTTGCCACCGATACCTGTCCAACAAGCAACCGCGCGCCATCCCAATTTTTTACTTTCACAGTTACGACATCGGCTATTTTGGTACGCAACTTCTTCTATGTCGGATGGATCGGGGCTGGCTCGTTACGCCGCTAACGCCCCATAACCAGCAGTTTCGGCACCAAATCTTCGCGCTGGTGAATATCCAGTTTGCAGTAAATCTTACCGATATGATCCTTAAGCGTGGTCTGCTTGATATGCAATCGCCCGCAGATCTGCTCGAGCGCCAGGCCCTGCGCCAGCAACAGGGTCACTTCCTTCTGGGTGGGGGATAGCGGCGATTCGCGCATTGCCCGCAATATTTTCAGCGTCAACGGTTGTCGGTGTTCGACTATCACACCGATCAGGCCATCGGCGTGTTCGTCGCTTTTGTCCAGCCAATAGCCGCGGAACGTAAATCGGCCGTTCGGCCCGGTGTGAGTGAACGAAGGCGGCGATGCTTTGCGGCCGAGATAAACGTTTTGCAGATTGCGGCACAGTTCGGCCAGTTTTGCCAACAAGCGATCCTGTTTGCGTGAATCGATCAATAGCCTGGGATAGCGAGCCTTTTGCAGCAAACGCTTCGCATCCGGACTTTGATACAGAATATCGCCCTGGGTATTCATGACCAGCATCCCCGAATTGCCGTCCGGGCTAAGCTCGAAGTCTACATCGTTGGCAGCCCGGTAGGCGTGAGTCAGATAAGGCAACACATGCAGTAATTGAGATTGATCCCTGCCGTCGAAGGGTTTCTGGTTGCTGGGGCGATATAAACCTATCACGCCGGTGCTGTTTGCATTCAACTGTACTCGCGCCCACATTAAATGGTGCATGTCGTATCGCCGAAAGACCAGGTTGTACATATCGGTTTGGTAAAACGCCGGTTCCATGACTCTGGGATCATTGATGGTCGGATATTGGCTAAAGCCGGCGATCGCGCGTTTTTGCCGCTCCGGTGTATGGTAATTGGCGATAATGTCGGGAACGGCGTCCGCCATGTCGGAAAGATCGAATCCTGCCAGATGGTAGCCGGGGCGCACCCCATCTTCACTGATCGTTAAGGTGTTGCTGTTGGAAGGAATCAGCATGGGCACCGCTCGCAGGAATTCGGTCAGCGCGACTTCGCGGCTCAGGCCGGAACAACAGATTTGGCGCAAATACGCCAGGGCATGACTCTGTTTCATAGCGTTCTTGAGGTTTTAGTGATTATTCTCGACTGCTAGCGGTCGTCCGTTGGCGTTATTCCTAAAATTCGCCACATCAATTAGTCCTCGGAATATTGGCATCAACCGCCTCACCCCGAGGGTGAAGCATTTTATGACACCTTCCATCCTAAAATGCCCTCCTCCAGGAGGGCGAAAACAGAAAGCTTTCCTTGTATCGTTGGCAGCACAGGATGCGTGTTTGGCCTGACATGCCGCTGCTTCGGCAGTGCGTTGAGCAAAATTGTAATGGCTAGTATCGGTAAAAGGGATTATGACACCAGTTAGCCTAGCGTCGAAAATGATCCGACGCTTTCTATTTTCTACTGTTCCGCACCTGTTGACAAGCCCGAGCAAACGAACGGCTGGCCTGTTGAAGATACTGTCTGTCTGAGTAGCGTTGTTTGGCCGCGATTCACGCGGGGTAAATTCCGATTGCCTGCTGGCGAGAATAAACAACGCTGCGTTGGTCGACGACTCGTGGGTTTTCGATATGCCGCATCGGGAAAGCAACATTATTTTTAATGAGGAGATATCCAATGAGTGCAGTCAATGCAGATGCAAATGGCCAAAACAGCGTTGCCGTAACCGGTAAAGCCACAGGAGAAAATTCCATCGGCGTCTATGGCAATGCCGACGTCCATGGACTCTACGGCGAGGGTGGCGCCAACGGCATTTTTGCGTTAGGGAAGACCTGGTGCGGCGTCGCCGGTTATAGCCAAAGCACCACCGGCGGCGTGGGCGTATATGGCGAGAATACCGCCGGCGGCACCGGCGTCATGGGAAAAAGCACGACCTGGCACGCCGTCGCGGGCTTTACCGATAGCGCGACGGGAGGCTATGGCGTCTATGG
The DNA here is from genome assembly GCF_030490285.1 of Methylomonas montana. NCBI lineage: Bacteria > Pseudomonadati > Pseudomonadota > Gammaproteobacteria > Methylococcales > Methylococcaceae > Methylomonas > Methylomonas montana. Next base: position 4,085,030 of record NZ_CP129884.1, on the reverse strand, counting down.
AGAAGGCGCCGGAGGTGTCGCAGGTGTCGGTAAGGCATGGATAGGCGTCTATGGCGAAAGCCATAGCACCAACGGCGGGTCGGGTGTCTGGGGCGAACACAAAGGCAACGGCACCGGGGTGTTCGGCCTCAGCAGCACTGGAGTCGGGGTTTGTGGCAAGGGCGGCAGATTGGCGGGTTACTTTGAAGGCGACGTTGAAATCACCGGCGATATTCGTTTACTCAATGCCGATTGCGCCGAGGATTTCGACATCTGTGAAACCGAAAACGTCGATGCCGGCACCGTGATGGTGCTGGGTGAAGAAGGCGTTTTATACCCCAGCCAGCAAGCTTACGACAAACGCGTCGCCGGGGTCGTCTCCGGGGCGGGTCAATACAAACCCGGCATCGTGTTGGACAAACAGGACACGGGCAAACTGCGCAAGCCGATCGCGCTGATGGGCAAGGTGTATTGCAAGGTCGATGCGGAATATGGCGACATCGAGATCGGCGACCTGTTGACGACCTCGCCCACCCCCGGTCATGCGATGAAGGTCAGCGATCCGCTGAAAGCCTTCGGCACGGTGATCGGCAAAGCGCTGCGGCCATTTTCGGAAGGACAGGGCATGATTCCGATACTGATTTCCTCCCAGTAATTTTTTGATTGGCTTAAACAAATCCCACAATGTGGCAAAAACGGAGATTAACAAAATGACTACCACTCTACAGCTGGACAGCGAATTAAATTCAACAGCACAACCGCTCAAAGATCAGAGCGGCAAAACCAGTTCGCTAAACCTATCGACCGATAGCATAGGCATAGGTACCGCTACGCCTAAGGCCAAATTGCATGTTACGGCCGACATCATCGCCGGCAGCGATAAGAACGGCCAAAAGTTTTTATTTCACAGCAGAACCAACGGTGGCGGCGATTTCCTGCAGATAACAGCGGATGATGCCAATGGCAACTGGCAGTTTGATAAAGGGCTCACTTTCGTGCGGTCAACCGGCAATTTCGGCATCGGCACGACGAATCCGCAAGCAAAATTGGATGTGACGGGCAATATCGCGCTGAATGGCAGTGCCAATACCGACGCATTTTTTAACATCGCGCCTTCGGATGTCAGTCCCAATGCCGGCTACATTCGCTTTGGCGACAACACCGGCTGGAAATTGCATTTTGCCCGTTCTCGCGAGTCCAGCCAAATCAATGGCACACCGCTCAATACCGGGGCAACCGGTGTGCTGATGACGGTTCAGGACAACGGCAACGTCGGTATCGGTACTACGAATCCGACCGAAAAACTGGAAGTCAACGGCAGCATCAAAACCAACGGCGACATTTTGCTTACCAACGCCGATTGCGCCGAGGATTTCGACATCTGCGAAACAGAAAACGTCGAAGCCGGCACCGTGATGGTGCTGGGTGAAGAAGGCGTTTTATACCCCAGCCAGCAAGCTTACGACAAACGCGTCGCCGGGGTGGTCTCCGGGGCGGGGCAATACAAACCCGGCATCGTATTGGACAAACAGGACACCGGCAAACTGCGCAAGCCGATCGCGCTGATGGGCAAGGTGTATTGCAAGGTGGATGCGGAATATGGCGACATCGAGATCGGCGACCTGTTGACGACCTCGCCCACCCCCGGTCATGCGATGAAGGTCAGCGACCCGCTTAAAGCCTTCGGCACGGTGATCGGCAAAGCCTTGCGGCCGTTCAGCGCCGGTCAAGGGCTGGTGCCGGTACTGATCGCCTTGCAGTAGTCATCTAAAAAACTCCAGGAAAATACCATGCCTAATCTACGCAGCTCGGGAAAAATAGTAGGTGCTTCGGTCAGCGTCCGTAAATTGGCCAAGCAATACAAAGTGCCGCAACCGATTTCGTTGCGAAAGTTGATCGAAGCATTGGGCGTGCGCGGTAGCCCGGAAATCCAGTTTCAATTCGGCACCCACAATCTGTCCTTCGGCAACTTCTCGGATGGCGTGCCGGATTGGGGCACTTTCAAGGAAACTTTCGGTGGCTCCGAGGTGTATCATGAAGCGTTCGACCCCATTTTCGGGCATCCGATTCTGACTTTGGCGTTCTTCGAACTGTACAAATATTATCTGAAAGGCACCGCCAACGGTGGCTTAGCCACGGGTTTTTGCACATCGCTGGCCAGTCTGGTCGCCGACAGTTTCTGGACCGGCCGGGCGGACACCTACAGCATTACCAAGGCCAGCGTGCATAAGCAATTGACCGCCGTGCACGGCAAGTTGCTCAGTCGGGAAAGCCTGCTGTATTTTCACGACCAAGGGGTAGAAGGGCTGGCTCGCGTCGAGCGAAGCTGCCGGGAAATCGAAACGATTTTTCTACGAGGATGCACGCGTAAGTCGGCGCCATTGTTGTTCTTCATCCCGGCAGGAGGCATATTGAGCGGCGATTACTTTGACAAGCTGGGAAAATCGCATTGTGTGATGCCTTATCGCTTCGCCTATCCGCCCGGCCATCCGGGACCGCGCCTGGCGCCGGACGGCAGAACCACGGTCGGCGACCTGGATAATGTCGAATTGTACGTCTGGGATTGCAACCACCCGGAAAGCCCAAACTGCAAGCTGGTTTTTAAAAACAACGGCGGGCGGCTGGATTACCAATATTTCGCGGCTTCATCGACTGCGCTGTTCAGCAGCCAGGATGGTATTACCTTGGGGATGATGACCAACGGCAATTATATGCTGGCCGATCACGACATGCCGTTCAGTGGGACGTTGGGCTTCACCAACTTCATCCTGGATTTTTTGCTGTCGCCGGCCGACTTGCAGATCACCGATGCCAAGGGTTTAAAAACCGGCAATTTTGACGGCAAGATCTATGCGGAGATTCCCGGTAGCCTGCCGTGCTATCTGGTGCCGAAAGCCTATTTGTTGCCCAGCGACGCCGCGCTCGAGCGGCGCATCGCCGGCACCGGTCGCGGCCGATACACCTACAACTCGATCACGCCGGACGGCGGTTCGGTGGTGTTGCAGGGCTTGACGACGGCGGCCGGGCAAGTCGATGTATTGTCGATGAATCCCGATCAAACCGAATTGCGTTTTACCCCGGCCGTCGCCAAGAAGTTCAACATGACGGTGGCCAGGCGCGTCGGTGATCAGGTGCGGGCGATGGTAATCAGCGGTATTGGCGGCGATCGCAACGCGGAATTTCGTTTTAATACCTCGACGGAGCTCGGCTTTGCCAACCTCGTCAACACGGGAGGCAACCGTAAGGTTGGAATCCAGACCATGGTGCTCGATAAGCAGGGAAAACTCACGCAAAAGCCGCGAGTGACCAGTGTCAATATGTCCGCGAACAGCGAACTGACCATGGAAATGCTGGACTGGAACTTGCTGGACAATAGTGTACCGGTGGTCAGGAAACATTAACCTTAATCTACCAAAATCCCATTCATCCCGAGATTTGGAAAATGAATGGGATTTTGCGGACGAATCTGATAGCTGGAGCCGTCACAAACCGTGATAAAACCGACTCTGTCGGCGAGCAGCCTGGCATTTATGCGAATGCGCCAGCATTCCTGGGTTGTCGGTGCGTAATCCGATGCGGGGAGGCTTAAATGGGTTGCGAGAATCACTAGAGGTGTTAGAATGGCCGCCGGCATCCCGTTTGCCAAGGAAGGCGAGCGCGCCAAGGAATTTTTGCGCTGCTGTTCCCGCGCAGGCTGGTTTAATGGCGCTGGCGCGGGAATCCGTCAGTAGAGCCAAACCAAGTTTCCCAATATTCAATGAATCAAACCACAGCGAGTCCGGCGAGAATTTTGGCTATTTCCGGCAGCCTTAGAGTCGCATCGATCAATTCGGCTTTACTAAGAGCCGCCGCGCGACTGGCGCCACCGGCCATGAGTATTGCCCTATGCCCGGAAATCGGGGCGCTGCCACTGTTCAATCCCGATCTGGAATCCCAATTGCCGAGCAGCGTGGCCCGATTTCGCCGCGCCGTAGGCGAAGCCGATGCGCTGCTGATCGCCAGTCCGGAATATGCCCACGGTGTGACCGGCACGATGAAAAATGCGCTGGACTGGCTGGTTGGGGATGAGTATTTTGCCGGCAAACCAGTGGCCGTGTTGAATGCCTCGCCGCGCGCATATCATGCCGATACGGCGCTACGGGAAACCCTGCGGACCATGTCCGCCGTGATCGTCGAGCCGGCATCGGTTGTCATCCCACAACTTGGCGCCAATCTCGACGAACACAGCATCGTGGCTTTGCCGGAAGCGGCCGCAGCCATCCGCAAGATGTTGGCGGTGCTTTCTAGTGCGATTGCAAGCGATATCGACCTGAAGAGAGCCTCTATTCTGGAGTCTTGATATGAACACAAAATGTGCGTGTTTGTTGGTTGCGGCCATGTTGTTTTCGAACACTGCGCGCGCAACGTTGATCGACTTTGACGACGGTGTGGCGGGCGATATTATCGATGGCCGCTATGTTGATCGAGGCGTCAGGTTTGCCAATGCGGTACGCGTATCCAATTTCGGGCTCAATGGTTTCTCTGGGCCTTATGGGATTAGTGCCATCGGCGCTTTTCAATGGCTTAGCGATAATCCGATCGTCGCCTATTTTTCGAAGGCGGTGACCGATGTCAGCTTCGTCGGCATTGATGTTGGCGACAACGGTTTGCGGCTGGATGCCTATGATGCGGAAGCTGGCGGTAATCTGATCGATTTCGCGCAGGTGTTCGGCGAAAATCTGGGTAACAATCAGTTTTTCATGTTGGCGGTCAATGCCAAACTGATCAAACGGGTGGAGATTTATCAGATCCAGCAGGTTTCCATCGACGGCATCGTCATCGAGGATCTGCGATTCTCGGCGGTGCCGCTACCGGCTTCCGGATTATTGATGGCTATTGGTCTAAGCGGTTGGCGTTTGTTAAACCGGCGAAGTCAGCAATGCTTGCGGATTGATACCAGTCTGAATGCGTAATCGCTTCTGGGTCGTCCGGGCCAGATATCTGCTTTGGCAGAATTGAAAGATTTTCATAAAAACTCCTGATATGTCGTCTGTGGATTAACGCCTCAACAGCGCGGGTCATTCACGATCCGCTGCGATGGAGCGATAGGGGCATGGCTCGCGGCTGGGTCACGTCGCGCATCAGCAACATGTCCCACACTCGATTCGATGCGCCGGGGTAAAAACCGGTCTGCTCGGCAAAATCCGCCGGATTGCGAAACGTGCCGAACAAAATGTCGAACAACGGCAGGTCGGAATAGTTGCCGGCATGTACGCCAAGCTGATGGTGCAGGGAATGGCTTTCCGGCCGTTGCAGCAGGTAGCCCAACCAGCGCGGCGTGTTGACGTTAGTGTGCTGAAACACGCTGCAAAACGTCGTCGCATACAGTATCCAAATTGCCGCTTGCGGCGTAATGCCGATCAGCAAAGTCAACGTCAAACTGGCAAGCACCGTCCAGCCCAGCATGTCGAGCGGGCTGAACCAGAACGCGCCGTAACTGTCCAGCCGCTCGGCGCTGTGGTGCCACTGGTGAAAGCTGCGCCACAAGCCGCTCGAAGTATGCATCGCCCGGTGCCAGAGGTAAACGCCGAATTCGTACAGCAACAATCCGGCCAGCGCGCCGTAAACGTCGCCGAGGCCGGTCAGGTCGAACAGTTGATACGGCAACAATTGCTCGTTCCATAGCAAGGGCAGATACGACGATAATAACCAGTAGCAGACGAACGCGGCGATACCGCGCCAGCGCCAATCTGGCACGGTCGGTAACGGCCGCGCCGGTAGCAAGGCTTCCCAGGCTATCAGCAGCGCGTACAGCGCAAACAGTGTTAGCGAAATCGGGTCCAGCAATAATTCGATAGGGGTAGGCATGGCGACACACTCGATTGATTCCAACATGGGCAATACCTTAGCCCAAGCCGACGCACCGGGCCATCGCCAAATCGGCGCGAAACCCGCCGAATCGGCCACGGCGCCGATACCGGTGGCGATTCTGGTATTTCCAGCTGCCAGCGCGTCGGTGATTTTCGGTTTGTACGATTTATTACTGTCGGTAGGTCGGGACTGGCCGTTAATCGTCAGCGGCCAAGCCGGCCCGCAGGCCATCCGGCCACTGCTGGTGGCCGCCGACTCAGGCCCGCTAACTGTCTGCAACGGCATTCCAGTGTCGATCGATTACGCGCTAGCCGATTGCCCGCCGGTGGCAGTGGTGTGCGTGCCGGAAGTCAACATTCCGCCCAGCGAGCCGATGGCCGGCTTGTTCGACCGGGAAATCGCCTGGTTGACACAGCGCTATCAAGTCGGCGCTACCTTAGCCGCTTCCTGCTCCGGGGCGATGCTGCTGGCGGAAGCCGGTTTGCTGGACGGCCACGATGCCACCACCCACTGGGCCTATTGCGCGACATTGCGGCAGCGCTTCCCAAAGGTCAACGTGCACGGTCAACGCTCGCTGGTGTGTTCCGGCGATGGCCAACGCCTGATCATGGCCGGCGGCGGTACTTCCTGGTTGGATCTGACCTTGTTTCTGATCGCGCGGCTGGTGTCGGTGGAAGCAGCGATGCAGGTCGCCAAGTTGAACCTGATCGATTGGCACCAGATCGGCCAACAACCTTATGCCCGGTTGGCGCAGACTCGCCAGGTCGAGGATGCGCTTATCGCGCGTTGTCAGGTTTGGATTGCAGAACACTACCGTAGCCATGCGCCGGTTACGGCGATGGCCCGGCTCAGCGGCCTCGGCGAGCGCAGCCTGAATCGTCGCTTCAAAGCCGCGACCGGCTTGTCGCCGTTGGAATATGTACATACGCTACGTCTGGAAGAAGCCAAGCAGATGCTGGAAGCCGGCGACCAGCCGGTCGAAACCATCGCCCGCGATGTCGGCTACGAAGATGCCGGTTTCTTCAACCGGCTGTTTCAACGCCAGGTCAAACTGACGCCGGCCCAGTACCGCAAGCGCTTTCGCGGTTTGCGGCTGTCGTTGGACGGGCCGGCTCGAGGATAAATCCAAGCCGGCCCGGCACTAATTATTCGGCGTCCTGTACGAAACGGGGCAAACTGAATTTTTTGCGGTAGTCCCCCGGCGCCACACCGGCGATGCGTTTGAACAAACGGCGGAACGAAGCCGAGTCTTCGTAGCCGACCAGCCAGCTAATCTGTTCGACCGTGGCGTCGGTTCTTTCCAGGCGGCGTTTGGCATCTTCGATGCGCAGCTGCTGCACGTATTCGATCGGCGAGTAGCCGGTGGCGTCTCGGGAAGGGCCGACAATGTCGACTTGAAACGGCGAGGTTTCCGGAACGGTGTCGTGGTAGCCACGCAACATCGCAAAGGCGTTCAAAACGTCGTAAATACCGCTGAGCGTTGAAAACATCGCAGCAGGGATCGCGACGATACTGACATGAATCTTGGCCGTGCTGAAAACCTAGCGCCGGGCCCTGCCCTAGCATAAATGAAGCAAACCTGGCCATTTTGCCACTCGCAGGGCTACGTTAAAAGCCGCGCATATGCGCTTCGAAGTCGCACACGCCCACAAATACCCGAAGACCCGGCTTCGATCTGATCTGCTTTTTCGATTGCTTGCACGACATGGGCGATCCGCTGGGAGCGGCCAAATATGCCGCCGAAGCCCTAGCTCCGGGCGGCACGGTGATGCTGGTGGAACCTTACGCCAACGACCGGGTGGAGGACAACCTGAATACCGTCGGCCGGCTGTTTTACGCCGCCTCCACGACGATTTGCTGCGCCCACTCGTTGTCAGAAGACGTAGGTCTGGCTCTGGGCGCACAAGCCGGTGAAGCGCGCTGGGCCGGCATCTTCCGCGAAGCCGGTTTCAACAGTCTGCGCCGGGCAGCGGAAACGCCGTTCAACCTGATTTTGGAGGCCAAAGTGTAGCAAGTTGCCCGATGAGATGAGTCAATCCTATCGACAGCGAACCGATCATGGTCAACCTTGCCCAGCCACGCAACGGCGTAACCGGTCGCGCGCTGTCAATCCGTGTTGCCATTCGAGATGAATCACTGATTTACCGTCGATAGCAATATCGAAGGATTGCTGGTCCGTCATGTTATCCAATAGCGCTTGTATGGTCGGCACCGCCAGTACGATAGCGCCGACCTTGCCGTTTGGAGAGGCATAGTTGAAGGCGGTTACCGTTTGCGGCTGGCCGTCCGCTTGATCCAGCGTCACTTTGATGGTGCCGACCGCTTGGGGGCTGGGAATATCCGGTCCCCAAAAAGTCATCAGCGCGCCTTTATAGTCGCCATCCGGGCCCGACAACACCAGCGCGCCCTTCAGATTGGTATACAGCGCGCTGCAACCTTCACCCGGACGCGGCGGCTGACCGTTTTGCTGATATTGCCACATGCCATTGCCCATGGCTTTAAGTTCCGGGTCTTTGTTGAGCGCGGTATGTAAGCGGTCATAGCCCATGGACATTGCTTCCAGCACCGAACTCATCGCGCCGATACGCGTTTGCAAGGGATCGGCGCGCGGTGCCGGTGGCGCGTCGGCAACTTCGCTGGAATCGTCAACATAGTTAATATCTTCTTCGCAGACCGGCATCGCGGCGACGCCATGCGAGCCGCCCGTGATGCCCAGCTGAACTTCGCCGGGCCCCGGCCCGTTGGGACAGATATAAGACGCCTGCGCGCCGGCCGGCAAACCGGCCATAGCCACCCAAGCCGCCGGCAAACAGGCATATATCCATCGAGCAGCCAGCTTGCGAACCTGATTGTTTAGGGTCATGAATACTCCGTCAGTTAAGAGAAAATAGCGATTGATCGACAGTATCTTGCGGTCGAAGCGTTGGTTCCGGTCAGGCCTTACCGTTCCCTGGTATTGGAGCTTGATGCAGTTCGGACATCGCCTGATATACGTAGGCCAACAATGGCTGGTCGATAAACGTGCCGAAGAACAGATAGGGTTCGGCCTGATGCGCGGCGCGAATTTTGGCATGGGTGTCCGGATTATCGCCGGCGTAGGCGCGGAACAATTCCAGCCAGGTCCGCGTCAACTGTTGCATCCGTGGATCGTTTGGCGGTGTGCCATCTTCCCTATGCTGGCATATCGCGGCGATCAACGGCGGCCAGTCGTCGGTGCGCTTGCCGTAGTTTTCGCGCATGAAGCTAAATTCGTCCGGTGCTAGGTATTTTTCGTAGATCGTCAGTTTGGTCTCGATGAACGCGCTCTGGACGTAGGCGACAAGCTCCGGCGTCACGCCGGTTTTACTTTGTATCGACGGTTCGCCGTACATCATTGCGTTGAGCTTGACCAGCAGCCGAGGATCGCCTTGCGTGTCGCGCACCAGCATGCTTATCCATTGCGTTGCCAACGTCTGGGCCTTGGCGCTTTCCGGCGCGAGCCCAGCCCGCATTGCTTCGTGCACCGATTTAACCAGTGCCGCCCATTCGCCGGCGGTGGAGGTTTCGTCTATATCCAGTAGCGGCAAGCGCTTCAAATCATTGGCGGAAAAATATTTATCGTACATGGTCATCATCTCCAGCGTGGTTAGCCAATCGGCAAGCTCCGGCTCTTCCCCGCGCGTCAATTGCAGTTGCAGCCCATGCAAGCGGTCGCGCAAGGCTTTACTTTGCGCGATCTGCTGGTCCAACGCGTCAATCTGCCGTTCGACGATAGTCGCGAGATTCAGTCCGGGGTTTGCCAAAATGTCTCCGATAGCGGCCAGCGACAAACCAAACCGCCGTAAGGCTTGAATTTGATGCAATCTGGAAATGTCGGCCCGGTTATACAACCGGTAGCCGCTATCGGAACGCGCGGAAGGCTTAAGCAAACCGATGCTGTCGTAGTGATGTAAGGTACGGACCGTCAGTCCGCAACGTTTGGCGAGATCGCCCACTTTAAGCAACATGGCTTAGCTCCTTCCTTATGCGTGCCGCTAGCATAGAGCGTGACGTTGCGTGAGGGTCAAGGGCCGGAGTAGCATCCATTAGGAATAGTCAGAAGCTAACGCCGGCAACAACCTGCTAAGCAGGGCGTATAAGGCCTCCGGGTCCAACGGCTTGTGCAAGACCAGATAACCTTCCTGCTCGGCTTGTGCCAGGGCTGGCGAATCGAATTCGCCGCTGATCATCGCCCCGGCGGCGTCCGGGCAGCGCTCCAGCAGGGCCTGCAACAATTCGAAACCGCTTTCGCCGGCGCGCAGGCGCTGGTCGCAAAAGATGGCCTGCGGTTCGAAACCGGCATCGAGCAACGCAAATGCGTCGTTGGCGGACGCGGCGCAAGCCGTTTCCACGCCCCACGAGTTCAACATGGCTTGCCAGGCGTTGCGCACTTGCGGCTCGTCGTCGATCACCAGACAGCGGCCGCTCAGCGTTTCGCTACGGCCGGCCGGCGCAAAGTCCCGGTTGCGCGCCACCGCGCGCCGCTCCGCGATCCGCGCGGACGGCAGCCGTAGCCAAAACCGCGAGCCGCGTCCCTCCCGCGAACTCAAACCCTGGCTGGCGCCCATCAAATCCGCGCAGCGCGCTACCACCGCCAAGCCCAAACCGTGGCCGGCGTTGTCGATACGCCAGGCATGTTCGGGGCGGAAGAACGGCGAATAGATGCGTTGCCGGTCGTCTTCGGCGATGCCGACCCCGGTATCCCAAACCTCGAACTGCCAATCGCCGCCCCGGCGTCGGGCCGCCATCAACACGCCGCCGCTTTGGGTATAGCGCAAGGCATTCTGCATCAGGTTGATCATCGACTGGCGCAGCAATAGCGGATCGGCGCGCACCAAGGCTTTGCCGGCGCTGGCGCGCACGCGTAGCTCGATCTGGCGGACGCGGGCTTCTTCCCGAAACAGCGTCGCGACGTCGTTCATCAAAGAGTCCAAGGCCACGGTTTGTAGATTGACCGGCTGGGCGCCCAGCTCGATTCTGGACAAATCCAATAGCGAGTTGAACATCTGCGTCACCGACTGCACGCTTTGCCGCAAATCCTGCAAGGCTGGGCCCAACAGTAAATCCCGGTTGCGGCGGGAAATGGATTCGATCAAAAAGCCCATGGCATGCACCGGCTGGCGCAAGTCGTGGCTGGCCGTGGTCAGAAACTGGTTTTTGGCGCGTAGCGCGGCTTCCGCTTGTTCCTTGGCGGTCCGGTAGCCTTCTTCCAGCAAAATCTGTTGCAGAAAAAACCGGTGTACCTGCACGGCGTGTTTGTAGATAGACAAGATGAATAGCGCGGTCAACGGCATTACGTAAGGCCAATGGATGGGAAACACCCAAGGTATCAGCAAGGTGGCGAGCCCCCAGCCGACCGCGAAAAAACGTTGAAAACAACTCAACATCGGCGATTGGTGGGTGGCATTGCCGGCCATGATCGAAGCGCTGGTCACCAGAAACAGCATCGCAAACTCGAAGGGATAGTCTCCGCTGCACATAATCATCACCGGTACCGACAGGCTGAATCCGTACAGTATTGCCAGAGCATGTACCTTGGGTAGCCAATAACGCATCGCCCGTTCGGCGCCGAATTGCGCGCCATCGCGCCGATAGCGGCGGAACAACAGACGGACGGCCAGCGCCACCAATGTAAAAATACTGGCCCAAGCCCAAAAGGCGCGAGCATCCCGGTCGAGTTGATGCAGCCAGACAATAAACGGTGCGGCGACCACGGGGATCAAACCAAAACCGAAGGCGATACGCCCGTAACTTAAGTCCAGTAGGCGTAGTTGACCGTTCGGACTTATGTCCGATAAGCAAACCGCTCCGTCTTGGCGGGGACTAGAAAAAAACTTTTCCATTTCGCTATTCCAACCTTCTGCCGCGCAGCTTGGTAATCACTTCTATCCGGTTGCGCACGTCCAGCCGCTCCAGAATGCCGGTGACGTGTTCCTTGACGGTTTGCTCGGATAGCGATAGGTTCAAGGCGATACGTTTATTGGGCAAGCCCTTCAACATCATTGCCAGCACCTGTCCCTGGCGGGCGGTCAGGCCCAGTTCGGCGGCGGTGACCGGCAATTCCTTGTTCGGAAACTCGCGCCCGGCGAACTTTACGCCGCCATGAAACCAACTGTCGCCCTGCAACAGCGCGGCCACCGCCCGACCGAAAACCTCCGGCGACTCCTGTTTATGCAGAAAGCCGTCTGCCCCCGCTAGCCTTACCTTGTCTAGCACCGCAGCGTCGTCGTCGGCGCTGATGGCTAATAAGCGTGTGGTCGGGCATCGCTGCTTCAACTCCACCAGCAAGCTTAGTGATGCGCCGTCGGGTAACCAGAAATCTACCACCGCCAATGACAGCGGCTTGGCAGGGTCCAAGGCCACCCAAAACTCGGCGACGTTAGACACCGAGCGCGCTGTGCCAAACCCGCAATGGGAAAGCAAAAAGTCCGCAATGCCGCTGGCCGACAACGGATGATCGTCTAAAACCAACGCGCTAGCCGAATTTGTCACACTCAACTCTCCCTAATGGTCGATAACCTGGTTCGCCATTTTCCGCCGAACCAGACTATCGCTAAAACATGTGAAATGATTACATCTTAACAAACAGCCTGCGCGTCCTAACACCCTACTCCGGTAGGGTTCCGCCGCCGTGCCGCGCTTCCGATAATGTCGCTCAGTCTTATAGCCGTTCGTCAGGTTCCCGGGCGTTTGCATCCGTTCAAGGTTTTCATCGGTGTGAGCTCGCAAGCCAGCTAGGGGGCGGTTTTTACCCACCATTTAACTCGATCTATGATTCTTGCTCAGTCGAAACCCATCTTCCGAGACCAACACGCTGTTTAGCTTTACGTTACAAGACCGACTTATCATTTTTAGTATGAATAGCATGGCCGTTCGGAGCCGAATTGCCGGGAATACTGCCGTGTTTCAAAGCGGACAAAATCGCCATGCCGGTTCCGATGATTGAAACAGCGCAGCACAGGTTTGCCTTATGCCTGATCGTGTCTTTGTTGATACATCTTGGGCTAGTGTTGGCGTTGACCGATATATTTCGACCGAGGAAATCGGCGGGCCGGTTGCCGGATCGGTTGACAGAGCTATCAGTGGAATTCAAGATTCTACACTTCGCGGAAAAAGGCAGGCAAAATCAGTCGCCGCTAAGTTCGCCATCTAGGGCGGCCGGAGACAGGTCAAGGGCGCAACCAAAGCCGACACCGATTTTGACAGATCATGTCGACTCCTCGGCACGGCAAGCGATCAACGTTGCACCGCAGACCGATAAGTCAGCGAATCCCGTACATCCGGAGTCTCCCAGACTCGACCTATCCAAGGTATTAGACGATATGCGTCAAGTCGCCCGAGAATCGGCTGAACATGAAGGGGAGCACAAGTTCGATCGCCGCAAATTGGCAGTTGCCCCGGAAAATCTTAAGGCACCGGATAGCAGGCCTACGGAAGAAACGGAAACCTATACGCTTCCCAACGGTTACCAGCGCCGATGTGTCGCCAAAGCGGATGGCAAAAAGCAATGCATGAGTAAAGAGGCGGATGATGACAGTATTTGGAACGCCAAGATTTATTTACCGGACTCGCCGCCATCCGACGACAAATCCATCGAATTCGCTCGACGCCTACAGCAGGCTGTCGGGAAACATTAGTGCTATCGATCGGCTTGATGAAAATGCATGACTTTAGGCGCATGTGCCATTTACCGACTTTCTGTAAATCGAAGCGCTTTGCTTTGAATATATTTTAGTGTTTCAACCGAGAGCGGCTTCATTCCGCCAACGGCTATCTGTCGCCGGTCAATTACGAATTGAGGTACCCATAAAAAACACCTTGCTTGAGTCAAGTTTGTGTAACGTTTGGTGCATCTTGCGCCATTTATTCGGTCACTTCACGACTTCAATGCGGTCAATGTAGGGGCCGGCCAATTGCACAGCGCTGGCTAACGTCAGCCAGCCGAACAATACTCCTTCGGCAACGCGTTGAATCAGGCCTCTGTAGTCCGCCAGACAAGGGATGGCAAGCAACACCAGAATCGTCAGTACCAGTGCGCCGGAAATTTTCAAAGGGATTGCGATGCCAGAGCCTGGAATGCGCCCAAACAGCAGCAAGCCCAAACCGCCTCCCAGGTATTCAAGCGCACCGAACAGGTTATGAATTTGCTGGCGCCAGGAGCCGATCAGCGGAGAGCCGGGATCGCACGGGAATAGCGCACAAAATACATAAGCCGTTCCCACCCAGGAAAATGCCAGTAAACCCCGGCGCAGACCGGAGTGCTTCTTGAGCATTCGGTACTGGCAAGCCAACGCAAGCCATTGCAGCAAACCCACCGGCAGGAAAAGTCCGTAATTGATTTGGTCCGCCAATGGCGTTCCGAACGCACCCAATTCGCTGATGGTCTGGCGCACGGCGTCGTAGTTGGGTAGCGTTTGGGCATAGTGCCAGTTACCCCAAGCCAATAGGCCCGAGGAAGCCAGCCCCAGCCACGCGGTATGGCTGCTACGAGCTAATTTCATTTCTCTTGGCTACCCCTGTCAGCGGATCGGATGGCAATAGCCGGCTCAGCAGAGCATACAAGGCCACCGGATCCAACGGCTTGTGCAATACCAGATAGCCCACCTGCTCGGCTGGGCCAGGGCCGGCGAATCGAAAACTCGCCGCTGATCATTGCCCCGACGGCGTCCCTCCCGCGAACTCAAACCCTGGCTGGCGCCCATCAAATCCGTGCAGCGCGTCACCACCGTCAGGCCCAGACCGTGGCCGGCATTGTCGATCCGCCAGGCATGTTCGGGGCGGAAGAACAGCGAATAGATGCGTTGCCGGTCGTCTTCTGCGATGCCGATTCCGGTGTGGGGCATTACTTCAGCATTTGCCGGCGGCTTTTAGTAACGCATTGCAGCTTGCTTTGTTGGTTTTTCCTGCATCGCTCGATCCCTTGGTAAAATCCGTGCACATGGCATCCGCCCCGCTTGCCATCCCCCAAGTCGCGAATTTACCGAACCCCGACGGCTCTAAAATTTCACATTTAAAGGTGGCCCCATCGTTCGTTTTAACGGTGTACTGCATGCCGTTATAACCAGCGGGCGCTTCCGTTGCCTGTGAATTAGTGATTGTGAAGTTGCCAATTTCACGGCCAATCGCCATTGATATTTTGCCTTCGGCTTTGTTGCTTCCTTGGGCGGGAGCGTTATTTGCCGTTGTTGCGCAGCCGGAAAGTACCAACAAGAGCGTTACCGTCAGAAATTTTTGTACCATTTTTGCTTCTCCAACGCTCCGAGTTAAAGAAACGCAGGGCATAGGAGCGTGAAGATATGCCTAACGTCGAGTTGCGGTATCAAGCCGCCAAACTAAGTGTCCAGATGGTTGTTGATATATTAGTCGATTGCCGGCGCTGGTCGATTTTTCTGCTGTTGACAGAACTAAATCAGACCGGCTCAAAACATGCAAAATAATTACATCTTAACAAACCGCCCGGTCGTCATGACACCCTACTCCGGTAGGGTTCCCAGTCTGCATCAGCCTTCCGATAATGCGCCCAGCCTTGGAGCCGTTAGTCAGGTTGCCGAGAATTTGCATCCGTTCAAGAGCAGCATTTTGGAGAAAATGATGAAACGTAACATTTTATGCGCCGCGTTGTCGGCGCTCGGCACGCTGGTGGCCGGAAGCGCGCAAGCCCAGTTGTTCGACCGCGGCGGCGGCCTGATCTACGATAGCGTGCAAAACGTCACCTGGCTGGCGGACGCCAATTACGCCAAGACCAGTGGTTTTGATGGCGACGGCGCCATGAGCTGGCAAGACGCGACGGCATGGACCGAAGGTTTGGTCTACCAAGACACCGTTCGTAACGTGAGTTACGACGATTGGCGCTTGCCCAGTATCCATGACCTGGGTTCTCCCGGTTGTAACTTTGGTTCTAGCGGCACCGATTGCGGTTACAACGTGGCCACGCAAAGCTCGGAAATCGCCCACCTTTTTTATGTCAGTCTTGGCAATAAAGCGTTCGTCGATTCGAATGGACAGGCGCAAGCCGATTACGGCCTTATCGATGATCCGAATAACCCAAACGACGAAAGTCTGTTTGCCAATTTCCAGACCAGTTTCTATTGGCTTGCTGACAGCCATGCCAATTCCACCAGCGACGCTTGGCGCTTCAAACTGACGAATGGCTTGCAAGATTATGGAAGTAAAAGCTTTTTCCTATATTCCTTGGCGGTGCGCGACGGCGATGTGGCGGCAGTGCCGCTGCCCGGTGCGGTCTGGCTGTTCGGCAGCGCCTTGTTCGGCTTTCTTTTTGCAAGACGCCGTAGCGCGTAAACCCACTTCGTCTATCAAGAGGAAAATACCATGAAATTATCAGTATTGGCCGGCGTCTTGGCCGCTTCCTTAACCGGCGCGACAGAGGCTCACGCCTCGCAAGTCGTCGTCACCTTCGAAGACATTGGCCCCAATGCCGGCGGACAGATTTACGACGGCTACGGCGGCATTTCCGGTTGGGAATCGACCGGTCAATGGAGCGATTACAGCGGTACCGACCGCAATCCAGCCTTGGGCGATTACTTCTTTCACGGCTGGGGCGGCGAACTGAGCTTCGATCAGGCTCCGGTGGTATTCGAAGGCACCTATTACAACCTATGGGGCTCTGACAGCCGAATCAGCTATTCGCTATATTACCAGGGCCAGTTGGTCTACAACGCACCGCTCGATCCGGCGAACCAGCCGATCGAAAGTTATTGGTTGGCGTCCGGCTATTCCGGCCTGGTCGACAAAATCTATTTTTACGGCAGTTCCGATGGTTTCGTCGTCGACAACCTGACTTATTCCACTGCCGCTCCCGTGCCGTTGCCCGGTGCCGCTTGGCTGTTCGGCGCCGGCCTGGTCGGTGTGTTGGCTCGCGGTAAGCGCCGGCAAAACCATCGCTCCCAGCAATTTACCCTGGAATAACCATCGTGAAACACACCCAACGCTAGTTCGACTGACAGTGGAAACGGCCGATGAAATTTAGACCGTCAATGTTAGCCGCTCTATTGATATTGCCAATCGCGCTAAGCGGCTGTGCCTCCACCATCCCGAACGTGACGATGGGGGATGTCGCCGGCCGGCAAGTGGAATTTGCGCTTAGCAAGCACGATACATTGCCGGTCGTCTTCGAAGCCGGGCTGGACGGCACTTTTGAGTGGTGGGAACAGATCTATCCGGAAATAGCCCAAACTGCCTCGGCGTTGGTCTATAACCGCGCCGGCTACGGTAACAGCGACGCGGTGGACGCGATGCGCGACGGCCGGCATATTGTCGAAGAGCTGCGCGGTTTGCTTGCCAGCCAGGGCCTGGCGCCGCCTTATGTGCTAGTGGGACATTCGCTGGGCGGTTTATATATGCAGTGGTATGCCCGGTACTATCCGCGAGAAGTGGCGGCCCTGATTCTGGTCGATTCGACTCATCCCGCCCAACTGAAAGGCCCCAGTGCTATCGAAAACTGGCCGGTATGGGTGCGCTTGGCGTTCCGCTTGCTGACGTCGGCCGCTGCCGAGCGAGAGCTGGCGGCGATCGATCCGACCGGCGACGAGGTGTTGGCGGCCCCGCCGTTTACCGGCGGGCCGGTGATTGTGCTCAGTGCAGCTCAACCCTTGGCGGATACGTCGGCGTTGGCCATCGACGGCAACCAAAAGCGTAAAGATATTGCGCGGCTTCATCCGGGGGCGATTCAACGCTGGGTAGATAGCGGCCATGCCATGCCGCTGGAGAAACCGGAGGCTATCGTTTCGGCAATCCGCGAAGTACTGTCGGCCGCGCCGGCTAACTTGGAACCGCGGGGGAAGGAGTGAAGCCGGCAAGTCCCGAACCGCACTGACCCTCTTTCGGCCGGGCACTGTACCACGTACGAGCGCGGCAAATACCCTCTACAAGAAGGGTGTTTGCGTTGAAAATTATTGTTACTGTTGACGCTCGAGAATTGGCCGCATAGCTTGAGGGCTAGCTCTGTTGGCGCCGATAGGTAATTTTAATCCGCCAAAAACGCCTGTTTATTTCTATATCGGGCGCTACTCGATTATTTCGTAAAGTAAATTCATCAACCTCAGGAGTATTCCATGAACGCAAAAAAACTTGCCTTGTTAGCGGCTATTCTAGTTGGACCTGTTTTGGTTCAGTCTGCGGCGGCGGCTCAGGCGCCAAATTATTATGAATGTAGAGGCGGAAATGTCAGTCTTTCGCTAACCGTGGGCAGCCAAGCGGAAGTCGGCATTCTACCGCCCAAAACCGCTCTCAATCTGCAGATCGGCCAGAAAGATTATCACTTCGAGGGCAGCGAAATTAGTACCGAATCGACGTTGATCGGCGATCTTTGGGAGGTTACTCTGGATTTTGTTGCCGATGCCCATATCGATCATGCGTCGGTGGTGATTCCGGAGATTGCGTTGGACGGCACGCCGTTGAAGTTCAAAAGTCAGTTGATTCTGACCCGAGTGGAGACACCTTTCATCCCCGCACCGTTCGTCGGTGTCGTGAATCCGTCGCGTTATATCGACATCAATTGCGCCGCTTCGCAGTTGTTTTTCTAGTCGCCCGGCCGACCAGGTAGGCGGAAACCTAGATCGCCGCTAAACGCCTAGGCGTTTAGCGGCGTTTTTGCGTCAGCGCTAAGGCGTTTTGCGCAAGCGCTTGTAAGCGTTGATCAGGCCGTTGGTAGAGCTGTCGTGATCGTCGATCCGCTCTTCGTTTTTCAGCTGCGGCAGAATGGCTCTGGCTAACACTTTTCCCAATTCCACGCCCATTTGGTCGAAGGAATTGATGTTCCAGATCACGCCCTGCACGAAGATTTTGTGTTCGTAAAAGGCGATCAACATTCCCAAGGTTCGGGGCGTCAACTTTTTAAATAAAAATGAATTGGATGGTTTATTGCCCTCGAAAATTTTCGAGGCAATCAGCGCGTCGTCGAGATTGGGCTCGTGGCTCAAGTCTTTTCTGACTTCGGTTTCGGTTTTACCGCGCATCAAGGCTTCGGCTTGTGCCAGAAAGTTGGAGATCAGGATGTCGTGATGATCCGGCAAATCGTATTGGCTTTGCGCCGCGGCCAGGAAATCGCCGGGAATCAGCTTGGTGCCCTGATGAATCAACTGGAAAAAGGCGTGCTGACCATTGGTGCCGGGTTGGCCCCAAATGATCGGGCCGGTGTTGTAATCGACTTTATCGCCGCTGATCGTGGCGCTTTTGCCGTTACTTTCCATGTCGCCCTGTTGAAAGTAATCGGCAAAATATTTCAATGACTGGGCATAGGGTAAAATCGCATAGGTTTCCGCGTCGAAGAAATTATTATACCAAATGCCCAGCAAGCCCATGATCACAGGGATGTTTTGCTCGAATGGCGCGCTGCGGAAATGCTCGTCGGCCAGATGCGCGCCCATCAGCAATTCTTCAAAATTATCCATACCAATATAGAGCGCGATCGACATGCCGATCACCGACCACAAGGAATAACGGCCGCCAACCCAGTCCCAGAATTCGAACATATTGTCCGGGTCTATGCCAAATTCCTTGACCTTTTCGGTATTGGTAGAAATCGCCACGAAGTGTTTGGAAATATGCGCGGGATCCTGTGCGGCTTTTAAAAACCAGTTACGCGCCGAGCGGGCGTTAGTCATGGTTTCCTGAGTGGTAAAGGTTTTCGAGGAAATCAAAAACAGCGTGGTTTCAGGATTGAGCGGTTTCAATGTTTCGACGATATCGGTCTGATCGACATTTGAGACGAAGTGAGCTTTCAAGCCGTCTTTACCGTAGGGTGCCAAGGCGGTATCGACCATTTTCGGTCCCAAATCGGAGCCGCCGATGCCGATGTTAACGATATCGGTGATGGCTTTACCAGAATAGCCTGTCCATCCGCCGGAGCGGACCTGTTCGACAAACACCCGCATTTTTGCCAAAACCTTGTTGATTTCCGGCATGACGTCTTGACCGCGAAAATAGACGGGCTTGTTGCTACGGTTGCGCAGAGCGGTATGCAAGACAGCGCGTTTTTCCGTGGTATTAATGATGGAACCGGAGAACATCGCTTCGGTCTTTGCTGAGAGCTGGGCGCGATTAGCCAATTCGATCAACAAGGGCAGGGTTTCTTCGGTAATCAGGTTTTTGGAATAATCAAACAGCAAATCGTTAAAAGTCACCGAAAACTTGTCGAAACGCTGTGGATCCTTATCGAACGCATCCTTCATGCAAAATTTGCCGGCAATCTCTTGGTGATGTTGCTTAACGGCGTTCCATTCGGCAGAGTTTATTAATTTGGACATATATTGTTATTAATTATTTGACCTGGTAGGTGATGTTTCAGTGGTCCTGAGCAGACGGGGGCAATTTAGAGGGATTCATGCTCCCATTATAAAGATTGTCCTTGATTGCTGACAAAAAAAATTAAACATTGGCCGGACATTCCAACGACGGCACGATAGCCTTTCTTTGGCTAGGGTGATGTGCTAGAGTTAGCCGCGGTTTTGATCCAAATCAGGCGGTTACGTTGGCCTACGATTAAACAAATTTCATGTGTAAACGCATGAAAAATAATAAAAACTACAGTATTTATCAACACGGGAAGGGGATTTATGAGAAGCTCTCGCATATTAAGAAACGGTTTCCTGGGCCTGCTGGGCCTGCTATTTTCTTCAGCACTCTGGGCGCACGGCGGCGCGGCGGGTACCGATACAGACCAATGTAAGTTCGAACTGGAAAAAGATCACTGGATACACTATACCGCCTACCAGCCCACCGCTTACCCGGCTGAAGAGTTTTGCGGCAATATTCCCGATACCGGCACGTTGACCCAGTTGGTATTTGATTATCAGGATCAGCGCTATCGGAATATGGCCATCGAATTTGAAGTGACTAAAGAGCCGGAAGGCAAACGCGTGTTCTTCCAAGCGGCCGAAAAACACAAATCAGGCACCGTGATTCTTAACTTGCCTCAAGGCGTGCCAGATGCCGGCAAACACCTGATCCACATTACGCTGCTGCAAGATAATGGCGAAAGATTGGATGCTCACATGAGCTTCAAAGCCGGCGCCGGTCAACCAACCAGTAAAGCCAGCTATGGCTTGTACGCATTGGTGCTTTTCGCGGGTTTATACATACTGTATCTGTCTAACGCCGGTTTTAAACGCAAAGTTGACGAGATGATCGGTAAAGCCAAAGACATCTAACCGACCTACCGCATGATTCGTTATTCCGCCGACCTTGGTCGGCGGAATAACGTCCTGTCAGTCAACCTTGTCAATCAGACAATACATCGCAGTATAATCAACGCTTTACACAACGCCCCTTTGAGGTAACGCAATAATGGTCAAATTCGTATCACTTGCCACACTGGTCTGTGCATTATCTGTTAGTACGGTTTCCGCGAAAGAAATGCAGGAACACAACCAGATGATGAATCACGGCGACGGCCATTTGATGGATATGGATGGCGCTATGGTCATGGGGCAAAATACCGATACTTTGCCCGGTGGCTGCGACAAGATCGCCGCGACCAAGGAAATTACCGTCCACGCCGGACATAAGTATTCCGAAAAGTTTCCCGGCACGATGTATGCGTTCGATCAACAGGAATATCAGTTCGAACCCTGCACCAAGCTTACCGTGCATTTCATTAACGACGACGAAATTCGCCATCAATGGATGATGCATGGCTTACCGAAATATCTGTACCCAAAAGGCATGTTCCATCTGGAAGTCAGCGGTCCTGGCAAAGTCTCCGGTACGCTGATCCTGCCGCCCGGCGACAAAACCTATTTAGTGCATTGCGACATTGCTCAGCACATGGAAAAAGGCATGAAAGCCCAACTGAAAGTTGGCAAGGGTAGTGAAGAATTACCTAGCATCCCTGGCGTGACCGCCAGTATTTTTCCGGATGACTATAGTGGCAAACCCTACGATCCTAAACGGGATGCGCCTGTTCCGAGTACGCCGGTCGCAACCCCAGCCCCAGTTGCCGCACCCGCCCCGGCGGCTGCGCCGGACGATTCGTTCGTTTCCGGGGTTACCGTCATCGGTTTGGCTATCGGTTTTATCGCCGGGCCCTGGTTGGCGAAACGCTTTAAAGGCATGAGCGCCGGAGAAGTGGTCGCCACGGTGCTTGAGCAGCTGGCGCAGGCGGTGGGTTTTGTTATTCAATTGATCAGCAAATTGATCAAACTGGTTTCCGGTAAAAACACCATTGCTTTGCCAGACAAATAAGTACTGATCTAAAAGCCCCTGAAACAAGCGTTTCAGGGGCTTTTTTATGGGATAAAAAATTGCAGTTAGAATTACTCGGTCCGCTGGGCTTGTTTGTCAGCGCTTTTATCTCATCGACCATCGCACCCGGTGGGTCGGAAGCTGTGTTGGCCTATTTGGTGAACAGCCAACAACATTCTGTCAGCCAACTGGTTGCGATTGCCAGCATCGGCAACACACTCGGCGCATTGACAACTTGGTGGCTGGGTTTATGGGCTGCGAAAAAATATCCGGCCGAGGCTTTGGCGAAGCAGCATCAAAAATCCTTAAACACCGTGCGCCGCTGGGGTAGCTGGGCCTTGCTGTTTTCCTGGTTGCCGTTAGTTGGCGACGGCTTGTGTTTTGCAGGCGGTTGGTTACGCCTTTCCATGCTGTCCTCGCTGTTGGCGATTTTTTTAGGTAAAGTGTTGCGCTATATCGCCGTTGCCTACGCCTTTGTATAAATCCATGAGTTTCTTTTCCTTACCGCACTTCCCTGCTATAGATAACGTCGTCGAGCACCGCAAACGCGATTATCAGATTGCGGTATTCACTTTCGTAACCACTACCATCTGTTTGACGATGGATGGCTTCGCGCCGCAATTCATGCAATATGTATTGGCGTTTTTCGGCTGGCTGTTTTTGATCGCCTGGCTGCGCGGCGAATGTAAATACGTGCGCACGCAAGTGGCGGTGGCAGTCACGTTTGCTGTGATTGGCGAATATTTCGCGTCTGTTTACATGAAGGGCTATATCTACCGCTTCGGCAACGTGCCGGCCTATGTGCCGGCTGGTCACGGCTTAGTGTATTTAACCGCCGTGGCGCTGGGCCGCTCCGGATTATTTCAGCAACACGCCCGCCGCATCGCAGTGTTTGTGGTCAGTGTTTGTGGCATTTGGGCTTTTTGGGGTGTCAGCGCTTGGAGTCAACGCCCGGACATCATTGGCGCGGTGCTGTTTGTGGTGTTCTTGGGCTACTTGTTCAAAGGCCGTTCGCCTATGGTTTACTTGGGCGCCTTCTTCATCACCTCCTGGCTGGAGATTGTCGGCACCAGCGCCGGCACCTGGGCCTGGGCGGCCATCGATCCGGCCTCGCACCTGCCGCAAGGCAACCCGCCCAGCGGCGTCGCCGCCTGGTATTGTCTGGTCGATGCGGTCGCCATTGCCGGCGCCGGTCCGGTATTACAAGTCTTCACCAAAACCGCTTTGGTGTTACAACGGCAAAGGGCGTGACCGTTGCAGGCTGGGTTGAGCGAAGCGATACCCGGTAAAAACGCCTTCAATGCGGGGTTTCACACTGTTCAACCCAGCCTACATTACTCCTCATGTCGGATCGCATTCAGGCGCACCCGGTCACCCACACGGATCAAGCCGCCAGACAAAATTCGCGCGGTCATCCCACCGTGACCGCGCAGCGCGTTGTAACTTCCCAAACCCAGTTCGGCCGCCATTTTTGAGCACGGATCGCAAGGGCCGGTGATTTGGATAATCACTTCATCACCCACTGCCCATTCCAACATTACATCCGGAAACGGCGAGCGCATCGCAATCAGATTAAGCCCCGAAACCACTAAATTACGTCGTAACCTGGCTGGCTCCAGCTCCGCAAGCCCGCACCAGTTAGCGACGACGGTTAAATGCTCGGCCTGGAATAAAGTCAGTTCGCGTTTTGATGATTGCCTGCCGGAACGAACGGCATTTGCCAGCCGGTCGCCCAGCAATCCCCGCCCCGGCTCCGCGCGTGCTTCATCGACAACAACCGCCGATTCGCCGCGCGCCGGACGGAGAATGATAGTCTCGATTCGGCCTTCCGAAGCGAATTGTTGGGTGAGATCGCGAAGAGTCATGGATGGTGCAACTGAGTGGCAGGCGTGATTTACCCTAGGGCATAAAAGCGTAACGTAATCGGAGGAATGAATAGGATGTGCCGACGTCAGGAGGCGCATCTGTCGCGAACGATGCGCTTCACTTTGTTCAGCACATCCTAAGGTCCTGTTTTAGTCATGTGTCACCTAGCGCCGACCATCACGCGTGTGCGTGCAGCACGTCGCGTGCATCGCGTTGTTGGGCCTCGTGCAAAGGAGTCGATGCCAGATTCAACGCAGGTCTCGCCTCATGAGTAAGCCCACACCGAATCTCGTCTGCTCTGTGCCAAAAGGTTTGAATTCGCACGCGCAATAGAAGCTTTCCGCGTGAGGGTTCCCAACGACGTGGATTGCAGATGCGCCGGCCGCCTTGGCTGCGACGCAACAATGCTCAACCAAGACCCGTCCAATGCCCTGTCGCCAGCTATCCGGTTCAACGAACAGTGCATCCAGCTCTGAGTCTCCATCCTCGCGCGTAAGAATTGCCGCGAATCCCTTGATGGCGCCGCTCACCTCTGCGATGAAAACTCCGCCGGCTTCAATTTGCTGCAGCGGCAATTCGATCGCATCTGGATTCGCCAGCAGAGCGTTGCGATCTCCAGGATTATTGAGTGAGGCTCGCCACTGAAGTGCTTCGAGCTCCTTTTGGTCGACAAGCGCAGCGACTCGAACAGTGATAGGGTGCGTGAGTTTCAAGATGTCCAACGTAGAGTTAACCGGCGCTGCGCTGCTTTATCGCGCAGCGTCCAGCGACCAAAGGGAGCGAGGTTGAGCGCCATGTTATGCCTGTACTTTGGAAAGCCAGTCTTGGAACCACTCAACAGGAAGGCGCTCATCTTCGAATGAACGGGTGCGCAATTCTTCGAGTTGATAAGTGTTTGCGAGATACAGATCCCATTGGGTTTCAACGTCAGTAAGGATGGGAAGCAAACGTTCAATTTCGGGCGGCGCGTCAACATCAATGTACTGGCACCAGAATCGATCGCACCACTCCGCAATTTGCTTATGGGAGTGCGGTGATCGTTCAGGATGCGCGCCCCACTCAAGCACCTGAATCACAGCCTCGGGTGTGAATGGCAGCGTGACGGGGCTAATGCTCGGACTCGGTGATGGCGCAGAGTTCATAAGGCATAACGCAGAGCTAACCGGGCGTGGCACGGAAAGCTGAATAAACAAAACCGCATTATAACCGCGCTCCGGTTGAGCGCCATGTTAAGCAGCTGATTGAATTCAGGTGTCATATTCGCCACTGTCCCACGGCTCGAAGAAGGCCATGTAGTTTCCGGGCTGAACCTCGACAGCCCACGGATCGTCTTCGTCTTCGGGTTCGCGGAGCACAAGACCGAACGTGGTGCCGAAACGCTCGATTGAAAACGGCGCGACTTGGATTCGCTCAAAGGAAACCTCCCCAAGTTCCCGTAGTCGCTCTTCATATAGGGTTCTACAGGCCACGCTATCGATTGACGCCCTTGGGCCGAGGGTGTCGATCTTTGCCTCGAGCAACTTTCCCTGCTCATCGAACAGATACAGTGCAACGAACTCGCAACCCTCGCGACCGCCAATGGCTGGTTCGAACGGCTGCGTAAGAAAGAACTGTCGTCCGTTGCCTGTGCGGCCGACGTGCTCCGCATGGTAGCCGTCGTGATCTATCGCTATTATTTCTGGTGGGATTCGTGTCACGGGTGGCTCCTGCTGCCTAACAAGTAATTAAGTAGTTTCCGTATATCATCCAGGAAGCGATGATATACGCTCGTGCCTTGATCTAACAATAATTTTCCTGCGCCAAAGCAAGCATCCTGTCTCCAATAGGCAGATCACTGCCAAACAAAAAAATCGACAACAACCTGAACCTTCACCCGCAATGCCTTTAACTCTATCCCCTCACGCATTTACGGTTAAAATAACCCATTAATTTAAACCCAAGCGCATTCAACACAGAACATGGACAAAACCTATTCCCCGCACGCTATCGAACAACGCTGGTATCAACTTTGGGAAGAGAGCGGCTATTTTGCCGCCAAGCAAGATGGTGACTCTTATTGCATCATGATTCCGCCGCCCAACGTCACTGGCAGTTTGCATATGGGGCATGCGTTTCAGGACACCATCATGGATGCGCTGACCCGTTATCACCGGATGAAAGGTTACAACACGCTGTGGCAACCGGGCACCGACCACGCCGGCATCGCCACGCAAATGGTGGTGGAACGCATCATCAACGCCGACGGCAAGACCCGCCATGACTTGGGCCGCGAGGCGTTTATCGAGAAAGTCTGGGAATGGAAGGAAGAATCCGGTGGCACGATTACCCGCCAATTGCGGCGCATGGGTTCGTCGCTGGATTGGGAAAAAGAGCGCTTCACGATGGACGACGGCATGTCGGACGCGGTGCAGGAAGTGTTCATCAAATTGTACGAAGAAGGCCTGATCTATCGCGGCAAACGCCTGGTGAACTGGGACCCTGTTTTGCACACCGCCGTCTCCGACCTGGAAGTGTTGTCGGAAGAAGAAAACGGTTCGATGTGGTATATGCGTTATCCGTTGACCAACGGCACCGGCCACTTGTTGGTAGCGACCACGCGCCCGGAAACCATGCTCGGCGACGCGGCGGTGGCGATACATCCCGACGACGAGCGTTATAAACATCTGCTGGGTGAATTTGTCGAACTGCCGCTGACCGGCCGCCGCATTCCGATCATCGCCGATGAATATGTCGATCCTGAATTCGGTACCGGCGTCGTGAAAATCACCCCGGCTCACGACTTCAACGATTACGAAGTCTGGTCGCGGCATAAACACATCTCGGCGATTGCCGATTTGCCGCATGGTGGCTTGATCAATATCTTTACCGTCGATGCGGCGATACGAGGTAACGACGACGGTTTTTCAATTATTCCTGAGGAATATATTGGGCTTGATCGCTTTGAAGCGCGCAAGAAAATTATTGCAGATCTGGACGCCCAAGGCTTGCTGGAAAAAATCGCCGATCATAAATTGATGGTGCCGCGCGGCGACCGCACCGGCGCGGTCATTGAGCCATTATTGACCAACCAGTGGTACGTGAAAATCGCGCCACTGGCGAAACCGGCCATCGAAGCGGTAGAAACCGGCGCGATCAAGTTCGTGCCGGACAATTGGAAAAACACCTATTTCGAGTGGATGCGCAACATCCAGGATTGGTGCATCTCCCGGCAAATCTGGTGGGGCCATCGCATCCCGGCTTGGTACGACGACCAGGGCAACACCTATGTCGGCCACTCGGAAGCCGAAATTCGCGCCACGCATGGCTTGGCCGCCGATTATCCGCTGAAGCAGGACGAAGACGTGCTGGACACCTGGTTCTCCTCGGCGTTGTGGCCGTTCTCGACTTTGGGCTGGCCCGAACAAACGCCGGAACTGGCCAAGCATTACCCCACCAGCGTGCTGGTCACCGGTTTCGACATCATTTTCTTCTGGGTGGCGCGGATGATCATGATGGGCCTGAAATTCCAAGGCGAAGTGCCGTTCAAGGAAGTGTATATCCACGGTCTGGTGCGCGACGCCGAAGGCCAGAAAATGTCCAAATCCAAAGGCAACGTGCTCGATCCGATCGACATCATCGACGGCATCGAGCTGGAAGCTTTGGTAGCCAAACGCGTGTCCGGCATGATGCAGCCGCATCTGGCCAAGAAAATCGAGCAAGCCACCCGCAAACAATTCCCGGACGGCATTCAATCGTTTGGCACCGACGCGCTGCGTTTTACCTTCGCTTCGCTGGCATCGACCGGCCGAGACATTCGTTTCGATTTGCAACGTACCGAAGGCTACCGCAACTTCTGCAATAAATTGTGGAATGCGGCGCGTTACGTGATGATGAACACCGAAGAGCAGGACAACGGTATCGATTGCGCCGAATGTACTTACAGTCAGGCCGACTTATGGGTTCTGTCGCGTCTGAACCAGACCATCGCCGCTACCACCGATGCGATCGACAGCTACCGCTTCGATTTGGCCGCGCAAGCCATCTACGAATTTACCTGGAACGAATACTGCGATTGGTATCTGGAGCTGGCGAAAATCTCGCTGCAAAGCGACGACGAAACCTTGCAACGCGGCACCCGCCAAACCTTGTTGCGCGTGCTGGAAACCGTACTGCGTTTGGCGCATCCGATCATGCCGTTCATCACAGAGGAAATCTGGCAACGGGTCGCGCCGCTGGCTGGGGTGACTGCTGCTACCATCATGCTGCAACCCTATCCGGAAAGCGACAGTACAGCGATCAACGCTGAAGCGGAAACCCGTATCCAGTGGACGATGGACTTTATCCTCGGCATCCGCCGGATACGCGGCGAGATGAACATCGCCCCCGGCAAGCCGTTGAATGTGTTGCTGCAAAACGGCAGCGCCGCCGATCACGCTTATTTAAAAGACAGCGAAAGCTATTTGCTGAAACTGGGCCGACTGGAAAGCATCACCTGGCTGGCTGCGGATGACAACGCGCCGGAGTCGGCGATAGCGTTGGTTGGCGAGATGAAAATCCTGATCCCGATGGCCGGTCTGATCGACAAAGACGCCGAATTGGCCCGACTGGAAAAAGAGATTCAGCGCATCGAGAAAGAACTGCCGCGTATCGAAGGCAAACTCAGCAATGCTGCGTTCGTCGATAAAGCGCCAGCGGAAGTCATCGCCAAGGAGCGTGAAAAACTGGCGGGCTTGCAGTCGTCGCTGAAAAACCTCAACGAACAGTTCGCCAAAATCAAAGCCTTATAATTCAATGGCCACCGACTCGCGGAAGTCTCCGAAAAGTCTGGACGAATGGACGGAACTGTTGCGCATTCAGGAAATGCCGATTTTCTCCAACACCGCCCAAAATATCTATGCGGCGCTGGATGACCGGAAAAAGGGGGCGATGGAGTTGGCGACGGTGATTCTGCAAGATCCCAACCTGACAGCCAAGCTACTGAAGGTCGGTAACAGCCCGTACTACAATCCGTCGAAACAAAAGATGAGCACTGTTTCCAGGGCGATCGTGGTGCTGGGTGCCGAAGTGATCCGGGAGTTGACGCTGGCTTGCTCGTTTTTCGAAGCGATTCTGTCGTCGGCCAACAAGGAACGCGCCAATCGGGAAATCGCCCAGGCTTTACATGCGGCCGTGCAAGCCAGGGAATTGGCGATCACGGTGCGCGATACTTCGCCAGAGGAAGTGTTTGTCGCGGCCTTGCTGCACAATATCGGCCATATCGCTTTCTGGTGTTCAAACAATCCGCAATCCAGAAAAGTTCATGATTTGATCGAGAAAAGCCGGCTGAATAGCCGCGAAGCAGAAAAGGCGGTTCTCGGTTTTACGTTGTGGGATTTGGGTAAAAAGCTCAGTAAGTCCTGGCGTTTGGGGGGGCTGATCGAAGAGGCGATCGTGACGCCGAATTCAGACGACAAGCGCGTGCAAATGGTGCAAATGGGCCATCGGATTTGCGATGCGCTGAAGGCCGGTCGGGATTCGGAAGCGATGCAGGAGTGCCTGGAAAAAATCGCCGCGTTTTCCGGGCTATCGCAGGAAGCCGTAAAAGCAAAAATCGCCAAAAACACCTCGGAAGCGGTGCAGATTGCCCGTCAATTCGGCGCCAACGATGCCTCGCGCTATATCACCAGCGAGGGCGTTCCGGCGGGAGTTGACGAGACCGAAGACACCAAAATCGATAAGAAGGAACTGCAGTTTCAGATTTTGCAAGACATCAGCAGTCACATCAGCGGCAATATCGATCTGAATGTGTTGTTTGAAATGGTCTTGGAGGGTATTCATCGCGGAGTGGAAATGGACAGAACCTTATTCATGCTGCTGACGCCGGATAAACAAACGCTCAATGAAAAATTTTCCTTGGGATGGCCGATAATGGGCTGCGACGAAAAAATCCACATCCATCATTCGGAAAGCCAAGCTAATTTATTGTTTGACGCGCTCCAGTATCAAGATGGTGTGTGGCAATTTCCAGAGGAGCATCCACACCTTTATAGCGCCCAAATTCAGCAGAAGATAGGTAAGCACGAGTGTTTCGTGTTTCCGATTCATGCTGAAAACAAAGCAGTCGGCCTAATTTATTGCGACCGTTCGCTTCATGGACTACCTTTAACGCGGGACGATTTTATCGGCGCCAAACACTTCGCGAAACAAGCTCATATCGGTTTAACCCTTTACTGCATGAAAAACCATTAATCCATGACAGATAGACAACTAGCCAATCTTCAGGTTTTTCTGGTTGAGCCGTCGCCCACCCAGCAACATATCATTATGCAGTATTTGCATAGTTGCGAGATCGACGATATCACCTGTGTCGGCAGCGGCGCGGAACTGTTCGAACAACTCAAACGGTCTCGTCCCGACCTGGTGATCAGCGCTATGTATCTGCCGGATATGACCGGCGTCGAGCTTGTGCATGCTTTGCGCAACGATGGCGAATCCTATGAAATGGCGTTTCTATTGATCTCCAGCGAAACCAATATTCAATATCTCGAGCCGATTCGCCAAGCGGGTGCCATCGCGATACTGCCGAAACCGTTTAGCCGCGAATCGCTGAGGACGGCTTTGCATTCCACGCTGGATTATATAAGGCCCGAGAAACTCAGGCTGGACCATATCGATATCGAAGATTTGCGGGTGTTGTTGGTGGACGACAGCGAGTTTTCCCTGAAATACCTGACCAAGGTTTTCAATAATATCGGCATCGAACAAATCACCACGGCCAGCGATGGCAAACAGGCTTTGCAATTGTTCAACCACTATTATTTCGATCTGGTGGTGACCGATTTCAATATGCCGGAAATGGACGGCTTGCAACTGGTCGATCACATCCGCAACAACCCCGAGCGCGGTTCCACCCCTATCCTGATGGTCACTAGCGAGCAAAATCAGAGCCGACTGGCGGCGATCGAAAAATCGGAGGTTTCGGCGATACTTGATAAGCCGTTCGAACCCATATCGATTAAACGCCTGCTATTGCACTTGCTTAACTGAGCTATTCTTGCAAGACAAAGTTAAAGTGTGCCAAAACGCTGCGCGCTTTCCCGCTGGCAAGCGAACCCTTAACCATTATTAAGATGAGCCGAATATCCTGACGATGCGTTTGGGCGGAGTGAGTCGGAATCCGATGCGGTCTACATTCTAGCGAGTTCCGCCGTAAGGGGTGGTCATGGGCAGGCGAGTGGTATTTTGGGGTGGGTTCTAATGTCCGGAATGTAAGCAATTCCTTACAAAAAGGCATAAAATTTGGCTCAACAAAACAGTGCAATTCACAGACAGGTACGGATATGAAACCGACTATCACGCCAAACAATAACGAAAAAAAACTCGGCGACGAAGATTTCATCGTTTCGAAAACCGATACCTCGGGGCGTATCACCTACGCCAACCGCATCTTCATGGAAATTGCCGGTTATCCGGAGCACGAATTGCTTGGCGTGCAGCACAATATCATTCGGCATCCCGAGATGCCACGCGGCGTGTTCCGGTTTATGTGGAATACCTTAAAAGCCGGCGACGAATTTTTCGGTTTTGCCAAAAACCTGTGTGCCGATGGCAGTTTTTACTGGGTATTCGCCAATATCACGCCCGACTACGACAAGGATGGCAAATTGCAAGGCTATTACTCGGTACGCCGCAATCCGCCGCGCTCCGCGTTGGCGGTTTTAACCCCGGTATATCGGGAAATGCTAGCCATCGAAAAGCGCAGTTCGGTCAAGGAGGCCCCCGACAAATCGTTGGAGTACCTGTTCGAGGTGGTAAAGCAAACCGGGGCCAGGAATTACGATAGTTTGGTTTTAAGTCTCTATAAACCTAACGGAGCCTAAGCCATGAAGACCAGTTCAAATATCCCCTTTCTGAAAAACAAGCTGAATTACGCCGTTGCTAGCATTCTGTTTTCTTCAACGGCTATTTTTGCCTATATCTTATTGGAGCATGGTTTCTCATGGCTGGCATTGGGGCTGTTGATTCCTTTGCCGCTGGTGGCCTTTGATCTTTGGCAAACCGGAAAACAGAGTCTTTTGGTGCTGGAACGCATAGAAGAGGTGTTGAAACATACCAATGAGGGTCAGTTCTATCACCGCATCACTCAAACCAGGGGTATGGGAGAAATCGGCAAGGTGGCTTGGGAATTGAACGAAACCCTGGACATCATGGAGTCGTATTTCAAGGAAATAAACTCCTGTTTCCAGCATGCGGCGGAAGGCAACCATGATCGTTATGCGCTGGTCGATGGATTTCCAGGGCTACTGAAACGGTCGGCAAAAAACATGAATGCGGCCATCAAGCATATGGACGAAAACGAACGCTTAATGGTTAAAAACCGTTTGTCCGCCGGTCTGCATGCGATGAATACCTCCAATTTGCTGAACAATCTGAAAGGTAATCAGAGCGATTTGCTCGATATCACCGAGCAAATGCAGAAGGTCGAAGACATTGCCACGGAAACCGGCCGCAATGCCGAGGCCAGTCTGTCGACCGTGCAGAGCATCAGTAATTCCCTGTCCAACATTAATGCCAACGTGCATTCGGTATCGGATGTAATCGGTGCTTTAATTAACGATAGTAAAAAAATCACCGAATCGCTGTCAATGATTACCGGCATTGCCGATCAGACTAACCTATTGGCGCTGAATGCCTCGATCGAAGCCGCGCGGGCCGGTGAGCATGGCCGAGGTTTTGCGGTGGTGGCGGACGAAGTCAAAAACCTTTCCGAACATACCAAGGATGCGGCGCTGGAGGTCTCGAAAACCCTCAAGGCTTTCAACAAGCGCGTCGAACAAATGCACTCGGAAGCGGATAATTCAGCGGCGCTGTCTCAAGAGATCATGGCGCAAGTCAGCTCGTTCAGCATGCAGTTTTCTAATCTGTCTCAGTCTGCCAAGGCTTCGGTGGGCTTTATAGCCTATGCCAAAGACAAATCGTTCGGTTTACTGACCAAGCTCGATCATATCGTCTACAAACAAAACGGCTACATCTCGATCGAAACGCCCCACGAGTGTCCGCAGCATCAGGCCATCATCGTCGACAACCATAATTGCCGCTTGGGCAAATGGTATTACGAGGGGCTCGGTTACGAGAAATACAGAACCACCACGGCCTATGCCAAACTCAATCATCCTCACGCCGAGGTGCATAAAACCACGCAGCGCGCTTACGAAATATCGCGCGGGCAATGGGCGGATAACCCCGCCATGCTCGACGAAATCATTAATCAAATGCAATTGGCTGAACACGCCAGCGCCGAAGTGATGCAATATATCGACACAATGGTCGAAGAGAAACACAAGAGCGCTTAGATCAAATTCCGCGTTGCCGGGGACGAAAACATTCGTCTGTGACAACGCGGTTTGCTTTGCCGAAAAATCATTGCCAGGCCGAGCGGCGTTTTTGGCTAATGTTTTCGCTAGGCGGTTTGGTCCGGCTTAGCGGCGGCAGCAAGCGGTTTCTTCCAAAGGCCGTTGCTGGAAAAACATCCCCAACCCCAGCGCAACCAGTTCAGCAGCGCCAGTGCCATCCACAAGGACCAGCCCAGCATCGCCAGTCGATAAACCGTCAGCGGTACGCTCAACACGGTGGCAGTAGCCAGTTGCGGGGCATTGCGGTCTTGATACCAGTTCAGTTGATAAGCCGTCGATTGATTGCCGGCTATTGGCATATCCGGTGTTCCCAGTAAGCCTTGTTGTACCGCAATGCCCAGTAATAGCAAGGCCAGCAGCGTCAGGCCGGCCAGGCCGACTTGGAGTAGGTTGAACCAGCGGCGATGCTCGGGCGGGTGCTTGGCTCGCCAGCTTAGCGCGAACAACCAGCCCACCACTAATAGCGCTGCGGCGATATGTAGTTGACTCAAGCCGATCAGTAGTAAAAACCATTGCCAATGTTTGATCGGCGTCAGACCGGTTTTGCCCAGGCCAAATGCCAGTATCGCTAGTACGATCAACAGTCCCCATATCAACGTCGCCGGGCCGAATTTGGGGCCGAAAGTCCACAATAACCAACGGTCCTGCGGCATGGTTAGCTGGATTCGGCTGTTGACGCTGGTTATGCCAAGGTCGATTGACGGCGTGGTGAGCGCAAAGCCCGGTTCGCTGGGTGTCTGCCAGCGCAAGACGATTTGCTGCGTGCCGGGATGAATCGGCAGGTTAACCGTATTGCCTTGCTGGCGAATCGGCTGGCTGACGCCGTCTATGCTGACACTTTGCAGTTCCGCCCGTTCCGGTAGCGTCAGCGGGTGTTGACCGCCTTTCGAGCTACGCAGACTCAGTTTCAATTCCGCCGCTTCGCTACGTTGTCCGGGCCTCACCAGCATTTCGCTGCTGTCTATGGTCAAGGTCGCGCCGGCCACTGCCGCCGGACGGCTAATCGCTAGCCGTACCCGTTCGCCGGGCCAGGGCCGCCATTCCGGCAACCATTGCCCTTGCGCATTCTGATGATGCACGACCGCGATGCCGTCGGCCTGCAAATGCCAGATCGGGCTGACATCGGCGCGCCAGAGTTCGTGCCATTGCGCGGTTTCGGTGGCCTGCAATTCCAGTAGCTCGGATTTTTCCAATGCCGATTCCCATTCCAGGCTGCTTTGGCCGGCGGCTAGGCTAACCAACACTTTGCCGTCCTTGACACGTATTTGCGGGGTGGTGACCGCTTCGCCTTTCATTAAAGGCAGTTCCAGCATCACCGGATTCTCGGCAGTGATCAATTGTTCGACGCGGGTTGTGATGCGCCAATCCAGACCCAGATGCAAGGTTCTTTCTACCCGTACGAAGCCCGGTAGCGCCGCTAGGCTAGGTTTATTTTTAGGGCCGGCTTCAGTCTGCAAGCGGCTGAATTCCAGTTGCGGGCCGACTTTTCCATCTTCATATAGGCCATCCACCCGCCAGCCTTCGGCGTTGACGCTGGCATGCTGAGGTTGCAAGGGTAGCGGCAGGCTAAATTTGTCGGGCGCGGCATAGCGGCCCTGCATCGTAACCTTGTGCACACCGGCCGCCGCGACCAGCCACAAACTGTCGTCATCCTGTGGCATTAAGGTGAGCGCTTCGCCGCCGTCGACGCTGATTTGCTCCGGGAACCATTGCTCAAGTTGAGCCGGCAGCGGTACCGCCAAATCTTGTTGCGCATGCAATTGCAATTCGATGCGCATCGTGTCGGGCTTGACGAAGATCTGCATATCGGCGATCTGGGCGCAGTTCGGTAAACACTGCGGGGCTTGCAGCAAACGGGTTTTGAGTTGTTCCAGCATCTGCGTATCGGGCAGGTCGGCATAAGCCTCACGGCTTGGCGCGACCAGCATAGGCACCAATATCAGGCAAGTCAGACTTCGCAAGGATAAATGCCAGTTGCCGGCGAGCACGCCCAACAGCTTTAACGCCAATACCGCCACCAGCAAGGCTTGGGCAAAATGCAGCAGCATCATGGCCCACGGCGGTAAATACCACAGGTGGATTTGCTGTTGGCTGTCTACCGCGCCGTTCCAGCTTAAATGTATGCTGCGCCATTGCCATTGCGGCAGACCAGGCCCGGTTTGCAGGTTGGCTTCCGGATCGATCCGTTGCAAACTGGCCGCGCTGCTGCCGTAGGAGGGGGCTGGTGCTATTGATTTTTTAAACGCCCTGCGTTCCGTCTCGCCGGACTCGCTCCGCTCCGGTGCCATCGTCATATCCATCTCCTCGACTTGCATCGCCAGCGGTGCGGCTGCGGGAACCGCCGAATAATGCCGGGCCTGGATCGGCTGATCCGGCATTTCCAGTTGCGGATAGATGCCGATGCGGATTTGATCGATCATGAAGGGAATCGTCAGTATCAATAAAGCCAACCAGCAGCCGTTGCGATACCATGTCAGCCATTGCCGGAAGCGATTGGCCGGCAACGCGCCAATTAATGCTAGCGCCACCAGCGTGTTCAGCCAGATCAAGCGGGGCGCATCGGCTTCATGCCAGATCAGCGCCAGCCCGAACAAGGTAAAAGCGGCCCAGCGCGCAGACCACAGATGGTTCGTTGCCATGGCGGTGATCAGTACCAAAAATAAATCCAGTAAAGTCCAACGGCTCAACCAGCTATCCGGTACATTATCGACGCCGCTGACCGCCAGCAAACGCCAGCCGGGCGGGATGTTCAATTCGGCTTGTACTTGGTTAAAGCGTTGCTGCCAACCGCTGCTGCTGAGCTTGCCGATACCGGTTTCGATACGGCTGTCGGCGCTCAACTGGATCGCGCCGCGCCGGACTTCCGCGCCTTGGCCCTGGCTTGGTATTTCGGTGATCAGTTGGCTTTGACCATTGAGTTGCACCTGGCCCAGACGCAGCTCAGGCAGGGCATTCAGTCGCCAGTCGCGGCTCATGCTGCCGGTGATGGTGTCGTTGACGGTGTAGCCGTCGCCTTCGAAATCCAGCCAGAGTTTGCGGGCCAGGTGCAGCTGATTCGGCTCCGGTTCCGGATCGCCTCGGCGTATCACCTTAAAAACCATGCTATCGCCCTGTTTCATCGGGTAGGTCGGCAACTGTTGCCATTCGCCGGGCAGATTGGTTTGGCTGCCGTCTATCGCCGTCAAGTTTTCGATCTCCACCAGCCGTAAGGCCGGCATTGCTTGAAAGGCCCACAGTTCTTGGCCGGGCCAGTCGCTGTCGCTGATCGCCAGATCCAGCTGTGTCAAGGCTTGCGGATGGCGAGCGTGAATATCGATAGTCCAGCGTCCAGGACGAACCTGTGCCAGCAAATGGCCATTACCGTCCAGGCGGACCGGTAAACGGCTGCTCAAATTCACCGGGATAAAACCCGGCAACAAGGCATGGGCAAACTCGACTTCCCTAGGTGCGCCGGAAACTTCCAGTTCAAGCCGGGTCAAGACTTGTAGCGGCACGTCGTCTATTACTTGCCGGAAGACTTGCAGCTCTAACCGGTCTTGCTGCCGATCGGTCGTAGCGCGATCATCCGCGTTCAGCCAAAGCGCACCCTGTTTGATTTGCGGATAACTGATCGGTTTGTCGTCGATGCTTAGTTGAATCAGGCCGCTGGCTTCGGGTAGCGCCAATTGCTCAGGCAAGGTTTCCCAAAGAAATTCGCCACTGATCTGATAATGGCCGGCTGGTAAATGCAGCGCCGGCTTACCGTCTTTTTCCAGTACCGGCAGCGCTTGTTTGTTCACCGATACCGATTGTGGCCAATGTTGGCTATTGCCCGGCAACTCTACCCAATCCTTGCGGTATAAGGTCCAGTCCGCCACGAATGTGGCGTGATTAGCCCTTAAGTTAAGGCGCAATGTGCCTGACCAAGCGCAGTGTTTTTGCTGGAAATCGTCGAATAAAAACGGACAGCCATACTGGTTTTCGTCTTGTAACACCCAGTTAACCCAAGGTTTAAGCGGTTCCGGCACCTCGTGGGTTTCCAGGGCTTTTGCCGTTGGTAACGCACATTGCCAAACGGCCAGCAGCAATACAAAAAATAACCGCCTCATTTTATCCTCCAGATCAAATCCGATTTAAATGTATCCTGAATAGCCAATATCGGCGTCAAATTGTGAACAATCCCGATCTTGAGCTGTGTTTATTCGCTATTTGCAATAGAATAGAACCCTACCCCCGTTTCAACAGCTAGTTATTTCCGGAGAAATTTGACATGACTGATAAAAAAGTGACGTTAAAACAAGATGGCCAGGATCGGCTCATCGAATTGCCGGTTACTTCTGGCACCATGGGCCCTTCGGTCATCGATATTCGCTCGCTGTATGCGCAAACCGGTCATTTTACTTACGACCCCGGTTTTACTTCCACCGCCAGCTGTACCTCGAAAATTACCTTCATCGACGGCGATGCCGGCATCCTGCTGTATCGCGGCTATCCTATCGAACAGCTGGCGGAAAAATGCGACTTTCTGGAAGTCTGCTATCTGCTGCTGAACGGCGATTTGCCGAACGGCGCGGAGATGAAAGGCTTCGTTACCACCATCAGTCAGCATGTGATGGTGCACGAGCAACTGAGTAAATTCTACAGCGGATTCCGCCGCGACGCCCATCCGATGGCGGTGCTGGTCGGCGTGGTTGGCGCACTGTCGGCCTTCTATCACGACGTGATGGACATCACCAGTCGGGAAGACCGTTACATTTCGGCGATTCGACTGATCGCCAAAATGCCGACCATGGTGGCGATGAGTTATAAATATAGTATCGGCATGCCGTTTATTTATCCGAAACGCCATTTGGGATACGCCGAAAATTTCATGCGCATGATGCATGGCGATCCCGGCGAGGACTACGTGGCCAACCCGGTATTGGTGCGGGCGCTGGATAGAATCCTGATTTTGCATGCCGACCACGAGCAAAATGCCTCCACCTCGACGGTGCGGTTGGCGGGTTCCAGCGGCGCCAACCCGTATGCGTGCGTGGCGGCGGGTATCGCTTGCCTATGGGGAGCCGCGCATGGCGGCGCCAACGAGGCGGTGTTGAACATGCTGGAAGAAATCGGCGATGTGTCGAAAATCGGCGAATACGTGGCGCGCGCCAAGGATAAAAACGATTCGTTCCGCTTGATGGGCTTCGGGCATCGGGTTTACAAAAACTACGATCCGCGCGCCAAGCTGATGCGGCAAACCTGCCACGAAGTATTGGACGAATTGAATCTGAACGACGACCGCTTGTTCAAGCTGGCAATGGAACTGGAACGCATCGCGCTGGAAGATTCGTATTTCGTCGAGAAAAAACTCTACCCCAACGTCGATTTTTATTCAGGCATCGTGCTGCGGGCGCTGGGCATTCCCACTGAAATGTTCACCGCTATTTTTGCGTTGGCTCGCTCGGTCGGCTGGATCGCGCAATGGGATGAAATGATCTCCGACCCGGAATTGAAAATCGGCCGTCCGCGCCAGCTGTATCAAGGCGTCACCACGCGCGACGTGAAACCGATTTCGAACCGCTAAAGGGTTAGAATTCGTGCTTCGACGAACGGGTATGCTTGCCTGAATCGGCGGTTTACCCGTGGGTATCGAGTTGTAAAAGGCTCAAACTGCCGTGAAGGCCCGGATCGGGTCGGCGTTGGGGCTGAGAAGGTTTTTGGGGAGCGTGCCGAACTGAAACGGCTTGCCGTCATGAAGCTGATGATGCCGAGGATTTTGGCAATCGCTGCAAAATATCCCCGCAATAGCGATACATTTTAGTATCCTAGCCAGCCATTCAGTACCCAGCCGTATACCATGAGCCAATACCCACTCTTCGCCACCACGCCCAAAGCGATGGAAGGCATCCTTGCCAACGAAATCAAAGCCCTGGGCGGCCAAAACGTCCGCGAAAAAATGGCTGGCGTTTCCTTCGATGGCGATCTGGCGCTGGCTTACCGGGTGTGCCTGTGGTCGCGCACCGCCAACCGGGTGTTTCTGCCCTTGAGCAGCTTCGAGGTCAAATCCCAGCAGGATTTGTACGACGGCGTCAAAAAGATCAACTGGTTCGAGCATATCAAGCCCGACGACAGCCTGGCGGTGTCGTTCAGTGCCAAGAACAATCCGGCCATCAACAACACCCATTTCGGCGCTTTGAAAGTGAAAGACGCCATCGTCGACCAGATGCGCGCCAAGTTTAACAAACGGCCGAACATCGACACCGAGCGGCCCAGTATTCGCGTCAACGTTTATCTGCATAACGAAACCGCGCAACTGAGTCTGGATTTGTCCGGCGAGAGTTTGCACAGACGCGGCTACCGTGACGTCAGCATCGCAGCACCGATCAAGGAAAACCTGGCGGCGGCGATTTTGCTGCGCGCCGGCTGGCCGCAAATCGCCGCGCAAGGCGGTTCGCTGCTCGACCCGATGTGCGGCTCCGGCACCATGCTATTGGAAGGGGCGATGATTGCCGCCGATTATGCGCCGGGCTTGCAGAGGGATTATTTTGGCTTCCTGGGTTGGAAGAAGCACGATGCCGAACTCTGGCAAAGCCTGCTGGACGAAGCCAAGCAACGGCGTGATATTGGCTTGAGTAAACTGCCGGTTATCGTCGGTTTCGATCAGGACCGGCGCACCGTGGCGACGGCCTTGCAGCATGTCGAAAACGCCGGCTTGGCCGGCAAGATTCATATCGAACGGCGCGACATTGCCGACGCGACGGCGGCGGAAAGCTGGCCCAAGGGTTTGATCGCCTGCAACCCGCCTTACGGCGAAAGGCTGGGCGACGAGGCGGAAACCTCCGAGTTGTATCGCCGTTTTGGCGAGGTGCTGAAACAGCGCTTCGTCGGCTGGCAAGTGGCGATGATCATCAGTAATCCCGAACTGGGCTTCAGACTGGGCGTGCGTTCGCAAAAACCGATCACTTTGTTCAACGGCGCGCTGGAATGCAAATTGCTGCGCTTTAATATCGAAGAGCAGACGTTTTTCGAACCCAAAGCCAAATCCCAGCAAGAACGTATCGAGCAAATCAGCCGCCGCGCCGAAGCCGAGCAGCCCGATAATCAAGCGGAAATGTTCGCGAACCGCCTGCGCAAGAATCTGAAAAAAATCGGCAAATGGGCCAAACAAAACAACGTCAACTGCTATCGGCTCTACGACGCCGATTTGCCGGAATACGCGGTGGCGGTGGACGTCTATCAAGGCGCTCAAATTTGGGTCAATGTTCAGGAATACGAATCGCCGAAAACCATCGATCCTGCCAAAGCCAATCAACGCCTGGCCGGGGCGATGGTGGAAATCCCCAAGGTGTTGGAAATACCTAAGGAGCAGGTGTTTTTAAAAATCCGCCGCAAGCAGAAAAGTACCGATCAATACGAGAAACAGGGTGAATCCGGCCGCTTTCATGTGGTCGAGGAAGGCGGTTGCAAGTTTTGGGTCAATTTCGAGGATTATCTGGATACCGGCCTGTTTCTGGACCACCGGCCGATGCGCTTGTTGATTCAACAGCAGGCCAAGGGCAAGCGTTTCCTGAACCTGTTCGCCTACACCGGCAGCGCCAGCGTGCATGCTGCGGTCGGCGGCGCAGCCTCCAGCGTCACGGTCGATATGTCCAATACCTATCTGGACTGGGCCAAGCACAATTTCGACCTGAACGGCATTCAAGGCGATCACAAGCTGGTGCGCGCCAATTGTGTGGAATGGCTGGCTGAACAGGCCGGCGCCAAGGACAAGCCGCAGTTCGATCTGATCTTTCTCGACCCGCCGACTTTTTCCAATTCCAAGAAAATGGACGAAGCGTTTGATATTCAGAACGATCATCTGCACTTGCTGCGCAGTGCCGTCGCGTTGTTAGCGCCGGACGGCGTACTGTATTTTTCCACCAACTTCCGCCGCTTCAAACTGGATAAACAAGCGTTGGCGGATTTGCAGATAGAAGACATCAGCGCGAAAACGATTCCGGAGGATTTCGCCCGCGATCAAAAAATTCATTATTGCTGGAGGATTACGCGATGAGTGAGTGTTTACACATCATCGTCAAGGGTCGAGTGCAGGGCGTGTATTTTCGTGCCTACACCCAGAAACAAGCCGTCAAGCTGAACGTGTCCGGTTTCGTCAGGAATCTGGCCGACGGCAGCGTCGAAATTGTCGCCAGTGGTCACAGGGAGGATTTGCAAAAGCTGGTGGCCTGGTGCCATAAAGGGCCGGTGCTGGCCAAAGTCGCCGATGTGATGGTCCATCCGCATCAGGCCAGCGAACATTTCGACGGTTTCGAGATTCGCTAGGCGGATTCGGTTAGGTATCCGCCGTCGTCGATTAGGCCGCGAGGGGTTGGCCTTGGCGTTTTCGACGTAGCCCGCCTATTGCCAGCAAACCGGAGCCCATCAACCAGACGCCGGCCGGCAGTGGAACCGCGGCGACATGCAGGTCGGCTACCCAGGCTTCGGTGTTGCCGTTCGGGTTAATGCCGAAGCCGACCAGCGTCTTGCCGTCGTCGGAAATATCGGCCACATAATTGATCGTCCAACCGGTCAAATCCAAGCCGTAGATGTTGCTTAACCAGTCCTCGGCCGAGCGCATACCGTGGTCGCGATCCCATATGGTGCCTTCCGATGTGAAGGTATTTTTAGCCTGATCGTAGTTGAATACTTGCCCGAACACCAGAGAGCCGTCGGCGGAAATGCCGCCATTACTGGCTTGCTGATAGCCGGCTAGCGTGCCCAAATCTTCCCAGCCGCCGCTTTCCGACCAAATTACGGCGTGGCTCAAGCCGTTGATCACGGCGCCTCCGGCGATGATGCTGCCATCCGCGGACATGTCGCCAGCCGAACTATTCGTGGCGCCGTTGGGTTTTCCTAAACCGGTCATGCCACTCGCAGCCGTCCAGCGATAGGCCTGCCCGCCGGAGAAGGTATTGCTTTGGCCGATGATGGTCGAGCCATCGGCATTGATATTTCTGGCCCAGCTCCAGACGTCGCCGGGAAGCATGCCTATGTCGGTCATGCCGGTGCTTTGGGTCCAGCGGTAGCCCGTGCCATTGGGGTGTAGGCTGTTACTACTATAACCCACTACCGTTGAGCCGTCGGCGCTCACCGCATCGGCGCGAGTGAAGCCGTCGTTGCCGCCCAGGCCGCCTAGCGAGGTCATGCCGGTGGCGGCTGTCCAG
The DNA here is from genome assembly GCF_030490285.1 of Methylomonas montana. Taxonomy (NCBI): domain Bacteria; kingdom Pseudomonadati; phylum Pseudomonadota; class Gammaproteobacteria; order Methylococcales; family Methylococcaceae; genus Methylomonas; species Methylomonas montana. The sequence goes on along the minus strand of NZ_CP129884.1, from coordinate 4,042,582 downwards.
CGCCAGGCTACCGTGCCGGTGGCCGATGCGCCGTAGCCGACAATCACCGAACCATCGGCGGAAACCGCACCGGCTATGCTGTTGTGATTGGTTGCGGGGACGTCGGCTAGGACGCCCAGGGATTGCATGCCGCCCCTGCGGGTCCAACGGAAGGCTTCGGTGCCGGCGGCGTTCACACTCCAGCCGACGATAGTAGAGCCATCGTCGGAAACGGCTGCGACACGGCTGTCGAAAGTGCCACCGGCCAGGTCGCCTAAGCTGGAAAAATTAGCGGCCATCGCCTGAGGGGCGGCTAACAGCAGTGTGCAAATCGGTGCAACCAGTAAGTGTTTTGCGGATCGTGGATGTAAGCTCATCAGTGTTATTCCTTTATATTGTCAAGTTAATTAGAGATTGCCGATGTTGGCCAACTACGCCGTCCACCTACCAAACCCAGCAGTGCGCTGCCAAATAAATAGACGGCGCCGGGCAGCGGTACCGGGGCGACGGCCGTCACGGAGAAACTGTAGGCGGCTTGATGGCCAGCGGTCGTAGTGTCGTTGCCTCCGATCGCGACGGTGTATTCGCCGGCGTTTAGGAATAACGATAGTGCGGCGTTTTGGCCGCTATAAGGTCCGGGGCCGGTGGTGACATAGCGGATAAAGTCGAATCCGGCCGCATCGATCCAGAGTGGTACGGCGTCTTGTTGATAAGTATGGAAGTTACCGCCGCTATTATCGGCGCCGCGCCACAAAGTAAAGGCCGGCACCAGATCGCTAGCATTCGCGGCCAGATTGATGGTGACATTGGCGGCTGCCGCCAGGCTGATGTAAGCCCAGTTGGATGTGTGTGTCCATCCTAGCGGAATGCCCAGGTTGCCGCTGACATTGCTGGGATCCGACCAAGCTTTGGAGCCGAGCACGCCATTCCACGATTCGCTGCTTGAGCCGTCCGATGTGTCCAGCAGCATTTGGAAGTTATAAGCTATTCCTTGGCCGTCTTCGCCGGCGCGGGCCGGTAAATCGCCGGCTATCGTTGTTGAAGCGCCGGCCGACTGGGCGGTCGCCAGCGCCAGCAAGCAAAAGCCCTTCAGTGCTTTGGTATATAAAAGTTTCATCGTCAATAAGCTCCGAATAATTGTTTTCGTTATGAAAATGCTCGAAACATCAGGGTTCGGCGATTAATTGGAAGCAAGCCGATTGCCGATATTAATTTGTGTCGGTTTTTCAATTGCTTGTATTTGTGTTTCTAAAAATGTCGGGCGAAGCTGGATGTTTACCATGTAAAAAATATGGTATATGGCTCGCATTTTTGATCCGCTAAGGCAAATGCCCCTGTGGCTGCCTGGGCTTGGTTTTGCATGGCGGATTGCGTGGCTGGCATCGGGGAGTCGCCAGTCGGTTAACTCAAGAAAGCGGTCGAGCTGTTGAATGTCTTGGTTTGTCGGATGACGTGTGATTTGGGTTTAGCGCTATCGGGAATCGCTTAGTATTGAACTTGGAGAGCTTCGACAATAGCCAACACCTATTGGTCACAAACAACTTCTAACCCCTTTCCCGGTCGAATCGGATTACAATAGCGGCTATTTATTCTTAGTGAAGGGTGCGGGTTAGTTACTCGCCCATCGGCAGGAGCAATTTTGGCTGACAGAATTATTCGTATCGCAACCCGGCAAAGCCCGTTGGCCTTGTGGCAGGCCGAGCATGTCGCGGCGCGACTGCAACAGGCATTTCCCGGCTTAAAAACCGAACTGGTAAAAATGGTCACCCGCGGCGACAAAATTCTCGATGCGCCGCTGGCCAAGGTGGGCGGCAAGGGCTTGTTCGTCAAGGAACTTGAACAAGGCATGCTGGAAGGCACGGCCGACATCGCCGTGCATTCGATGAAAGATGTGCCGGTGGAGTTTCCGGAAGGTTTGCATCTGGCAGTGATTCTGGATAGAGAAGATCCGACCGACGCCTTTGTCTCCAATAAGTATCGCAGCCTGGCCGAATTACCGGCCGACGCTCGCATCGGCACTTCCAGTTTACGCCGCCAATGCCAAATCAAGGAAAAATTCCCGAATGCGGAAATTCTCAGCCTGCGCGGCAACGTCAATACCCGGTTGGCCAAACTGGACGCTGGCGAATACGACGCCATCATTTTGGCTTCGGCCGGCCTGAAGCGCTTAGGGCTAGCGGACCGCATCACGGCCCAGCTGGAACCGACGGAAAGCCTACCGGCGATGGGCCAAGGCGCCATCGGCATCGAATGCCGGGTCGACGACGCCGAGATTTACGGCTATTTAAAGGTGTTGCATGACGAAGACACCAGCATCCGGGTCGGTGCCGAGCGGGCGATGAATGCCCGGCTCAACGGTGGATGCCAGGTGCCGATTGCCGGCTTTGCCGAAATAAAGGGCGAGCGATTGTTCTTGCGCGGCCTGGTCGGCAGCCCAGACGGTTCTTTGTTGTACCGGGCGGAAGCGGAAAGCGGTCTGGCCGATTTCGAAGCATTAGGCCAAGCAGTGGCCGAGGATCTATTGGCGCAAGGCGCGGATAGGATTCTCCGCGAGCTGTATCAGTGACATTAAGTCTAAAGGGCGCACATATCCTGGTCACGCGCCCCGCCGCGCAGGCCGAGAATCTGTGCCGCTTGATCGAAGGGCAAGGCGGCGCGGCGATACGATTTCCCACTTTGGAAATCGTCGCCGCCGGTCCCGATCCGGCGTTATTGGCTCAGGCCGCTGCCGGCGATTGGCTGATTTTTACCAGTACCAACGCTGTGGATTTTGCTATCAAGGCGTTCGGTGGCAAAATGCCGGCCTTGCGTAAATTCAAAATCGCGGCTGTCGGGCAAGCAACTGCCAAGGCATTGCAACAGAGCGGATGGTCGGTCGATTGCGTGCCGGCGACCGAGTTTAACAGCGAAGGTTTACTGGCGGAACCGCTATTACAGGATGTCGCCGGTCAAACCTGTACGATCGTGCGTGGCGTTGGCGGCCGCGAAAAACTGGCGGAAAGTCTGCGTAGCCGAGGCGCCGAAGTGCGTTATTGGGAAGTGTATCGCCGCCTCCAGCCGGTAGTGAACAACGGCGAGTTACTTGGATATTTGGCGCGGCGGCAGCTCGATGCGGTGACGATTACCAGTATCGAAGCTTTGCAGAATTTATTGGCGATGCTGGATGGCGATTCGGTAGTCTTGTTGCGATCCATCCTTTTGGTGGCAATGAGCGAACGGATTGGCCAAGCGGCAGAAGATTTCGGATTTAAACAGATTGCAGTGAGCCGACAGCCCACGGATGCAGCGATTTTAGAGACCTTGACGACGTTATTGAACGGGGAAAACAGTGGCCGAAGTAATTGAAGAACAACAAGAAAATCCAGCTCCGGTAGTGGTGGTTAAAAAGTCTCACGCCGGCTTGTGGATCGGCATTCTCTCTATCGCGTTGGTGATAGCCTTGGCTGGCGCCGGTTTTTATTTTTTCCAGCAATTGCGCACCAGTCAGGACACCGAAAACAATCAGGACAATCTAAAACTGATCGAACTCGATAAGGAGCTGAACGGTTTGCGCGATCAGCTTGCCGGCGTGCAATCGCAAATCGCTAACGTCAACGCCGAAATGACCGGCAAGGACAATCACTTCAACCAGACGCTGGCCGATTTTTCCAAATTGCATGAGGAGCGTCTGGCTTCGACCCGCAAGGAATTGGATACCTCCATCCTGATGTTGCAGCGGCAATTGGGTAAAACCCGCGGCGATTGGTTGCTGGCGGATGCCGAGTATCTGCTGACGGTCGCGAACCAGCGCTTGCATTTGGTCGGCGACGTCAATACCACCCGCGAAGCCTTGGAAGCCGCCGACCAACGCTTGAGAGAGAGTGGCGACGCCGCTGTGTTTAAAGTCCGCGAACAAATCGCCAAGGAAATCGCCTTATTGAATAGCGCGACGGTGCCGGACATTGTCGGCATCTATGCCGGTATCCAGCATTTGCAGGACGCGGTGGAGGGCCTGTCGGTGTTTTTGCCGCATGCCGGTAAACAGCCGGAAAAGGCCGAACCCAGTAGCGATCTCTCCGAACACGGTCATGAAATTTTGGAAACAGTGGCCAAACAGTTGGAAGGTTATGTGGTGTTGCGGCACACCGAGCAGCCGGTTAATGCCATTATCACGCCCGAGGAAGCACACTTTATCAAGCAACAGCTGAAAGTCCGGTTGGAAATGATCGAAATTGCCTTGGTACAACAGAACGATACCTTGTTTACCAGCAGTATTGCCGACGCGAAACAATGGTTGAGAAAGAACTTTGCCGAAAATCAACAAACCGATCAATTCATTGCCGAACTCGACAAACTGAGCGGCGTGAAAATTCGTAGCCAGTATCCGGATGTCAGCGGCTCGCTGAAATTGTTGAAAGACATCAGCAAACTGCGTATCGAAACCGATAAAGCGGTTCTTAACAATTCGCCCGCGCCAGCCGAAGCCCAGACGGCATCGCCAGCAACGACCGGCCAGCAATAAGCGAGTGGCGTCATGAAAAATTTTATTTATTTTCTGGTCTCGCTGCTCAGTGCCGTTGCGGTGGCGTTTTTACTGCATAGCTGGTTGGCAGAACATAACGATCCCGGATATGTGTTGATCGGTTTCGGTCACTGGTCCTTGGAAACCTCGTTGACGGTGTTTGCCGTGGCGCTGGTGATCGGCTTCTTCGCTTTATACAGTTTCTTTCGTTTGCTGGGAGTATTGATCCGCATGCCCGCACAGTTCTCCAAGCGGCGGCGCAGCATCAAATTCAACCGTTCCCAGGAAGCCCTGATCGCCGGCCTGTTCGATGCAGCCGACGGCAATTGGGAGCGCGCGGAGAAAATACTGGTTAAGCACGCCGCCAATAGCGGCGCGCCGCTATTGCATTATTTGACTGCGGCGCGGGCCGCCCAATCGCGCGGAGCGCTGGACAAGCGCGACGAATATCTGCAAAAGGCGGTCGAGCAATCCTCCGATACCAATATCACGGTCGGTCTGACTCAGGCCGAATTGCATTTGTCGGAACAGCAATTCGAACAAGCCTTGGAAACCTTGGGCAAGTTGCACTCGATCAACCCAGGACACGCCAGGGTGTTGAAAATGATGCATCAGGCGTACCAGCATATGGGCGATTGGGAAGGCTTGAGCAAGCTGTTGCCTTCGCTGCAACAGCACAAAGTGTTGATGGAAGCCGAAGTGAAACTGCTGGAAACCGAGACGTTCAGCCGATTGCTAAAACAATCCGTCGAGCAGAACGACGAACAGGCCATTCGAGCGTGCTGGGAAGGCATTCCGGAGCACATCAAAATCATGCCGGGTATTGCCAATATCTATTTTGCGGCGATGATCGCGGTCGGTGCGGGGAGCGAAGTAGAGTCGGCCATCCTCAAGCAATTGGGCAGGCATTGGGACGATACGTCGCTGGTGTTGCTGTCCAATATCGAAACCGAAGACTCGGCCAAACAATTGCAATCGGTCGAGCAATGGCTGGCTGTGTATCCCGGCAATGCCGTGTTGTTGAGAGTCTTGGGCAGGTTGGCGCTGAAATCCGCGCAGATGGAAAAAGCCGAGCAGTATTTATTGAAAAGCCTGCATATCGAAGCATCGGTCGCCGCTTATCAGCTATTGGGCGAGGTGCAGTTCGCCAGAGGCGATAAAGATCAAGCCTGCGACAGCTTCAAGCGCGGTTTGATGCTGGCGTCCAGCGAAGTCACCGATAACATCGAGTCGATTTCCGCTTAAGTCTTGCCGATCCGGAAACGGTGGTTACTCAATGCTCAAAGCAAGCAGATCGGCCCGGAATCATGGTTACACACCAGGTGTTCGCGAATGAAGGCTAAGAGGTTTGGTAATCGGGTTGCACGAAATCGGGAGTCTGCGGAATCTGCCTGCATGCAGCCGATTTTATTTATTCCCAAGTATTAAAAATATCCGCATATTCCGCTTTTATCATCAGAATTTCCGGCAGATTTTTTTTAATCAGCTGTGTCAAGCGCGGATCGAAATGCTTGCCGGTTTCGCTATCGATTAAATCCAGCGTTTTTTCAATCGACCAGGCCTGTTTATAAGGGCGTTGCGACGTTAATGCGTCGAATACGTCCGCCAATGCACAGATTCTGCCGGCAATCGAGATTTCTTCGCCTTGTAAGCCGGTTGGGTAACCGCTGCCGTCCCATTTTTCATGATGATGCAGCGCAATCATTCTTGCGGTATCCATCAACTCTGTCGGCGAACCCGACAGGATATTGGCGCCCATTTCGACATGGGTTTGCATGATTTTCCATTCTTCCGCGTCGAGCTTGCCGGGTTTCAACAGGATGCGGTCCGGAATGCCGATTTTGCCGATGTCGTGCATGGGCGCGGCGTTAAGGATGATCTCCGCGTCCTGTTCCGATAAGCCGTAAGCTAGCGCCAACAGTTGCGCATATTTGCTCATCCGGATGATGTGATTGCCGGTTTCGTTGTCTCGGTATTCCGCCGCCAGGCCCAATCTGCGGATCACTTCCTGACGGGTTTGATAGAGTTCGGCGGTGCGGGTTTTGACTTGTTCTTCCAGGATACGGTTCTGGTCGCGGATCCGGTTATGCATCAGCCGCACTTCCAACAAATTATGGATACGGGTGGTGGCTTCGAGTTGGTCAAAGGGTTTGGTCAGAAAGTCCTTGGCGCCGAGATTCAGGGCTTTCAAACGGGTTTCCATGTCGGGTTGCGCGCTTAGGACCAGCACCGGCAGGTAATCGTCGATAAAACGTTGCTTCAGTTGGGCCATGATATCGAAGCCACTGAGGTAGGGCATGCGAATGTCGAGCAAAACCGCATCGAAGCGGGTGATATTGCATAAGGTCTCGACTTCGCGTGAGTCGCAAGTGGATTGGATGTTCTGGTAGCCATGGTGTTGTAGAATTTTTTCCAACAATTTGACATTGGCAGGTTCGTCATCGACGATCAGAATGTTTGCTTGCAGGATATTGTGTTGTAGGTCCACGTTATTTCTTCAATAAATCGGAGGCGGTCAGAGACATTAGGCCAACGCTTAATAGGCCGGCAGATTGGCATAATAAGTCGCTAAACATTCATAGCGCGCCTACCCGTGTCTCATATCGGGCAGAAACTGGCAAAGCAGTTCTGTTATATCAATGATCCGAACGTACATCAGGTGTTGTCCGGCATTGTCTAAGCTAAAAATAGCTGAATATTCCGCAGTTTGGTCAATTAGCTGTAAAAACTATGTGTGATAGGCTACACCTTATGCTTAATTGGGTGGGCGAGTTTCAAGTCGGTCTAGCGGCTAGGCTTTGGGAAACTCCAGCCAGAAACACGAGCCTTGCCCGTGAGTCGAGTGAACGCCAATTTTGCCATGCATGCGATCAACCAGCTTTTTTGTGATACTCAAGCCAATACCGGTGCCTTCGATAGCACCTCGTTCCGCACCGAGCCTGGAAAACGGCTGGAATAGTTCCGAAATTTTGTTGGCGGCAATGCCAAGTCCGGTATCGCTAATATTGATACGGATGCAGTAGGGCTTGATTTCGGCGCTAATATCGACCCGACCGGTGGGACGGTTGTATTTGATGGCATTGGATAGCAGATTGACGATGATTTGCTTGAGGCGCAGATAGTCGGCGCTGATCAGCAATTGCTTGTCGGTGATCGTATTATGCAACCCTACCTGATATTTGTTGGATTGACCGATAAACATCGGCAGCACTTCGGCGACCACGTCGGCGATTGCGACAGGTTTAATCGTTAGATGTAAATGGCCGGCCTCGATTTTGGATAGATCGAGAATATCGTTGATCAGGTTCAGCAGGTGATTGCCGGCCCGGCCGATTTGCTGTACCGAATCGAGCTGGTCGGCAGGCAGCGGTTGATCGATGTCGGTTTCCAATAATTGGGAAAAACCGATAATCGCATTCAGCGGTGTACGTAGCTCGTGGCTCATATTGGACAGAAATTGCGATTTCGCCTTGTTGGCCTGTTCGGCCGTTTGTTTGGCTTGCAGTAATTCCAGTTCTGCCTGCTTGCGAGCGGTCGTGACGACGCAAATACCTTGATATTCGATTAAAAGGCCGTCGTTGTCGAAAATCGGCCGGATCTGCCATTGCAACCATTCGGTGACGTTATTGGCAGGCAGCGGATGTTCGTATTCGCCGATATTCTCGTTTGCGGTCAAACAGTCGTGGCATGCTCTGAAGCTGTCGCGTTCGGAATCCGGCAAGGTATCTAGTACCGATTGGCCCAGCAATTCCTCCGCGGTCAGCTGGAATAGCTCGCAATAGGCGCTATTGACGAAGCTCAGATTGAAGTTGGGGGTGTAGCGGCAGATCGGATTGGATTGATCGACGATGGCACGATACAGGCGTTCGCTTTGCAGCAGTTTTTGTTCAACCTGGCGAATGTCGGCTAAATTCTCGATAAAAGCCACGAATTCGTGATGATTTTGCGACTTGATCTCGCGCACGGTCAGATAGAGTGGAAACAAGCTGCCGTCTTTTCTTTGGCCGGTGACTTCCCGGCCGATACCGATAATTTTGTGGACGCCGGTCGTTAAGTACTTTTGCAGATAGTCGTCGTGATGTTCCCTGTCGGGCGACGGCATCAGCATGTTGACATTGTGGCCGCGTATTTCCGAGTACTGATAACCGAATATATGTTCGGCTTCGCGATTAAATAGGTGAACGATGCCTTGCGGGCTGATGCTAACGATGCCGGTGCGGTTGCTGTCGAGAATGGCGTCGACTAACAATTTCTGATCCAGCAGCTCCGAGGCTTGCCTGGCAATTTCGACCCGATCGCCTTGAGCGATCTTGTTCAGCTGATTCAACTCGGCATTGCGTTGCTCCAAGGTAGCTATCAAATCCGCGTGTTGACGGTTGATAGATAGAATTTCATCGAACTGCTTGCTGATGACTTTGATCGAGCGGTAAAAAATGAAAATCAGTTGGGTAAACAGCAGCAAGGCAGCGATGCCCAGTGTGACCCAGGCATAAAGCTGTTGCTTGTGATGGGTTTGCGCCAGCGCTTGTTCGAATGCGGCGACCAGTTGATCGTTGAGGCTGGCAAATTGTTCGGCGGCGGCCAGATAGCGGTTGACGGACTGTTGGAAATGGTCGAATTCGATGTTGGCGCTTAGGCTTTCATCAGTCTCGATTTTCATGTGATCCAGCAGGACTTGCTGCCGGTCGAGCAGATCGGCGGGTATCGGTCTGCTAGTTTGCGTGGCATGTTGGCGAATCAGAGCTTCCAGGTCTTGCCGTATGCCTTGGCTTAGCGTTTGCCTGGTTGGCGTTGCGTCGGCGTGCAATAACAGCACCAAATTCTTGCCGATCCGCTCGCTGAGCATGCGTTGCCTTTCGGCAGTATTGATGATTTGTGTTTCGCCGGTAGCGCTTTGCAAGCTGCGGCTAAAGAATAGTTGATAAGCAACCATCAAAGTGCCGATCAGTAACAGGCAGGTCAAATAGATCCTTAGTAGTTCATGGCTGGGATTGACGGTGGTAAGAGCGGGTGATTTGCGCATCGATTTGAATGATTGGCGATACGGCACTTAAGGGCAGAGGATCGCCATGCAGGAAATATCGTCTTGCGCATCGCGATCGGCCATATGCGCTCGCAAGGCTTGCTGTATCGCGGCGACGCGATGGCCGGGCTTGGCTTGGGCAAGCGTACGCAGTAAATTGTCTTGACCAAACAACTCGTGATCCGGGTTTTGGGCGTCCGGCAGGCCGTCGGAATACATGAAAATCTCGCATTCGTGTTGCCAATGCCAGGTTTCGCAGCGGTCGTCGAATGTGGTGTCGTCGAGAACGCCGGCGAAAGTGTGGGAAGAGTGAAAGGCGTGGAGCGGCTCGCCGTCGCCGTTCAACGCTAAAACCTCTGGCAGGCCGCCGTTCCATAATTCGATGGATTTTCTGGCGCTGTCTATCATCCCTAGCACTAGTGCCACAAACCGGTCCGGCGGCATTTGATTGAACAGCAGTCGGTTGATTTCGCGCACGATCAGCGGGATGCTCAAGCCTTTTTGGGTCATGGCTTGAAACGCCTGGTTGACGATGACGGTCGGGATCGCGGCTGCCAAGCCGTGGCCGGTGGCATCGGCCAGCATGAAATAAATTTGCCGGCTGTTGATGCGCTGGGCACAAATCAGGTCGCCGCTAAAGCGTTGCGCCGGCTGTAACCAGAATTGCAGATGCTCGTCTTTCACATCGTTTTGCTTGATCAGGCGTTCGAAAATGCTTTGCAAAAACAGCTGTTCGGTTTCGTTTTGGTCGCGATAGATTTGCAGCTGCTGGCTATCGGCAATAATGCACCGTTGCATGTCCAGGGAGCGCTGTACTGAACTGAGTTTGGCGTTGAGAATCGCTTGATTGAAGGGCTTGGGCAAATAGTCGTCGGCGCCGGCTTGCAGGCCATCGACCACGTCCTGCACTTCGGCGAGCGCGCTGATCACAAAAATCGGCACCCATTTTTCGGTCGCCAGTAGCCGGATCTGTTTGATGGCTTGCAGCCCGTCCATTTCCGGCATCATGATGTCCATCAGAATCAGGTCCGGATCGGTGCTACCGAATAGTTCGACGGCCTGCTGGCCGTTTTCGGCCAAAATGACCTGGTGCCGCATTCTGGTCAACAATTTGTCGAGCAGGATTCTGTTTTCCGGTACGTCATCGGCGACCAATATTTTCATTAGGCTGGGGTTTTAATCGGTAATAATCGAAGTCTACCTCAACTAAATAACGAATCCCACATAGCATCGACTTTCTTGACCACGTCCTCGCGCATCACGATAGGGCGGCCCCATTCCCGGTTGGTTTCGCCCGGCCATTTGTTGGTGGCGTCGAAGCCAACCTTGGAACCCAGACCCGAGACCGGCGAAGCAAAATCCAGATAATCGATGGGCGTATTTTCCAATATCGTCAAGTCGCGGGCCGGGTCCATGCGAGTGGTGATTGCCCAGATCACGTCCTGCCAGTTGCGTACATCGACGTCGTCGTCGACCACGATGACGAATTTGGTATACATGAATTGCCGCAAATACGACCAGGTGCCGAGCATCACCCGCTTGGCGTGGCCGGCGTACTGTTTCTTCATGCTGATTACCGCCATCCGGTACGAGCAGCCTTCCGGCGGCAAGTAAAAATCGACGATCTCCGGGAATTGTTTTTGCAATATCGGCACGAATACCTCGTTCAGTGCCACGCCGAGGATGGCAGGCTCATCGGGCGGCCGGCCGGTGTAAGTGCTGTGGTAAATCGGCACCTGGCGTTGGGTGATGCGTTCGATAGTGAAGACCGGAAACTCGTCGACCTCGTTGTAATAACCGGTATGGTCGCCGTAGGGGCCTTCCGGCGCGGTTTCGCCCGGATAAATAAAGCCTTCCAGCACGATTTCGGCACTGGCAGGCACTTGTAGATCGTTGCTCAGGCATTTGGCGACTTCGGTCTTGCTGCCGCGCAGCAGGCCGGCGAAAGCATATTCGGACAAGGAATCAGGCACCGGCGTCACGGCTGCCAGTATCGTGGCCGGGTCGGCGCCTAGCGCCACCGCGACCGGAAACGGCTTGCCGGGATGCGCTGCTTGCCATTCCTTGAAATCCAGCGCGCCGCCGCGATGCGCCAGCCAGCGCATGATCACCTTGTTTTTGCCTATCACCTGTTGGCGATAAATGCCCAGATTCTGCCGATCTTTATTCGGTCCTTTGGTAATTACCAGCGGCCAGGTGATCAGCGGTGCGGCGTCTTCCGGCCAGCAGGTCTGAATCGGATAATCGGCCAGATCGATCTCGTCGCCGATCCGAATCACTTCCTGGCAAGGCGGCGAGCTGACCAGTTTCGGCGCCATGTTCAATACCTGTTTGAACACCGGCAGCTTTTCCAGCGCGTCCTTCATGCCTTTCGGCGGCTCGGGTTCCTTTAAATAAGCCAGCAGTTCGCCGATGCCGCGTAATTCGGAAACGTCCTTGGCGCCCATGCCCATCGCCACCCGTTTCGGAGTGCCGAACAGATTGGCCAGTACGGCAATATTGGAACCTTTGACGTTCTCGAACAATAGCGCAGGGCCACCCTGTTTCAGCACCCGGTCGCAGATCACCGTCATCTCCAGTACCGGATCGACTTCCTGTTTGATACGCTTCAATTCGCCCTGTTTTTCCAGTTGGGCGATAAAATCTCTTAAGTCTCTGTATTTCATACGCTGGTGGTCGTTATTAATGATGGTGTCGAGCGTGTTTCCGCTCGATGGATGCGATTAATTGCCGGCAATGATACGCCGAGATAACGCCAGCAAGAAATCGAAGCGGACTGGAGAAGGTCTGGATTCGATCCGGGTCGGTCCGGATGGTTGTGCAAACGTAAGACAGGGATGGCGTAAGCGCGGAGGACGTCGCGATTACGCCGAATGCAAAGGCTAATTTATAAGATATGCTCGCGAATGACGGTCTCGTCTTCGGTCACTAAGTTTTTATCCAGAGAGTCGTTGACCAGGTCTTGCAAATGGGTGTTAAGCGCTTGCCGCAAGGCGCCTAAAAACGCCGGCGGCGCGACCAGGATCAATTTGTTGAAATCGTGGTTGACCCGGCCTTGTTCCAGCTTTTCGGCGATCCGCCGGGCGAAAACATCGGCTTCATGATGTTTCAAGTCGGTCGGTGCCTCGAAGGTATGGTCGCCCTCGCCGTGACCGCCGGCAATGCCGCCCTGACGATCCGATAGCTCTTCCCGTTCCTGCATCCTGCCCTCGGCGTACACCATGCCGTCAAACTCGTGCAGTGGTTCAAGTCGGCTCACCAGCGAGAAAAAACGTGCTCTGCTGCTGTCCGCTACTACAACCCAAATTCTTGACATAAAGCCTCCTGAGTAAGGAAAGACTGCGTTGATCAACGCATTCAATTGATGTGAAAACCGGATTCCGAGCACGGGCATTGTATGTCTTCACTGCTGGCTTGTCTAAGAAGCAGTTGAAAAGCTGCTGCGCTTGCCCATGACTGCGTTGAAAAATCGCTCAAAATCCTCATGTACTCTCCGTTTTTTCGCCTTGCCATGAACAAACTCGCGACGTTTTTAAACAGCTTCTAAGGCTTGCTTCCACAATGGGTGATCAGTGGAATGCCGGAGCGCTTGCTAACGGGAGTCCTCAAATGACAGGCGAAGCTATATCGGCTTGTGTTCGCGCGTTTCAAGTCCGGCTTTGTGAGGAGTGCGTGCGGAACAGATAGTCAAACCAAGGCCAGGTGACGCACCAGTTGCCGGAGTCGGGAACGGTATGGTGTTCGAAATGCCAGTGCAAATGTTGGCGGGCCCAGTCCGGATCGAGATGGGCTTTTCGATGCCGGCCATAATAGAGCAGCAACGAGCCATACAGGCCCAGCGCAAAAGCCGGCCAATACCAAAGCAAGGGCAGATGCAGCAGTGCGATGGCTGCCAATACCGCTAATTCCTTGGTCTGCGCGTTCCAGGTCGATAAATCCAGTCTTCGGTAGCCAGGATCGAGCATGGCGTTATTGGCGCATATCGCATGGTGTTCATACCAATGATAAGCCCAGATGCTGCCGGGCTTTTTACCCAAGCCGTGCAAGATGAATTTGTGCATCAGCCATTCGCCGAGATTGGCGTACAACAAGGCTAGCGCAATTTGCAGGGTGGCGGAGAGCATGATTTGTCGGCGGTTTTGTTGGGCAAGGGAATGGTTATCTTCGCTCACTTTGCCGGGGTCGGGATAATTATTTTCATCTGCTGTCAAGCGGCGGATGTTTGCTCGAACTTCGCTCGCCAGAACTGGATAGGGAGCGGTTTTGCTATTTTTTAATCCAATTTTAATTAATGTCGGCCCGATAAATTTCCGAAACTCTGCTAAAACTTAAAGTCATTATTCGAATGAGGCACGGAATTTAGCCGGTTTGTTTGCTGTGCATCGCGTTTTTCGTTTTTGGTAGTTCGATAACTTCACAAAATCGACTTGCGTACAGTAGACAGGTGTACTAGGCTATGATACCGCTCAACTGGGGGAGGGGAGATGGCTTCATACCGAGGAGTTACCGGCGCACTGCTGGCGTTGGAAGCATTCTTGACTAGCAGGCTGCCCGCCGAGTTGAGCAGCGAGCCCACCAATGCTCAGGCTAAACTGCTGGGTAGCGCCGACATCGCCAATATCCTCGCCGGCAATCTGCTGGGCATTTACTTGCACCGTATCACCATCGATCCGCACGGTCGGCAGCGTTCCTTCGCGCAGCGCGGCAGCGACCAAAACGCTCCACAAGCCGAATTACCGGTCAATTTACATTTTCTATTAATCGCTAACGCTTCCAGCGCCACGATCGAAGCCGACTTACTGAGTTGGGCGATGGTCGAGCTGGCCAACGAATGTCAGTTGGATGTGTCGCATATTCAAGACATCGACGACGAATGGGGCCAGGCAGAAGTGCTGAATATCACCCCGGACGAGATGACGACAGAGGATTTAATGCGCATCTGGGACGTGTTCAAATCGCCTTACACCAGCACCGTGCCCTATGTGGCGCGCACCGTCCGGCTGCGGCTGCGGCGGCCGCGCAGCGAAGGGCCGCCGGTTTCGACGCGGGTATTTCCGGGGGGTACGCAGTGAAAGCGATCAAGGTGCTGGAAACCAATATTCTCTATGCCAGCGACGTAATCTACTGGCTGGACGGTAGCAGCGCGGCGCAGGAAGCCGACATGCAGCGGCTCAACACCGCCGTTACCATGCAACTGGATAACCGCCCCGCCGATTTACAGTGTCTACAAACGCCAGGCAAAACCGCGTTGTGGCGGCGTTCGGCCGGCAAGACCGTTTCTGGGCAGGTCAACGATGTTGACAAACAGCGCCCGGTCGAAGCGGTTTATGCCATTGCCGGAGTGGTCGCCGACAATCAGCGCCGCTATAACCCGCGGCGCTTCGAGATTCAAGCAGGCAATGCCGTTGGTCACGCCCTGGTGCTATATCCGACGCCGTTCGGTACCCGGCTGGGACGCAGCGGTGGCTTACGCGGCACCTTACGCTTCGACGGCGGCAACCTGCCGGCGGTATGGGCCTTGCTAACGCTGACCGTCAGCCTGGGTGCCGGCGGCAATTTGGTCTGCCGCGGCCAAGCCGACGCTAACGGCGACTTCATGCTGGCGATGCATCGCTTGCCGCCGTTGCCGGAAGGCGTCGATCAATACTCGGCGACGCTGACTGTCGCGGCCTTGACGCCGGCCAGCGCCGATCTACCGCTTGATCCGGCCGATTTACAGCCAATGGAATTGGGTGCAAGCAATGCCAATAGTTTTAGTCCTGCGCTGGCGCTGAGCGTGGTGCCGGGTGAATTGAGTTTAATCCGGTCCTTTAATCGGGATCATCTTGCCGTTCAACCCAATTGAGTAATCCATGATGGTTGAGTTCGTCTTTTAAACGCTGGTCCACTTAAAAAATAAGGAGGGGAGCATGCCTGAATATCTTGCACCGGGTGTGTTTGTAGAAGAAGTCAGTTTTCGTGCCAAATCGATCGAAGGCGTGGGGACCAGCGTTACCGCTGTGGTGGGGCCTACCCGCTTCGGACCGTTGCGCGGCAACCCCGAGGTAGTGACTAGCTTCGGCGAATTCGCTCGCATCTACGGCGACATTCAAGATCTGACCTTGCACGATCCTGTTTCGGACACGGATAGGGTCGTATTCAACCATACTGCAATTGCCGCCAAGGCCTTTTTCGACGGCGGCGGCAAACAGCTATATGTGTCGCGGGTCGGCAATTTTCCGCAAGACGCACCCGGCGTTTCGACCCGTGCGGTCGCCGACGTACTGACCTTCAGTAGCCGCTTTCCGGGGGCGATGGGCGATTTCACATTGGAGCTGCTATGGCGCGATAGCGAGAATTTATTGCGCTTTGAGCCGGTCGCCGCACCCGCCGAAGGCGATATCCTGTTCCTGAATGCCACCGGCCTAACCAACGCAGTGCGCGCGCCCGGCATTGCCGCGCAGTTTCCGGATGCCCGGTTTCCATTGAACCTGCAGGCGGTAGTGCGCCGTGAAGGCAATCAATACGTCATCGTCGATAATCGTTGCACGCTGGACCCCGACGACGGCGCCGCGGCGACCGGTACCGATTTACGCCCCAGCGGCCCGGTCGGCAGCGAAGGCGTGTTGCTGGCGGCCGGTCTGGTCAATGGTGGCGGCGCATCGGTCACATTCACCCGCGTGGCGGTCAAAAAACCGACCAGCGGCACATTGGCGGATGGCGGCACGGCGGTATTGAGCTTCAATGAGGCCGCCGAGGCGGACGATACCGATATATCGGCCTTTACCGGCGCGGCGCATTGGGGCACCTTGAAAACTCTGATCGGCAGCCTGGATGCGGACGCCAGTGAACTGGTAGTCGCGTCCGGTGGCTTCAACCCTTTGATTGCCGGAAACTTGACCGTGCCATTGGCGGCGTTAGCACTGGTGTCGACCAGCGTGCGCGGTTTAGTGTTGCGTAACTTCGATATCTCAGTGCATTCCGGCGGCGGGGACGGGCCGGTGGTCTACAGCTACGGCAATCTGTCCACCGCTCCAGACGCCGCCAACAGCCTCGGCGCGGTGTTAGCCGTCACGCCCGATAAACGTTACGATCAACTGGCCAGTCCGATCAGTTGCGTACTCGATCCCGATGCCACCGGCACACAAATCCTGGCGGCGCTACGCAGCTTGTCCGAGCCGACCGCCCTGGTGCCCGGCCCGTTCTCGGTGCAGGGAGCGCGTTATTTGATCAACCTGACCGGCGGCAACGACGGCAACGTACCGGCCGCCACCCATTACGGCGGTGTAGTCGATGAAGTCAATGGCAGCAGCGGCTTCGCGGCCTTGGAAAATATCGAGGATATTTCCATCGTGATGACGCCGGCCGCGGCGGCCGATGCGGCCAATCATCAGGCCATCGTCGCCGAGGTGCAGAAACATTGCCTAAGGATGCGCTATCGGGTCGGCATCGTCGATAGCCGCGACGGCATGACTTTGTCGGAAGTGCGCGAATTCCGTTCCAACTTCGACGATTCCCGTTTGGCTTTGTATTACCCCTGGGTAGTCATCGCCGATCCGCGCGGCGTGCTCAGCACCATCAATGTGCCGCCGGCCGGTTTCGTGGCCGGTGTCTATGCCAATACCGACGTGCAGCGCGGCGTGCATAAGCCGCCGGCCAACGAGCCGGTGATCGGTGCCTTGCGCTTTGCCCAAGAAATCAATCGTTTCCAGCAAGAATTGTTGAATCCCAACGGTATTAACTGTCTGCGTTCGTTTCCGGGCCGTGGCCATCGCGTCTGGGGCGGCCGTACCTTGTCCAGCGATCCGGAATGGAAATACGTCAACGTCCGCCGTTACTTTTTGTACTTGGAGCGCTCCATCGACAAGTCCACGCAATGGGTGGTGTTCGAACCCAATGGCGAGCGTTTGTGGGACAACGTCCGGCAGACCGTGGAAAGCTTTTTGTACAACGAATGGGTCAACGGCCGGCTGTTGGGTAGCGCCAAAACCGCCTATTTTGTGCGTTGCGACCGCAGCACGATGACCCAGAACGACCTGGATAACGGTCGGCTGGTTTGCGAAATCGGCGTGGCGGCCTTGAAGCCGGCCGAATTCGTGATTTTCCGTATCGGCCAGAAAACCGCCGACGCCTAATCGGTTGACCACATTTTGAAGAGGAACTAACCATGGCTCAATATCGAGAAACGCCCTACGGCGTGTTCAATTATCTGGTCAATCTGGGCGACGGCAGCGAAGGCGAAGTCCAGGGCGGATTCTCCGAAGTGTCCGGGTTGAACGCCGAAGTGACGGTAGCGGAATACCGCAACGGCAATGAAGCGGTCAATTACGTGCGCAAGATACCGGCCATCAACAAGGCCGGCGACGTGACGCTGAAACGCGGGGTGATCGGCGCCGACAATATCTATAGCTGGCTGGATCAAATTCGTGGCGGCGACGTCACCGCCAAGCGCGATGTGGTGATCAAGCTAAAGAATGAAGATCCGACCAGTGCCAGCGCGGTGGTCACCTGGAAACTGGTCAAGGCCATGCCGATCAAATGGACCGGCCCAACCTTGACTGCCAAAGGCGGCAGCGATGTGGCGATGGAAGAGCTGGTGCTCTCTGTCGAAACCATCATCCAAAGCTGACCGGAGCGATAGCGAATGGAATGGTTCGCGGGAGCGCGCATCGCCTTGACGCCACGGCCGGTCGAACGCCGGATCGCGGCGCTGGAGGCAGCCATGCTCGGCCATTGTCCGGGCCGGGTCAGGCTCGAACGCCTGCTGCAATTGCCGGCGGCGCTGGCGGACATGCGTGCGGTCG
This sequence comes from Methylomonas montana, assembly GCF_030490285.1. Lineage (NCBI taxonomy): Bacteria > Pseudomonadati > Pseudomonadota > Gammaproteobacteria > Methylococcales > Methylococcaceae > Methylomonas > Methylomonas montana. Next base: position 4,024,296 of record NZ_CP129884.1, on the reverse strand, counting down.
GTTACGGCCTGGCCGTGGATGCCTTGTTGCGCCCCGGTGCTGTCAGCGAACTTTACCATCTGCCTATACCCTTGCAATCCAGCGCCGAGTTTCACGACATTTTCCCGGATGCGCTGGACGCGAATACCGAATACGTCAGCCTGCTGGCCGGCAAACAAGCTTGGCTGGGCTTGGCGGTCGACGATTTTTTTGCCAACGGCGGCGAAAAGCTCTGGGTGGTGCGGATACCGGAAGCCAGCGGGCAGGCTGGGTTTTTGCCCGCCGCCAATACCGAATTGCATGACATCGACAGCTTGCAAGGCTTGGCGACGGTATTAGTCATTCCAGCACTGGGCTTGGTTAGCTTTCCGGATTTGGAGCGTCTGCAAGTGCCGCCGCGTTTGCCGGATATTCCCAGGGTGCGTCTGGAAAACAACGATCCGCAATTTTTGCCCTGCACCCAAAACAGCGACGACGATCACCGCGAACGCCGCTACGGCAGCGAACTGAACGACATGCCGGCTCCCTGGGCGTTAGCGGATGTGTTGCGCGGGATTCTGCGGTTTGTGGTCAGCCATCGGCCGGATGTGCAATGCCTGTTCACCTTGCCGCTGGCTTATTCCGGCGAACTGGACAGCCCCGTGCTTGATCCGGCCGCCTTAACCGCGCTGGCCGGCTATCAAGACAATCCCGAGCATGCTCAAGTCTTACGCCATGTGCAGTTTTTGTTTCCGTATCTGCGTGGCCCGCGTTTTAGCTTGTTGACGCCGGCCGGTTTGATCGCCGGCCAGCAAGCGGCGGTGGCGCGGCGCTATGGGCCTTGGCGGTCGATGGCGGCTCGGCCGCTGAACAGCGACGCCTTGCCCTATCCGCGGCTGTCTATTGCTCAAACCCTGGCTTTACGCGACGAACCGGGTATCAGCGTGATCAGATACCGCAAGTCATTCAGCGGTCGGGGCCAGTTATTGCTGGACGACGAGCGCTTGGTGGTGCCGGCATTGCCAGCCGCCGATTATCCGTTCGATAAACAGCGTTACGACGGTTTTCGCTCGGCGGAGGCGATGCGCTTTCTGGGTTTTCTGCGCCGGCAATTGCAGATGCTGGGCGAGCAATTGATCTTCAATCTGGATTACCGCGATCCACGGCCACGCTTGCTGCTGGAACAGTTTTTCCGGCGTTTATACAGCCAGGGTGCCTTGCGCGGCGCCTCGGCCGAACAAGCGTTTTCGATCAGCGAAACCACGCCGCAAGAGGGCGCGCTGGTCTACGAAATCATGGTGGCGCCGGCTTTCCCTATCGACCGGCTGTTTCTGACCTTTACTAATCTGAACGGCGAATGGCGTGCGGAGGTGGTCGATGGCTGAAGTCAGCGAATTCGTCGCCTTCCGTTTCAAGGTTAATCTCTATAACAGCGACCAAAGCAGCCTGCTATGCAGCGGCTATTTCAGCGAAGTGACCGGTTTCGAAGCGACGATGGAACCGAAAGTGATAGGCGAAGGCGGCCACAACTGGGGCGAGCATCACCGCTGCGGGCCGACCAAGTTCGCGCCGATTATTCTGAAACGCGGCGTCACTGACATCAACGATTTGTGGTCCTGGTTCGACATTACCACCAGGCAGGCTAACTACGGCTACCGTTTGAGCGGCGAGATCATCGTGTTCGGCAATCCTAGCGTCAGCGGCGCTAATGTCACCGACAAGGCGGTGATGATCTGGAAACTCAGCGGGGTGTTGCCGACCAAATTTAAAGGGCCGGACTTGTCGGCTACCGCCAGTCAGGTAGCGATCGAGGAATTGCACTTGGTGCATCAAGGCCTGGAATTGCAAAGGCCGGCAGCCGATAGCACGCAAGGCAGGGGAGCGGCATGATCGCCATCGAACGCGGCAAACTGATCCCGGTCAACGGCGACAACGACAGCCCGGACCTGGAAAACGCGATAGATGTGCAGTTCAATCCGGTCACTCTGAAAGTCAGCCTGTCCAATACCTTGAAGGAAAATGCCCGCAACGGCAACAGCCGCGCGGCGCAGTTTGTCGATAAAAGCTCGTCCAACCTGACCATCGAGCTGATTTTCGACACCACTTATATCGAACAACCGAGTAATAATCAGGGCGGTGGCGACCAAACCGCCAGCAGCGCCGGTAGCAACAGCAGCTCCAAGAAAGCCATCGAGCAAGGTTCGGACGTGCGCTTGCAAACCAAGAAAATTGCCGACACCTTCATCAAACCGGTGGCTGAGGGCGACAAATTGAAAGCGCCGAAGCGCTGTCTGTTTCAATGGGGTGCGTTCGAATTTTTGGGTCTGGTGCAAAGTTTCGACGAAACCCTGGATTTCTTCTCGCCGGAGGGCCGGCCGTTGCGTGCCGTCGTATCGTTAAAACTCAGCGAGGACCGCTACCAGTTCCGTAACCGTGACGTCGCACAAGCTGCTCGCAACACGCCCAGTCTCAGTTCCACCGGCGCCAATCCGCAAGGCGGCGATCAGAATGCCGGCCCGGTGCCGGGCGGCAGCGGCGACGGTGCCGGCAACTGGCGGGATACCTCAATGTTTAATGGCATAGAGACGCCGCGCATGCCGTCGCTGGCGGTGGTGGCAGTGCCAAGTTTCAGCATGAGTGCATCGTTGGGAATTAGCGGCGGAGTGGGCTTTGGCCTTGGTGCAGGCGTCAATATTAGTGGCGGTTTCGGTGTCAGCGTTTCGACCAGTTTGTCGGCAACAGTCAGTTCCGGAGGCTCTGCTAGTGGCTCTGCTAGTGGCTCGGCAAGTAGCGGGGTAGGCGTCAAACCGGGGCAACAGCCGCCGCCATCGTTCAGCCCAGCCTTTAAATTCGGCAACTCCGCTAGCCTGGGCACCGGCATCGAAGGCGCTTTTAGTCCGACCGGTAAAACCGCCAGTTTGAATGCGGCCAGCTTGCAGACCGGTAGCGTGCCGCTAAGGGCCGGCGCCGCGCAGACCGGCATTGGAGGGCAAGTCAGTCAATCCGGGGCTGCTGTGGCTGGCGGGCGGTCGTTATCGACTGCGGCGGCCAAGCAGGCTGGCCTGGAAACAGCGGGACGTAAAAGCAGCGGCGTATCGGTCGCCGGTTTATTAAAAGCTGCCGCCGACACTGGTGTCGGATTCGATTGAGGAGCGCTTGCGATGCCGGTGTTGATAGATGAAGTCATTGTGGAAATCCAGGACGGCGTCACCGAACCCGCCGAACAGCAACCAAGTGCTCAGCAAACCCCGCTGTCGCCAGCGGAAATCGAGTTGGCGCAGATGCTGGAATTGATTCGGCAGCGGCAGGATAGATTGAAGATTGATTGAAACGATGTAGCGACTCGATAAAACAATAAAGAATAACAATAAAACACTCAGGAACCCATGGCCGAAACCGCTTTCATCAGCACCCGCCCGACCATCAAAATCGATGGCGAACCGCGCGAAGACCTGCAACAGGCCTTGCTGGCGATGCAGGTCAATTTGCCGTTGCACGGTAGCGCGCACGCTGAATTACAACTGTCCAATTGGGGCAGGCCGCAAGGCGGACAAGAGCCGGATTTCATGTTGAACGACATCGCATTGGGGGCTGGCGTGGAGATCGCCATGGGCAACGATACGCCGCAAAGCTTGTTCAATGGCGAGATTACCGCGATCGAGGAAAGTTACGGCGAGGGCGCGCCCAGCATCGCGCTGTTATTGCAGGATAAATTGCATAGACTGGCCCGCAGCCGGCATAACCGCAGTTTCGAGGACCAAAGCCCCGACGATTTGGCGCAAAGCGTTGCCGGCGAGGCCGGGTTTCAGGCCGATGCGGCGATTTCCGGCATCACGGCCACCTGGCATCAACTCAACGAAAGCGATCTGGCGTTTTTACTGCGCATAGGCAACCGTTTCGACATTGCGGTACGCCTGGACGGCAATCGCTTACGGGCCAAGGCCGAGGAAGCCGACCCGAACCCTATTGCGCTCAGCGCCCAGGATAGCGCGCTAAAAGTGCGCTTGATCGCCGATTTGAATCATCAACCGCTCAGTAGTCAGGTGAACGGTTACAACTTGGCCAGCGCCGAAGCAGTGGATTTCGACGCCGACACGATGACGCCTGCACCGAGCGGCACTAGTGCCGCCGCGGCGCTGGGCGATTTGAGCTGGCCGGGCGCGGAAATCGTCCCGCAGCCCTTTCCCGGCACCAGCAGCGAGGCGGAAGCCTACGCCAAGGCGGCGTTTAAACGTCAGGCCAAACGCTTTATTCAAGGCGAGATCGTTTGCCAAGGCGAAGCCAGTTTGAAACCTGGCCGGGAAATCGAATTGGACGGCGTATCGCCCAGATTGAAAGGCCGCTATCAGATCGTGCATTGCGTGCATCGCTTCGACAATAACAGCGGCTTCGAAACCCATTTGAAGGTCAACAAGAGCGGGTGGCAGCCATGAACAGCCATGCGCTAGGCCATCTGCACAGCTTGCAGCTCGGTCAGGTCACCGACAATGCCGACCCGGACAGCCGCGGCCGCATCAAAGTGCGTTTGCTGGCGACCTTGATGGAAGTCTGGGCAGGCGTAGTGGCGCCGTCGGCCGGTCAGGGTTACGGCGCCAGTTTCGTGCCGCGTCTGGAAGAAATCGTGGTGCTGGCGTTTATCACGCCGGAGATGCCGCTAGTGCTGGGCAGTTTGTGGGCCGGCAATAGCAGTGTGCCGGAAGACGCCGATCCGCAGGAAGACCATTACGTGATCCGCACCCCCGAACAAACCGTGCTGGATTTCGACGACGGCAACGGTCCGAAAATCGAATTGCGCACGCGTTCCGGTTACAAGATTTCGATAGACGAGGCTGGCGGCGGCGAGATCAGCATCGAACGCGCCGACCAGAGCATCAAACTCAGTAGCAGTGGCATTGCGGTGCGCAGCAGCGGCAGCGTCACGGTCGATGCCAGCTCGGTGACCATCAACGCCAGTACCGTCACGGTCAACGCCAGCATGTCCAGATTCAGCGGCGTCGTCCAGGCCGACACGGTGATCGCCACTTCGGTGGTCGGCAGTTCTTATACGCCGGGTGCCGGCAATATTTGGTAGGGGATTATGAAAACCGAGCAAGCCTTGCATCCGATTCGATTGAAGCCGCCGTTTTATCAAGGCGGCGGGCATTGCGGTTTGCATCGGTATCTGGATGCGGAATTTGTTAACCGTTTCAAGCAGGACATCCAGCGCCGCCAGTTCAGTCTGCCGCAGTTTAGCGACTGGCAGCAGGAAGAACGTCACAGTCGCCACGGCCAGCAGCCGGTGTTACGGCTGCCGCTGCACCGGGCCTTTCATATCGTCAGTTGTGAAGTGGTTTGCGACCGTTTCGGCGAGCCGGCGCTGGACCCGCAAAAAATCACCTCGGCCGGTTTCGTGATTCGGCGGCTTAGCGGCGGCCGCGAGCAGGCCTGGATGTTGGAAGACGGTGAGGCGCTGGGTTGGCAGGAAGCGCCGAGCGAATTGCGCGACCCGGATCTGCATCGACGGCTGTGCGCCAATGGCGTGCTGCATAAGCGCGAGGATCAGGCCACCTACAGCGGCGAGGAAGTGCATCCTTTGCACGTATTCAAAACCAGCGATGTCGCCAACAAATCGCATACGCTGTTGTTCGCCTATCTGCCGCTGGGCGGCTTTTATTATCTGCGCGATGTCAGTCAGGCTTTCGATAGCGCCGATCAGGCCCAAACCGCCAGCGTCGCGGCGGCAATGTTGCCCTGGCCGTTCGGTTATCGGCAACCGCTCAATCAAACCTGGCTGACCGAATACAGCAAACCGCTGGAACGCGGCCAACCCAGCAAAGCCTTTTTCGAATGGTTGCGGATGCTGGTCAACCGTTACCACCTTGGCGAAGCCGGCATCGCCGAAAACGCCGCGCTGGAAATTAAATCTCAGCAACTTTGGCTGTACGACGAAAATACCTGGCCGGCCGCGTTGCGTTCTCAGGCTTTCCAGGAAACCAGCCAGGGTTTGTTCGTTTCCTACCGGCGGCAGACTTTTTACAGCTATTTACAAGCCTGCTTTGCGAGAGGCGGCGACAATCCCTTAGTCAACTGGATCATCCGCCAGGAACAGTTGATCGATGCCAGCGGCGGCTTGGAGCAATTGGCTCAGTTACAGCCCTTGCCGAGCGCAGACGGTGTGGGCAATTTGAATCTGACCTTATTGATGTTGGCATCCGATGCCCAGGAAATCCGCGAGCTGCTCGGCCAACGTTTGCGAGATCAAGCCTTGAACAAGGTCAAGGAAATCCCGCTGCCTAAATTCACGCAAAATCTCGACGATGTCTATCAAGCGATACCCTTCGTCCGCTTCAAAAACGAGCACGGTCAGGAGCAGATTCAATGGGCGCAAGCCGACGCCCGCAGCATCCCGTTTCGGGTGGCGGCGCCGTTCGATCCGGATGCCAGCCGGCCGGTGATGATACAGATGCCGTCCTTGGCCGATCTGCGTCGCGGCTTGGCGAAAGGTGCGGCGATGATCACGCCGGCCGACACCTTCGATTTGATGAACAAACTGAAATTGAACAAGGGCGCCAGCGAAGATACCGTCAAGGACACGTCCGGCCCGGATTTCGGCATTCAATGGATTTGCTCGTTCAGCCTGCCGGTGATCACCCTGGTGGCGATGATTTTGTTGATGATCATGATCTCGCTGCTCAACATCGTATTTTTCTGGTTGCCGTGGGTCCGAATCTGCCTGCCGTTTCCGAAGATTAAAGGAGGTTGACGATGCGCGCGCCAATACCCGAATTAATCAGTTGGCCGCTCGGCGGTCTGGACGGCGATGGCCGCGTCAGTTGGAGCCGCGACGATCAAAGCATCCGCGAGTCCATGTTGAACATCCTGTTAACCCGGCCTGGCGAACGCTTGCAACGGCCGACCTTTGGCGGTGGGCTGCTGAATTTCGTCCATCAACCCAATAACGAAACCACCCGCCATCTGCTTGCGGGTGTGGTACGCAAATCGCTGGAACAATGGGAGCCTAGGGTGGAAATCGACGAAATACAGGTGCAGGCCAGTCCGGCCAGCGTCGCCGATGTGCACATCAACATCCGCTATCGGCTGCGCCACAGCCAGCGCCCGGCGGAACTGGGATTCACACTAAACCTGAGCCTGCCGGCTTGACGGCGAAAGAGAGGCCGCTATGCCATTACCGGTACCGAATTTAGACGATAGACGCTTCGACGATCTGGTCGCGGAAGCCAAGGCCCGGCTGGCCAGCCATTTGCCGGAACTGACCCAGATTGCCCCCGGCGACCCGCTGAATAGCTTTGTCGATTTGTTCGCCTGGCTAACCGAAACGATACTGTACCGTGCCAATCTGATACCGGAGCGTCAACGCCGGGTGTTCCTGAATTTGCTGCAAATTCCGGTGCGTGCCGCTCGTCCGGCTAAAGGCATTGTCAGCATCGACGCCGGGCCGACCAGCGTGTTGCCGGCACCGTTACTGGCGGACGGTAGCCAGCTAAGGGCGGGTAAGCAAACCCTGACGGCGGTTGGCGAATTGCAACCCACTTGCCTGAGCTTGCAGGTGCTGATCAAACAAAAATTGGCAGCCGCCGATCTGGCGGCGCTGGGCTTGACCTTGCAGGATTTGCAAGAGCAGTACGGTTTGCGGAACGGCCAGCGGCCCGAGCCATTCCAGCCGCGCCGTTTCGAGCCGGTTAAGGAAGTGCTCGATTTGACGCAAAGTCTGGATCGCAGTTTCTATTTGGCCTGCATTGCGCCGCGACAATTGGAAAACCAGATTGCTTTGTTACGCAGCCATCTGGCCGGCATCAGCTTCAATATCGGTATCGCCCCGGCCGACGATTTGCTCGGCGACGCGATCAACGAATTGAATCCGCGCAAGCTGATCTGGGAACTGGTTTCGACCGGCGAGGCCGGCGAAACGATTTATCTGCCGCTGGACGTGCTGGCCGACAGCTCGAAAGGCGGCCGGCAAACCGGCGTGGTGCGCTTGCGCTTGCCGAAGAATCCGGCGCTGTTCCAGGCTTTCGTGCCCACCGATCCAATGTTCAGCGGCGTCGGCGACCGGCCGCCGGAACTTGCCGATCAGGTCGAAGCCGGTCGGGCGGCTTTCTGGCTGCGTTTGCGTTGCCCGGAGCACCCCAAACTGCAACTGGGTTATCTGGCATTGAACGCGGTAGACGTGATCGCCCAAGGCTTGAAACAGGATTTTCTGGTTGGCATCGGTACCGGCCAGCCCGACCAGGTCGTCGTATTGCCGGATCAACATATCGAAGCGGCTACCTTGCAACTGGATGTCGAAGAAAACGGCGCCTGGGTGCGCTGGCAAGCAGTCGATTTTCTGGCCGGCCAAGCCGCCGATGCCAGGGTGTACCGGCTCAATCCGCAATCGGGCTATGTGTATTTCGGCGACGGCACGGCCGGTCGCCGGCCGCCATCCGGCAACCGGATCCGCATCGCCGCGTATTTGTTCGGCGGCGGCAGCGCCGGTAATTTGCCGGCCGGCATGATTAAAGAAATCGTCAACGGCAGTTCGCGCCACAAATTGCGCCACGAATGGCCGTTGCAAGGCGGCCTGGACGCGGAAACCGTCGAGCAGGCCGAAAAACGCATCCCGCAGTTTTTAACCCACCGCAATCGGGCGGTGACGCAGCAGGATTTCAAAATTATTACGCAAGCCAATCCGGTTAATCCGGTGGCGCGCGCCGAAGTGTTGGTCGGCTTCCTGCCGGGCGCCAGCATCCGTGTGGTGCGCGACGATGTGCCGGGGGTGGTCAGTGTATTCGTGCTGCCGCCGGCGGAACCGGCTTTGGGCCATACCCCCAAGCCCAATCAGGGTTTGCTGAAGGATGTGTTTGCTTATCTGCTGCAACGGGTGATGGTGGGCACCGAATTGTATGTGCTCAGCCCGGAATTCGTGCCGATCGCGGTCAGCGTTAAAGTCCAGGTGCGCGACATCGAAACCGAGCAGCAAACCCTGCGCGATGTGCAGCAGACTTTGATCGAATATCTCTGGCCACTGGCACCCGGCGGCGCGCGCGGCGAAGGCTGGCCTTTGGGCGGCGAAGTGCGCGCCAATGAATTGTTGACGCAAGTCGCACGGGTGGCCGGCGTGCAAGCTATCAACGCGCTGAGTTTGTTTCAGCGTGGCAGCAAGGGCTGGCGACGGTTGGCGACAGACGAGACGATCAGCCTGACCCAATACCAGTTGCCGGAATTGCTGGGAGTGCGCGCCGAAAGCGGCTCCGGCACGCCGGCCCTGCCGGACGGCATCGGTTTGCTGGAAGGCCAGACTCCGGACGACAGTATGGGTGTCGCGGTGCCGGTGATTCCGGACATTTGTTGAGGCTGAGACGATGGACGTCAACAACACCCCTTATTTTTTACTCAGAGGTCAGGCCGATTTCGAACAGGGCTCCAGCCATTTGAGCTGGAACCCGAGTTTGCACGCGCTGACGCTGGCGCAAAACCAGGCCTTGCGCTTGCCGGCTTCCGACCCGGCAGCCGCCTTGCTGGCTTGGCAAGCCAGCAGGCCGCTGGCTTTGGATAGTTTTAATCAGATCGGTCGACTCAGTGTCGACGGCTCCCGAGTCGAGTTCAACAGCGGTCGCGGTTATCTGACATTACAAGACAGCGAACTGGTCGATGTTGTGGCGCCGCAGGGCAGTTTCACCGATATGGCCTTCGCGGCGGTCGCTGCCGGCGGCAATCCGGGTTTCGGCCGGCCGGCCGGCGATGGCAGACTGGCTTTGCCGTTCAGCGACGCTGTTAACCAACATGGCTTGTTGCTGTTTCATTTGGCCCGGCGCTGGCAGACCTTTTGCGAATGGGGCAATGCCGAGGGCGAAGATGCCGCGTCGCAAACGCCGCTGCGTGCCTGCATAGACGCGGAGCAACGAGTCTGGTTGATCTCGGCGACTCGCTTGATGCTGTGCAGCGGCGAACCGCTGCCCTTGCCCTATACGCCTGAGACTATCCGCTTCGAGCCCGAGCAAAGCAATCCGCATCCGCTACGCCGGGTTTGGCAACAAGCGTTGCCGGAAGGTTTGCAGGCGCTGGCTTTATGTTGCGATTTAGAGCAGCTTTATATCTTATGCCACGACGGTGCCGGCGCACAGACGATCTTGTCCCGGCCATTGTCCGATTTGGCCGATGCGCCGTTCAAAGTCTATGCCTGCCCGGCCGAGTTGCCGTTTGCCGTCGATCTGGCGCTGGCCGCCGATTCTTCGCTGCCGGACAGCGGCCGGCTGGCGGCCTTGGTGCCGCGCGCGGCCGGCGATATTAATTTCACGCAACGCGATTGCCCGGTGCTGGTTTTGCAGAGTGACAGCGAAACCGGCAGCGGCAATGTGCAATTGTTGCACGAACGCTATCCGTTGCAGTCTCTGGCGGTGCCGCGCTTCGTCAGCAGCGCCGACGGCCAGTTGCGTTATCAGGCAGCAGCCGATCCGGATTTTCCGGAAATTGTGCCGCGTCCGCGAGAGCTGCATGCCTTGCGCCGGCCGCAATTTAATCTGGAAGGCACGGCTTTGCTGCACGAACTGGATTCCGGGCAAGTCGATACCCAATGGCATAGGTTGTATCTGGACGCCTGCATCCCGGCCGGCTGCGAGATCAAAGTTGCTGTGCGGGTGTTTGCCAGCAGGCAGGCGCCGCGGCCCAAGCCTGTCGATCAACCGCCGCCGCTCTGGAACCCATTGCCGTCCGAACTGCCGTTCGCGGTGTCGCTGGCCGGCCAGCAGCCCGGCAGTAGTGGGCTGTTCGAGATTTTATTGCAGCAGCCGGCCGGTCCGATGCGGCAGTTACGCGGCCGCTATTTACAGCTTCAAGTGAGCTTGCGCGGTGACGGCCGGCAGAGTCCGGCCTTGCATGCCATCAGGGTGTATTACCCGCGCTTTTCCTATCAGGAAGCCTATTTTCCGGAATTTTACCGGCAGGAACTCAGTTACGACGCTAGCCAGACGATAGGCCCGGCCAATGGCGCCGATGTCCGCGAACGTTTATTGGCGGCCTTCGAAGGTGTGTTGACGCCGCTGGAAGGCCGTATCGCCGCCAGCGAGCAACTGGTGCATCCCGATGCGACGCCGGCCGGCAATTTGCCCTGGTTGGCCGAGGCGGTCGGCGGACGCTTGCCTTTGCATTGGCCGGAAGCCCGGCAACGGCGTTGGCTGCGGGATGTGACCCTGGTTCAGCAATACAAAGGCACGCTGGCGGCCGTGAATCTGGCCTTGGACATCGCCAGCGACGGCGGCGTACAGCGTGGCGAAATCGTCGTGCTGGAAAATTTCAGATTGCGGCGGACGATGGCGACGATCTTAGGAGTCGACATGGACGACGGCGATCACCCGCTGACCTTGGGCACCGGCATGAGCGGCAACAGCATTATCGGCGATAGTTTGATTCTGTCGGAAAGCGATGCCCGACAGTTTCTGGCGCTGTTCGCGCCGGAATTGGCCACGACCGACGAAGCAGCCCAAGTCAAAGCGTTTTTTGAAGAATATGCGCATCAAGTCAGCATCTTGCTGCACGGTCGGGCAGTCGGTTTGCGGACGACGGTCGAGGATGTATTGGCCGAGCAATTGCCGGCGCATTTGCAATACAAAATCATCGAAACCGAACATCCGTTTGTGCTGGGCATTTCCCCGCTGCTGGGCATGGATACCTTCATCGAAACCGCGCCGCCATTACGCCGCGTGACGCTGGACGATACTTATCTGGGCCGCGAGGGCGTCTTGAAAAACCCGGCGGCTTTTTCACCGGAGGACATCAATGCGTTGGCGTTATGAGTTTTCGAATGACCGAAGTGTGAAAGTATGTTCGGTGGTGGCGGGATATTTCCGCAGAGGACGCCGCGAATACGTCCCTGTAGGCTTTGCGCCAGCTTCATGTTGGCGAAACCTCTGCGCAAACATCCGCCATCTCTGCCGAGAAGAGCGTTGTATCTGATGAGTTGTTAACGTCCCAATATCGGGCGCACGTGGAGGCCGCATGGATACCCTAGACGATTTTACTACGCTGGAACAGGATGCCAGTTTGTCGGAACCCTTACGCCGGGTGGCTTACGAAGCCGGCATGATGCTGGGTCTGGAAGCCACCCGCGACGAACAGGCCTATCATCGCCGCCGGCTGACCCGCCATCAATATTGGCTGCAAGGCTACGGTACGCTGGCGGGCATGGTGGTCAGCATGGCACCGCCCAGCCATCCCAACGCCACCGATAGGCTGACGGTGCGCTTGCTGGTCAGTCCCGGCATCGGCATTGATGGTTTGGGCCGGGAAGTGCTGATCCACGAAGCCTATTGCATCAATCTCGGCGATTGGCTGGCGGCGCAATCCGAAAGCCATCTGCGCGAAGGATATAGCGACGCCGACAATCTGCTCTGGCTAAAAATCTGCGTCCGGCAAAAGGATTGTCAGGTGGCGATGCAGCCAGTGCTGGCCCGCAAGCTCAACCTGAGCACCGATGCGGTGCAGCCCAGCCGCACTGCCGATAGCGTACGCCTGGAACTGATTCCGGAATTGCCGCCGCCGGCCACTGCCGAAGCCTACCAGCCTTGGGCTTGCCATCAAGCCTTGCCGGCAGCGATGCCGGCCTTATCGGCGGCCGAGCAAGCCCTGCTGCAACAGGTGCAAAACGACAATGCCGAGGCCGGGTCGCAACTGGCATTGCATGCGCGTTTGCTGCATGGCCTGGACAGCAGCGGCGTCAATACCCGGCAACTGAACGACGAGCTGGAAGAAGGTGCCCGCCTGCTGTTGGCCAGGATCAGCATCAGCGTTGCCGACATCAACGCCATACTGGTCAATCCCCAATTAATCTCGATCAACAATCTGGTCCGGCCGTTCCTGGTAACCGCCAGTCAATTGGCTTGGCTGGCTCGCCAGCCCTGATCACGGAGGTCAACATGAGCGAAATTCTCTTTCAACCGCTGGGCAATCCGATCGCAGCCGGTCTGGGGCTGGACACGCTGGCCGACATCGATCCGCGCCTGACCCGCAGTCATTATTTCGACGGCCGCTTGTTGACCGCCGAGGACTTGACCCGCGATCAAATCTATCTGGATCAGCGTCTTCGGGAACTGGGCCGGGTGCTGGGCAGCGGCGTTATCGGCGGCCTGCAATTGAGCTTCGATCGTTTCACCGGCTTGCTGACCCTGGAGCCGGGCTTGGCGATGACGCCGGCTGGCCGGGTGTTGGAACTGGGTAGTCGGCTGATCGTCAATCTGCGCGACCGGGCCTTGATCAGCGGCCTGAACGACGGCAATTTTTCGACTTTGAACCGAGGTTTGTACGCGGTGGTGTTGCGCTACGTGGACGTCGGCACCGACATCGCCGAGGTGTTTCCGAAAGATTTGAGTGCCAAACGCGGCTTTCAATACGCGATGATCACCGAATCGGTGCAGATGGGTTTGGTACCGCTGCCGATTCCGTTGCCGCAACAAAGCCCGTTACAGATTCGCGCCCGCTTGATGCGGGAATTGCTGGGCGACGATCAACTGCACGGTCTGTTGCCGGAAGACGCGGTGGCGCTGGGCTTGGTAGCGATCCAGGAAGGTGCACCGCAATGGCTGGACGCCGAATTGCTGCGCCATCCGTTGCGCGCCGAGCCGGGCATCGATTCCTTGCAAAGCGATATGTCCCGGCAATACGAAGCCTTGTTGACCGACATTTTAGTCAATCGCCGTAGCGGCGGCCTGACCGGCGATTTTCATGCCAGCGATTATTTTTCCTTGTTGCCGCCGGTGGGGAATTTACCCAAGGAAGCGGTCGATCCGGTCAACGGCCGGCAAGGCTATTTTCCGGAAAACTACCAAGTGGCGATTGCGCCGTTGCGCCAATCCGATGTCGAATTGATCCGCTCCGAGTCGCTGGCTCTACCGCCTATCGATTTGAGCAACGGCGAGCCGGTGGACATTGTGGTGCTGGTGCCGCTGTCCAATCTGGATTACGGCCATTACGCCGCGCAACTGGAACGCAATTTCGACCCGAACAAACGGCTGCTGCCGCAGCTGGATTTGCTGCGCTTGAAGCTGTACCCGGTCAGGCCGGTGCATGCCTTGGACACCGATCAGGCCGCCTGGCAAGCGATCTGGGATCGCTTCGGCAGCAACTCGCCGCTGTATGTGCGCCGTCCCAGCCGCGCGGCGGAAACGTCGGTCAGCGGCATTGTGCTGGCCCTGGGTACCGCGTTGCCGTTGCCACCGGAAGCGGGGGGAGGTCCGGCCGATACCGGTGGCTTGATCGAGGACGAAGATAGCGTGTTTTTGCGGCGGGTCAATTACCCGATGCTGGCCGAGGTTCGTGCGCCGAGCGACGATGCCGGCCGCACGGCGTTGGCGGCTTTGGTCGAATCATTCAATGAATCGGCATTGGTTGCAGCCAGCCAGCGCATCTTGCTATTGGTCGAGCGTCATTACGATCCCGTGGTCTGGCAAACCCTGCAACAACTGGCCGCAGCCAATAATCTGGATGCGTTCTCAGGCGCGTTGCGTGCCAAGCCAACCGAACAGAGCACCGGCGAACTGGTGGTTGCGGGAGGTGCGGCACTGGGGTTAAGCAATGAGTTAATCGGGCAATGGACAGCGTTGTTACCTTGATGCCTTGAGAGGATGGTACCGAAACGAATAAGGAGTAGCTATTATGGCGATGATCTTGCTGCATAACCCAATTGCCAGTTCCCGTGCGTTGGAGCGGGTACATATGTTTCCCGGCCGGCATCTGGGCGAGGAGGAGTTCGACCGCGAGCAGGCTTATGCGGACGCCCGCCTGGCGACCGTGTTGCAAGGTAAGGCCGCCGGCATCGTCCATGGCCTGGATTTGCAATTGGGGCCGAACGGCTTAGCCGAACCCGGTTTCAGCGTCAGCGCCGGTTTGGCCTTGGCCGCCAATGGCCAGGCACTTGGTTTGTATTATCCGCTACGCGCCGAATGGGTGGGATTGATTGCAGATTTTCTAAACAACAGCCATGCCGTTGGCGCGGTGGGGGTTTATTATCTGATGCTGGTGCGAGCCGACCGGCAAATCGATGCGCCCGACATCGATCCTTGCCAACGCACCGAGCTGGACCCCTCTCGCGATACTCAGCGAGTGCTGGCCGGCAGTCTGGCCTTGCAGCGTATCAATATCAGTGACAACGCCGTCAATACACTGCCACGCGAGCAAATCGAAAACTGGGTGGCCGCCGATCGAGTCGATGCCGGTTTCATGGCCAAGCTGGGCAATTCGGTGCCGCTGGCGCTGCTGGCTATCGAGCCCAAACCTGTGGTGGAGGAAGAGCCGGAACTCCCGCCGGCAGCGCGTTATCGATTGAAATGGCTGTCTCAGGAAGCCGGCCGCTACGAGGCTTTACCGAATAGCGGTTACCGGGTGCTGCTTAATCAAACCGGCGCGGCGATGCGGCGAGTGATGCAGGCGGCCGGCCTGCCCGCCAATGCTGAGATTCCGCTGCCGCAATTTCTGCAAGACAATCTGCATCTGGGTTTTCTGCCGGCGGCCGGCCAGTTGCCGTTGGATTGGCTGCAAAGTCCGGCCGCGCCGGCGCCGAATTTATTGTGGTTGCCGACGCATCTGGGTGTGGACATGGTGCCGGTGCCCGAGGAGGCCATCATCGAGCTGTTGAACCGGCATATCGCCCGCCGGGTGATCGATCTACGCCAACCGGCCGGCGACAAAATCCGCTTGTTGCTGGCGGTCAACGAACCGGATTATCGGCCCAATTTATTGGATATTCCGCCAACCGACAGCCTACTGGAAAGCGATATTTTCCGTTTTTACATACGCGCTTACGAGGCCTGGCGCAAATGGCGGCAGCAATTCGACGTGCTGTATTTCGTCGAGCCGTCCAACAATCTGCCGCTGCCGACGGGCGATGTCGATGCGCCCATCGAACACGCGGTACTCGATCCGGCCCAGTTCAAGAATCTGGATTTGCCCAAACCGGAAATTCCACCAGCCTTGCCATTGACGATTTTCGAGCGCGTAATCGCCCGTGCCAACAGCGAGCAGCAAGATCCGCAAAACCCTGGTACGCCTTATCCCTACAGCAACGGTGTGCCTGTTCCGCCAAACTTTTATAGCGATTGGTTGGGGGAGGACGGCGCTCCGCCGCCGATAAGCGTGCCCAGCGACGATGGCCTGGTGGTGCAATACGCGGTGGCCCTGGTGGAGCTGGAGGCAATTGAAAATCAGATTCGGGCGATTCGCAGCCGGGTGGAGAAAACCCGTGATTTTTTGCTGCTGCAACGCCAGCAACTGGATTCGCAAACCGTGGCGCTGGCGGCCTTGGCTGGTGGCGTGGCTGGTGATGGCACCGGTTTGCAGGTTGCCCGTTGGTTACCGTATGCCAGTCTGAGCGCCACTGATATTCCCAAAACCTCCGATAAGCCCGCAGTTGTCGAAAGTGTAGTCAACACCGCGCCGAAATCGATCTTCGCTACCGCTTCCACAGGGATGTTCAGTAGCGCGATTAGTCAGTTGGCGGCAGCGCCGAAAATAACCGCGAGTAGTGCCTTGAGCAGCAATTTGCTCAGCAATGCTTTGACGTCGACTTCGTCGGTCTCCAAATCCAGCTTCCTGTTGAGCAGTAAGCCGCAAACCTTTTCGGCGTTTGAACTGGGCATCAACAAAAATCGCCTGGATATGTTGTCGCGCATCACCAAGGAAGCAGTCAGCAAGCCGGCCTTCGAGGCCAAAGAATACCGCTTTAGCGTGATCGATCACATCAGTCCGGATATCAACGAATATGCCAAGGCCTATTACGGTATGAAGGATCTGCTGGCGACCTTAACCGATTTATTCGATCCTACCGATGCCGCGACCTTACGCAAGCAACTGGTGACGATCGGCGAGGTGGAGGAAGGCGAAACGCTGCCAAAAGATCCGTTCAAACGCCCCAACAAATTAGAGCCGCCCGCCATGTTGGATAAATTGGCCGAAGTTGATGCCACCGACAAAATTACCAAGCAATTGGATACCGCACGGTTCAGTTTATTGCGGACTCAGTATCGTTACCATGCCCTGTTCAAGGCCGGCAAGATTCTGACGCAATGGATTGCGATATTTGAAGGCCGTTATAACAATATCGAGCGTAAATTGCAGGGCAAGCTACGCGAACAATCCAATAAACTGGCGCAGATCGACAAACTGGCCGGCCTGATCCGGGTGGCGCGGGAAACGCTGGAAGGCATGGACCGTTTCCGTGTCGAGCAACTCGGCGACTATGGCGTCGCTCAGCGTTTGCTGGACGAAGATTGGCGGCAAGTCTGGGCTTTGAATAACGAACGCAGCCGTATTCTGACCAAGGCTTTGCGCGGCTTGTATTACGTCCGGGTGCGCGGCACGCCGGTCAGCGCCGCACTGGCCGATCCATTGGCGCTGCGCTACGGCAGCAGCAAGGACATCGTCCCCGGCTGCGATTGGGAAGAAGAAGTCGATTTGCCGAATGCATTGGACCCGTTTTTCGCGGCGATTTGCGAGATTCCGATGGACGACTGGGTCGGATTAAAACCGTTGCGGCCCAAACTACCGCCGTTTCAACAATTCGATTATCTCGGTCAACTGCGTCAAGCCCGCTTCAAGGCCAGGCCCGCCGGCTTGCTGACGCCGGCCAATACCGATACCTTGCAGGCCCGGCTGCAAACCGTGCATCTGCAAACCCAAATAGTGATGCAGCAATGGGCGAGTTTTAGTTTGCCGGCTTTTACCGCCAGCAGTTTGCAAACTCAGGCTGCGGCGGCCAAGGTGTTGTCGCTGGCGGATCTGGCCGGCAGCGCCGGACCGTTGCGCAAACCAGCCCATGAGTTGCGCGAGCAACTGGAGCATTGCCAGTTTTGTTTGCTGGAAAAGCTCAATCTGCTGCCGCCGTCGCTGCGTTTGCAATGGGGGCAATTGGCCGAGGACGATCAAATTCGGGTCGAAGACGTTTCCTGGTGGCCAGGCATGGATAGAGCGGAGGCCGACGATTTCAATGCTGCCCGTACCGTTTCGGAATTGATTGCCTGGTGGTTTCGGCAGTTGGATCGGGATGCTTCGGCTTCCAGCCGCAGCGCGATGCGCAATATGATTCGGGCGGTGCTGATTCATGCCTCGCTGGGCGATCCTCAGGAAATTGTGCGAGGCAATGTGCATGTGCCGCCACGGCTAGCGGCGATAGGCGAAAGCTTGCAAGTCAAACTGAATCGGCCGCCGCTGCCAGGCACCCGTTTGCAATTGCTGGATACCGAACAACGGGTGGTGGCGGTATTGGCGGTGGAGGATCACAGTCCGCAAAGCACCCAAGTGAAAATCGTCGATCTGCTGCAAAGCAACGTCAAGATCAATACCCGCTTTAGCGTGGTGGCGAACAAGCTGACCCAGAAGCGCTTATAAGCTGCCGCGATGACTAAACTGGCCGCCGATACCGTTGCGATACACCGCCTGACCGTGCGGGCAGGGCGCGGGCAGCAGACGATGGTGGATACCTTGCGCGACAATTTGCAAAATGCTGATTGGCCGCATGCCGACCGCGATAGTTGGGTGTTTATCCGCCGCCTGCAAGCCAGCGGGTCTGGCCGGCAATTGCCACAACAGTTGTGCGAGCAAACCAAGCAGTATTTAAACCAAGCCCATAATACCGACGAGGTGATGCGCTTTGCCGGTCTGACCGAGCTGTTGGCGGCCTTGCTAACCGATTTATTGCGCGGCGGGGCAGGGTTTTATTGGTACTGGCGGCGCTGGGAACATTGGTTTGACTTGCCTACGCCGAGGGCGCTGTATGTCGTAATGTCCGAACATCTGGCTTTATTGCCGTCCATATCCGCCCGATTGGCGATACGAGGCCAGTTGCCGGCCGTATGGTTGAGTTTGGATGAAGCCGATAGTCGGCAATTGGCGGTCGAACTGGCCGGTTTAAACGGTTTCAGCTTGCCGTCGGCTCGGAATCTCACCGCTGTGCTTGCCGGGGAGATCAAGAGCGAGGCAAACCAGCAAATGCTGTCAGTCAATTTAACCACCCTGACAACCCAGCTGTATTGGCCGTCCGGGCTGTTGGCGCGCTGGCGAAACGTGTTGCAAGGGCTGGAAGTGTCGGATAGCCGTTATCAGCTGGCCTTATGCTTGATCGGCCAGGAAGTGGCGCCTTTATTATTGCAGCAACAGCCGGCCAAGTTACTGGCGACCTTATCGGCTTATTTTTCGCCGCCGGCGCATGCGGTGCGAACTCGAATCGACCAGGAGCCGGTGGCAACCAAGCTTAATGCGCTGGTCGCGCCTTTGGCAGCTTCCGCGTTATCTAAATCGTCCCCATCATCAAGCCAAACTGCCGAGACTCGACCGCAATCGGGCGGAGACCAGATGGTGCCGGCTGGTGCTTTGACACGTGACAAAGCGCTTGGATCGGCAAAGTCCCAATACCGCACGGAACAGCGTGAGGAAAGTCCTGGGCAAGCCGCGACTGCGCTGGATGTATCCGGTGCGAAGCAGGCGATGGCACAAGACCTGGATCCGGCAGTGCAAGCCGTCGCCGAGCCGGCCTTTGCCCGCTTCGATACCATGCAAGGCGGTTTGCTGTATCTATTGAATATGCTCAACCGCCCGGAAATGCGGAGCTTGATGGTAGAGCATGCCGAAACATTGCCCAGCGCTTGGGCATGGCTATATCGGCTTGGGCAGGAATTGCAGTTACGGGAAGACGATGCGCTGGTCGATTTCATTGCGTTGCAATTAGGCCTGGAAAACCATTTGGCTCTAAGCCAATTGCCAGCGCTTCCCGACCGCGAGCAGGTGTTGAATCAGGCGCGGCGCTGGTACGGTAAAACCGGCGTCTGGCAAGCCGGCCTGTTGGCACTGACGGCGCAGGTTCAATACAGTCCCAGCCATATCGATTTATATGCGCCGATGACGGCGATCCGTTTACCGGTGCGCCTGGCAGGGCTGGACATCAATCCTGGCTGGTTGCCGTGGCTGGGCCGGGTAGTGAGTTTTCATTATGACTAAAGCGCCGCCCCTGGCCGAATCGCTCAACCTGAAACCGCCTAACCAGCGCCAGCCGTTGGCGGCCTTGGTGCGGGTCGGCCTGGCGGAGTTCTGGACGCAGATGATGCCGGGCGATACCGAATTGTCCGAGCAATTGCTGCAACAAGCCGCCCAACAGCTCAATATGGAAACTGCGCCGAGCTGGACACAGATGCGCGATGCTGCGGCCGGGCAACTCTATACCTTGCCCGGCCCGTTCGGGCAGTGGCTGCGCGAGCAGCACATCGACTTACCGCAAGCCTATTTACTGGCTTTGGTCGGCAGCGCCGAGACCGATTATCTGACGACGTTGACCTTGAGCGAATTGCAGGCCCCCAATCCCGGTAACCGGCTGGCCGTGCATCTGGCCCTGAGCATGCTGGACGAATTGTTTGGCGCCGGTACTACGCTGGATGCATTGGATTTGCACAGTATGGCGCTGGTGCAACAGCAGGTGTTGCTATTGGAAGGCAGCGGGCCGCTATCATTACGGCAGTTGCGGATCGAGCCGGCCCTGTGGTCGGTCCTGTGCGGTCGGCCGGCAATTTGGCCCGGCTGTCGGATCGTGGCCTTGGCGGACAGGGAATTGCTGCCGCTACGGATACGCCGGCAGCTGCCGCATCTGGCTACCTTACTGGCCAAGGGCGAGGTGCGCGGTTTGGCGATACGCGGCAACAGCGGCGGCGGGCGGCGGGCCTTGGCCGCCGAATTGGCCGGCCTGCTGGGGTTGAATGCGATCGAGGTGCCTGGCGAACTTTGGCAACAGCAGCCTGCCTTGCCGTTGGCTTGCCAGTTGGCGGGCTGGTTGCCAGTGATCAAGGTTCATGTCGCGGCCGGTGAGAGCTGGCAATTGCCGGCGATACATCCCAATATTCCGCATGTCGTAGTTTTGGGGATGACCGATGCGATCGCGGGTCAGGACATGCTGGAAGTGGAAATGGGAGTGCCGGACGAAGCCGAGCGCCAACAACTCTGGGCGCGCTACCTGGATCAACCGGAATTGGCCCGTCGTGCTGCCAGCGCCTTGCTAAGCGGGCCGGTGATCCAGAAGGTGGCGCGCAATGCGGTGCTACGCGCCGAACAGAGCCGTGCAGCGTTAAACGCCGAACATATCGCTCAAGCCCGCCGCGATTTGGGCGCAGAACGCTTGCGCTTGTTGGCCGAGCCGGTGCGGCGCCGGGTCGAACGCGAGGCCGTGGTGTTTCCACCCTTGGTCGAGCAATATTTGCACGATTTCATCGCTCGCGCCCACAGCCGGGAATCGCTGTGGGAGTCGCTGGGTGTCACCTTGCAAGCGTCCCGCAATGCCGGCCTCAGGGCCTTGTTCGTCGGCGACAGCGGCACCGGCAAGACCTTGGCCGCCAGCTATGTCGCCACCGCGCTCGGCGCACCGTTGTACCGGGTCGATCTGGCGGCAATCATGAACAAATATGTCGGCGAATCGGAAAAAAATCTGGGCACCTTGCTGGATCTGGCCGCCGCCGCCGATGCATTGTTGTTGTTCGACGAAGCCGATTCCTTGTTCGGCCGCCGCACCGACGCCCAGCAAAGCGGTGAGCGTTATGCCAATATGCTGACTAACTTTTTATTGACCCGCATCGAAAATCATCCCGGCATCACGATCCTGACCACCAATAGCCGCGAGCGCATCGACAACGCTTTTACCCGGCGCCTGGATGCGATCGTCGATTTTCCACTGCCGGGCTTTCAGGAGCGCCTGGATTTATGGCGCAGCCATTTGGGACAGCGCAGCCCGGACGAAAGTCTGTGCCGTACGCTGGCCAGCTATTGCGACATCAGTGGCGGGCAAATTCGCAACGTGGTGTTGACTGCCGCCGGCTGTAGCCCTGCCGATCAGCCCATCGGCATCGGTCCGCTGTTGTCGGCTTTGCAACGCGAATATCAGAAACTGGGCCGCAATCCGCCGGCGCAGTTAAAACAGTTAAGGAGTTAGCTTATGGCAACCCTGGCGTCCAAACTCCGTAAAAAGCAGCCGCAGCGCAAAACCAGCGCACCGCCCAAACCCAACGAAGAGAAAAAACAGCGCAAGCCGGCTTATTTGAGCCGGAAGATGGCGGTCAGCCAGCCGCAGGACAAGGAAGAGCAGGAAGCCGATCAGGTGGCGAAGGAAGTCGCGCGGGCGCCCAAGGAACCCGCGCCAGGGCCGAAAGAAGACAAGGAGATGATTTCCAGTAAACCAGTGCCCAGCGCCCAGCGCTTGTTGCGGCGGCTTAATCGAGCCGTGGCGCGCGCTGCGAAACCGGAAGAAGACAAACCGGTGCGCCGGGCGAAAAAACCGGATGAGGAGAAGAAAAACCCTGCGGCACAGCGCTCGGTGGAAACCGAAGACAAGGATGAACAACGGGCGCCGGTACGCAAAAAATTGCGGCGCAAAACCGAGGCGGCAAAACCGGAGGACGAAAAAAAAGCGGCGCGACTGTTCCGCAAAACTGAAGCAGCCAAACCTGAAGAAGAACAGGCCCTGCAAAAGAAACTGATGCGGGCAGTGGAACATAGCGAACAGCAGGCAGAACAAGATCAGCAGGCTGCGGCAAGCGCCGCCGAAACCAATGATGTGGAGCCATCGATAGAAGAACGCATCGAACAAACCCGTGGTCGCGGCACGCCGTTACCCGAAGCAGTGTTGCGCGACATGGAAAAACAATTCGGCCAGGACCTTTCCCGTGTCGTTATTCATAACGATGCTCACGCCACGGAACTGTGCAAGGAATTGAGTGCGCGCGCCTTCACGGTCGGTAATGACATTTATTTTGCACCGGGTGAATACGCGCCGGAAACCGATCAGGGACGCGAACTACTGGCCCACGAAATGACGCATGTGGTGCAGCAAAGCGGCGGGATAAAACAAAAAGTGGCCCGCAAAGGACCTGCTGGCGGCAGCGCGGCGGCCAGCAGCGACCCCGTTTTCGAAGTCACCGAACCGCTGGAAATTCCGCCGATCAAATCCCGTCATGCGTTAAGGTATCAAGGCATGGCGCGCGCAGGCCAGTTACAACGCCCAAAGGGCAGCGTCAGCGAAAACCGCGATACCAAACAACGCGAGCAGTGGAAGGGCGTTAAACCCAACCTGAACAAGATTCCTGCCGACCAGCGTCCCAATGCGGCCCACGGTTTTAAGCTGAATCTGAACATGGCAGGTAAAAAGAAGGAAATCAAAGCCGACGACGAAGAAGCCTTTCTGGATTTACTGAGAATCCCAACCTGGGATGGATCGGGCAAGGATACGACCTATCAGGTCGATCACATCGTCGAACATCAATTGGGCGGTGAAGACGCGTTGCACAATATGGAACTGCTGAATGCTTCGCACAATGGCAGCGTCGGTTCTTCGTTTCGCGGCGAAATTCGCGATGCTGTCGAACGTACCATCGCCAAACTAAAACCCACCGATCCCCGGCTTAAGGATCTGGGAACTCCCGGCAGCAAACCGTCTGCCCAGCAAGTACTGGATAACCGCGTCACCAAATTCAAGGCCGTTGCGGCTGTTGGCGGGCACCAGCGCCGGCGCGAAGAAGGGGGCAGTACCTTCTGGAGTCAGGATGACATCAAGAATCTGGCGCCGGCTCTCGACCTACTGGATGATTCAGCGAAGGAGCGCAAGGGAACCGCCACCCGGCTTTCCATCCTGTCTCCTACCGGCGGGCTGGCTATTACCAAAATCAGCCACGCCGCCAAGGATGTATCCTTCAAGGTGCCGGCCGCCCAAAAGAGCGCACTGTCCGGCTTCACCATGCTTAATGTGACGCTGGTGCAGGGTTACAACAAACTCGGCGCCAATGCCAAAGTCGGCGATCTCAGCGTCGAGCTGGATTTGGGGCCGCAAATCAAAGTGACAGGCAATCCTGGCGCTTTCGATATCCCGCTGTACAAAGAGGAGGATGTTGATTTCGCAGGCAGAATCAGCAGCGAATCACTGGAAACCCTGTTGCCGAAAAAAGTCGATCTGAAGGGCGCCAGCCCGGTGGATTTGAGTGGTTTCAGCATCAACCGGGGCCTGGCCGCCACCGCGATGCTGCAGCCTACGCATCCGTTGTTGCAAGGCTTGCAGGTGCCCGGCCAGATCGTCAACGGCCGGCTGGGCATTTTTCACACCTTCGACGCCAATAGTCTGGCCAAGCGCCTGCCGTTACCCGGCCTGACTGTCAACGACGCCACCATTACCCTGGGCTATGACGGCGAACGGCTCAGCGTCAGCGGCGATATTCAGTTTGCCGTGCGCAATTTTGGCGACGGTTCTCTGGCCGCGGAACTGGATAGCGATGGTAATTTCGGCCTAGCCGGCCGCTTCCGGGCCGATTCCAAGCTATTCGATCAGGCCGAATTGCAAATGGCCTATCGCAGCGCCACCGGCTTCGGCATCAGCGGCACCTTGGCCATCACCAGTCCGGACAAGATCAAAGGCATACGCAGCGCGTCTATCACCGCCAGCTACAACGCCGGCAATTTCAGCGCAACCGGCACGGTGGAACCCAGCATTCCCGGCATCCAGCAAGCCGGTCTCACGGTTGCCTATTCCGAAGCCGACGGCCTTACCATCGGTGGCAACTTGCAATTGTCCGCCAATCCCGCGATCCGCTCCGGTTCGATTGACGTCACTGTCAACAAGCACGGCGATGACTGGAAAGTGCGTGCCACTGGCACTGCGCAACCTGCCATTCCCGGCATCGATTCGCAACTCACCGTCAGTTACGACGACGGCGCTTTCACCGCCGAATTCTCCGGCGCGTTCAAACGCGGCATGCTGGCAGGTACCGTTAGCGTCGGCGTCAGCAACCGGGCGGTGGGCGAAGACGGCCGGCCCAGCGGCGATCCCATGCCGGATGGGGCATTGACCGTCTTCGGTTCCGGCTCGGCGACGATCCAGATTGCGTCATGGCTGCAAGGCACCGCCGGCATCCGCTTCGATCCCAACGGCGAAGTCACCGTGTCCGGCGAAATCGGCATTCCCAGCAATGTGGAAATTTTCGCGCGCAAGGAAATCGACAAATCGCTGTTCAGTATCGGCATCGATATTCCGATTGTCCCCGGTATCACCGCCGAGATCGGCGGCGGTTTGAATGCGACGGCTGGCATCGGCCCTGGTGTAATTGACCAACTAAGTCTGGGTATTACTTACAATCCCGCGCACGAGGAAGACACCCACGTCACCGGCAAGGCCCATTTGCGGGTGCCGGCCGATGCCGGCTTGCGCTTGTCGGTGCGCGCCGGTATCGGCTTGGGGATTCCCGGTGTCAGTGTCACCGGCGGGCTGGAAATCGGCGGTACCTTGGGCATTCAGGGCGCTGCGGAAGCGGGCGTGGCGATCGACTGGACGCCGGCGCAAGGATTGGACCTCACTGCCAATCTGTCAGTGCACGCGCAACCCGCGTTCACCTTCGACATCTCCGGTTATGTGCGCGCCAAAGCCTTGTTCTGGGAGGTCTACAGCAATCGCTGGACCTTCGCTTCCTACACCTTCGGCTCCAATTACCGTTTTGGCATCAGCCTGCCGATTCACTACCACGAAGGACAGCCGTTCGACATCTCTCTCGACGACGTGCAGTTTGAGGTGCCGGACATTTCGCCGAGTGATATTCTCAGTGGACTTATCGAAAGGATTGCCTAATGACTATTGCGATTAACGATTTGCTCAGAGAAGGTGTGATTGCTCATCAGACTGGCAATCTGGCCGAGGCGGCGCGTTTGTACCTGGCGGCTCTGGAGCTGGATGCCGATAACGCCAGCGCCCATAATAATTTGGGATTCGTGCTGGCCCAGCAGCAGCAATGGTCCGAGTCTCTAGTGCATTTGCGGACCGCGTTGAGGCTAAATCCGCATATGTCGATGGCGCATTGCAATTTGGGCCAAGTACTGGTGAATACCGGCCAGCCGGCGGAAGGCTTGACTCATCTGGAACAAGCCACAGCCTGCGACCCCGATAACATCACCGCTTGGGATAATCTGGCGCGGATTAGAGTGTTGCTGGGCGATTTTCAGGGCGGCGAGTATGCGGCGATTCGAGCCTTGAAGCTACAACCCAACGCACCGCATTTACATACTCGGTTGGGCATTGCCGTGGCGGCCCAGCAAAGACTGGCGGAAGCGGTGCAGCATTATCGACAGGCGTTGGCTTTGGATGGCAATCACCAGGAGGCTTGGGCGCAATTGGGCATTACTTGTTTTTTACGCAACGACTTGGGCAGTGCGCGTGAAGCGCTGGTAACTGCACTGACGCTGAATCAAGAAGACCACAATGCCTTACGGCATCTGGCTTTGGTCAATCTGAGTCTTGGTAATCGCGATGTTGCCATTGCCCAGTTCGAGCATTTGTTGGAATTGAATCCAAGCGATGAGGCGTCGCGCCTTGATTTGGCGGTGATCTTATTGTCTGCGCATCAACCTGCCGCAGCGCTGGAGAACTTGGACTCGATCAACGGCGAAGTGCGCGCCTCAAGCAAATTCCGTTTTTATTTAGGTCTTGCTTTACAGCAAAGTGGCGAGCAGGAAGCCGGCGTCAAATTGCTGCGTCAGCTGGCGGATTTACCGGACGATGAATACGGCGTTAAGGCGCGGCAGATGCTGTTGGTTAGCTAAATACAGGCATTTGGCGAACCAGTTGATGGTTACGCTTGCGCCTAAAATTCAGGCAAGCTGTCGTTTTATTAACAGAGGATTTCGACTTTATTTTTTGACTTGGTGAACCTTATTGCCGGGTAAGGAATTAATCAGTAATGGAATGCGCGCTAATACATTGTTGGATCGGAAAGCGTATTAAATTGGGCGGGAGGAAACGCCATTTATTTTGAAGAAAATTACCCAATTAATTCGCGTTGATCCGATTTTATCCGGACGCGCGGATGGTTGGTTTTACTTGTAGATGTACGTTATTGGAGATCGTTGATATGAACAGTTTGTTAAAAAGCTTATTCTTCGAACATCGTGTCGCATCAGTTTTGATGTTTGTCTTGGTGATGGCGTGTGGTTCACAGGCGGCTAGCGCGGCGACTTCGTTCGGCCAAATAAACTTGGTGACCGATGACCAGACGGCCAACCCTGCGCAAGTCGCGGACACTAATTTGAAGAATCCCTGGGGTGTGTCTTACAGGCCTGCAGGGCCGTTCTGGGTTTCCAATAATGCCACCGGCACTTCCTCGCTGTATAACGTGGATCCCGCGACTAACGCCACTACGCCATTGGCGCTAGTTGTTTCGATTCCCGGTGCCGGCAACGTCACGGGCCAAGTGTCCAATGGCAATCCCCAGGCTTTCAATGGAGATCCCTTTCTCTTCGTCAGCGAAGACGGTACGGTGTCCGGTTGGAGAAATACCCTTGGTACGACTGCCGAGACTATCGTGACAGGTGCGCCTAACAAGCTTTACAAAGGCGTTGCCGAAGCGACAGTTGCCGGTAATAGCTATCTTTATGCCGCTAACTTTGGCACTGGAGCCATTGACGTGATCAAAGGTTCCGCAGGAGCGGCCGATTTGGGAAATTTTACCGATCCCAATCTGCCGTCGGGATACGCGCCGTTTAATATCCAAAGCCTTGGCGACAAACTGTATGTGGCTTATGCGCTCAAAGACAATGCTTCGCCGGATGAGGTGGCCGGAGCCGGCTTGGGATTTGTCAGCGTTTTCGATTTTCAGGGTAATTTCTTGGATCGCGTGGCCAGCGGTGGGGTATTAAATGCGCCCTGGGGTCTGGCGATTGCCCCATCCTCTTTCGGCGAATTCGCCGGAAACCTGTTAGTCGGCAATTTCGGCGACGGCACGATCAATGCCTACAATCTGCTTAATAATAGTTTCGCCGGCCAACTGACGGACGGCAATGGTCAAGCGCTGAAAATCGACGGACTTTGGGCTTTGACGGTAGGTAATGACGGCAATGCGGGGAGCAGTCAGAGGATTTATTTTACCGCTGGCCCTGGCGGTGAAGCGCATGGTCTGTTTGGCGCAATTACCGTGGTACCGGTGCCCGCGGCCTTTTGGTTATTCGGTTCCGTATTACTTGGGTTTGGCGTTTTCGGCAAACGTCAATCGCTGGCTTAGCAAGGATGTGGGCAACACTTTTCTGCCTACGCGGAAAAATAATCGTGCTAAATGGCGGGTAGAAAAGCGTTGGCTTTCCTATATTGGGTTCTAGTCGGGGCGAAGAATTTGTTGAGTGGTTCTTGGTGCCTTAATTGTTGAAAATGCGTCAATAAGCTCCGCAAAATCAATATTCGTGCTTGAAAAAGTCGGCCGGCAGGCCAGAATAGAACGCAGAGCGCTACTGCGGTGTTAACACTGCGCAAGCGGTCGATGACGAGTGGAACAAATGAGCGGCAACGCGTGTCCTGTCTGAGGATTGAACGTTAGAGGCAATTACCACGTAAAGAGCGGGTACGGAAAGATTCAAATTAGTGCATAGTGGCGTCGAATCCCTCGAGCAATCGTGGTTTCGTATTTTGTTCACAATTGGCTGAAATGATGGCAGATGTCTTAGTTAGTGCGGCCTCACGGTAAATTTCGGGATTTCTGACTGACTACAGACCTTGAGTCTGACCTCGTCAACGGCATCGGCGGTAGGCTGGCGGGTTGGAGACTACAGTTTAGGCTGTGGAATCCCCTGCCGGCGGGCTCGCCATCAGGTACCGATTTAGCCAATTTCCCCGCCTTCATCGAGCGGTTAGCGATCAACCCGTCGCGCCTTTGTTTCCCCACAATCATTCCCCGTTAATAACATATAAAATTCCGTGGAATAGGCCTTAACGGGTCAGCATTGATACAATAAGGCATTATTTCTCAAAGCCACATTATCCAGGGAGTACTTCATGATTCGCTTTCCAGCAGAATGGGAAACACAATCAGCCGTTATTATCGCTTGGCCGCATCATAGCGGCGATTTTACCAATCTGTCTGCCGTCGAAGACACCTACCATTTCATTGCTACCACCATCAGCCGTTTTCAGCCCTTGGTGATTATCTGCAAGGACGGCGAGCATCATCAGCATATTCAGACTCAACTGGGCCACAACGAAAAAATTCATATGGTGCAGGCCGATTACAACGATATTTGGCTGCGGGATACGGTGTTTTTGACGATGGAGTGGCAACATCCCAAAGCCAGCGTGCAGCTGCTTAATTTTCGTTTCAATGGCTGGGGCAAGAAATATCCGCATGCGGCCGACGATGCCTTGAATCTGGCGCTGTTTGCGCATCCGATTTTCAAGGGCCATCCTACCGCAACGCTGGATCTAGTGTTGGAAGGCGGCAGCGTGGAGTCGGACGGGCAAGGTACCGTGATGACCACCAAAAACTGTCTGCTCAATCCGAACCGCAATTCTGATTTATCGGAAGCGGCGATTGCCGGCCAGTTGCAAAACTATTTAGGCGCGAAGCGGATTTTATGGGTCGAGCAAAGCAACCTAGCTGGCGATGATACCGATGCGCACATCGACACGCTGGCGCGGTTTTGCGATGCCAATACCATTGCTTACACGGCTTGCGAAGATAGCGAAGACCCGCATTTCCAAAGTCTGAAAAACATGGAAGCGCAGTTAAGAACCTTCAAAACCGCAAATGGCGATGCTTATCGCTTGGTGGCACTGCCCTTGCCGAAACCGATTTTTGACGAACAAGGCCAGCAATTGCCAGCCAATTACTCGAATTTCCTGATTATCAACGGCGCGGTATTGGTGCCGGTTTACGACGATGCGATGGATGCGGTGGCGCTGGAACGGCTGAAAAATTGCTTCCCTAATCATGAAATCATCGCCACCCCGTGTCGGCCGCTGGTGCATCAATACGGTAGTTTGCATTGCGCGAGCATGCAGGTGCCGGCATTCGTTAAATTGAATTTCTAAGTTTTCGTCTGATCAACCCGGTGCAATACGCTGCCGTTATTGCACCCCATATTGCCTTTAAAAACCGATCTGCCCATGAAAAAATCGATTATCGCCTGCGCCGTGCAGCAGCCCTGCAATCGTGGCCGGGAAACCAATCTGGCTTATTCGATCAGCCAAATCGAAAACGCCGCCAGACAAAATGCCGATTTGGTGGTGTTGCCTGAGTTGCATCTGGATCATTATTTTTGCCAAAGCGAAGACACTGCGTGCTTTGATTTGGCGCAGCCGATTCCTGGTCCTACCAGTGAAACGCTGGCCGAAGTGGCCAAGGCCAATAAGGTGGTGATCGTTTCGACGATTTTCGAAAAAAGGGCGCCGGGTTTGTGTCACAACACCGCCGTGGTGTTCGACAAGGACGGTAGCGTCGCCGGTACCTTTCGGAAAATGCACATCCCCGACGATCCGGGTTTTTACGAAAAGTTTTATTTTACACCTGGCGACCTGGGCTTTACGCCTATCGAAACCTCGATAGGCAAGTTGGGTGTATTGGTTTGTTGGGATCAATGGTATCCGGAAGCGGCGCGCTTGATGGCGCTAGCGGGTGCGGATCTATTGATTTATCCCACTGCAATTGGCTGGAACCCGGAAGACGAAGCCGCCGAGAAACTGCGTCAATTGGATGCCTGGATTACCGCGCAGCGGGCGCATGCAGTAGCGAACGGCATCCCGGTAATTTCCTGCAATCGCATCGGTTTCGAAGCAGCGCCGGATCAAACGCCAGGTATTCAATTCTGGGGCAACAGTTTTATCGCCGGGCCGCAAGGCGAGATATTGACTAGCGCCGACGAAAATCAGGATGGGTTGTTATTTGCCAATCTCGATCCGCAGCGCAGCGAGGATGTCAGACGGATCTGGCCGTTTCTACGCGATCGCAGGATAGACGCTTATGCGGATTTGACGAGACGGTTTATCGATTAGGCGCCGGCGATGCCGGTGATTTGAGATAGCCGGGCAACAGTTTGTTAGCTGTTGCCCGGCTTTTTTAATCAGTCTTCGCTAGCGCTACGGCTGATAGATTCTTGAGGCGATTCGGTGTTGCGGTTGCTACTACGCTCGGCGAAATCTCTATCATAAGAGCGTGGTTGGCCGCCGCCAGTCTCACCTTCGGAGAAGGTCGGTGCCGTGCGTGGTTCGCCGCCCTGGTTCTCGGTTACTTCGCCGCCGGCATTTTGCTCGGGGCGTTTCTCGCCGCCGTTGCGCGGTCCGCGCCTACGACTACGGCTGCGGCGGCTGCGTTCCTGGCCTGCGGCCTCTCTTTTAGGGGCTGCGGCGGCATCGTTGGCATTTTCCTGGTCAATCGCGACCGGCTGTTTTGGCTCGGTTGGCGCGTTGCTGGCGGTTTCGGCATTTGCCGGATTGTTGGGCGGCCGACGATTGTTGTTACGGCGGTTGTTATTACGGCCGGATGCTGAACGGTCGCCTCTGTCGCCGCGATCGCCACGGTCCCGACGGTTGTTTCTAGCGGATCTGGGTTTGTCTTCGCTGCTTTTTTCAGCGGCTTCGGCGCTCTCGGCTGCTTTGCTGATGCCGATCAGACGTTGCCAGAAGCGTTGAATCAGGCCGGCAGAGGTTTTCTTACTTTGTACCGGCGCGGGTGAGTCGGGTAAAAACTCCTTGATCGCGGCTTTTTCAGATTTAGGTCCGGCCTGTTTGGCAAATTCCGGAACCGTGATGTCTTCTTCCTTGATTTGCAAATGGCTGGCTTTTTCTTCGCTGCTTTCGCTGGCGGATTTGATGCGTTCGATGTCGTACGCCGGTGTTTCCAGATGCTTGCTAGGCAGGACGATAATACCGACTTGCAGTCTGGTTTCGATTTCCTGAATGGCCGCGCGTTTTTCGTTAAGCAGGAAGGTCGCGCAATCGATAGGCAGATGGGCGATTACGCGCTCGGTGCCTTTTTTCATCGCTTCTTCTTCGATCAAACGCAATACCGCCAGTGTGACCGATTCGACATTGCGGATGGTGCCTTGGCCTTTGCAGCGCGGGCAAGTCAGTTGCGTGGAGTCTCCGAGCGACGGGCGCAGACGCTGTCTGGACATTTCCATCAAACCAAAGCGCGAGATGCGGCCGGTCTGGATTCTGGCGCGGTCGATTTTCAACGCATCGCGCAGGCGGTTTTCCACTTCGCGTTGGTTTTTGTTGGACATCATGTCGATGAAATCGATCACGAACAGACCGCCCAAGTCGCGCAAGCGCAGCTGGCGGGCGATTTCGTCGGCCGCTTCCAGGTTGGTGTTCAGCGCGGTTTCTTCGATGTCGCTGCCTTTAGTAGCGCGCGCCGAGTTGATGTCGACCGAGGTCAGGGCTTCGGTGTGATCGATGACGATGGAGCCGCCGGAAGGCAGCGACACTTCGCGGCGATAAGCCATCTCGATTTGGGTTTCGATTTGATAGCGGCTGAACAAGGGCACGCTGTCCTGATACAGTTTGGCCTTATGTAGATTGTGCGGCATCACCTGTTTCAGGAAGTTGTGCACCAATTTGAAGGCGCCATCCTGGTCGATCAGGATTTCGTCGATGTCGCCGCGCAAGTGATCGCGCAGTGCGCGGATGATCACATTGCTTTCCTGAAAAATCAGGAATGGCGCGGTTTGTTCGGTGCTGGAGCGGTCGATGGCTTCCCAGAGTTGCAGCAGGTAGTTCAAGTCCCATTGCAGTTCTTCGACGTTTTTATCGGAGCCGGCGGTGCGGATGATCAAGCCCATGCTGTCCGGAATTTCCAACGCGGCCATGGTTTCGCGCAATTCGCTGCGGTTGTCGCCTTCGATGCGGCGGGAAATGCCGCCGGCCTTGGGATTGTTCGGCATCAGCACCAAGTAGGTGCCGGCCAAACTGATGTAGGTTGTTAGCGCTGCGCCTTTGTTGCCGCGCTCTTCCTTTTCGATCTGGACAACGATTTCTTGGCCTTCGCGAATATTGGATTTGGAGGATTTGCCTTCGTCGCTGTCGCCGGTCCGGTATTCGGGGGCGATTTCCTTAAACGGCAAAAAGCCGTGTTTTTCGGCGCCATAATTGACGAAAGCCGCTTCGAGACTGGGTTCTACCCGAGTGATGATACCTTTATAAATGTTGGATTTTTTTTGTTCTTTTGACGGAACTTCGATGTCGAAATCATAGAGTTTCTGACCATCTACCAAAGCCACCCGCAGCTCTTCGGGCTGCGTGGCGTTGATAAGCATTCTTTTCATTAAATTATCCTTATTGTTTTATGTATCCTACTTAGAGTTTAAACAGGTTTAATTGTCGCGGATAAAGGCGGCGTGTTTCCCGATATGTACTTAAGTGAGCGGCCAGACTGACTGAAAACTGCAAGGGATTGTAGTTATTGTCGCAGTGGGTTATCGGCATTGCCGAGGGTGGCGCTTGAAAAGTGGGGGATCTGTTATACCGAACTCTATACTAAGGATGCAGCTCGCTCATCATGGGTTGAGCGATAAAACCCGAAAAAATTCTATTAAGCTTGGCGCGAAGATACAGCGCTAAAACCCTGTCTTTAAATTTTTATAATTAAAGTCTATCCAAAGATAGACTAGCCTAATATAGCAATGTTTATAGGCAGCAGCAATTTTAAACATGGTTGGCGGATATGTTGCTATCATTTGCCGCATGAATACCGCAGCAAATCAGACCAATCCGCAAGTGCAATGGCTGGAAATTACCGAGGCAAACAGCGAACAACGGCTCGATAATTTTCTGATCACTTATCTCAAAGGCGTGCCTAAAACCCGTATCTACCGCATGGTCAGAAAGGGTGAAGTTCGAGTCAACAAAGGCCGTATCGACGTCAGTTATAAACTACAGCTCGGCGACATCGTGCGAATTCCGCCGGTCAGAGTCGCGGATAAAAAAGACAAAATCATCGTCCAACCGACCTTGAAGTTCAGCCTGGAAAACCACATTCTCTACGAAGACGACGGCTTTATCGTACTCAACAAGCCAGCCGGCTTTGCGGTGCATGGCGGCAGCGGCGTCAGTTCCGGTGTGATCGAAGGGCTCAGGCAGGTCAGGCCGCAGCAGAAGTTTTTGGAGTTGGTGCATAGGCTGGACAAGGAGACCTCCGGTTGCTTGCTAATCGCCAAGAAACGTTCGGTATTGAAGGTGCTGCATGAACTTTTTCGCGGCGATGGTATCCAGAAGACCTATTTGGCTTTGTTGGTTGGGCAGTTTCAGCGCAAGAAACAACTGGTCGAGGTGCCGTTGCTGAAGAATGTCGCCCAGGGCGGCGAGCGGATGGTGGTGGTCAGTCAGGCCGGTAAATCCGCCGAGACCTTGTTCACCCGCTTGAAACAATATCAGGACGTGACGTTGGTGCATGCTGCGCCCAAGACCGGACGCACCCATCAGATTCGGGTGCATGCGGCTTGGTTGGGGCATCCGATTGTCGCCGACGACCGTTATGGCGACGATGACACGAACAAAGCCTTTAAAAAGCGCGGCTATAAACGCTTGTTTTTACATGCGGAGCAATTGCAGTTCGCGCATCCGGTCAGTGGCGACTCGCTGCACTTTACCGCGCCTTTACCCGAGGATTTACAAGAATTACTAAGCCATGAAAAACCGCTTTGATTTAATTATTTTCGACTGGGACGGCACTTTAATGGATTCGGTGGATTGGATCGTGCATTGCATCCAACAGGCTGCTGCTCGCTGTGTTTGCCCGGTTCCCGAGGCGCAGGCGATCAGGGACATTGTCGGCTTGAGCATCGAAAATGCCATACAACAGCTGTTTCCAGATCAGGATGGCGAAACCCGCCAAAAGTTGGCCGCCGATTATGGCAAAGCCTTTTTTTCCAAGCAGATCAGTCGCGACGATCTGTTTCCCGGCGTCTATGAAATGCTGGAACAGTTACGCAGCCAGGGCTATCGCTTGGCTGTGGCGACTGGCAAGAAAAGCGCGGGTTTGCAGGCGGCGATCAATGCCACTGGTGTCGCCGATCTGTTTTGTGCCACCCGTTGCGCCGATCAAACCGCTTCCAAGCCCAATCCGCTGATGCTGGACGAAATTGTCGCCGAGCTCGGCGTCGATAAGCGGCGCGCGCTGATGGTCGGCGATTCGGTACATGACTTGCAAATGGCCTTAAACGCGCAGGTGGCGTCGGTCGGCGTGACTTGTGGCGCGCACTCGGCAGCAACCTTGCGGCAGTACCAGCCCTTATTATGTTTGAACTATCCCACCGACTTAATCGGAATCATATAGGAGACAAATGGTGGAGAATAATCGCGATCTTCCCGAAGATATTGCTGAAAACAATCCCGGTTGGGAAAAAACCGTGCTGGAAAAGTTGGCGTTCGCCGCGATCGGCGAACAGAAAGCGACACGGCGCTGGGGCATATTTTTTAAATTATTGACTTTCGCTTATCTGACGGTCGCACTGGGTATAGCCGTTTATCCGCATTTCAAGGATGGGATCGATTCAGGCAGTTCCGAGCATGTGGCTATCGTCGATGTGTTGGGCACGATTGCCGAAGGCGAGGGCGCCAGCGCCGATACGATCATCGAGGGTTTGCGCGACGCGGCCAAGGATAAACATACCAAGGGTATTATTCTCAACATCAATTCGCCCGGTGGCAGTCCGGTGCAATCGGCTTATGTTTACGACGAAATCCGGCGCTTGAAAGCCGAGCATCCGCAGTTGCCGATTTATTCGGTGGTCGGCGATATGTGCGCGTCGGGTGGCTATTACATCGCTGCGGCCAGCGACAAGATATTCGTGAATCATGCCAGTATCATCGGCTCGATCGGCGTCATCATGAACGGCTTCGGCTTTACGAACGTGCTGGATAAGCTGGGCGTCGAACGGCGCTTATTAACCGCCGGCGAACACAAGGCCATGCTCGACCCGTTCTCGCCGGTTAACCAGCAAGAAAGCAAACATATGCAGTCCTTGCTCGATCAGGTGCATCAGCAATTCATTGCCGCGGTTCGGGAAGGACGGGGTAAGCGATTGAAGGAAACCGAAGCGCCTGGCATGTTTTCCGGCCTGATTTGGACCGGTACGGACGGCGTCAGGTTGGGGTTGGCTGACGATTTCGGCAGTGTCGATAGCGTGGCGCGCGACCAGTTCGGTACCGAAGAGAAGGTGAATTTTACCCCCCAAGAGCGCTTGATAGACCGCTTGGCGGGCAGATTTGGCGCGTCCTTCGGTCATGCGATAGCCAGCAGTTTGTCTCTACCATCCATGCAGTAGCCGGGTGGCGCAATTTGCTTATTTTTGGCAAGACAGTTGCTTATCGGTCGGCTTTTAAGGATAATGCGCCTCTCTTCAGCTTTTCGCTGATGTTTTATGGTTACTGTGTCGGTCCTCTCGCAACGATACGCTGTAAACCCCGCCAGGTCCGGAAGGAAGCAACGGTAGCAGCGGACTCGTGTGCCGGGATGTGGCTGGCACAGTAGCCGCCCAATTCTTGCCTTTCCGCGTTGCTAATGGCTTATCAGGTTCTTGCCAGAAAATGGCGTCCCAGCAACTTCACCCAGCTTGTCGGTCAGGAGCATGTCAGTCAGTCGCTGAAGCACGCCTTGCAGCATGATAGATTGCACCATGCCTATCTGTTCACAGGGACTCGCGGCGTCGGCAAAACTACCGTGGCGCGGATTCTCGCCAAAGCGATCAACTGCGAAAATCTGAAAGATTTCAATCCCTGCGGCGCATGTCAGGTCTGCCGGGATTTCGAACAAGGCCGCTTCATGGACTTGATCGAAGTCGATGCGGCTTCCCGCACCAAAGTCGAAGATACCCGCGATCTGCTCGACAACGCCCAATACGCACCCAATCAAGGCCGCTACAAAGTCTATTTAATCGACGAGGTGCACATGCTGTCCGGGCATAGCTTTAACGCCTTGTTAAAGACCCTGGAAGAGCCTCCGCCGCACGTCAAGTTTCTGCTGGCTACCACCGATCCGCATAAAATTCCGGTTACGGTGCTGTCGCGCTGTCTGCAATTCAATCTAAAACGGCTGCTGCCGGAGCAAATTGACGCGCAGATGCAATTCATTTTGGGCCAGGAGCAAATTGCTTTCGAGCCGGCCGCGCTAAAAATGTTGGGCCGAGCCGCCGACGGCAGTTTACGCGACGGCTTGAGTTTGCTGGATCAGGCCATTGTTTACGGCAGCGGCAGCGTCACGGCAGAAGCGGTGATCGGCATGCTCGGCACCGTGGCACAGCAGCCTATCGACGAAATGTTACAAGCATTGGCGGCTGGCGACGCGCGGGCGCTATTGGCGAAAATCGCCGATGTCGCCGAACTGACGCCGGATTTTGCCGATATTTTGCAGCAGATGTTGCGGGTGTTGCACCGGGTCGCGCTATTGCAGCAAATGCCGGAGTTCGTCGATCATGAATTCGATAAGCAGCTGCTGGAGAGCTTGGCCAAGGCCTTATTGCCGGAAGACGTACAACTGTATTATCAGATCGGCTTGATCGGCCAACGCGACCTGCCGCTGGCGCCCGATCCGCGTAGCGGTTTTGAGATGGTGATGCTGCGGATGCTGACTTTTCGGCCGCAAGCCGCGGAACCGCAAACGCTTGAGCCCGTCAAACCGGCTGTCGTTAAGCCGACTGCCGGCGTATCGGCGCCGGTTGCGCCAGTGGCGGTGGAGATAAGGCATATTGATGAGCCTCGCCCCGCATCCGCACCCGTAGCGCAAACCGCCAAACCCAGCAACTGGACCGAGATCATCGCCGCGCTGAATATCAGCGGCCGTACCCGCGAACTGGCAAACAACTGCGTGTTGGACGGTATCGACGATAGCAGTTGCCGGTTGTTGCTCGATCCCGGTTTTCAACAGGTTGGCACCAAAGCCGAGGAAAACCTCCGCGCGGCCTTACAAAATTACTACGGCAAATCCTTGAAGCTGGTGATCACTCAGCAATCCGTTCAGCAAATGACGCCCGCGCTGGAAATGCAAAAAGCTCGGGAAGACCGGCAGCAAGCGGCGGTCGATAGTATTAACACTGACAGCAACGTGCAGGCGTTGAAAGACACGTTTGGCGCCAGAATCATGCCTGGTAGTATCGAGCCGCTGAATTAAATATTGGAGAGACGATGATGAAAAATGCGCTAGCGGGCATCATGCAACAAGCCCAAAAAATGCAGGACAACTTAAAAAAGGCCCAGGAAGAACTGGGAGCGATGGAAGTGCACGGCGAATCCGGCGGTGGCCTGGTGACGATTGTGATGACCGGCAAACGCGAGGTGCGCAAGGTCAGTATCGATCCGTCCTTGGTCGGCGATGACAAGGACATGCTGGAAGACTTGGTGGCGGCGGCAATCAACGACGCAGTCCATAAAGTCGGCAAAATGAAAAAAGAAAAAATGGCCGACGTCACCGCCGGCATCCCGATCCCGCCCGGTTTCCAAATGCCGTTCTAAACATG
Organism: Methylomonas montana; assembly: GCF_030490285.1. Taxonomy (NCBI): domain Bacteria; kingdom Pseudomonadati; phylum Pseudomonadota; class Gammaproteobacteria; order Methylococcales; family Methylococcaceae; genus Methylomonas; species Methylomonas montana. Next base: position 3,986,103 of record NZ_CP129884.1, on the reverse strand, counting down.
CAAAACCAGGGTTTGCTGAAAGAGTTGATCCAGAGTCTGTGCTGCTTGCCTGGCGTCGGGCCGAAATCGGCGCAACGCATGGCTTTTCATCTGTTGCAGCGCAACCGAGATGGCGGCATGCAGTTAAGCAAAATGCTCGCGAAAGCCGTCAACGAAATCGGCCATTGCCGCGAATGCCGGACCTTGACCGAAGCCGAATTGTGCGAGGTGTGCGCCAACCCGTTGCGAGATGCGGACACTATCTGCGTGGTTGAAAGTCCGGCCGATGTTTGGGTAATCGATCAGGCTACCACCTTCAAAGGTAAATATTTTGTACTGCACGGTCGCTTGTCACCGCTGGACGGTATCGGCCCGGATCAGTTGGGTTTTGACCTGTTAGAGCAACGCATGGCGGCCGGGCAAATCAAGGAAATCATTCTGGCCACCAATTCCACAGTGGAAGGGCAGGCCACCGCGCATTTCATCGGCGAAGTCGCCGGCAAATTCAATGTCCGCGCCACCCGTATCGCTCATGGCGTACCGATGGGCGGCGAGCTGGAATTTATCGACAGCGGCACCTTGGCGCATGCGTTCAACGGTCGCCGCGAATTTTAGGAGGAAACATGAGCGATTGTTTGTTTTGCAAGATGGCTAGCGGTGAGATTAAGCCGGACGTTGTATACGAAGACGATGCCGTGTTGGCGTTTCGCGATCTTCATCCGCAAGCGCCGCTGCATGTATTGGTGATTCCCAAGCGGCATGTCGCCAATTTGAACGATCTGGATGACGTCTTATTGGGTGGGCAAATGCTGCAAGCGGCCGCGAAAATTGCCGGACAGTTGGGTTACGCGGAAAGTGGTTATCGGACGGTTTTCAATTGCAATAACGACGGCGGTCAGACCGTGCATCACCTACATCTGCATCTGCTGGCCGGCAGACAAATGCATTGGCCGCCCGGCTGAGCCTAGGGGTTTGACAGGGCTTAGTGGCCGCGATTGGCCGGCGGCATTTTTTCCCTGAGCTTCAGGAAGCGCTGATAACGGTTAGCCGCGATCAGGCCGTCATCTACCGCCGCGCGCACCGCACAATCCTTGTCGTTGAGGTGGCGGCAGTCGTTGAAACGGCATTTACCGATGTAAGGCTGAAATTCTCTATACCCCCAAGCCAATTGCGCCTCGGATAGTCCGGCCAGGCCGAAAATGGCCACGCCGGGGCTGTCTATCAAATGTCCACCGTCCGGCAAATGGTATAAGGTTGCGGCAGTGGTGGTGTGACGGCCGTGGCGGGTGATTTCGGAGACGCTATTGGTTTTCAAATTGCGTTCGGGCAGCAGCGCGTTAGTCAAAGACGACTTGCCAACGCCGGATTGGCCCGCGAACATGCTGGTCCGATCAGACAAAACCTGTTGCAATGCATCGATGCCAATTTTTTGATTGGCGCTGACCTTGTAAAGGCTGTACCCCAGGCTCTGGTAATAAATCAGCCCCTCTTCGACAGCCGGAGACAGCGGCAGATCGACTTTATTCAGTACCAGTGCCGCATCGATATTGCAGTTTTCGCAAATCGCCAGATATTGATCCAACAGCAGAAAGTCGCATTCCGGTTCGGCGGCGAACACCACGAAAATAGTATCCAGATTGGCGGCTACCGGCCGGGTATCGTTGCCGCGGCTGGGGCGTTGCAATACCGAGCGTCTTGGCAATATCTGTTCGATACGGCCTTGCTCCGGCGACGACATGGATAACATCACCTGGTCGCCGACCACCACGGTGTCCAGTTTGCGTAAAGTCTGGCAAAGCACGAGTTGCTCGGCGACTATTCCTGAATCGTCGCTCACCTCGACGGCGATGCCTTTGCCGAGATGGGCGACGACCAAGCCTTGGCGCAGATCGGCCATCAGGCGGACTGCATGCTTTTTTCGATATGCGCTATGCGGATCGCGGCGGGCGGATGGCTGTAATGGAATGCTGAGTACAATGGATCGGGTGTCAAGGTACTGGCGTTTTCTTCGTAGAGTTTGACCAAGCCGCTGATCATTTTGCTGCCTTGCGCATTGTGGGTCGCAAAATCGTCGGCTTCGAACTCGAATTTACGCTGAAAATAGGCGCTGATCGGTTGCATGAAAATGGTGAATACCGGCGAGACCAGCATGAACAGCAATAGCGCGGCGGCGTTGGAATGAGTGGTAACGCCCAGACCGTCGAAAAACCAATCCTGAGTAATCAACCAGCCCAAAATCGCAAAACTGATCAAAGTCATCACCGACGAAGCCACCAGCATCTTGATGGTGTGTTTACATTTGAAATGACCTAGTTCGTGAGCCAGCACCGCTTCCAGTTCTTCCTCGTCCAAGGAGTTGACCAGTGTGTCGAAAAACACGATGCGTTTGTTGTTGCCCAGGCCGGTGAAATAAGCGTTGCCATGGCCGGAACGGCGCGAGCCGTCCATGATGAAAATGCCGTTGCTGCTGAAGCCGCAACGTTCCAGCAAGCCCTGGATGCGTTGTTTCAAGGAGCCTTCCTGCATCGGCGTGAATTTGTTGAATAGCGGCGCGATCACGGTAGGAAACAGCCAGCTCATCAGTAGCGAAAAACTCATGATGATCGCCCAGGCATATAGCCACCATAGGCCGCCTATGCTGTCCATTACCCACAGAATCAGCGCCAGAATTGGCAAGCCTATCGCCAGTGTCAAGCCCATCGACATCAGTTGGTCTTTGATGAACTGCGGCAAAGTGTTTTTGTTGAAGCCGAATTTTTCTTCGGTGACAAAGGTTTGATACAAACTGAACGGGATTTCGATAACAGTCATCAATAAAAACACACTGGCCATGGCCGCCAGACTGGCCTTTAGCGGCGACAGGTCGAAGGTTGACCAGAAGTCGAACACCAGGCTGATGCCGCCGCCCAGGGTTAAGGCCAGCAAAAATACGATGCCCACTACGCTGTCGATATCGCTCAGCTTGCTTTTTTCGATGGTGTAGTCGGCTGCCTTTTGATGCGCACTAAGCGATACCCGGTCTTGAAATGCTGTAGGCACCTGCTGCCGATGCTGCAACACGTAATTTTTCTGGCGACGTGCCAGCCAGAATTGGATGCCGTAGGAAAGGACTAAAGCCGCTAGAAAAATGACAGTAAACGTGTTCATCAAGCCTATACAAGTGGGGTTAACAATTAGCGGTACAGATTAGCTAATGCTACAATTTGCCGCAACATTATTAATACTATGGAATCGAAATGGCTGTGGATGCGGACAATCTTATCTGGATCGATCTGGAAATGACAGGCTTGGATCCGGATAACGATCTAATCATCGAAATTGCCACGGTGGTGACCGATAAAAATCTGAATATCCTGGCCGAAGGGCCGGTAATGGCGGTGCATCAGTCCGATGCCGTTCTGGCGGCGATGGACGACTGGAATCAGCAACATCATGGTCAATCTGGTCTGATTCAGCGGGTTAAAGACTCGAACATTGATGCTGCCGAAGCGGAGCGCCGCACCATCGAGTTTTTGCAAAACTGGGTGCCGGCCAGCACCTCGCCGATATGCGGTAACAGCATCTGTCAGGATCGACGCTTCTTGTACCGCTACATGCCTAAGCTGGAAGCGTTTTTCCATTATCGCAATCTGGATGTTTCTACCGTCAAGGAGCTGGCCGCGCGTTGGGCGCCGCAATTGCGGGATGGTTTTAACAAGCAGGCCTCGCACAAAGCCTTGGATGACATTATCGAGTCCATTGAAGAATTGCGTTACTATCGGGAAACGTTCTTTAAATTCTGATGTTTCAATTGTTCGCGGTCGCTCTGGGCGGCGCTATCGGTTCCATGCTGCGCTATCTGGCTTCCAGCGGCGTGTATCTGTGGCTAGGGCGCGGCTTTCCCTACGGCACTTTAACCGTCAATCTGATCGGTTCGTTTTTGATCGGCCTAATGACCGAAGCGCTGATTCTGCAACGGCTAAACATCGCGTTGGAATACCGCACCGCGATTCTGGTCGGGGTGATGGGGGGCTTTACCACTTTTTCCAGCTTTTCCCTGGAAACATTTTATCTGCTGGAACAGGGCCAAATCGGCAAGGCCGGGCTGAATGTCGTGGTCAGCGTACTGGGGTGCCTATTGGCGGTATGGGCTGGTTTGGCGCTAGGCAAAGGTTTGTTTTTATATTCGAATGGCACCCTGCGCTTGCTGGATTGGCCGTTCCCCTATGCGCTGACACTAGTCAATTGCATCGGCGCGTTTTTAATCGGTATTGTTGCCACGGTGTTGATGCATAAACTCGACATTTCGATAGAGCACCGAGCGATTTTGGTGACCATCCTAATTGGCGTATTCATCACGCTGTCCGGTTTATATTTAATTCTCTACCTGTTGGAAAGCGGACATTCCTTTGAATCGCACATGGGGGCGATGCTGACCGTTTTTTTGAGCAACATTGCTTTTTGCAGCGCCGCGCTATGGCTAGGCTTGTGGCTGGGCAAGCAGGTATAGCCTCGTTTTACTCTCACTTTCTTAATTCAGGATACTTATTCTCATGCTAGACCCTCGTTTATTCAGAAGCGACCTGGAACTGGTTGTGCAACAACTGCAAAGACGCGGTTTTCAATTCGATGCCGCCGCTTATCAGGCCTTGGAAGACCGGCGCAAAGACGTCCAGGTCAAAACCCAGGAACTGCAAAACGAGCGTAACACCCGCTCCAAGGCCATCGGCCAGGCCAAGGCCAAGGGCGAGGATATTCAACCTTTGCTGGATCAAGTGGCGGATTTGGGCGATCAGTTGAAAGCGGCCGAAGCCGAATTGAACGATATTCAAAACCAGCTAAATGCGCTGCTGGAAGGCATTCCCAATATTCTCGACGAGGCGGTGCCGGCCGGTAAAAGCGATGCCGACAACGTCGAAATCAGCCGCTGGGGTGAACCGCGCCAGTTCGATTTTATCCCTAAAGATCATGTCGACTTGGGTGAGCCCTTGGGGATGAATTTCGAGCTGGGCGCCAAGATTGCCAGCGCCCGTTTCGTGGTACTGGCCGGTAAGCTGGCGACCTTGCAACGCGCCATCATCCAGCTCATGCTGAATACGCATATCAATGAGCACGGCTACCAGGAAACCTATGTGCCGTTCCTGGCCAACGCCGACAGTTTGCGCGGTACCGGCCAGTTGCCCAAGTTTGAGGCAGACTTGTTCACCGTCAAGAACGATCCGACTTTTTACCTGATTCCCACCGCTGAGGTGCCGGTCACCAATATCGTTCGCGATGTGATTGTCGAGGCCAAGCAAATGCCGTTGAAATTTGTCTGCCATTCGCCGTGTTTCCGTAGCGAGGCTGGCGCTTACGGCAGCGATGTGCGCGGCATGATCCGTCAGCATCAATTCGAAAAAGTCGAGCTGGTGCAAATCGTCACGCCGGAACAATCGGTGCAGGCCCACGAAGAACTGACCGCGCATGCGGAAACCATTCTGAAAAAACTGAATTTGCCGTACCGAAAAGTATTGCTGTGCGCGGGTGACACCGGTTTTTCGTCGTCAAAAACCTATGATCTGGAAGTCTGGCTGCCAGGCCAACAGAAATACCGTGAGATTTCTTCATGCAGTAACTTCAAAGACTTTCAGGCTCGCCGTCTGCAAGCGCGTTGGCGCAATCCGGAAACCGGTAAGCCTGAGTTGGTGCATACCTTAAACGGCTCGGGCTTGGCAGCCGGCCGGACCTTGATCGCGGTGATGGAGAATTACCAAAACCAAGATGGTTCGATTACGGTGCCGGAAGCTTTGCGGCCTTATCTGGGTGGTCTTGAGAAGATTCAATAACTTACATAGAGTAAGGTCTTTGGTGGCGCTGAAATAGTTTGGATACGAAACTATCATCGAGTATCATCGCCGCCGAGGCCGTTAAATTTGGCAAAATCAATCACTTGCTGGTTTGGACGCCGCCTCGAAAATTACATAATTATATGAGGAGGGGTAAATAATGAGTGAAGAAAACGAAGTGCAAGGACCATCGTTGTATGAACGCATCGGCGGCGAAGCAGCAGTGAACGCAGCGGTCGACGTGTTTTACGGCAAGGTGTTGGACGATTACCGGATCAACCGCTTCTTCGAAAGAACCGACATGGCGAAGCAAGTCGAGCATTTAAAAGCCTTTATGACGGTGGCTTTCGGCGGACCTAATAACTACACCGGACGATCCTTGCGCGACGGCCATGCACGCTTGGTAAAAATGGGTTTGAACGACTCACACTACGATGCCGTCATGGAACACTTGGGTGCAACCATGCAAGAACTGAACGTACCAGCAGATTTGATCGCGGAAGCGGCGGCACTGGTGGAAAGCGTTAGAGGCGAAGTGCTGGGTAAATAGATTGAGCACTGTTACCGTGTCCAATTCGTATCGAAATGGACACGGTAGCGTTCTCTAAAAGGCTCAGGTCTAAATCTTGAACTGCTTGGTCAGTTTTTGTAAATTTTCCGCGAGCTGATTTAGGCGGCTAGCCTCCATTGTAGTTTGCGTCGCACCGCCAGTTGTTCGTTCGGATAGGCTGGTGATATCGACGATGTTCCGGTTGATTTCCTCGGTCACCGCAGTTTGTTGTTCTGCCGCACTGGCAATTTGTAGATTCATCGCATTGATGGTCGCCACAGACTGGCTAATCGCTTCCAACATTTGCATCGCTTCCTGAGATCGTTCCACGCCGATATGTGCTTGTCTGCGGCTCTGCTGCATGACGGCGACGGCTTCCCGTGAGCCGCTTTGTAATTTGGCGATCATGTTTTCGATGACTGTTGTCGATTCTTGAGTCCGGCAGGCCAGACTGCGAACTTCATCGGCCACCACCGCAAAACCGCGACCATGCTCGCCGGCGCGGGCGGCCTCGATCGCGGCGTTCAATGCCAGTAAGTTGGTTTGTTCGGCGATACTTTTAATCACATCGATTAAAGAGCCTATGGATTCGCTGCTTTTTTCCAGGCTTTGAATCACGTTGGCTGCGTCCTCAATATCTTTAGCCAATTGGCTGATCGACACCGTGGCGCTTGCTAAGACATTTTTGCCGTTTTTTGTTTGTTCGTTGGCATTGCTGGCTGCCTGGGCGGCGGTATTGGTGGTGGTGGCCACTTCTTGGATGGTGGCGCTCATTTCGGTGACCGCAGTCGCCACCGATGTGGTTTCTTGGCGTTGCCGGTCCAGGTGGGTGGCACTTTGGCTGGCAAATGTATAGACTTTTTGCGCCGATGTATTCAATTCGGCACTGGCATGAATGATTTCTTTCAGCAACGCCGAGCTGGTATCGATCATCGCGTTGAAGTTTTCGGCAATTTCCCGCATTTCATCGTTCGATTCGATGTGCACCCTGGCGCTTAGATCGTTTTTGGCAACGAGCTTTGTTGCGGCATTAATAGCGACAATATTGCGATTGACCGACTGCATTAAGCCCAGCAAGAGCACAATCACCACTAAAAGAATCCCTAGCAGTCCGGCCAGCGTAAATTGCAGAAATCGGTCGGCCACGGCGCTACGGGTTTGGAAAATAAGGTCAAGTTCTTGTATCAGCCCGGTGTAGAGCTGGTAGGACTGGGTGATTGCATGAGTGGCTGTGTCGAAAACTGTCTGGCTATCGACGACGATCGTTTCGCTTTCGATCAATTGCTGCCGTAATAAGTCCAGCATGTTTTGCAGCGTTTTTTGATAGCTTTCGTTGAGCCCGCTGAGATGTCGGCCGACCTCCGGATTCCCGGCAAATGCCACTTTAAGGCCTTCGTCCACCTTGCGGGCATGTGTGTCTATATTGGCGATCAATATCAGCAATTTGGTCAGTGTTTGCGGATTGATAGTGCCCTTAGCGGCGATTCCGGAGGCGAGTGCGCGCGCTTGTCCCATGGCTTCGATTAACTCGGGTAAATCAGAAGTCAGCGCGAAACCCATATGAAAACTGTCGAGTTGCGGGTCGAGAATGATCCCGGATGTATTTGAAATATGAGTGAGCAACTTCAAGCTATCCGCTATCAACAGATTGTGTGCGGCTATAGCGGCGTTCAATTCTTGGTCCATAGCCTGAGTTTTGATGTCGCTCCATTGCTGACTGAGCTTGGCGAGCAGACCTTCGGTTTTCAATGCGGGTTGCAGTTCGCGGTCCACTCCCTCAAGGTCTGCAAAATAGCTATCGATTTCTTGGCGTTTGCTAAAGATGCGCTCTCTGAATTGTTCGGCGCCGTTTCTAAAGGCGTTGGTCATGCCGCGGTGTTGTTGAATATGTTCAATGGGCTTTCTAAGGGCGGCGATGTAGCGTAAACCATGGCGCTCTTGTTCCAGATAACGGGTTTCCGCCTGAAATTGCTTAACCAGAGTGCCAGCCATGAACAACATTGGAATCAGCACAATGGTGAACAATAGTGCGAATTTGGCTGGATATCGAAGTTTGTCCATCAATGCAATGGCGGGGGAAATTAGAAAATTCATGGCTGATGTTCCTAACGGCTTTGCTGGATCGAAAGTATAAGGAACTATAGTTGCTTAATGTTTTTTAGTGTTATTTTTGCTAGTAAATTTAGTAGGCGGCATTTCGCGCTGAAATCGCTTTGCTCGTATGCACAGATGAGTTAGGCTGGATTGTCTATAGTCGTGCCCACAGCAATATGGCCGCCGAAACGATTAAACATGTCCCCGCGAGCGCTAAGCCAAGGCGATGAGGTCGTTTTGAAAGCCGCAAGGCGATAACGGTGGCCAGCGAAATCAGCAGCGTTGGATACGACAATACAATTGCTAGCGTTGCCAGTGGATTATTTGCATGGGCGTCCTCAGCCGCGTAATAGCTGAAACAGCCTAAACTAGGCAATGCCACTATCAAGGCGAGTGCCAATAACTTGCGGCCGACATCGGTCATAGCTAAAAAGTTTGAATTGCTCTGGCCGTAAATAATATACCTAACTCGACTTTACGGGTGTTTTGCCGCGTAAACCAAAGCAAGCCGATAATGCGGCTTTTAAATTCGAGGATGCATTTTTCCCATAAAGCATTAATATCTACCGGCCTAATCTAGATTGGCTAAAACGCCAGATAGGCTTCGTGTTTCATAGTCAAACCTTTTTATGGAGTAGTTATGCAATTAGAGTCCATTGCTTGCCGCGCATTGATCGGTTTGATGTCGTGGCTTTGGCTACCGCCGGGCTTATCCGCGGAATTGTCTCGACAGGATGTGATCCTGATTATTGCCAAAGCCGGCGTCCAACAGCCTCAACTGGCTAAAAAGGACCTGTCGGGATTGGATTTATCCGGAATTGATTTTAATAAAGCCAATTTTTTTTCCGCCAATCTTGATGGCGCCAAACTCAATGGCGCCCGGTTGAATGGCGTCAATCTCAATCTCGCCCAAATACGTCATGCCAGCTTGCGGAAGGCCAATCTGTCTGGTGCCAGTCTGTATGGGGTGGTTTTGGATAATTCCGATTTGTCCGGCGCGGATCTGAGCGACAGTCGTGTCACCGGTTCGCTAAACAATGTCAATTTAACCGGCGCCAAACTGAGGCGGGCCAATTTAGGCGCGAATACCGAGATTCAGGGCCAAGCGTCGGATCGTGTCGAAATGACCAATGCCGTGTTGAACCATGCCGACTTGCGCGACGTTAATTTTACCCATGCGGTGATGACCAATGTATCGCTCCGAAACGTCGATTTAAGCGGCGGCCAGTTTGGCTGGGCCGACTTGTCCGGTGCGAATTTAAGCGGCTCCAATCTGTCCGGGGCCGACTTTCGAAACGCCAATCTCGATGGGGCGAGTTTGGATAATGTCAGAGGCCAGGATACCTCGGTAGGCATCAGAAATTAAACATCCCTGGTTTGTCCGCACTGAATTGAATGGTTTAGCTCGTGCGAATAATTTCGTTTTTATCTGGGTATGGTGATGGTTTCCGGCTCCGCTGATAGTTTTAATGCCGACAGCGTACCATGCGAGGATAAGGGGTAAATGCCCGGAAACGAGGAGTCGGTAAAATTGGCATCGTCGGCAAAAACGACGTTCAGCTTGGCGGTAGTTCGTTCGGGCACTCGATACCAAGGGACTAAGCCTTGGGCTTGCGAATCTATCGCGCCGCTGGCTTTGAAATCCAGCTTGCCTTGTTCGTTGCAATACTTCATCACGGTATAGGCGTTCGCGATAAAGTTCAGGCGTTTCCAGCCCCGCAGTTTGGCATGCCAACGGGATTGATCTTGCTTTCTGTTTTCCAGAAAAGCCGCGTAATTACTGCCGGATAGCACGGATTCCACTTCGTAGGCAAAGGTCAAGGCTTGGCTAAACGTCCATTCGCCGGGGATGCCGGCATGCACCAGGGTAAAGTTCAGTTTCGAGTCGTGATGAATCAGACTGCGTTGCCGTAGCCATTTCAACAACTCGTCCCGGTCCGGGGCATTGAGAATCTCATCGAAAGTATCGTCGGCGTTTGCTTGGGCGTAGCCGGACGCCACGCCCAATAAATGCAGTTCCTGAGCGCCTAATACCATCAGCGCAGCCTTGCCCAGGCTTTTGATATGGCGGAGGACTTGTAGGGATTCTTGTCCCTCGTTGACCAGATTGCCGGAGAACCACAGCCGGTCTTGTTCCGGATCGAAGCGGATGGTATCCAGAAGCTTCTTTAACGATTGGTAATCGCCTTTCACGCTGCCGATGGCATAGGTGCTCATAGGGTGTTCGTTTCCATGATTATGTATCGGTTCACTGAACAGGGTTGGGGCAGTGCTGACGGAGGAGTCGATTTATTTGGAGAGTCTTCGTCCGGTTCGTATGCAAGGCCTTATCCAAGACTCATCAATTATGATGCCAGTTGCCCGAATAATCGTTGGATGGGGGCTTGATTAGAATGGAGGTTGATAAGTATTTGATTGTTATGGGGTGGTTAATGGCGTGGATGAGAGAACAAGGAAGCATAACTTAGCGTTGTTTCGGAGATGGCGTCTATTTGTAAGAAAGTCGCCGACTTTTGCGCTTGTAAAATGTAGGGTAAACGACAGTTTTGCGACGGGAAATGCATGGGCGCATCTTTATAAGGCTCGGAGCAAAAGTACCGCTAGCCATGGCAATACCAGCAGCACCATGCCGGTTAGCCAAATGTCGCGTGTGGGAGGCGAGGGCGGCGGTTCGAGTTGGTCTGCCGCCGGATTGCTGGGTACAAAAATCAAAACCAGCGCAACCAGCAGCATCAGCGGCGGCGCAAATAGAAACCCCAACAGTATGCCCCAAGCCGAAGAGCCCATGTCGCGGCTGCGTTTGATCATCGCCGATACGCCGAATAAACCGTATCCGCCGGCAATGACTAGATATAGCGGTATCGCGTACTGGTCATGCGAGCCAGCAGTATTTATCTCGCGCACGTATAACGCCAGTAACAGGGCGTTCAACAAACTGGGTAGCCCCAAGGCGATGTATCGAGGCCGGTTGTAGCGCAGCATGCTGAGTAACTCCATTTTGAATTTATCTGGAAAAAGGCGGTTAGCCTAGCGCAATGGCTAGTGCTTGCCAATTCTGCATTGACACCTTATTGCTGGAGATCTCCAAACGCATTGCCGATGCAGACGACGCTAAAATCCATTAACTTATTCTTAGTTATGCTTGCCAAGAGCAATCCTGGCGATATTTTTCCCGGCACACCGCGCGATGATTAAAAAAATCGATGTTACCGACCTTAAGCCGAATATGTTTATCCATGACATCAATTGTCCCTGGATTGATCATCCGTTCTTGCGTAACAGCTTTTTGGTCCAGTCCGACGGGGACATCGAAAAAATCGCCGCATATGGCATCCGTCAGGTATACATCGATACCGAACTTGGGCCAGATATGCCGGAAGCGCCCAGTGCCGAAGAAGTTCATCGGCAACTTGAAAGCCGGATGCAGCACTTGGGGCAAACTCTCCAGCGGGTGCCGCCTCAGGTTGCCATTGAGCACGAACGGGTGCAAGCCAAGCATATTTGCCGGGAAGCCAACCGTATCGTGCATAACGTCTTGCAGGATTGCCGATTGGGCAAGCAGGTTGAGCTGGAACAGGTAGAGCCGGTAGTTTCCAGTATTGCCGATTCGATATTTCGCAACCCGGATGCTATCGTCAGCCTACTCAGAATCAAGCAAGCCGACAAATACACTTTCCAACATTCGGTGGCGGTTGGTACCTTGCTGATCAGCTTTTGCCGGGCTTTGGATATTGACCGCAAAACCATCGAACTGGTCGGACTGGGCGGCTTGATGCACGACATCGGTAAAATGCAGGTGCCAAATAATATTCTAAACAAGCCCGGCAAACTCAGCGAAGCTGAATTTGAAATCATGAAAAAGCACGTCCGCTATGGTCGTCTGGTCTTGGAAAAAACGCCGGGTATTTCGCCAATAGCGCTAAGCGTGGCCGCCGAGCATCACGAATGTTACGACGGCAGCGGCTATCCGCTGGGCCTGAAGGGCGACGAGATCAGTCTCTACGGGCAGATGGCATCGGTAGTGGATGTCTATGACGCGCTGACCTCGACGCGCATTTATCACGCTGGCATCGAACCCACGGAAGTGTTGCGGAAACTGCTGGAGTGGAGTGGTCACCATTTCAAGCTGACACTGGTGCATCAATTTATCCGCACCATCGGCATTTATCCGGTCGGCACCTTAGTCCGCCTGGATAGCGGCTATCTGGCGGTGGTAGTGGAGCAGCATCATGAAAATTTGCTGCATCCCAAGGTTAGAGTGGTTTACAACAGCCAGTCCCGCGTTTTCATGCCGCCGCATGATTTCGATCTGTCGAAGCCCGGCTGCCATGATCGCATTGCCTCGTTTGAAATTCCGTCACGCTGGGGGATTGATCCGAGGCGGTATATTTGAATGGTGACGAAAAACTTCAATCGATTGTAACTTCACTCCAAATTCGTCCTATGGCTTGAATAGATGCTTCAAGTTATTAGCAAAAAATATTACGCCAATCCAAGCCGTTATATGCGTTGTTACAATAATCCAAAATACTTTTTGAAAGGATGGTTTTTTGTTTTTATGTCGCATTATTCGTTGCGCAATTAGTGCGCCTGGCCAGCCGCCCAGAAGTTCAAAAAAATGTAATGTATTTTCTGGAATCCTCCATTTATTCTTATGGGCTTTAGTTTTATCTATTGCGTAAATAAGGAATATCGATAAGCTTAATAAAACATAGGAAAAAAACGGGAATAAATTGCGATCTCGGAAAATTATAAAAATAGAGCATGCGAACGGAATGGTTGCGATAACAAAAATTGGCAGTATTCCGAGTTGATATTGTGGGTTTGATTTTTGTAGAGGTTTGTTTGGGCGAAGGTTTTTTTTTGTAAAATGGCTTATTTCTATTCCTTTTATGAAAGCATCATAAGCTCTTGTTTTGCCATTTTGATCCTGGATTACTCGATAGCAAATGCCGTCCCCTTGTTGAGGGCGATAGTTTTTATGTTTTAAATCACGGATATGGATGAATACGTCTTTTCCTCCGCCATTGGGTTGTATGAAGCCAAAACCTTTATCTTCTTTCCATGATTTAATTATTCCTTCGTATAGTTGCGTCAACATATCAAAACGGTATCGTAAATATATTTCAATTTTCTATGGTTCGTAAGGACCGGATGTCGGGGGCAATGTAATGAACCCTAACATTCTATTTTGTTGGGGTTCGTCCCCCAACCTACGCTAGCCATTCCGTACCTGCTTGCTACGAATGTACAAAACATCCGTAGCGAGCAGGTGCGTGGTCTTTAGACTGCTTCGATCAAACTAGGGTCGTAATCTTCCGGCGCTTCAAAGCCCAAGAGATTCAGGATCGTTGCTGCCGAATTTGACAAACCCGGCGCCGCTATATCGCTACGTAATTTATAGCCTGGGTTCTCCCCGGAAATCAACACGAACGGCACCGGATTCAGCGTGTGCGAGGTCTTGGATTTGGTGCGGCCTTCGCCATTGCGAATTACGTTGCCTTTTTTATCCAGCTCGTACATTTCGTCGGCGTTGCCGTGGTCGGCAGTGATGATCGCCGTGCCATTCATCTCCAAAATCACCGGAATCAATCGCGCCAATTGCAGA